>NZ_JBRBVB010000002.1:0-672409 GCF_052825805.1 Pseudaestuariivita sp. | reverse complement strand
GTGTCGACCCCGTAAAAGCAAGGCCAGGCGGTGGGCGGCGAGGCGATGCGGAAATGCACCTCGGAAGCGCCGGCATCGAGGATCATCTCCTTGATCTTGCGCGAGGTGGTGCCGCGCACGACGCTGTCATCGACGAGGATCACCCGCTTGCCCGCGATCAAGGCGCGGTTCACGTTCAGCTTGAGCCGCACGCCCATGTTGCGGATCTGTTCGGTGGGCTCGATGAAAGTGCGGCCCATATATTGGTTGCGGATGATGCCCATCGCGTAGGGAATGCCGGATTCTAAGCTGTAGCCGATGGCCGCGGGCGTGCCGGAATCAGGGACGGGGCAGACGAGATCGGCGTCGACCGGGCTTTCCTTGGCCAGCTCGCGCCCGATCGCCTCGCGGGTCTCGTAGACGGAGCGACCGCCGAGGATGCTGTCGGGGCGCGAGAAATAGACGTGCTCGAAGATGCAGAACCGCGGGCGTGCCGGGCGGAAGGGGTGGCGCGATTCGAGGCCATGGGGGGTGATCACGACCATCTCGCCGGGCTCGACTTCGCGCAGGAACTCGGCGCCGACGATGTCGAGGGCGCAGGTCTCCGATGCGAGCACGTAGCCGTCGCCCACCTTGCCGAGTACCAGCGGGCGCACGCCGAGGGGGTCGCGCACGCCGATCAGTTTGGTCCGGGTCATGGCCACGACGGAAAAGGCGCCCTCGACGCGGCGGAGGGCGTCCTCCATCCGGTCGGGGATCGAGCGCTGGAGCGAGCGGGCCATGAGGTGGATGATGCACTCGCTGTCGGAGGACGACTGGAAGATCGAGCCGCGCTCGATCAGCTCGCGGCGGAGCGCGTCGGCGTTTGTGATGTTGCCGTTGTGCGCTATGGCCGCGCCGCCCATGGAGAATTCGCCAAAGAAGGGCTGCACGTCGCGGATGGCCGTCGCGCCCTTGGAGCCGGCGGTCGAATAGCGCACGTGGCCGATGCCGATGGGGCCGGGCAGGGTCGCCATGATCGCCGGATCGGTGAAGGTGTCGCGGACGTAGCCAAAGCGGCGCGCGGAATTGAAGCCGTGCTCGGCGTCGTGCACGACGATGCCGCCTGCTTCCTGTCCGCGGTGCTGCAGCGCGTGCAGGCCAAGCGCGACGAAGGAGGCGGCGTTGGCCACGCCTGTGACGCCAAAGACGCCGCATTCCTCGTGGAGCGTGTCACCCTCGTCGAGAGCGGAGGCGTCGAACGGGTGCGAGGGCGGCCAGATGGGATCCACGGGGCAGGTCTCCGCGAGCAGGGATGAGCGCCTTTCGTTTACGCAAACCCCGGGGCACTGTCACGCGGGCATTTTGGCGTTTCGTATGAGCGGGCGCGGGTCAGGTTCTGTCTGGATGTGGCAAGCGCATTGGCGGCGGTTCGCTGACGCACGGGGCGGCGGTCGGCGGTCTCGCGCGGGCGTTAACCATTGAGACCGGATTTTGATGAAGCGGACGGGCGGCTGTGTATATCTTTGTGAGGCGGGTTGAAGAAGCGATTCGCGCTGACCGCAGAGACAATCGTTAAGGTTAATACCGGTTGTTTCCGTTTCAAAAACAATAACGATTGCAAGGCGTTACGGCTTCAAGTCCGATTTATGGTCAAAAAGCCACAAGACCCCCGGTTTTGGCGGGATTTCGGAGGTTGTGCCGGATTTTTCCACAATTGGAGGAAAACCGGAGTCGCCTCGGGCGGCGTTGAGCGCGTAGCTTGTCGGCACTGTAGTTCTACTAGGAGAAGTTCTATGAAAAAGCTGACGATCGCTGCTGTCGTTGCTTCCGCTGCATTCGCGGCTCCCGCCATGGCGTGGGAAGGCAAAGTCATCGCATGTTTCGATAAAGTTTGGGTCCCGGCGAAATACGCCACCACCCATGTGCCGCACAAGCCGGCCAAAACCGTCTGGGAACACCGCAACGGCCAGATGGTCGAAGTGTACTACCCGGCCGTGATGAAAGAGATGAAGTCGCTCGTGAAAGAGGGCTACTACATCAAGCGCAAGGCACCCTGCAAATAAGGGCACCGCGCTGACATCGGGAAGGGGCGTCCGGGAGACCGGCGCCCTTTTTCTTTGGCGAGCTATCTCGGCGGGTCGTAGAGGTCTGGCGGGGTCTTGGGCGCTTGGGCGCCACAATTCGGTCCAACTTCGGTCCATTTGAAGGGTTAACGCTTCACCTAAATAGAGGGTGGAGCAGATGATGACCCCGAACTTTGCACTGAGATCAGGTGCGCTGAGATTGACCGCGATCAGCGCGGCGCTGGCCGTGACGGCAAGCTTTGCCTGGGCGGATGACAGCCGCGTGGACGGCAAGGGCGAGCGCTACAAGCTTGTGAGTTGTCACAAGAATGTCGAGGTGCCGGCGCAGTACAAGGTGTCCAAGAAGCTGATCAAGAAGCCGCACCGCAAATATGTTCAGCGCGGCCATGTGATCGAGCTGCGTGAGTACCCGGCCGTCTACAAGGAGATCCGTACCAAGGTGCGCGACGCCTACATCGTGCTGAAGGAAGTGCCCTGCGCCAATAAGTGAGCGCGATGGGTGCCAGTACCCATCCTACGCCGCTCCGCGCGCTGCCCGTTTGCGCTCGTGCGGGTCGAGATACCGTTTGCGCAACCGCACCGCGTTGGGCGTGACCTCCACCAGCTCGTCATCGTCGATATAGGCGATGGCCTCTTCGAGCGACATCTTGACCGGGGTGGTCAGGCGCACCGCCTCGTCGTTGCCTGAGGCGCGCACGTTGGTGAGCTTCTTGCCCTTGAGCGGGTTCACCTCGAGATCGTTGTCGCGGGAGTGCTCGCCGATGATCATGCCGGTGTAGACCGGTTCCTGCGCGCCGATGAACATCTTGCCGCGGTCCTCGAGGTTCCAGAGGGCGTAGGCGACGGAGGTGCCGTTCTCCATCGAGATCAGAACGCCGGCGCGGCGGCCGGGAATGGGGCCGCGGTGGGGGACCCAGCCGTGGAAGACGCGGTTCAAGACGCCGGTGCCGCGGGTGTCGGTGAGGAACTCGCCGTGATAGCCGATGAGGCCGCGCGACGGGACCTGCGCGATGATCCGCGTCTTGCCGCCCTGTTGGCGCATCTCGGTCATCTCTCCTTTGCGCGCGCCGGTGAGTTTTTCGATGACGGCGCCGGAATGTTCGTCGTCGACGTCGATGGTGACTTCCTCGACCGGCTCGAGCGTCTGGCCGTCCTCTTCGCGCATCAGCACGCGGGGGCGGGAAATCGACAGCTCGAAGCCCTCTCGGCGCATGTTTTCGATGAGCACACCCATCTGCAGCTCGCCACGTCCGGCCACGTCGAAGGCTTCGCCGCCGGGGGTGTCGGAGACTTTGATGGCGACGTTGGATTCGGCCTCCTTGAGGAGGCGCTCGCGGATGACGCGGGACTGGACCTTTTTGCCGTCGCGCCCGGCAAGCGGGCTGTCGTTGATCCCAAAGGTGACGGAAATCGTTGGCGGATCAATAGGTTGCGCGTCGAGAGGGGTGTCGACGGCAAGCGCGCAGATGGTATCGGCCACGGTGGCCTTGGACATGCCGGCGAGGCTGACGATGTCGCCGGCTGTCGCCTCGTCGATGTCCTGCTGGGCGAGGCCGCGGAACGCCTGGATCTTGGTCACGCGGAACTGCTCGATCTTTTGTCCGACGCGGGAGAGGGCCTGTACGGTCGCGCCGACCTTGATCTTGCCGGTCTCGACGCGGCCGGTCAGGAGGCGCCCGACGAAGGGGTCCGATCCCAGCGTTGTCGCAAGCATGCGGAAGTCCTCGTCAGCCCGAGCGGTCTGCCTCGGGCGGGGCACGTGGTTCACGATCAGGTTGAAGAGCGCATCGAGGTCCTTGCGGGGGCCGTCGAGTTCGGCATCCGCCCAGCCGGAGCGCCCGGAGGCGTACATGTGCGGGAAGTCGAGCTGGTCGTCGTCCGCCTCGAGGGAGGCGAAGAGGTCGAAGACTTCATCGAGCGCGCGGTCGGGTTCGGCGTCGGGTTTGTCGACCTTGTTGAGGACGACGATGGGGCGCAGACCAAGCGCCAGCGCTTTGGAGGTCACGAACTTGGTCTGCGGCATGGGCCCTTCGGCGGCGTCCACGAGCAGCACGACGCCGTCGACCATCGACAGGATACGCTCCACCTCGCCGCCGAAATCGGCGTGGCCGGGCGTGTCGACGATGTTGATGCGCGTGCCTTTCCATTCCACGGACGTGGGCTTGGCAAAGATGGTGATGCCGCGTTCGCGCTCGAGGTCGTTGCTGTCCATCGCGCGCTCGGCCACGGCTTGGTTCTCGCGGAAGGCGCCGGACTGTTTGAGCAGTTCGTCCACGAGCGTCGTCTTGCCGTGGTCCACGTGGGCGATGATGGCGATGTTGCGCAGGTCCATGTGCCGCTCCTTGCTGGGCTTGCGCGCGCCTTACGCTGCGGGTGCGAGAAAGGCCAGCGGAAAGGCTTGGGGCTGACTTGGGGAACGAGGGGCCAGCCCCTCGTGCTCCCCGGGATATTTCCGGCCAGAAGAAATTGGAGCGCGCGCCTAGTGCGGCGTCGTTTTGGAGAAGAGGTTGATGACGAGTATGCCGCCGAGGATCATGGCGATGCCGATGAGGGCGGGCAGATCGAGTTTCTGGCCGTAGACGAGGTAGGCGAAGGTGGCGATCAGGACGATGCCGAGGCCGGACCAGATGGCGTAGGCAATGCCAACGGGGATGGATTTGAACGACAGGCCAAGCAGGTAGATGGCGGCGAGAAAGCATACGAGCGTGATCACGGTGGGGAGAGGTTTGGTGAATTGCGCGCTGGCCTTGAGGGCGGTGGTGCCGATGGTCTCGAACACGATAGCGGTCACGAGGTAGATGTAGGCGAGTGGCATGGATCGCTCCAAGAGTTTGTGGCGCGCCACTAGGGTGTTGCGGCGCGCTCTTGATGTATCACGTGAAGTCGCTTTCAGGCGAGATGGATTGTGAATTTGTCCCGGATGGCCGTGTCGATGTCCGCCGGCAGGCGGGCGGCGGCAGGTGCCGAGAGGATCTGCTCCTTGCGCGCGGTGGCGCCGGCGACGAGGTCGGGTTTGCCCTTTTCCACCCATTCCTTGGGCGAGGTGCGGTCGCCGAGTGCGGGGTAGATGTAGTCGGTTTGCATGAGGCCGAGGGTCTGTTCGGAGCCGAGGTAGTGGCCGGGGCCGCCGAGGCAGACGGATTTCATCACATCGAGGCTGATGTTGTCTTCGGTCACTTCGATCCCGCGCACACAGCGGAGGGCCTGGCCGATAAGATCGTCGCCTAAGATCAGGGATTCGTGGCAAAATCCGAGGAGGGAGGCGTGCATGCCAGCCGCCTCATACACCATGTTGAGCCCCGAGAGGCCGGCCATGACGTTGGAGCAGGCTTGCTCCCACCCGGCCTGCATGTCGGGGAGCTTTGCGTCGGCGATGCCGGCCGCAGCGCCGCCGGGCAGGTCGTAGAACTTGTGCATCTGGGCGCAGCCTGCCGTCAGCAGCGCCTGTTCGCCAGACCCGCCCGACATCGCGCCGGTGCGCAGGTCCGACACGAAGGGCCAGGTGCCAAAAATTGCGGGGTGCCCGGGGCTTATGGCGTGAACGTAAACCAATCCCGCGAGGCATTCGGCGCAGGCCTGCACGATGGCGCCGGCGATCGATGCAGGGGCGGTGGCGCCCGCCTGTCCGGCGCTGAGCAGCAGGACAGGCATGCCGCCGCGGATGCAGGCCTCCATCACTTCGCAGCTTTCGGTCGCGAATTTCATCGGCGGCACGACAAAGCAGTTGGAGTTGCTCACGAAGGGCCGCGCGCGCCAGGCGTCTTCGCCGCCGGCCATGAGGTGCAGCATGTCGAGCGCGTCGGGGACGAACGACGGCTCGGTAAAGGATGTGCCGATGTGTTTGGTCGTGCCGGAGACGCAGGCGTAGATGGTGTTGAGATCCATCTCGCGGTTGTCGAGGATGTCGCGGGCCACCATCGGGCGCTGCAAAAAGTGAATGTTGTCGAGGGTGTCGACGATCCGCGCGGCGTCGTGCAGGTCCTGCAGCGTGCTGTCGCGGTAGCTGCGTGTGGCGACGTCGACCATGTGCACGGCGGCGCCGGCGGTGCCGTAGTGGACGCGGTGTCCGCCGAGGGTCAGATCGTGGCGCGCCTCGCGTCCGCAGAGGGTGATCTCGCGGTTGGCGGCGGCCAGCACGTCCTCGACCAGCGCGCGGGGGAAGCGGATGCGGCCGTCGTCGCCGAGCTTGGCGCCGATGCGCTCCATCGCTGCGATGCCGGAGGCGGGCGCCTCTGAAAGGCCGATCTCTTCGAGTGCGTCGAGGGCGGCCTGGTGGATGCGCTCCATCGCGGCTTGTGAGAGCGGCTGGTAGGTGCCGCCCGAAAGGCCGGGGCGCACGGGGCGCAGGTGGTCGGGCAGGGCAGCAGCGCGCGCGGCACGGCGGGCAGAGCGGCCTCCGGCGCGGCGGGTCATCGTGTCAGTCATGGGTGTCTCTAAGTGTCTGGAAGCGTTGCGGGATGCGCGGGTGAGGGCGTCGCGTCAGGGGCGCCCACGTGCCGCGCGTCCGCGATCTGCGCCGATGGTGCGCACGATCAGGGCCAGCTTCCAAACGTCTCCGGTCATGTCTGCAGCGTTCCCGCAGCATTGCAAAGTGTCGCACTCGTTTGCGACATGGGGGTCTGATTGCGACGCTTGGCTTTTGCCGGGGCGGGGCGTAAGCCGGCGCCATGTCTGAGCCCTCTCCAAAACCCTTTGCGTTTCACCTTGATCACACGGACGGCGCTGCACGCACCGGACGGATCGAGACGCCGCGCGGGGTGATCCGCACGCCGGCGTTCATGCCGGTCGGGACCGCCGCGACGGTCAAGGCGATGATGCCGGAGAGCGTGGCCGCGACGGGCGCAGACATCCTGCTGGGCAACACCTACCACCTGATGCTGCGCCCGACGGCGGAGCGGATCGCGGCGCTTGGCGGGCTGCACAGGTTCATGAACTGGAAAGGGCCGATCCTGACCGACAGTGGCGGGTTCCAGGTGATGAGCCTGGCTGGGCTGCGGAAACTGGACGAGCAGGGCGTGACCTTCAAGAGCCACATCGACGGGTCCAAGCACCACCTGAGCCCGGAGCGGTCGATGGAGATCCAGCGGCTGCTGGGCTCGGACATCGTGATGTGTTTCGACGAGTGCCCGGCGCTGCCGGCGGACCGGGACCGAATCGCAGAGAGCATGCAGCTGTCGATGCGGTGGGCGAAGCGGTCGAAGGAGGCGTTTGGCGAACGGCCGGGCCATGCGCTTTTTGGTATTCAGCAAGGGGGGTTAGAGGAGGACCTGCGTGCGGAGAGTGCCGAGGCGCTGCAGGAGATCGGCTTCGATGGCTATGCGGTTGGCGGGCTTGCCGTGGGCGAGGGGCAGGAGGCGATGTTCGGCTGCCTCGACCATGTGCCCGGCCAGCTGCCGGTGGACAAGCCGCGCTACCTGATGGGGGTTGGTAAGCCCGACGACATCGTGGGCGCGGTCAAACGCGGGATCGACATGATGGATTGCGTACTGCCCTCCCGCTCAGGCCGGACGGGGCAGGCGTGGACGCGGCGCGGGCAGGTGAACATCAAGAACGCGCGCCACGCGGATGACCCGCGCCCGCTCGATGCGGACTGCACGTGTCCGGCGTGTGCGAACTATTCCCGCGCATACCTGCACCACGTCTTTCGCTCGAACGAGATGATCTCAGGGATGTTGCTGACCTGGCACAACCTGCATTACTTTCAGGAGCTGATGCAGGGAATGCGTGACGCAATTTCGTCGAACACTTTCAACGCGTTCGAGCGCGAGTTTCATGCGATGCGTGAAGAGGGCGACATCCCGCCGCTTTGACCTCAGACGATCAGTACCAAAGCCCAGCCGCAAAGCGCGATCTGCACCAGTTGCAGCATGACAGACGCGCCGTGCAACCGCTTGAAACTGGCCTCGTTCCCGCTGTCGGTGGCCGCGTTAATCCTTGGCATGAGCCATTCGCGCGCCAGCACGGTTGTGGCGCAGATCACGATCAACAGCAGACCCGCCGGGCGCGACACCACAAACGCCGCAAGCGCGCAGACAAAGGCCAGCGCGGCAACCACAAGGTAGTAGTAGGGAAACGTCCCGCGCAGCAGCGGACGCGTCTTTTCCAGGCCCAGCAGCTTGAACAGTACCGGCGCATAGCCAAAGCTGAAAAAGATCATCCCGCCAAAAAGCGTCGCCGTCAAAAGATGCGCAAGTGTCTGCATGCCGGGCAACATAGGCGCGGCACGTACGCGTCAAGCGCGAACCCGTTGAATTGTCGGCAAGCGGGCCTTGTGATGGCCTGCAAAGACGGGCACCTTGCACGCACGAGCAGCCGTGGTTGACGCAGCATAACCGCGACACGACATGTTAACCCTGACTGGAGACGGGCGCACGTTGCCGCCTCGCGGGACCGTCCGTCTTGCTGAGAAAGGAAAAAGAATGAGAGAGCCTCTCAACGCCTCCTATCCCGTCCTGCCCCTGCGCGACATCGTGGTGTTTCCGCACATGATCGTCCCGCTCTTTGTCGGGCGCGACAAATCCGTGCGCGCGCTCGAGGACGTGATGGCGGATGACAAGCAAATCCTGCTGAGCTCGCAGCGTGACCCGGCCGAAGATGATCCGAACCCGGATGGCATCTACCCGGCAGGTGTGCTCGCCAACGTGTTGCAATTGCTGAAACTTCCCGACGGCACGGTCAAAGTGCTCGTCGAGGGCCAGGCCCGCGTGCGCATCACCGAGTTTCTCGACAACGACGACTTTTTCGAAGCGCGCGCTGAGTACCTCGAGGAAGAGCCCGGCGATGCCGCGACCACCGAAGCGCTGATCCGGTCCGTCGCCGAAGAGTTCGAGCGCTACGCCAAGGTCAAGAAAAACGTGCCCGAAGAGGCGCTCGGCGCCGTGGCCGAAGCCGACGAGCCGGCCAAGCTGGCCGACCTTGTGGCGGGTCATCTCGGGATCGAGGTCGACCAGAAACAGGACCTTTTGGAAACGCTCAGCGTCAGCGAGCGGCTCGAAAAGGTCTATGGCCTGATGCAGGGCGAAATGTCCGTGCTGCAGGTCGAGAAAAAGATCAAGACGCGCGTCAAATCCCAGATGGAGCGCACCCAGCGCGAGTACTACCTGAATGAGCAGATGAAGGCCATTCAGAAGGAGTTGGGCGACGGCGAGGACGGCCAGAACGAAGTGGCTGAACTCGAAGCAAAAATTGCCGACACCAAGCTCTCGAAAGAGGCGCTGGAGAAGGCCGAGGGCGAGCTGAAAAAGCTGCGCAACATGTCCCCGATGTCAGCAGAGGCGACGGTGGTGCGCAATTATCTCGACTGGATGCTCTCGATCCCGTGGGGCACCCGCAGCCGCGTGAAAAAGGACCTCGGCCGGGCGCAGAAAATCCTCGATGACGATCACTACAGCCTTGAAAAGGTGAAGGAACGCATCGTCGAGTACCTCGCGGTCCAGCAGCGCTCGAAAAAGCTCAAAGGGCCGATCATGTGCCTCGTGGGCCCGCCGGGCGTGGGCAAGACCTCGCTTGGGAAATCCGTGGCCAAGGCGACCGGACGCGAGTTCATCCGTATCTCGCTCGGCGGCGTGCGGGATGAGTCCGAGATCCGCGGTCACCGTCGCACGTACATCGGCTCCATGCCGGGCAAGATCATTCAGGCGCTGAAAAAGGCCAAAACCACGAACCCGCTCATCCTGCTCGACGAGATCGACAAGATGGGGCAGGACTTCCGTGGTGACCCGGCCTCGGCCATGCTTGAAGTGCTTGATCCGGAACAGAATTCCACCTTCGTGGATCACTACCTCGAGGTCGAATATGATCTGAGCGATGTAATGTTCCTGACCACGTCCAACAGCTACAACATGCCGGGTCCGCTCCTCGACCGGATGGAGATCATCCCGCTCTCGGGCTACACCGAGGACGAGAAATCCGAGATCGCCAAACGGCACTTGCTCTCGAAACAGGTCAAGAACCACGGCCTCAAGAAAGGCGAGTTCGAGGTCACCGACGCGGCTCTGACCGACATCATCCGCTACTACACCCGCGAAGCGGGCGTGCGGAACCTCGAGCGGGAGCTGGCGAAACTGGCCCGTAAAGCAGTCACGCAGATCGTGAAGAAAGACGTGCAATCGGTTGAAATTACGCCGGAAAACCTTGGTGACTTTCTTGGCGTGCGCAAGCACCGCTTTGGTCTGGCCGAAGACGAGAACGCAGTCGGTGTCGTGACGGGCCTCGCCTACACGCAAGTGGGCGGCGACCTGTTGCACATCGAGGCGCTCAAATTGCCGGGCAAGGGCCGGATGAAGACGACGGGTACCCTCGGCGACGTGATGAAGGAGTCGATCGATGCGGCATCGAGCTACGTCCGGTCGATTTCGACGGACATCGGGGTAAAACCGCCGCAGTTCGAGAAACTCGACATCCACGTGCACGTGCCCGACGGCGCCACACCCAAGGACGGCCCGTCCGCGGGTCTCGCCATGGTCACGGCCATCGTGTCGGTCCTCACGGGCATCCCGGTGCGCAAGGACATTGCGATGACCGGGGAAGTGACCCTGCGCGGCAACGCTTCGGCCATCGGCGGGCTCAAGGAAAAGCTGCTCGCAGCGCTTCGGGGCGGTATCAAGACGGTGTTGATCCCGCGCGAGAACGAAAAGGACCTCGCCGAGATCCCGGACAACGTCAAAGAAGGGCTGGAGCTTATTCCTGTCGACCACGTGCAGGATGTGCTGAAACACGCCCTGATCGAGACGCCCGAGGCCATCGAGTGGGACGAAGCTGCTGAAGAGGCCGCCGCTGCCGCCCGTCAGGCCGAGACACCTATCGGTGCTGTGGCTCACTGATCGGGCACATATGCAACAAAAAAGGGCGCTCCATCGCGGGCGCCCTTTTCAATTAATGTCAGGTGCTTAGCGGATGACCTTCATCTCGATCCCGAGAGCCGCGTAGTCCACCGCAAGAATGCCCGTGTCACCTTTGATGACTGCATCCGGCTGCACTTTGAGCACGTCCTGCGCCATCACACCTTCGTACACATGGCCTTCGATGCCGGTGTAGGAGAACTGGTAAAGCGGCAGGCCATGCACCGTGGTGCGGCCTGTCGGCGCGATGTCGGTTTTCAGCCGCTCGTCGCTCGCGAGCACCATGCCGCCACTGCCGCCCCCGCTGGCCGCCGCCACGCCAAGCACCAGCACGGTCATCAGCAGCACAACCGACACCGCGGAGCTGCTCGACTGTGCGACCTCGACCGCGTCTGCCATGACAACTTCCGGCGTGACCACCGGATCGGAAAGCCCGCCAGCCATGGACGCGCTTGCGAGGGCCATGCTGGCCACCGATGCACAAAGAATGCGTTTCATATCGTCCCCCGATAGATTTTGCCTGTAAATTATGCGTAGCGGCTACACTGTGTCCGGTCAACATAATCTCGTGTACGCACGCGCAAACCGCCCCAAATCTTGCACTGCTTAGGGGCGCCGGGCAGGGCGCTTAGGCGCCATCTTCGCCCTTGAACCCACCGCGCGCTGGGGCTAAACCCTGCGGCGGAATGGGTGATTAGCTCAGTGGTAGAGCGCTTCGTTCACATCGAAGATGTCAGGAGTTCGAATCTCTTATCACCCACCATTCCCTCCTCTGTCAGAGAAAACGGCGGCGTAAGTCGTTGGAATGGCACCTTTTTCAAAGGGTGCCCGGGACAGACGTGGAAAAGCACGTCCGCCCCGAGCCATGCGCCGCGCACGGATGGCGTAGAATCCCGTTGCGCGCCACATCTCGTGACCCCGCCGCGCTCAGAAATCGCGGGTGAGCCGCAGGTCGACCGAGCTTGACGAGGTGTCGTTAAAGGCGGCGTTCGACTTGTTGCGCTGGGTGCGCAGCGTCATTTGCGGCGCGAAGCCCGCGACCACCAGATCGCGTTTTGTCAGGGTCAGGGACAGGATCAGCCGCTCGTCCTCGCGCGCTTCATCGAGACCGGGGTATAGTCCCTTGTAGCGGCGTTTGGCTACTGTGCCTTCGACGTAAGCCGAGACACCCAAAGGGAATTCCCGGAAATACCCGAGTCCGAGGCGCGCCTCGTCAAAGGAGAACCGCTCCTCCTCCTTGCGGCCCACGGCGACCCCGGCGATGTAGCGTACAAACCTGTCGGGACCGCCAAACCGGTCGAGTTGCACCGGCACATTCAGGTAGTGTCCCTCGTCGCCCGGCGCGCCGTCAAAGCGCTCGTAGCGGTACTCGGGCCCGACATAGAGCCGCCAGCGGTCGCCCAGCCGCAGGTTCGCCTCCAGCCCAAGGCCGTGATAGCGATAGGTCCGGTCGCCATCGACCATCGACCCGCCCGCCAGCGCGCGCACCAGCACGTCGCCGCGCGCCACGCGCCGCTCGATCCCAAAGGACAATTGCCCGCTCGTGTTTGTCCGCTCGATCGAGGGGTAATGCTCCACCCGCAGATCCGCCACGCCGATCACCGCGTGCCGCGGGTCCATCTGCGCGCGAAACGCCAGTTGCCCGCCGGCGGCAAATCCCAGCCCGGAGGTCTTGCGGCTCTCCTTCGGGATCCGTCCCGTCAGGTTGCCAAAGGCGACCGTCTTGCGGTCCGATCCGTTGTTGATGTTGGTGCTCGGCAGCAGCGAGACATAGCCGCGCGCCGTGACTGGACGTTGCTCATCGAGCGCGCGCAAGAGGCCCGAGAGCTGGCCGTCCAGCCGGTCATCGACGCCCGCCGCAATCAGCCGTTCGGCCTGTACGCGCGCGGTGTCGTAGAGCTGGAGCCGCGCGAGCGCTTGGGTCAGTGCAATCCGCACGAGGTCGAGCTCGGGGCGCTGCGCCAGCACCGCCCGGTAGATCTCCACCGCCTCGGCGTCCCGGCCTTCGGCGCTTGCCGCGAGCCCGTCCACATAGGCAACCCGCACCGCGTGATCGGCGTCGCCGGGCTGAAAGGCGCGCGCGAGCCGCCGCGCGTCATCGGTCAAACCTTGTGCGATCAGGACGCGCACCGCGATTTGCAGATCACCCGCCGTGTTGATCGTCACCACGTCCCCGGTCGAGAGCCGCGCCGTCAACGCCTGCGCGGGGAGGGCCAGCACAAGAGCCGTCACAAGGGCGGTGAGGAAGGGTCCCGAAGGACCCTTCCGTTTGGCCAGCTGCACACACGCCAGCATGGCCTGGATCGCACCCCTCATGGCTGCCGGTCACCGACAAAGACGGCGGTGGTTGCGGCTTGCTCGCCCCCGATGTTTCCGGTGATCAGCGCCGTGCCGGCGGCGGCCTCGGCCGCGTCACCCATGAACGAGCCCGAGAAATCGGAGGTCGCGCCATTGGCGTAGACCGCCGTGTTGCCGTTCACCATCCTCGCCGTGCCGCCGGTGAAATCGCCGCCGTTGATCGTCGCGCCGGACAGGATGATGTCGGTCGAGGTGCCCGAGCCATTGGCTCCGCCGCCGCGCCCGACGCCCGTCAGACGTCCGTCCACCGTGCCCGCGCCAAAGTCCGCCGTGAGCGTGACATCCGCGCGCACCGACGCGTCGACCGCCTGGCCGCCGGTGATGCTCGTGCCGGTCACCGTTGTCACGACAGCGCCATCCGTGCGGCTGAACGTGGCGGTTTGCGAGGGCAGGGCGCTCTCTGGCGTGAAGGTCCCGCCGTAAAACACGCCGGTCGTCGAGCGCGCGGAGAGCGAGTTCAGGCTGCCCGCGCCCAGCTGCACCATAAAGAAGTCGTCGGTGCCGTCGTTGTTGAGGTCGTCCGCTTCGATGGTGAACTGGTCACCGGCCGTGTTGGGATCGCCCGTCGAGGTAAAGAGCGCCTGGCCAAGCCCGCTGCTGCCGGTGCCCGACACGCCGGGGATGTTGCCGGCGACGTCGATCGAGCCCGTGCCGCTGGCTTGCAGGGGACGGCCCGTGGGCGAGTCGATGGTCACCCCATCGAGATCCAGAACGGCGGTTGTGTTGGTCGTCGTCTGGTTGGGCCCCGTGTCGATGTAGGGGTAGGCGGACGATTCGTAGATGGTCGGCGCACCGGGCACGGGAATGGTGACCTGGGCGTTCTTGTCCGACTGGATCACGACACCCTTCATGTTGGCTGTGCCGGTAAAGCCGGCGCCTGCGGTTGTGCCCGTGCCGGCAACCGCGCCGGTGCCGCCCCCGCCACTGCCGTTGCCACCACCGCCGCCGCCTGTGCCGCCGCCTCCACCAGCGCCGCCGCCACCGCCGCCGCCACCGCCGCTACCTGCGCATCCCGCAAGCGCCAACGCGCCGACAACCACCAAAGCAGAGCTTACTTTCATAGTGAATCCCTCGTGTCTGATCCCGGCGCCGTAGGCGGGGTGGGCGCGCCGGATCGCTGTGAAAAGGGCTGCCACCCGCAGCCTCTCCGGGCCCGCCACAGGTCCTGCGGCGCGCCCGGCGGTGAGGTCAGGACGGGCGTAGACACAATCGCAGCGCGGGAGGCGCGCTACGGGTCAAGCTGAGATGCGAGGATCGCCGGCCAATGCCGACGAGCCGCGCGCAAAATCGGCATATGCCGAAGCGGAAAAGGAGAGTGTCCATGAGGCGGCAAAGCCCCATGGCGCCAAAGAAACGGTGTTCCACGCCAGTGTTCCGTAAAGTCAGTGTCTACGCCAGTGCCGCGAAAACTTGCGACACCGGCATCGTTGCATGACCCAGCGGAAGCGCTGTCACCCCACGGGGTTAAGGCCGTGAAAAAACTGCGAAGTCTCTGAAATCACGTAATCAAAGTCGCGATAGAGGAGGTCCGAGCCGAACCCCTCCCGCAGGATCAGGGGCGGCAGGCCGCGCGCCTCGAGAAAGGCGGCGACGAACCGCGCGTCGAGGATTTGATCGCTGTCCCCATGCATCCAATGCTGGGGAAAGTCGAAATGGTCGAATTCGGCGCTCCAGTCGGACATCGCCGACATCCCGTCGCGCACCATCGCCTTGGGGTGCTGCGCGGAGGTGTGCAGGAACCCCAGCTCGAATAGCTTGGCGAATTCGGGGTCCTCCAGCGTCTGCTGCTCCACCCCGCCCCGACCGAAGAACTCGCGGTAAAAGGCAACGGGCCCGGTCTTGCGCCATGTACGGAAGCCGACGTTGAGCATCAATTCCAGCAGCTGCGGGGCGTGTACGACGGTGGCCGCGGCCACGCGCGTCGTCCGGTTCATCTCGCGCAGCATGTGGGGCGCGATCGGCACGCCTGCGCCGTTCATCGCCGCGCCTTTGACCCGGCCTTTCAGCGCGCCCGCCGCACGGCAGGCAAAGCTGATCCCGGCCTGATGCACCCAGAAGCACATCTGATCGAGGCGCAGGTGATCGACGACCTTGACCGTATCCTCGGTCACGGTCCGGTTGAACATCGCCCAGTCCTGCGGCGGCGCGCTGCGCCCGAACCCGGGCCGCGAGATGCCGATCACCCGCAGGCCACGGGTGCGAAATTGCTCGATCATGTTGGGCGTAAAGAACGGGCCCAGAATCAGCCCGTGCCAAAACAGCACCGGCTGCCCGTCCTTGGCGCCGTATTCAAAGACCTGCACCTCGCGCCCTTGCCCGACCGGGACCATGCGCGAGAACGACACCACCCGGTCCGAGAGGCGCGGCGCGTCCAGCGTATCCACGAGGCCCGGCGCGCCGAGATAGGCATAAGCGAGGGCGGTCGCCTGCACCTCGGACATCTGCGCCGCGCCGAACTTGCGCAGGATCGACTTGGCCTGCGCCTTGACCGTCTCGCGCGACTTGCCCTGCCGGTCCGCCACGTCGCTTTGGCTCGCGCCGGACAGAAGGTGGCTCAGCACCTGCGTTTCCGCCTGCGTCAGCCCGAACTCGCGCTCGGCAAAGGCCAGCATGTCCGGCGACCAGGCGATAAAGCTCACCGTCAGCTGAAGGCGCGGATCGGTGTCGTGGTCCATCGCGTAGCTGTCCAGCTTCAGGCAGCGGGCGACCATCACGTCGTCTCGATGCTCGACGGAGATCGGCAGCACCTTGGAGCCAGCAAAGCTGCCCGCGCGCGCCTCTTTGATCAGCGCCCGGATCTCGCGCTGCGTCTCGGGCGCGAAAGGCAACGCGGCAAGGTCCGCCGGCAGAGACCGGTCCAGCAGCAGCTCGGCGGGCGCATTGCCGGTGATCTGCCCGGTGTTGAGGTGGATCCAGATGTTCGCCAGCCTGTCGCCGGGATTGACCGGCGTCGCCGACACCGCGTCCTGCGACAGCCCCTTTTGCAGCCGCTCGATATGCGCGCGAAAGCTCGCCAGATCGTCGAGGCTCGCCGGAATGTCCCCCGCCAGCTCGGGCTTGCCGGACTGGCTGAAGAAGAAAAGATCGGACGCCAGCACCATCTCGGAGAACGGATCAGGCTTTTCCGAGGCGCCATACAGCGTGTCGAGCAGGCCAAGCATGCGTTCGAGCGCGGGCGCACGGTCAGGTCGGTTCATGGCACCTTGCGTGATGTCACGGGGGCGATGGTTCACCCAAAAGCACGGCCAAAACACGGGCCGGGGCAACACGGATTCAAATGAGTTTCACACTAGACGCTTGAAAGGTAACGAGAAAATAAGGGGGATGTCCAGAGGTAATGAGGCGTTGTCAACAAGATAAGCGCCGAGTGTTCCAAACAGAGGTAACGCCTCGCGCGTCGCCTGTTTGGCGCTAGACCAGCCGCGAGACGTCCTTGGCCGCGCGCACGAAATCGGCAAACAGCGGGTGCGGCGCAAAGGGCTTGGATTTCAGCTCCGGGTGGAACTGCACGCCGATGAACCACGGATGATCGTCCCACTCGACGATCTCCGGCAGCCGCCCGTCCGGGGACATGCCGGTGAACTTGAGGCCCGCCTCCTCCAGCTGCGCGCGGTAGGCGATGTCGACCTCGTAGCGGTGCCGGTGGCGCTCGTCGATCTGCGTCGTCCCGTAGACCTCCGCCACTTTCGAGCCCGGCTCGAGCACCGCGTCATAGGCCCCGAGCCGCATCGTGCCGCCCTTGTCGTCGCTCACCTTGCGCTCGACCTTGGCGTTGCCCTGCACCCACTCCTTGAGGTGGTAGACCACCGGCTCGAACCGCTTCTTGCCGGCCTCGTGGTCGAACTCCTCCGAGCCCGCCGCACTGACGCCCGCGACGTTGCGCGCCGCCTCGATCACCGCCATCTGCATGCCGAGGCAGATGCCGAGATACGGCACCTTGCGCTCGCGGGCGAACTGGGCGGCGCGGATCTTCCCCTCGGTGCCGCGCTCGCCAAAGCCGCCCGGCACCAGGATCGCGTGGAACCCTTCAAGGTGCGGCGCCGCGTCCTCCCGGTCGAAAAGCTCGGCGTCGACCCACTCGATGCGCACCTTGACCCGGTGCGCCATGCCGCCATGCGTGAGCGCCTCGGCGATGGATTTGTAGGCGTCCTCGAGCTGCGTGTACTTGCCGACGATGGCGATCTTGACCTCACCCTCGGTACCCGTGACGCGGTCGGCCACGTCCTCCCACCGCGCAAGCTGCGGCTTGGGCGCGGGGTTGATCTGGAACGCGTCGAGCACAGCCTGATCGAGCCCTTCCCGGTGGTAGGCGAGGGGGGCCGCATAGATCGACTTGAGGTCCTGCGCCGCGATCACCGCATCGGGCCGCACGTTGCAAAAGAGGGCCAGCTTTTCGCGCTCCTTGGCCGGGATCGGCCCTTCGGAGCGGCACACCAGAATGTCCGGCGCGAGCCCGATCGAGCGCAGCTCCTTGACGGAGTGCTGCGTCGGTTTCGTCTTGAGCTCACCCGAAGCCGCGATGAACGGCAAAAGCGTCAAGTGCATGAACAGGCACTGCCCGCGCGGCTTGTCCTGCGCAAACTGCCGGATCGCCTCAAAGAACGGCAGCCCCTCGATGTCGCCCACGGTGCCGCCAATCTCGCAGAGCATGAAATCGACCTCGTCCTCGCCAATGCGGATGAAGTCCTTGATCTCGTCGGTGACGTGCGGGATCACCTGGATCGTCTTACCCAGATAGTCCCCGCGCCGCTCCTTTTCGAGCACGTTGGTGTAGATGCGCCCCGACGAAATGCTGTCCGTCTTGCGCGCGGGCACGCCGGTGA
Source organism: Pseudaestuariivita sp. (assembly GCF_052825805.1). NCBI lineage: Bacteria > Pseudomonadati > Pseudomonadota > Alphaproteobacteria > Rhodobacterales > Paracoccaceae > Pseudaestuariivita > Pseudaestuariivita sp. The sequence goes on along the minus strand of NZ_JBRBVB010000002.1, from coordinate 654,343 downwards.
ACCGCTCGTAATGGCCGAGGTCCAGGTCCGTCTCCGCGCCGTCGTCGGTCACGAACACCTCGCCATGCTCGAACGGGCTCATCGTGCCGGGATCAACGTTGAGGTAAGGGTCAAGCTTGCGCAGCCGCACCGAATAGCCGCGCGCCTGCAAGAGCGCACCGAGCGCCGCCGAGGCCAGCCCCTTGCCAAGCGAGGAGACCACCCCGCCGGTGATAAAGATAAAGCGCGCCATGTTCGACATCTCCCGTGGTCGTGGGCGACCCGGCCAGCGGGGCGCGCAAAAGGTGATCGCGGCGCTCGAAAAACGCCATGCCACGGGGTCTCCGTATAACCGGATTCGTGCCCGGGCGGCAAGGGTGGCGCAACATGCTGTGCGGCACGCCGCGCCAAAAACCTAAGTGTGGTGTGGGTTAATCGACCGACGGCACCAGCGGCTCGTCCGCGCCGCCCGTGGGCGGTGGCAGCAGGCCGTCGACGCTCGGCAGAGCCGGATCGGCGCTTTCCTCGGCTGCCGGCACGTCCACGCCCAGCCGGTCGATCACCGAAGAGCCCGCCGAGTTGCGCGCGGCAAAGATCGTCAGCGTCATCGAGGTGCAGATAAAGGCGATCGCGAGCACCCACGTCACCTTGCCCAGCGCCGTCGCCGCCGAGCGCCCGGACACGGCACCGCCTCCCCCGCCGCCGATACCCAGGCCACCGCCCTCGGAGCGCTGCATCAGCACCACGCCGATCAGCGCCAGCGCGAGAAAGAGATGGATGATCAGAACGACGTTTTCCAAGGTGCGGCCCTTATGTCTTGACGCTTCGCGGCTATGTATGCGCATCGCGCGGGTGGGGCAAGGCATGTTCGGCTGGACAGGGCGCAATCGCGGCGTCACTCTCCGCGCATGCTGCATGATGATCCCCACGCTCACACCCTCTTGCCGCCCGAGCCCGAGCTACGCGTCAAGGCGCTCGAGACGCTGCTCGTGGCCAAGGGCCTAGTCGATCCCGCCACGCTCGATGCCATCGTCGAGCAGATGCAGAACCACGTCGGCCCGCGCGCCGGCGCCCGCGTGGTGGCGCGCGCCTGGACCGATCCCGCGTTCCGCGCGCGCATCCTCGCCGACCCGATGCCCGACCTGATCGAGATGGAGCTGACCGGCGCGCAGGGCGAGCACGTCGTGGTGGTCGAGAACACGCCCGAGGTGCACAACGTCGTCGTCTGCACGCTCTGTTCCTGCTACCCGTGGCCGCTGCTCGGCGTGCCGCCCGCTTGGTACAAATCCGACGCCTACCGCGCCCGCGTCGTGCGCGAGCCGCGCGCGGTGCTTGCGGAATTCGGCCTGGGCTTGCCCGACACGCAAGCCGTCCGCGTGTGGGATTCGACCGCCGAGATGCGCTATCTCATCCTGCCGATGCAGCCGGAGGCGTCCCGCGGCCTCGATGCCGGCGCGCTCGAGGCTTGGGTCACGCGCAACGCCATGATCGGCACCGGCCTGCCGGAGGCGCCCGCATGAGCCGGGTGCACGACATGGGCGGGCGGTTCGGCGACGGGCCGGTCGATCCGTCGGAAAAGCCCGCCTTCAAGGCCGATTGGGAGGCCCGGGCCCATGCGCTCGTGATGGCCGCGATGCCGGTCGGCGGCTGGAACATCGATCAGCGCCGGCACGGGCGCGAGACCTTGCCGCCTGCGACCTACATGGCCTTCGGCTACTACGAAAAGTGGATTGCCGGGCTGGCCGACATGCTGGTCGCGGGCGGGGTGCTTGGCGCCGAGGAAGTGCGCTCCGGCGAGGTCTCAGGGCCGGACTCCGAGTTGAAAGACCGCAGGGTTACTCCGCACATGGTCGCCGCTGCGACGGGCAAACGCGTGCCTTTCACCCGCGATGACGCCCCGGCGCCGATGTTTTCGATCGGCGATGCCGTCAAGACGCTGGCGCGCCCCGGCAACGCCTTTGTCCCGGGCGGTCACACGCGTCTGCCCGGCTATGCGGCGGGGCTGACGGGCCGGGTGGTGCGCTCTCACGGCGCGCATGTCTTTCCCGACACCAATGCGCACGGCCTCGGCGAGTGTCCCGAGCCGCTTTATGCTGTTGCCTTTGCCGCAAAAGACCTCTGGGCGGCGCCGGAGCATCCGGGCGACGAGGTGGTCGTCGATCTCTGGCAATCCTACCTGACCCCGGCATGACGGACGACGTCCCGGGCTTTGACGCGCCGTGGCAAGCGCAGCTTTATGCGGTGACGCAAGGGCTCATGGCGCGGGGTGTCTTCGATGCCGCGACCTGGTCGGAGGCACTTGGCGCCGCGCTCGAAGAGGCGCGGGCGCATGGCCCGGTGGATGGCGGCCCGCAGTTCTGGGAAGCGTGGCAGCATGCGCTCGAGACATTGGTGACGGCGCGCACGGACGTCACCGGCGGCGAGCTGGACCAGACCGCAGAGGCGTGGCGCACGGCCTATCTCGGCACGCCGCATGGCATGCCGGTGCGTTTGGAGTGAGGGCTGTCCGCCTCAGCCTGCGGCGCGGTCGTCCTCGGGGCGGTAGCTGATCCGGTCGGAGGCCACGAACTGCCCGCCTTGAGTCTTGCGGATCTTGCCCTCGCGCAGGAGCACGCCGAAGCTGCGCAGACGCTCTTCGCGTGAGCTGTCGGTGGCCTCGGCCGACCGCACCTTGCTCATCAGCTGCGGGCGCGAGAAGCCGGGGCGTTTTTCGACGAACGACATGTAGGCCGCCGCCGCTTCGAGCAGGTCGGGCAGGGCGGTTGCGCCCATCTCCTCGGCGAAATCCACGAATGTCACGTCGGCGTCGAGCTCCATCGCATCGGTGTCGACATCTGGTGCGGCGGGCGGCTCGTCTTCGGCCATCGCCGTGACGCGGCGCGGGCGGATCGGTGCAGAGGCGGGCGCCGCGTTTGCCGTGTCTTCTGCCGGGTCCGCGCCGGGGGCGTCGACGCGCTGTTCGGCCACCAGTTGCAGCGGGGCGGTGTCGCTTGAGCCCATCGCCTCGGCGGCCTTGTTGCGCGAAGATACCGGTCGGCGGGGTCGCACGACCTCTTCGAGATCGTTGCGGTAGGCTTCACTGCTTTCGGCCGTGTCGTTCTCGCGGCCAAGCTGGTCGTCGCCCATGCGGGCGGCCACGGCGGCGCGCAGGTGCGAAATCGCGTTGCGGCGCTGGCGGCCGCTGGGTTCGGACATTTCCGATTCGGCCTTGTCGAGGAGGCGCGAGACTTCGGCGTCGCCTTCGGCAACCCCGGCCCGTGCGAGCACGTCGCGGCCTGCGGAATGCGGCGGGGTTTCCTCGGTTTCTGCCTCGGTCTCTGAGGCATCGTCGGCTGCGGTTTCGGTAGCGGGCGCGGGAGCTGTGTCCTCTTTGCCTTCGTCCGGCTCTTCGACCTCGGCGGCGACTTCGGCAAGCGCGGCTTGCAGGTCGGCCTCGTCCTCGGCGTCGAGGGAGCTGTTCGGATGTGGGGCAAAGGTCTTTTCGGGCGCGGCGATGCCTTCGTCCTCGTCTTCGTCCACCTCTTCGAGCAGGCCGTCGGCGACCGCCTTTTCGATGTCGGCGCGTTTGACCTTCATCACGCGGGCCTGGATCGGCGGCGTCTGGACTTCGGGGGCCGGGGTCGGCGCCTCGGACGTGGCCGGTGCCGGGGTGTCGGGCGCCTCCGGTTCTTCGGCGGCGGCGCGTTTCAGCTGGTCGCGGACCGAGGCGAGCGTGTCCGCGGCAGTGTCGTCCTCCGAGGGCTCGGGTGCCTCTTCCTTGGCGACGTCCTCTGCCGGCGCCTCAAGCGTTGGGGTGTCCTCGCCGGCGTGCTGGTCCTCGGTAAAGCTCTCTGCCTCCGCATCGCGTGCCTGCCGGTCGGAGACGACGCGGCGGATGCGGGCAAGTTTCGCGGCAACGCTGCCCTCGTCCGTGGCGGGCTCCGCAGGCGCCGCGGGGCTCGCGCTTTCGACAGGAGCGGGCTCGTCGATGTCCGTTTCGGGCTCCTCGGCAGTGTCTTCTGCAGGAGCGTCTTCGGTTCCCGCGTCTTCCTCGACTGCGTTTGCGGAGGCGAGTTCGGGTGCGAGGTCTACTTCGCGGTCTGCCGGCGCAGGGGTTCCGGCTGCGTCGAGAAGCATGTCGACGGGGTCGTCTTCGGTGTCTTCTTCCTCAGCCTCAGCCTCAGCCTCAGCCTCAGCCTCAGCTCCATCGAGGTCCTCGTCGGACGCGTTGTCGTAGTGTTCTTCTTCGAGAGGTTTTTCTTCGGCGGCATCTGCCTCCGCGAGATCCTGGTTCTCGGGCGCGGGTGCTTCCGCTTCGACGGCGGGCTCTTCGTCCGCCGCTTCAACTTGAGTTTCTTCTTCGACCGGAGGTTCGGTCACGGGCTCTTCCGAAAGTGTTTCCTCAACCGCAGCCGGTGTCTCGTCCCGCGGCGCGGCAGCAGCGCCCAGGGCTGCGCCGGCGAGCGCGGCAGGAGCGGCGGCGCGCAGGTGCACGCCGGTGTCATCGGAGCGCGCCTCGACCCGGCGGGCCACCTCGCGCTCGGCGATGCGCGCGAGCATCTCGGCGTCCGGGGTGGGTGGCTCTGCGCCGAAATAGCGGTCCTCAGCGGCCAGATCGCGGAAATACTCCGCAATCGCCTTCATCGTGCCAAAGGAATCCTCGAACCCCTCGAGGGTGCACGAGAACGTCCCGTAGGACACGGTCAAAATCTTGTTTGGCTGGTTCATCGGAGTGCTCGCTCCCGCATTGCCTCAATCTTCCGTTTACCAGCAGCGGCGCGACGAAAGCGGCTCGAATCTGTGCTCATTAGCGTATCATTTTGCGGCTTGATTGTGTTTTGTTTCCGTTTCCGGGAATAAACCCGGCATGTCTGAAGAATTTGTTCACAGCGATCAGCCGCTCCTTCTGGTGGGCGGTGCGCCCGTCGATCCTGCTGATCTCAAGGCGTTTTCGCAAGGCACAGGCGCGGTTGTGGCGGCCGATGGCGGCGCGCGGCACCTGGCGGCGGCAGAGATCCTGCCTGACGCGGTGATCGGCGATTTTGATTCGCTGGACCCGGCCACGCGGGCATTTGTGCCTCGGGCGCGGCTCTTGCACGTCGCCGAACAGGACAGCACGGATTTCGAGAAATGCCTGAGCCGGGTGCGCGCGCCGCTGGTGATCGGCCTGGGGTTTCTCGGCGCGCGTGTGGATCACACTTTGGGCGCGCTGAGCGTGCTCGTGCGCTGGCGCGAGACGCCTTGCGTTCTGGTGGGGGAGGACGATGTCGTGGCCCGCCTGCCGGCGCAGCTAAGCCTTGATCTCGCGGCCAAAACGCGCGTGTCGCTTTACCCCATGGGCGCCGTGCGCGGGCGCTCGACGGGGCTCGCATGGCCGATCGATGGGCTCGAGATGGCGCCGGACGGGAGGGTGGGCACGCTCAATCGCGCAACCGGTCCGGTGACGCTCGAGGTGGAGGGTCCTTGCCTGATCCTGCTGCCGCGAGGCTGCGCGGACGTGCTGATCAGGGCGTTGGCGGGGTGACGGCGGTGATCCGCTCGCGCCAGACGACGTAGAGCCCGGCCACCATGATGACCGCGATACCGATGGCCGCCAGCCCGTCAGGCAGGTCGCGGAAGACCAGCCAGCCGATCAGCGTGGCAAAGGGGATCTCGAGATACTGCATGGGCGCGAGCGTCGCCGAGGGCGCATAGCGCAGCGACCAGGTCATCAAGAGGTGCGCGAGCGTGCCGAGCACGCCGATGCCGAGGAGCAGCGTCCACTCCATCCCCGTCGGGGTGACCATGGTCAGACCAGGGACGCCAAGCGGGTGGGTGATCAGGAACACCGGTGCCATGCCGACCGTCGCCATCACGCCGGACACCGCCTGCAGCGCGACGGGGTCCGTCTCCTTGGCGATCTGGCGCGTGACCAGCATGAAAAACGCAAAGTTGAGCGCGACCACCACCGGCAGGAGGGCCGGCCAGCCGACCTCGGCAAAGCTCGGCTGGATCACCATGAGTGTGCCGCCAAAGCCCACCGCGCAAGCCCCGAACCGGCGCCATCCGATGTCCTCGCCCAGCACGTAATGCCCCAGCAGCAGCATGATGAACGGCATGACGAATGCGATGGCGATCGCATCCGCCAGCGGCAGGTACTTGAGCGAGGTCACCATCGCCCAGATGCCGAACACATGCAGCACCGTGCGCAGCGCCGTCAGGCGCCAGACGCGCGGCGTCATCCGCCAGGCGCGCCCCGTCAGCCAGATCACCGGCACGAGGATCGCCGCCTGCACTGCAAAGCGCACGAACACCAGCTGACTGATGGGGATGGTCTGGCCCAGCACCTTGGCAATGGCGTCGCCGATCGGCGCAATCGCGCAGAACATCAGCATCAAAAATATACCCAATAGCGGGCGATCCTGCTCCATGCGCGGACGCTATGTCGCCGGGTCAGGTTTGGCAATCACCGGTTGTATCAATTGGTGCATGTGCAGCAAATTCGCCTATCCGGCGCGTCAACAATTGGGCACGTTCACCGCAAGTCCGCCGAGCGATGTCTCCTTGTACTTTTCGCTCATGTCGAGGCCGGTCTGGCGCATCGTCTCGATGCAGGCGTCGAGCGGGACGAGATGCGTGCCGTCCCCGCGCAGCGCCAGCGACGCCGCCGAGACCGCCTTGATCGCGCCGAGGCCGTTGCGTTCGATGCACGGCACCTGCACCAGCCCCTTGATCGGGTCACAGGTCATGCCGAGGTGGTGCTCCAGCGCGATCTCCGCGGCGTTCTCGACCTGCGCCGGTGTGCCGCCCAGGACTGCGCAAAGCCCCGCGGCGGCCATCGCCGAGGCACTGCCGACTTCGGCCTGACAGCCCGCCTCTGCGCCGGAGATCGAGGCGTTGAACTTCACCAGCCCCCCGATGGCGGCAGCCGTCAGCAGGAACTCCTCCACCCGCGCAGGGCTGGCGCCCGGCACGTGGTCGAGCCAGTAGCGGATTGTGGCTGGCACCACGCCCGCCGCGCCATTGGTCGGCGCGGTCACGATTTGCCCGCCGGCGGCGTTCTCCTCGTTCACGGCCATCGCATAGACGCTGATCCAGTCGTTGATCGTGTGCGGCGCGGTGAGGTTCATGCCGCGCTCGTCGAGCAAGGCGCGGTGAATGCCCGGCGCGCGTCGCTTGACACCCAGCCCGCCCGGCAACACGCCGTCCACGGCGAGGCCCCGGTCGATGCAGTCGTTCATCACCTGCCAGACGCGTTTGACGTCCGCTGTCACATCGCCGCGCCGCGCGCGCTCGTTGGCGCGCTTCATGTCGGCGATGGACTGGCCCGACGTCTCGGCCATCTGCAGCATCTCGGCTGCGCTCTTGAAAGGGTAGGGAACCGGCGCGCCGCCGTCCGTATCCTTGCCTGCGGCAAGCTCTTCGGCGGTCAGCACGAACCCGCCCCCGATCGAATAATAGGTCTCCGACAGGATCACGTCGCCCTGCGGGTCGAGCGCCTCGAGGATCATCCCGTTGGCATGGCCCGGCAAGGCCGGTCCAAAGTCGAACCGTACATCCTCGCGCGGGTTGAACAATAGCTCCGGCAGGTCCGGCGGCGTCAACCGATGGCTGTCCCGAATGGCCTCCAGCAGCGCCTCCGCCTTGGCGTGGTCGTAGCGCTCCGGCAAAACCCCCGCGAGCCCCAGCACCGTCGCCCGGTCCGTCGCGTGTCCCACGCCCGTATGCGCCAGCGAGCCATGCAGCACCGCGCGCACGCCATGCGGCGTGAAAGGCGCCCGGCGCAGCGTCTCCAAAAAACGCCCCGCCGCCACCATCGGCCCCATCGTGTGGGACGACGACGGACCCACGCCAACCTTGAACATATCGAGTACTGAAAGAAACATGCCCGCGCCCCGTTTCCACTACGCGACCCTTTACGCGCTTGGCCACTGGCCAACCACGCAAAACCGACACACGCACGCCAATTGCGCACCCCTTGGACGCTTAAGCGCAGCCCGTAGCTTCTTCTGGCTCGAAATATCCCCGCCGGAGGCTCCCGCACTCTAAGTCAGAGCGACATTTCAAGCACGGGCAAAGACCTCCCCGGCACCGAAGACGATGGTGCAGACCCGGTGACCACGGCCCCCATCTGCTCATAGAATGACCGCGCGCCAGGATCGGCCTCGATGCGCAGCGTCTTTGAGCCCTGCGCGCGGGCGACCCTCACGCTCCAGTCAAAGAGGTGCCCTCCAAGACCGGTCCCGATCGCAGGCGGGTCGATGAAGAGGAGCTCGAGCTCCGCAACCTTGCCTCGCCCGACGGCGGCAACCCCAACCGGCGCACCGTCAGCTTCGGCCATCTGAAAGGAAAACGCGGCCAGGTCAGCCTCGCTGAGCGTCAGCTCCGCGCGGCAGGCGTCGATAAAGGCCGGATCGTAACCCCAGTACGCCTTCGAGCGTAGGCAGAGCGCCGAGAGGGCGGGCAGGTCGGTTGGAACAGGCGTGCGGAACATCACGCGCAGGCGGATGCCTCGGCGGTCGCCATCGCCTCCGCCGTCGCCTCCAGCGTCAGCAGGATCGAGGCGTGGCGGTTCTTGTATTCGGTTGCCGGCGACAGCACCTCGAGGCCGTCGAAGGGCGCGTCGGGCGCGGGGCCGCCCGATTTCAGCATCGCTTTCATCTGGTCGCGTGCGGCCTCGACCTCGGCGCGGCTGCGGCCGAGGATCGCCTGCCCGACGACCGAGGCCGCGGCCTGACCGAGGGCGCAGGCTTTGACCTCCTGGCCGTAGGCCGCGATCACACCGTCCTCGACCGCCACATCCACGGTCACCGTCGAGCCGCAGAGCGGCGCGCGGCGCGTCACGGTCGCATCGGGCGCGGCCAGGCGGTCCGTATGTGGCAGCTCGGAGGCCAGCGCGAGGATGCGCGCGGAGTAGAGCTTGATCAGGTCACTGTCGGCCATGGCGTTGGACTCGGCTTTTTCAGACTCGGCTTGTTCAGAGCGGCGGATTGCTGTCGGCAGGGTTTGCACCTAGCCGGGCTTTCATAGATAGCCAGCATACGCGGCATTGCAAACGAGATCGACATGGCCTTTGACCCTGCGACACTAAAGTACAACGACCAGGGCCTGATCCCGGCCATTGCGCAGGCCGAGGGCTCGGGCGAGGTGCTGATGATGGCCTGGATGAACGCCGAGGCCGTGGCGCGCACGCTTGAGACAGGCCGCGTGACCTACTGGTCGCGGTCCCGGCAGGCGTTCTGGGTCAAGGGCGAGTCGTCCGGCCACGTGCAGGAGCTGGTTGATTTTCGCGTGGACTGTGACCGCGACTGCGTGTTGGTCGTCGTGCGCCAGTCGGGGCCGGCGTGCCACACCAACCGGCGGGTGTGCTTTTACACCGCTGTGCGGGATGGGCAGGAAGTGGAGCTGATGCCCCCGGAGGTTTGACGGCAGCGCTTTTGGCCGGGTGCGGGAGCCTCCGGCGGGGATATTTTTAGCCAGAAGAAGGTGCTGGGTTTGGGCTCCGCTCCTCGTGTGGCTCTTGGGTCATTGGCGTCGGGCGTCCAAGCCGCGGCACTTTCAGGCGGAACAGGAGGCGCCGCCGAGGACGCAGAACTTGGCGCAGTGGGGGTGGTTGAGTTGGACGGGGGCCTCGGCCTCCGCGAGGGTCGCGCCCATCTCGAACTCGGGTGCGTAGGGCAAAAGCGTGCAGGCGAGGACGGCGGGTTTGTCGGCGCCCTTGCGTTTGACGACCATGCGGGACGAGGCGCACATCACGTCGTCGGGGGACTTGTTCAGGATACCCCAGCAGGCGGTTGTGATTTCGGGCACCTCGACGCGCATGTCCATCTCGGGAAAGAGCGTCGTGGCGACCGGGTGGTGCGCGTCGATGTCGTATCCGCGCTCGGCAAAGAGGCGGGCGTAGCCGGCGCGCGCCTCGGCTTCGGTTTCGGAGAACTCTATCCGTCCGGCGACCGCGAGCGGGATGCCTGCATCCCGCAGCCAGTCCATCCCTTCGAGCGCCTTGGCGTAGCTGCCCGTGCCGCGCTCGGCATCGTGCACGGGGGCCGCGTGGTGGTCGAGCGAGATGCGCATCGTCAGCTTGCCGGGGTAGTCGCGGTGGAGCTCGGTCAGCCCGGACAGCACACTTTTGCGCATCATCGGGCGCATGGCGTTGGTGAGGATCAGAACGTCGAACCCCGCAGCGAGGGACCGGCGCGCCATCTCGATCATCTCGGGGTTCATAAAGGGCTCACCGCCGGTAAACGCGATTTCGGTGATCGGCCAGGCGCGTTCGGTGATCTGCGCGAGGTAGTCCGAGACTTCGCCCGCGGTCAGGTAGACGAGCGCGTCGTTGGTCGGCGAGCTTTCGATGTAGCAGTTGAGGCACGTGATGTTGCACAGCGTGCCGGTGTTGAACCAAAGCGTCTTGGGCTCGGTGAGCGCCACCTGCGCGCGCGGCTCGCCCTTGGCGGTCACGAAGGGATCGACGAACTTGCCGCTGTTGGCCTCGACCTGGTCCTTCATCGTGCTCTGCTCCGTCTTGTCGTTCGCTTGCGCCTGTTGCCAACGGATAGACCGGCGCGCGGGGCTGCGCAAATATCAAGCGGTTCACAAATGCGATATTGAGGAAACGTGACGGGGCATTAGACAAAGTGCTGCGCCAAGCGTAAGACGCCGGCAAAGGTGCCGTTAGCGCTAACCTCGTCTGCCGCATGCGCGGGAGGAACTTTGGAGCGCGCGGCGCCGGGTGATAAGGCGCAGCAAAAGGGGTGGGTTCATGGTCTCTCGCGTCATTCCGGTCGAGCCGTTCGACCTTGTGATCTTTGGTGCCACGGGCGATCTTGCGCGGCGCAAGATTTTGCCGGGGCTCTACCGCAGGTTCTGCGCGGGTCAGATGCCTGAGGGCGCGCGCATCATCGGGGCGGCGCGCTCGGACCTCGATGATGCCGCGTTCCGCGAGCTGGTGCGCGAGGCCATTGCCGAGTTCGGGAACGGTGCGCCCTGTGAGACCCAGACCCTCGACGGGTTTCTGGAGGCGCTGAGCTATGTCACCGTCGACGCGCGCGGCGAGGGCGGCTGGCAGGCGCTGAAGGACGCGCTGCGCCCGGATGAGGCCGTCGTGCGCGCGTTCTACTTTTCCGTCGGGCCGGGCCTCTTTGGCGATCTTGCCGAGCGCCTGCACGCGCATGGGCTGGCGCGGGACACCAGCCGCGTTGTGGTCGAAAAGCCGTTCGGGCGGGATCTGGCCTCCGCCAAGGCGCTGAATGCGGAATTGGCCAAGCATTTCAACGAGGAGCAGATTTACCGGATCGATCACTACCTCGGCAAGGAGACGGTGCAGAACCTGATGGCGGTGCGGTTCGGCAACGTGCTCTTTGAGCCGCTCTGGAATTCGCAATACATCGATCACATCCAGATCACCGTGTCCGAGACCGTCAGCGTCGAGGGGCGGGGCGCCTATTACGACAAGTCGGGCGCGATGCGGGACATGGTGCAGAACCACCTGATGCAGCTTTTGTGCCTGATCGCAATGGAGCCGCCCTCGCGGTTTAACCCGGATGCTGTGCGCGACGAAAAGCTCAAGGTGATCCGCGCGCTCGCCCCGGTCGAGACGCACCACATCGTGCGCGGCCAGTACGAGGCCGAGGGCGACACCGGCAGCTACCGCGATCACGCCGAGGATCCGCGCTCGACCACCGAGAGCTTTGTCGCGCTGCGCACGCAGATCGAGAACTGGCGCTGGGCCGGCACGCCGTTTTACCTGCGCACCGGCAAGCGGCTGCGCGCGCGCATGTCCGAGATCACCGTCGTCTTTAAACCGACGCGGCATTCGATCTTTGACATCGGCGAAGGCGAAGACGTGCATTCCAACATGCTGCACATCCGGCTTCAGCCGAACGAGGGCATGACGATGGACGTCACGATCAAGGAGCCGGGCCCCGGCGGCATGCGTCTGATCACCGTGCCGCTCGACATGACCTTTGCCCAGGCGCTCGGTCCCGAGGCCGAAGAGGTGCCCGACGCCTATGAGCGGCTCATCATGGATGTGATCCGCGGCAACCAGACGCTGTTCATGCGCGGCGACGAGGTGGAGGCGGCCTGGGCCTGGACCGATCCGGTGATCGAGGGGTGGAAAACCCGCGGCGATGTGCCAAAACCCTACGAGCCCGGCACGGCCGGCCCGGAGGATGCGCTGATGCTGATGCACCGCGACGGCCGGCGTTGGCGGGAGATTCGCAAATGACGTTAAAACGCTATCCCGACCGCGAAATGTTGATCCTCGATCTGGCCGGACAGCTGGCCGGCGCGCTGCGCCAGGCGCTGGAGACGCGCGCGCGGGTGACGTTCTGCGTGCCGGGCGGCACCACGCCGGGTCCGATCTTTGACGATCTGACATCAGTCGATCTCGACTGGAGCCGGGTGGACGTGCTGCTGAACGACGAACGCTGGGTGCCCGAGGATCACGAGCGCTCCAACACGCGGCTGCTGCGCGAGCGCCTGTTCCGGGGCCGTGCCGAGGCGGCGGGATACCTGCCGCTTTATGCGCCGGTGGACCGCCCCGAGGACGCGCTCGACAGTCTGGCGGAGGCCATCGCGCCACGGCTGCCGCTTGACGTCTTGTTGCTCGGGATGGGGGCGGACATGCACACAGCCTCGCTCTTTCCGGGCGCCGATCTGCTGGGCGAGGCGCTGGCCCCCGGCGCACCCGTGCTCTTGCCCATGCGGGCGCCCGGCGCCCCCGAGCCGCGCATCACATTGTCCGCCGAGGCGCTGAACGGCGCGATGGCCAAACACGTGGTGATCTTTGGCGAGGACAAGAAAGCCGCCTATGACCAGGCGCTCGGCCTTCCGCCGCAGGAGGCACCGGTCGCCGCGGTGCTGGAGGCGGCCACCGTGCATTGGGCGCCTTGAAGTGACACGTGAGCCTCGCCGTCCAGATTATTGAACTCAGGAGATTTCTTCATGTGGGATGCGCTCAAGACCTATGCCGGCACGATCCAGTCCCGGCGGATCGAAAGCCTGTTTGACGACCCGTCGCGTGCGGCGGCGTTCAGCGCCCGCATGGGCGATATGCTCTTTGACTATTCCAAGACGCAAATCGACGACTCCGTGCGCCAGATGCTGCTCGACGTGGCCCGCCGGGCCGGGGTCGAAGGTGCCCGCGACGCGATGTTTGCCGGCGCCCCGATCAACGACACCGAAGGGCGCGCGGTGCTGCACACGGCGCTACGTAACCTGTCCGGCGGGCCGGTCGAAGTGGACGGCAGCGACGTGATGCCTGAGGTCCTTGCCACCCTGGAGCGCATGTCCGAGTTCGCAAATTCTGTGCGCGACGGCAGCTTCACCGGGCAAGGCGGCAAGATTACCGACGTCGTCAACATCGGCATCGGTGGCTCCGACCTCGGCCCGGCCATGGCGGCCCTCGCGCTCAGCCCCTACCACGACGGGCCGCGCTGCCATTTCGTCTCGAACGTCGACGGCGCGCATATCGCCGACACGCTGCGCGGGCTCGACCATAAAACGACGCTGGTAATCGTCGCCTCCAAGACCTTCACCACCATCGAGACCATGACCAACGCGCGCACCGCCAGGGCGTGGATGTCCGAGGCCGTCTCCGACACAGGCGCGCAATTCGCCGCCCTCAGCTCTGCCGCGGACAAGACCGCCGATTTCGGCATCGACCCCTCCCGCGTCTTCGGCTTCGAGGATTGGGTCGGCGGGCGTTACTCGATGTGGGGACCCATCGGCCTCGCACTGATGATTGCGATTGGCCCGGACGCCTTCAAAGCCGTCCTGCGCGGCGCCGAATCCATGGACCGGCACTTCAAATCCGCCGACCTGGGCGAGAACATGCCCGTGATGCTGGCGCTCGTCGGCATGTGGCACAACCAGGTGCTCGACCACGCCACACGCGCGGTTCTGCCCTACGATCAACGGCTTGCACGCCTTCCGGCGTATCTCCAGCAGCTCGAGATGGAGAGCAACGGCAAAGGCGTGGCCAAGGACGGCACCACGCTGCCCTATCACTCTGGCCCGGTTGTCTGGGGCGAGCCCGGCACAAACGGCCAGCACGCCTTTTACCAGCTGATCCATCAGGGCACGCGGGTGATCCCCTGCGAATTCATGGTCGCCGCCGAGGGGCACGAGCCCGATCTCGCACACCACCACGACCTTTTGATCGCCAACTGCCTCGCGCAGTCCGAAGCGCTGATGCGTGGCCGCACGCTCGACGAGGCCCGCGCCAAGGTCGCCGGCAATGTCGAAGGCGCCGAGCTCGAGCGCCAGGCCCGCCACCGCGTCTTCCCCGGCAACCGCCCTTCGACGACGCTGATCTACCCGCAGCTGACGCCCGAAGTCTTTGGCCAGATCGTCGCTCTCTACGAGCACCGCGTGTTCGTCGAAGGCGTGATTCTCGGCATCAACTCGTTCGACCAGTGGGGCGTGGAGTTGGGCAAGGAGCTCGCAACCGCCTTGGGTCCCGTGGTGACCGGCGAGGCCACGACCGACGGCAAGGACGGCTCAACCGCGCAGCTGGTTGAGTTCGTGCAGAAGCATCGCGGTTAGCCGCACATGTGAATTGATCGTGTTTAACCCGTCCCGGCCCTGACCCGGGACCTCACGACCACTACAATGAGGCCCCGGCTTAGGGCCGGGGCGGGGCGCTCTACCGCACGAGCCGCATCTCTCCGCCGCGGATCTCCACCGCTTCGAACCGCTGCAAATAGTCCATCCCGAGCAGCGACTCGCGCATGTCACCTTCGTTGACAAAGGCGCGCAGGCCGCGATCCTCGATCCCGCCAAGCGACACCGTCTGCAGCGTGACTGGCGCCGTCCGCACCACGCCGTTTGCCGTCATCGCCGAGCCGAGAAAGGCCAGCCCCGTCAGGTCGATCCCGGCCGCCTCCGTGTCCGCCTGCGTCAGCACCACGGCCGTCGCGCCCGTGTCCACCACAAAGCGCGTGGGCGTGCCGTTGACCTCGAGCGTGGCATAGTAGTGACCGTCCGGCGACCGCGGCAGGGTCACGACGCCCGCGTCGGTGTTGACGCTCATCTGCGGCGACACCGTGCCGTGAATGTCCTCCCATAGGCCAACCGCGAGGATCGCGCCGAGAAAGATCAAAACCCAGATCGCCGCGCCCTTGGCGACCTCTCCCATCCGGTGCCGCATCTGCAGGATCACCGCGCCTCCGATGACCGTCAGAAACGTGCCGTAAAGCAAAAGCTGTGCAATATCATCGCCGGACATGAGTGCCTCCTCGCCCGATATGTAGGAAGTCGCTCGCTTGACAAAAAGGCCGGCCCTGCGCTCAGGCCAGCCAGTAGTTGCGCAGCCCGTCGAGCACGAACTGCACCGACAGCGCCGCCAGCAACATGCCGAGCACGCGCGTGACGACGTTGATGCCGGTCTTGCCCAGCAGCCGCTCCATCGGCGTGGCGGTCAGAAAGAGCGCAAAGACCAGCGCGACCACCGCCAGAGTGATGCCAAGCACTGTGAAGATTCCCGCATAACCCTCTGTTTGGCCGGCCAAAAGGATGACTGATGCAATCGCGCCGGGCCCCGCGATCAGAGGGATCGCGAGGGGGAAGACCGACGGGTCGCTGGTGTCTTCTTCTTCGTTGCGGTCCTCGCGGCGCTTGGTGCGTCGTTCGAACAGCATCTCGAGCGCGGTCAGGAACAGCAACAGCCCGCCCGCGATGCGAAAGGCCGGCATCGAAATCCCGACAAAGGCCAGCACCGCCTCGCCAAAGACGCCAAAGAGCAGCAGCACCCCCATCGCCACGGCGCAGGCGCGCAGCCCGACCGCGCGCCGCCGCGCGGGCGACATCCCTTGGGTCAGGGCGGCAAAAAGTGGCGCCAAACCAATGGGATCGATGACGACGAAGAGCGTGACAAACGCCGTAATCAGAAAGGCGCTATCCGGCATGTGCGGCGTGTCCCTCGGCGCGGTCGAGCTTGTCCTGCGCCTTGACCCAGAGGCCCTCGGCGCGCTCCATCGCCTCCATCACCTCGGCGTATTTCTTTTGGTAGCTCTCCATCTTGGCGATGTTGTTGTCCTCGTACATCGTCGCATCGCCCAGCCGCGCGGCAAGCGTCTCGCGCATGGCGTCGAGCTTTTCGATCCGCTCCTCGCATTTGCGCACGTCCGCGCGCAGCTCGAGGATCTTCTCGCGGCTCGGGCGGGCCGGTTTCTTCTTGGGGGCCGACGCCGGTTTGTCATTGGAAAGCAGGAGCTTGCGGTAACTTTCTAAGTCGCCGTCGTAAGGTGTGACGCGTCCATCCTTGACCAGCCAGAGCCGGTCCGCAACGAGGCTCAAAAGGTGCATGTCGTGGCTCACCAGCACCACCGCGCCGGTGTAGGCGTTGAGCGCCTCGACAAGCGCCTCGCGGCTTTCGATGTCGAGGTGGTTGGTCGGCTCGTCGAGCACCAGAAGGTGCGGCGCGTCGAGCGTGGCAAGGCAGAGCGAGAGCCGCGCCTTTTGCCCGCCAGAGAGCTGACCGACCAGCGTTTCGACTTGCTCCGCACCCAGGCCAAAGCCCGCCAGCATCGCGCGCAGCTTACCGGGAAGGGCGTCGGGGCGCAGACGGCGGATGTGGTCGAGGGGCGTCTCGTCGAGGTGCAGCGCGTCCACCTGGTGCTGGGCAAAGTAGCCGATGCGCAGCTTGCCGGCGTCGATGCGCTTGCCTTTCATCGCATGAAGTTCGCCGCATAGCAGCTTGGAAAGCGTGGATTTTCCTTCGCCGTTCTTGCCAAGTAGAGCGATGCGGTCGTCCTGGTCGATGCGTAGGTTCAGCCGGTCCAGCACGGGCGTTTCGGTGTACCCCACGGCCACGCCTTCCATCGCGATGATGGGCGGGCTGAGCTCTTCGGGCGTGGGGAAGGTGAATGCCTTCAGCGCGGCCTCCTGTGGGGTGGAGATCAGCTGGATGCGCTCGATCATCTTGAGCCGGGATTGGGCCTGCACGGCCTTGGACGCTTTGTAACGGAAACGGTCGACAAAGCTCTGTAGATGCGCGATGCGCGCCGCATTGCGGGTGTTCAGCGCCTCGGCCTGGGCCAGTTTCGCGGCACGCTGTTCGGCAAATTTGTCATAGGGAACAGCGTAGTACGTGAGCTTCTTGTCTTCGAGATGCAGGATCGAGCCCACCGCGCGGTTGAGCAGCCCGCGGTCGTGCGAGATAACCAGCACCGTGTGCGGATACTTGGCCAGATAGCTTTCGAGCCAGAGTGCCCCTTCGAGGTCGAGATAGTTCGTCGGCTCGTCGAGGAGCAGCAGGTCCGGCTTGGCAAAGAGCACGCCCGCCAGCGCCACCCGCATCCGCCAACCCCCTGAAAAGGCGGAACAAGGCTGGTTCTGCGCGTCGGCGTCAAAGCCGAGGCCGCGCAGGATCGAGGCGGCTCGGGCCTCGGCTGACCAGGCGTCGATGTCGCTCAGCCGGGTCTGGACTTCGGCGATCGCGTCAGGGTCGGTCTCGGTCTCCGCGCGGGCCATGAGCGCGGCGCGTTCGGTGTCGGCGGCAAGCACCGTGTCGAGGAGCGAGGTGTCCGAGCTTGGCACTTCCTGGCTGACCCCGCCGATGCGCGCGCCATCAGGCAGGGTAATCGTGCCGGATTCCAGTTCAAGATCGCCGTATATCAGCTTGAAAAGCGTCGTCTTTCCGGTGCCATTGCGGCCTACGACGCCAACCTTGTGGCCAGCGGGGATCGTAGCGGAGGCACCCTCGAAGAGAGGGCGGCCGGCGATGGCAAAGCGGAGGTCGTCGAGGCGGAGCATGGCGGCTGGGTGACAGCGCGCTGCGTCCAAGTCAACACGTCAGGTCGGGGAGGCGGCGGGGCCTTTCAATTCGATCCGGTTGCCGAAGGGGTCGCGGATGTAGACGGAGTGCCCGATGCCGCGGGCGCCGGACTGCGTGACTTCCTTTTCGATGGCAACGCCGTGGGCTGAGAGGTGCGCGCGCATGGCCTCTGGGTCAAATGGGCCGACTGCGAGGCCGAGGTGATCGACGTTGCGCCCGCCTGCCACCTCCGGTTTGGCGTAGGCGGCGCGCGGGTCGGACATGTCCCAGAGGCCGACCAGGATGGCGCCGAACCACAGATGCTCCATCGCGATCTCGTGGTAGTCGGCGTGCGGGGTGCAGCCGAGGACCTCGATGTACCAGCGCCGTGCCGCAGCCAGATCATCGACCAGCAGCACCACGTGATCGAGGCCAAGCGGTTGAAAGGGCAGATGCTGGGTCATGGCGCGCCTTTGAGGTCTTTTCAGGGTCTGAAACCCATGATAGGGCGGCGGCGATTTTCAGACAGGGTGTCGCGCATTGTGCCGCGCCCGCATTCAAAGGATGACGACATGGCTGTCGAACGCACGCTCTCCATCATCAAACCGGACGCCACCAAGCGCAACCTGACCGGCAAGATCAACGCCAAGTTCGAGGACGCGGGCCTGCGCATTGTCGCGCAAAAACGCATTCATCTGACCAAGGCGCAAGCCGGCAAATTCTACGAAGTGCATTCCGAGCGCCCGTTCTATGACGAGCTGTGCGAGTTCATGGCGTCCGAGCCGGTTGTCGTGCAAGTGCTCGAGGGTGAGGGTGCGATTGCCAAGAACCGCGAAGTGATGGGCGCCACCAACCCGGCGGATGCCGCGGCGGGCACGATCCGCGCGGAATTTGCCGAGTCGGTTGGTGAGAACTCTGTCCACGGCTCCGATGCGCCGGAGACGGCTGCGGTGGAGATCGCGTACTTCTTTTCCGGGCTCGAATTGGTCGGCTGAGCCTGGCCTCGTAGGGTGGGCCGGCGCCCACCTTACACCTCCGACACCCGGTGCGGCGTCTGACTGGCACGCCGCGCCGTCTTGCGCGAGACGTCTTTGCGGATCAGCTGGACGTTGCGCGAATTTGCCTTCCACCCCACATCGAAGAGGTCGCCGACCAGTGGCACCGCGCCGATCAGCGCGTCGATCCCGATGTTGAGCCCCATGCGGGCGAGGGTGCGTCTGCGCACGCCGAGGCGCTGTCCTTCGAACACGATGTAGCCGGCGGGTCCAAGCGTGAGCGCGTCGCCGATGCCCGGCACGAGGCCGAGGATCGAATCCCAGCCAAGCCTGATACGGGTGCCGGGCAGGCGGAAGGCGCGGTCCATGCGGGCGGCCAGACGTTCGATCCGGGCGAGGCGCGCGGCCTCGTGTGGCGCGAGGTGCGGGTCCTCAGGCATGGCCGGGCCGGCGCGCGATGATCCAGACGGCGTGCACGATGCCAGGGATGTAGCCGAGCAGGGTCAGCAGGATGTTGAGCCAAAATGCGCCGGCAAACCCGACTTGCAGAAAGACGCCGAGGGGCGGCAGCAGAATGGCGATGACGACGCGTAGAAAGTCGGACATGTGAGTGCCTCCGTTGAGCAATGTGTTGCTGGGAGAACGGCTTGCGCCGTGGATCGGTTCCGGGGCATCACCCGGCGGAGCCAAGTGCATCATGGAGGCGAGCATGCAGCCCTGGGAAACCCTGGACGAGGAGGAGGTCTTTGCCGCGCGGCCGTTTCTGCGCGTGGTGCGCCAGCGCGTGCGGCTGCCGGATGGTGCGGAGATCGACGATTTCTACCAGGTCAAGCTGCGGTCATTCGGGATGGTGATCCCGGTACAGGAGGACGGGCGCGTGCGGATGCTGGAGCAGTACAAGCACGGGCCGGGGCGGGCCGGGCTGTCGTTTCCGGCAGGGTTCATCGACCCCGGCGAAGCGCCGGACGTTGGAGCCGCGCGGGAGCTGATGGAGGAAACAGGGCTGGCGCCGGACCGTTTGATCAAGCTGGGCTGCTATGTGGACAATGGCAACCAGCGCGGCTGCGAGGGGCATTACTTTCTGGGTCTTGGGTGCCGCGAGGTGGCAGCGCCGGACGATGGCGATCTCGAGGAGATGCGGCAGGTTGTGCTGACGGTTGCCGAGGTGGACGCGGCGCTGAAGGCGGGGCAGTTCAATGTCAGCCACGATGTGGCCGGGTGGGGGCAGGCGCGGGTGCTGTATCCCGAGGTTTTCGGAGCGTGACCTCGGTAGGGAGCCTCCGGCGGGGATATTTTTAGCCAGAAGAAGCTGCGTGGTGCGCTGGACGTTCGATCTTGCGTGCCGTGGTGTATGTCAGCAGAGAGTTTCGAGGTGCTGAGGTGCCAGCCGGAAGGGGCGCTGAAAGTTCTCTGGCGATGACGTCCGTTGCCATGTTGAGGGGCTGATTCAGAAGACGGAGCCATTGTCAGCGCTTTAGGTCGCGTGCAGCTAACTTGACCTGGCGGCGAGCTCTTGGGCGAAGCTGACGAGGGTGGCGAGGGCCTGGTCGTAGCTGTCGTCATCGGTGGTCATGGCGACACGGACATGGCCGGCGGCGGAGTGGCCGAAGCTTTCGCCGGGCATGACGGCGATGTGATGGTTTTCCAGGAGGGCGCTGGCGAAGGCGTCGCCGCTGAGGCCGGTCGTGCGGATGTCGAGCATCACGTACATCGCGCCATCGGCGGGGATCATGCGGATGGTGTTCTGGCTGGCAAGGCGCGCTTCGGTCAAGGCGCGGCGGCGGCGGAAGGGGGCTGCAATCTTGTCCTCGAGCGGCGCGCCCTCCTCGAGTGCGAAGAGCGCGGCGTCCTGCACGAAGCCCGGCACGCCGTAGGTGGTGTCGGTCGACAGGTTGATCATGTGCGAGATCGCCTCGGCGGGCCCGATGACCCAGCCAACGCGTGATCCGGTCATGGCGTGGCTTTTGGACATCGAGCCGATCACGAGCGTGCGCTCTGCCATGCCGGGGCGGGCGCGGGGGGAGAGGTGCGTGCCGTTCCAGATTTGTGTGTCATAGACTTCGTCGGAGATAAGCCAGAGGTCGTGTTCCCGGACGGCCTCGCAGATCGCGTCGGTGGTGCCGGGCGCGTAGACGGCACCGGTCGGGTTGTTGGGTGTGTTGATCAGCAGGGACGCGGCGCCGGGGCAGGCGGCCATGAGCGCGGAGCGGGTCGGTTGGAAGCCCTCGCGGCTGTGGGTCGGGATTGGCTCGGCCCTGGCGCCGGCGGCGCGGAGCGTGCCGGGGTACGTGGCGTAGTAGGGGTCGATGAAGAGCGCCCGGTCGCCGGGGTCGAGCACCGCCATGTGCGCGGCAAAGAGTGCGGCCTGGCCGCCAGTGGTGACGAGCACGTTGTCGCGTGTGGTCGTCACGCCCGTGCGGTCCTCCACGCGGGCGGCGATGGTGTCCCGCAGGGCGTCCGTGCCGGGAACGGAGGCGTAGCCGGTATGGCCGGCGCGGGCGGAGGCGTCCATGGCCGCGAGGATGCTGGGATCGGTGCGGATGTCGTGCTCGCCGATGGTCAGCTCGGTCACGGGAGTGCCTGCGGCGATCATGGCGCGGGCGCGGTTGAAGATCTCCCACCCGTCCGAGCCGCCGTCGAGCAGGTGCGTGATGCGGTGACTGAGCTGCATGGGCGGGCCTCGTGATGCGTCGACGTGTGTGGTGCCTGAGCGCGCGGGGCGGGGCAAGCGGTCTTTGCCTCTGACGGTTGATGTGCGCGCAGAGCCCGCCTAGGCTGGCGTCAAGGGAGGGCCTCGATGGCACGTCAGGCATTGGTCACGGGAGGCACGCGCGGCATCGGCGCAGGTGTTGCGCGCGTGCTGGCCGCGCAGGGCTGGGAGGTCGTGGCCGCCAGCGCGTCCGAAGACGAGATCGCCGCGTTCGATGCGCCCGAGGGCGTGCGGGTGGCCTTTGTCGACGTGACGGATAGCGCTTCGGTGGATGCGCTTTTTGGCGGATTGGACCGGCTTGACGGGCTGGTCAATTGCGCGGGCATTCTGCGGCGGGGTGCGGAGTTCGACCTCGAGGTCTTCCAGCAGGTCATCGACGTGAACCTGACGGGGACGATGCGCTGCTGTCTGGCGGCAAAGCCCCTGCTCGCGGCGTCGCAGGGCGCGATCGTCAACACGGCCTCGATGCTGTCGACCTTTGGCGGGCCTTTGGTGCCGGCCTATTCGGCGTCCAAGGGCGGTGTGGCGCAGCTGACCAAGGCTTTGGCGGGGGCCTGGGCAGACGACGGCATTCGCGTCAACGCGGTCGCGCCGGGATGGATCGAGACGGAGATGACGGGCGCCTTGCGCGAGAACCATGAGCGGGCAGGCGGGATCCTCGGCCGGACGCCGCTGCGCCGCTGGGGCAAGGTCGAGGAGGTGGGCGCCTGTGTCGCCTTCCTTTTGAGCGCGGATGCAAGTTTTGTGACCGGGTCGGTCTATCCGGTTGACGGTGGGTATCTGTCGATGTGAGCGCTGCATGCGTTTGGGCTTTGAGGTCGACGCGATGCGCAGGGAGGTGAAGATGAAAGACGAAAACCCGTTGATGCCGTACCAGCTGCCGTTTCCGGCGGACGCTCTGGAAGAGATCGTCGTGCCGAAGGCAGTGCCGGAGGATGACCGGGTCTGGGTGCCGCAGGCGGAGAACGTCTGGTTTCGCCCGCTGTGCCTCTCGCGCAGCCAGGGGTATTGGGTGAACCTTTTGAAGGTGCGCAAGTCGGGCGTCCTGTCGCGCCACCGGCATCCGCAGCCGGTGCATGGTTTTGTGTTGAAGGGCCAGTGGGAGTATCTCGAGCATGACTGGATGGCCGAGGAGGGCAGCTATGTCTTCGAGCCGCCGGGTGAGACCCATACGTTGGTTGTGCCGGACGGGGTCGAGGAGATGATCACGCTGTTTCAGGTGAACGGCGTGATGTGCTACGTCGATCCTTATGGCGAGGTCTTGGGGTACGAGGACGTCTTCACCAAGATCGACAATTGCCGGAAGCACTACGCCGAGGTCGGGCTGGGTGCGGAGTATGTAGACCAGTTCATCCGGTAGTGTGTGATCGGGGCGCTTTTGGCAGTGCCCACCTTACCGAAGTAGGAGGGGCCTAAGTGGGTTTGGTGGGCACTGGGGTGGACCCGAGGGTGCCTATTTTGGCGGACTTGAGGCTAAATGAGCTAACCGCGAGCTACCTGTGGCGGAGGTGCCCACCTTACCAGGGCTTTTGATTGAGCGGGGTAAGGTGGGCACCCCCACTGCGCTTGCAGGTGTGCTGCTGGAGGCGTCAGTGCGTGTCGAGCGTGGCTTGCACCTTTTTGGGCAGTTTGGCGCGGATGATGTGGTAGCTGGCTTCGATCCGCTCCCGCAGGAAGGCCGGATCGGCGTCGAGCGGCAGGCGCACCCAGCTTTTGTGGAAATATGGCGCGCGGATCGCGTCGCCGGCCTCGATCATCAGCTGCGCGATTTCGGTGGATGAGGTCTTGACCGAAACGCCGTCGGCGTGTTGGCCGATGTGTGCGAACATCTTGCCGCCCACGGTCCAGGAGCCGTGGTGGCCGCCCGCCGGGTCGGCCCAGGTGGCGCCGGGCAGGGCCGCGCAGATGTGATCGATCGTGTCGCGTGTCATGGGCCCAAGCTAACAGGGTTGTAGCGGTTTGTCCTGATGGCAAATCGGCCCTTCGGGGAGGATATTTTTCCGCCAGAAGAAGATGCAAGGCCGGCGCCCGGCGGGGCAAGCGTGCCCGGTGGGGCTTGTGTTGCGCCTGGGGCCGTGGGACTTAGGCCGCATGGAGCGGGTTTACCTTTACGACACCACCTTGCGCGACGGGCAGCAGACGCAGGGCGTGCAGTTCTCTGCCGAGGACAAGGCGGCGATTGCCGGGGCGCTGGACGCGCTGGGGCTCGATTACATCGAGGGCGGTTGGCCGGGGGCGAACCCGACGGACAGCGCGTTTTTTGACACCGCTCCCGCGACGCGCGCGACGATGACGGCGTTTGGCATGACCAAGCGTGTGGGGCGCTCGGCGGAGAACGACGATGTGCTCGCGGCGGTGGTCAATGCGGGCACGCCAGCGGTCTGCCTCGTGGGCAAGTCGCATGAGTTTCATGTGACCGAGGCGTTGGGTGTGACGCGTGCGGAGAACGTGGCGGCTATCGCCGACTCGGTCGCGCATCTGGTGGCCGAGGGGCGGGAGGCGCTCTTTGACGCCGAGCACTTCTTTGACGGGTATTTGTCGGACCCCGGCTATGCGCTGGAGTGCCTGAAGGCGGCGCTCGAGGCCGGGGCGCGGTGGATCGTTCTGTGTGACACCAATGGCGGCACGCTGCCTGAGGAGATCGGGCGGATCACGGCAGAGGTGATTGCGGCGGGCATCCCCGGGGACAGGCTGGGCATTCACACGCACGATGACACTGGCACGGCCGTGGCGGGGGCCTTGGCGGCGGTGCAGGCGGGCGCGCGGCAAATCCAGGGCACGCTCAACGGGCTGGGCGAGCGGTGCGGGAATGCGAACCTGGTGACGCTGATCCCGACGCTGCTGCTCAAGGAGCCTTATGCGAGCCGCTATGAGATTGGCGTGAGCGCCGATGCTTTGAAGGGGCTGACGCGGGCCTCGAGGATGCTCGACGAGATCCTCAACCGGGTGCCGCAAAAGCAGGCGCCTTACGTGGGCGCGAGCGCCTTTGCGCACAAGGCGGGGCTGCACGCCTCGGCGATCCTCAAGAACCCGGCGACCTATGAGCATATCGACCCTGCCACTGTGGGCAATGCGCGTATCGTGCCGATGTCGAACCAGGCGGGGCAGTCGAATCTGCGCAAGCGCCTGAGCGAGGCGGGGATCGGGGTTGAAAAAGGCGATCCGGCGCTGGGGCGGATCCTCGAGCTGGTCAAGGAGCGCGAGAGCGAGGGCTATGCCTATGACACGGCGCCGGCCTCCTTCGAGCTCTTGGCGCGGGCGGAGCTGGGGATTTTGCCGCAGTTCTTCGAGGTCAAGCGCTACCGGGTCACGGTCGAGCGCCGCAAGAACAAGCGCAACCAGATGGTGTCTCTGTCTGAGGCGGTTGTGGTGGTCAAGGTGGGCGGGGAAAAGAAGCTGTCGGTCAGCGAGAGCCACGACGATGGCGGGCGCGACCGGGGGCCGGTGAACGCGCTGGCCAAGGCGCTGGCCAAGGACCTCGGGCCCTATCAGGCGGCGATCGACGATGTGCGGCTCGTGGATTTCAAGGTGCGCATTACCCAAGGCGGCACCGAAGCCGTGACCCGTGTGATCATCGACAGCGAGGACGGGGAGGGCCATCGCTGGTCCACCGTGGGCGTGAGCGCGAACCTCGTCGACGCGTCCTTCGAGGCGTTGCTCGACGCGATCACCTGGAAGCTGGTGCGCGATGGTGCTGAGGCATCCACCTGATGGACGTGGGCGCGTTCTTCGAGCTGCACCGGGATCTGCCGCGCGAGGGGCCGGGAGAGCCTGCGGACGTGGCCTGGGCGGCAGAGGTCGCCGGGATCGCGCGGGATGCACAGGTCTGCGACGCGGCCTGCGGGCCGGGCGCCGACATCGCGGCGCTCTTGCAGGCGGTGCCAGAGGGCCATGTGACGGCGCTCGACAAGACGGCGCATTTCGTGGAGGCCGCCGAGGCGGCGTGGGCAGGTGATCCGCGCGTCCGTGTGCAAGCGGGTGATATGGCGGCGCTTCCCGGCACGTATGATTTCATCTGGTGCGCGGGGGCGGTGTACTTCCTCGGCGTGCCGCAGGCGCTTGAGCAGTGGCGGGACGCTTTGACCCCCGGCGGCGTGATTGCCTTTTCCGAGCCTTGTTACTTTACCTCCGAACGCCCCGAGCGTTTGCAAGCCCATTGGCAGTACCCGCAAATGCAGGACGAGGCCGGCATTCGCGCCTGGGTGGAGCACGCAGGCTATGAAGTGCTCGGCACGCGGCGTCTGTCCGATGCGGCGTGGGAGGCGTACTACACGCCGCTGGAGGTGCGCATTGCCGCGCTAAGGGCGGACGCATCTCCGGCATTGGCCGAGGTGCTCGACGAGGGCGCCGAGGAGATCGCCTGCTGGCGCGAGACGCGCGCGCTTTCGGGCTACCTTTTGAGCGTCGTGCGTCCGGTATGAGCTTTGACGCCTGCGCGCGCCTGACCGAGCAGGGCGATCCGGATCGGTTCCGCGCCACCATGGCCGTGCGGCCGGCGGCGCGGCAGGTGCTCTTTCCGCTTTATGCCTTCAACGTCGAGGTGAGCCGCGCGCCCTGGGTGACCGCCGAGCCGATGATTGCCGAGATGCGCCTGCAATGGTGGCATGACGCTTTGGAGGAGATCGCGGAAGGCGGGCTGGTGCGCCGGCACGAAGTGGTCACGCCGCTGGCGCTGATGCTGGGCGCAGAGCAGGCGCGGCGGTTGCAGGGCCTGGTGTCCGCGCGGCGGCACGACATCGAGCGGGCGCCTTTTGCGGAGACCAGAGATCTGATGGATTATCTGCGCGCCACGAGCGGCACGCTGATGCAGGTCGCCGCGGAAGCGCTTGGCGCGGAGGACGCCGCCTCCGTGGCAGACAAAGGCACCGCGCATGGCATCGCCGGCTACCTGCGGGCGGTGCCGGAGCTCGAGGCGCGTGGGAAGGTGCCGCTGGTCGATGGCCGGGCCGAGGGGGTGCGCGCCTTGGCGCAGACCGGGCTCGACCTTTGGAGGCCGTCTCCGCGCCTGTCGGCGGAGGCGCGTATGGCGGCGCTGGCCGGGTGGCAGACACCGATGGTGCTCGCAAAGGCTGTGTCGGACCTAAGCGCGGTTGCGGAGGGGCGGCTGGAGCCGTCTCCTTTGCGGGCGTCTTTGGCGCTGACGAAGGCGGCTTGGCGGCTTTAGTGAGAGCGGGCTCTAAAGTTACCGGATGAGTAACAGAAGTTCACGCGCCGTCCCGCGGGGTGGCGCAGTCGCGCCGCCCGTTTTGCCGAAGGCAAACCTTCGGTTTGACGGGGGCGGGTCATGCCAGAGGCATGCCTTCGGCGTGACGCGGCCTGACAGTGCCTGTCAGGCGGGCGCTTTGATTTAAGGAGAGTGCATAAACAGTTTGATGAGGAGCTAAGTTAAGCCAAAGCCGCCCGCCGCTCCTTCACCGTCAGCCAGACCAGCGCGCCAAAGGCGAGCAGCAGGAAGGGAGCCATGGCGTAGTTCACCGCCGTCCAGCCCTCGACCGCGTCTCCGCCCGAACAGTTCATCAGCCCGCCCGAGGCGAGCGAGGCGATGGTGACCCCGCCAAAGACGATCACATCGTTGAGGCCCTGCATCCGCCCCCGCTCGGCCGGCGTGTGCGCGGCAGCGAGCATGGCAGTTGCGCCGATAAAGCCGAAGTTCCACCCAAGCCCGAGCAAGACCAGCGCGACAAAGAAATATTCGAGCGTCACCCCCGAGAGCGCCACAAGGCCCGCCGCCGTCAGGATCACCATGCCTGCGCCGACGATACGCTCGACCCCGAACTTGGCGATCAGATGCCCGGTGAAAAAGGCCGGCGCAAACATCGCCAGCACATGCGCCATGACCACGTCGGCGGCGTTGTTCTGGGTGAACCCGCAGCCCACGACCGCCAGGGGCGTCGAGGTCATTACGAGGTTCATCAGCGCATATGAGACCAACCCGCAGATCACGGCCACTGCGATGCGCGGCGTGGTGATCAGCTCCCACCGGCTGCGCCCGAGGCTCGGATCATCGTCAGCAGTCGAAGGCGGCGGGATGCGGATGAACGCGAACAGCGTCGAGCCGACCACGTTGAGCACGATCACCGCAAGGTAGGTGCCGAGGAACGGCACCACAAAGGCGTCGTTCGTGGCCTTGACCAGCTGCGGCCCGATCACGGCAGCGGCCAGACCGCCTGCCATGACGTAAGAAATCGCCTTGGGGCGGTACTCGGGCGTTGCGGAATCGGCGGCGGCAAAGCGGTAAAACCCCTGCGCCGACATGTAGAGCCCCGTCAGGAACGAGCCTGCGAGAAAGATCGGAAAGGAGGCAAGGTAAAGCCCCAGCGCGCCAACCGCTCCTCCGGCGGCACCGCCCGCAGCACCGATCAGAAACCCCGCCCGGCGCCCGTGCTTTTGCATGATCATCGAGATCGGGTTGGCCGCCAGCATCGAGCCAAGCACGATCAGCGAGATCGGCAACGTTGCAAAGCAGATGTTCGACGCCAGCGTCGTGCCCGCCAGCCCCGCGATGGTAAAGAGCGCCGGCATCTGCGCGCCCATGACGGCTTGGCACAGCACGAGGACGATCACATTGCGGCGGGCGGAGGTGGGGGCGTGGCTCATACCCTAGCGGTAGACCGACACGTGGCCTCGCGCAATGGGTGCCAGCACCCATCCTACGAAGTTTGGCACCGGCACCGAGGAAGTTTGATGCCGTCACGTAGGATGGGTGTTGGCACCCATCTGACGCTTGACCGCTCCAGGCACCGATGCGACCACGCTGGCATGACCGACGGAACGCCCAGCCCGACCTACACAGGCCGGATCATCGAGACAGATGCCGACGTGACCGAGGGATGCTCTTGGCTCCGCACGCATGTGCCAGCCTTTGTCCCGGTGCTCGATGCCTGTCCCGTGTTGCCGCTCCGGCGGCGCCCCGCCGGGTTCGACCAGCTCCTGAGCGCAATCGTGAGCCAGCAAGTCTCCGTCGCCAGCGCGGCGGCGATCTGGTCGCGGCTCGAGGGGGCGGGCATGACCACACTCAAGGTGATCCGCGCCGCCACGGACGAGGACC
The DNA here is from genome assembly GCF_052825805.1 of Pseudaestuariivita sp. Classification (NCBI taxonomy): domain Bacteria; kingdom Pseudomonadati; phylum Pseudomonadota; class Alphaproteobacteria; order Rhodobacterales; family Paracoccaceae; genus Pseudaestuariivita; species Pseudaestuariivita sp. The sequence continues at coordinate 625,895 of NZ_JBRBVB010000002.1, read as the reverse complement.
TCAGGGCGCTCGGCCTCAGCCGCCAAAAGGCGCGCTATGCCAAGGCCCTCGCCGCAGCCGGCATCGACTTTGACGCGCTGCCCGCGCAGACCGACGCCGGGATCATCAAGACGCTCACCGCCGTGCCAGGCATCGGCACCTGGACCGCCGAAATCTACGCGATGTTCTCGCTGGGGCGGGCGGATGTCTTTGCCCACGGGGACCTTGCGCTGCAGGAGGCGGCGAAGGAAATGCTCGGCCTCGACACCCGACCGAACGAGCGGCAGATGCGCGCCATCGCCGCGGACTGGACGCCCTGGCGGTCGGTTGCGGCACGGGCGCTTTGGGCCTACTACCGGGTGGTCAAGAACCGGGAGGGTGTGCGGTGACGCGGGTTTTGCAGGCAAAGACAAAGGGCCCGGAGTCGGGTTCGGTGCGCTCGGCGGTGGTCTTCGTGCACGGCTACGGCGCCAATGGCGCTGACCTTTTGGGGCTGGCCGATCCACTGGGACCGCACTTGCCCGACACGCTCTTTGTCGCGCCCGACGCGCCCGAGGAGATCCCGGGCTACCCCGGCGGCTACCAGTGGTTCCCGATCCCCTGGCTCGACGGCTCGTCCGAGGAAGAGGCCGCCCGCGGGCTCGAGGCGGCGACCGCCGATTTCAACGCCTTTCTTGACGCGCTGATGGTCGATCACGACCTTCTGCCCGAGCAGGTTTGCCTCTTTGGCTTTTCGCAAGGCACGATGATGTCGCTGCACGTCTCACCCCGGCGTGAGGACCCGGTGGCTGGGATCGTTGGCTTTTCCGGGCGGCTCTTGCATCCCGAACTTTTGGCCGACGAAACGCAAAGCCGGATGCCGGTGCTGCTCCTGCATGGGGATGCCGACGACGTCGTGCCGCCCGCATCGCTGCCGCAGGCGGTGGAGGCGCTGCAGGGCGCTAAGTTCCGCGATGTCTACGCCCATGTGATGAAGGGGACGGCCCACGGGATTGCGCCGGACGGGCTGTCGGTGGCGCTCGCCTTCATGCGCGACCAGCTCGGCCTGTGATTGGAGCTGTGACGCGCCTTCTCGCCGCCCTGTGCCTTGCGCTTGTCTGTGCCTCTGGCGCGCAGGCACAATCCGCGAACCAAGAGACCCAGCCGCAAGCCGCCCCCGCGCTCAACCCGCTGGAGGAGCGTTTGGGCCGGCCGTTCGCTATGCGTGTCTACCGCTCGAACCGCGCCTTTATTGAGATCTTCCTGCATGACCTCGACGAGGAGCTGAACGCGGTCGCGGATGAGCTGCCAGGCGGCGAGCTTTTTGACATCGACGTATTTGTGATGATGCTGCCGAGTTTTGCCGGCGAGCAAGATCTCGAAGGCCATGCTCTCCAGCAAATGGTCGAAAGGGAATTGCGCACGGCGGATGAAGAAAATGCGATCCTCTTTCGCTCAGCTCCAATGACCCGGAATTCCGATGGCGCGCAAAAACCACTCTATCTGATCTTGCTGGACACCTCGCGCCTGACCACCATGTCGGACCTTTGCCTTGCTGTGGGCATTTATGACCTGGCGCGTTGGGGGGTCAGCGGTCCTCCGCAACTTTCCTTCCCCCGCGCTTTGGCCCGGCTCGAGACGTGTCTTGAGGAAAAGTGGACGAGCGTGGCCGATGCAGCGGCTTGGACGGCAGAGTAGGGCGCACTTACGCCCGGGACGACACCCCAGACTGCCCGAGCGTTAACCATTTGCGCCGATTGCGATTCGGCGCTTATGCTCTTCCCATCGCAAAGACACACAAAGAAGAACGCGGGGCGCCAAGTTCCGCAGCCAACCAACGGGAGACCCTCATGGGACTGAACTGGAAAACCATTGCCGGCGCGCTGGTCGCGGCCTCCGCCATCGCCGTTTCGGGCGCGGCCTCGGCCAAGGACTTTCGCCTCGGTCTGATCACCCCTCCGCCGCACATCTGGACGCAAGCCGCCGAAGCCTTTGGCGCGGAGCTGGCTGAAAAGAGCGGCGGTGAGCACAGCGTGACAGTGTTTCCGGCGCGCCAGCTCGGGAACGAGGCCGAGATGCTCCAGCAGCTGCAGACCGGCGCTTTGGACATGGCGTTCATGACCGTCGCCGAAGTCTCCAACCGCGCGCCGGACCTTGGCGCGTTCTACGCGCCGTTCCTGGCCAATGACATCGACCATGCGGGGCGCATCCTGCGCACCGACGGTGCGAAGGCGCTGCTGGAGCAGCTGCCGCAGACGGTGGGTGTCGTGGGGCTGGGCTACGGCATGGCGGGCCTGCGCCAGATCGTGAGCCGGGGGGAGGTGAACTCCGCCGAGGACCTGGCCGGTCTCAAGCTGCGGATCACGCCCTTCGAGCCGATCCTCGATTTCTACAACGCGCTGGGCGCAGCGCCCACGCCGATGCCGTTGCCGTCGGTCTATGACGCGCTCGCGAACGGGCAGGTGGACGCCATCGACATGGACGCGGAGCTGATCTGGGTGCTCAAGTACTATGAGCACGCCGATACCGTGGTGCAGTCCAACCACATGATGTTCCCGATGGTGGGCCTTGTGTCGGCGCGCGTCTGGGCGGGCCTTTCGGCGCAGGACCGCACGCTGATCGCCGAGCTGATGGCCAAGCATGTCGACAGCTGCATCGACAGCTATGTCGCCAAGGACCGCGCGTGGCTCGAACAAATCCGCGGCACCGGCAAGACCTATGTCGAAGTCGGCCCCGACTTCTTTGGCGACGCCGTGGCCGAGTGGAACGCCATCTGGTCGGAAAAATCGAGCGCGCTTGATGACCTGCGCCAGATTGCGGCCGACACGGCGGAGTAAGCTCCGCTAACGGACCACCACGATGGGGCGCGGGAGACTGCGCCCCGTTTTGTGAGTGATTTGGCCAAACTGATGAAGGCACCGCAATGAGGGCACCGCAATGAAGGTACTGCGCCGCATCTCCGCCCTCTGGGCGCGGATCGAGCTGGCGCTCGCCGCGCTGCTGGCGTTGGCGGTGACGCTGCTGATCCTGCTCAACGTGGTGACGCGCTCGGCGGGAGCGGCGCTTTATTGGGTGGACGAGTTGGCGATCTACGCGATGGTCTGGATGACCTTTCTGGGTGCGTCGGCGGCGCTGCACTACCGCGACGCGGTCGCTATCACGATCCTGCCCGACGCGGTGCCCGATCAGGCGCGGTTCTGGCTCGCCAAAGGCGTCGATGTGGTGGTGATGATCTTTGCGCTCTTTATGCTCTGGTTTTGCTGGCGCTGGTTCAATCCGGCGGGTCTGGCGCGCGCGGGCTTTGACGTGATGGCCTTTCAGGGGGCGACGTTCAATTTCATCTACGCCGAGCCGACCAGCACGCTCGGCATCAAGAAGGTCTGGGTCTGGCTAGTGATGTGGGCCTTTGCCCTCGGTGCATGCCTGCACGCGCTGGCGGGTCTTAGCGACATGCGCCCGCGTCCGAGAATTCTCAGCACATGAGGGCCTTTCGCACATGACGCCCATCGTCTTTGCCGTGATGCTGTTCGCCGCCGTGCCGGTTGCGCTGGTATTGGTGTTGTCGGCGATCTGGTACATCTGGGAGAGCGGCAACGGCATCCTCTACGACAGCTTCGCGCAAAAGATGTTTGCCGGGGTCGAGAATTACGGCCTGTTGGCGATCCCTTTGTTTATGCTCACCGGCGAGTTGATGAACGAAGGCGGCATGACCAAGCGCCTGATCGGCGCGGCGCGCGTGTTCGTCGGCGGGTTCCGGGGCGGGCTGGCTTATATCAACCTTTTATCCAATATGTTCATGGCGGCGATCATCGGCTCGGCCACTGCGCAGATCGCGGTCATGTCCCGCGCCATGGTACCGGCGATGGAGGAAGAGGGCTATGACAAGGGCTTTGCCGCCGCCACGACGGCTGCGGGAGGGCTCTTGGCGCCGGTGATCCCGCCCTCGATGATGTTCGTGATCTTTGGCGTGCTGGCGCAGATCCCCATCGGCGACATGTTCGTGGCGGGGATCATCCCGGGGCTGATCCTCGCGACGCTCTTTGCCATCGTGATCGCGCTGATCGGGCTCTGGCAGGACTTTCCCAAGGGGCATTGGCTCAGCGGTCCCGAGGCGTTGCGTGCGCTTTTGGCCTGTGTGCCCGCCGCGCTGATCCCGGTGGCGATCATCGGCGGGATCGTGTTCGGGATCGCGACGCCGACCGAGAGCGCGGCGGTTGCCTCGCTCATCGCCTTCCTCGTCGGCTGGCTGGGGTACCGCGAGCTGGACCCGACGCGCCTCTTCGAGATGTTCAAGCGCACGGCCATCAACGCCTCGATGATCATCTTCATGATCGCCGCGGCGAACGTCTTTGGCTGGGTGATCATCTATGAGGCGCTGCCGCAAAAGCTCGCTGCGCTTATCACCAGTATCACGCGCGATCCATTCCTCTTCCTCCTGATCGTGAACCTGTCGCTGCTGTTCGTGGGGATGCTGATCGATGGGATCGCGGCGGTGATCCTGATCACGCCGATCCTCCTGCCCATCGCGATCGAAAGCTATGACATCAGCCCCTACCAGTTTGGCGTGGTGATCTGCCTCAACCTGGTGCTGGGGCTGCTGACGCCGCCGGTGGGTGTCGGGCTTTACATCGCGTCGTCGATGGGAGGCACCTCGCCGGGGCGCATCCTGCGCTCGCTCTGGCCGTTTTTGCTCGCCGTCACGGGCGCGCTGATTGCGCTGAGCTATTTTCCGATCCTGTCGACCGCGCTTTTGTAGCTTGTGTCACGCGCCTGACATCTGGGCAGGGCATGTCATGTGCGACATCTTGTGGTGCCATGGCGCTTGCCAGCGTCTTTCCCCGAGATATAGTCGAGACAACAACCGGGGCGGGTCCCCCGTCCCCAGTGCCAGTTGAGGCAGACCGGGCGAGAGCGGAGTCGCAGATGCAATCCACGGAAAGTGAATTCAGGACCGAGTTCGTACGAAGTCCGGGCGCGTTGAAACAGCACCCGGCCCTGGTGCTGAATGCGGATTATCGGCCTTTGAGCTATTACCCGCTGTCGCTCTGGTCCTGGCAGGACGCGGTCAAGGCCGCCTGGCTCGACCGGGTGGACATCGTGGCCGAGTACGACGACGTGGTGCATTCGCCCTCCACGACGATCAAGATCCCGTCGGTGGTGGTGCTCAAGGACTACGTCAAACCGCAAAAGCGGGTGGCGTTCACGCGCTTCAACCTCTTTCTGCGGGACGAATTCCAGTGCCAGTATTGCGGGGCCAAGGGCGATCTGACCTTCGATCATGTGGTGCCGCGCTCGGCGGGCGGGATCACCTCGTGGGAGAACGTGGTCGCCGCCTGCGCGCCTTGTAACCTCAAGAAGGGGTCGAAGTCGCTCAGCCGTGCGGGCTTCTCCCTCCGCAAGCCGCCGCGCCAGCCTGGGGCTGAGGAGCTGCGCAACATGGGCCGTAAGTTCCCGCCCAACCATTTGCACGAGAGCTGGATGGATTTCCTTTATTGGGATGCGGAGTTGGAGGCATAGGGCTCCGCTTCGGGCGTTGTGCGTGCAGCTGGTGGTGCGTTTTCAGGTATTTTTAAACCGGAGATGGGACCTGGTTTGGTGCCTTGCTGGCTGATGGAGTGCGGCGGGGCCGCGTGAGTGTTCGGCAGTGCCCACCTTACGGGTGTAGGAGAAGGGACTAGGCCGGGGGTGATCGGTCGGGTGGGTGATCGGTCGGGTGGGTGATCGGTGAGGGACGGTCGTAACGCACGAAGTACGGGAGTGCCGGACCGGGTGGGCGACTAGCGCGATAAGGCTCGGAAGCTGGCGAGAATGGAAAACATGTCGGAATTTCAACGCACCTCCATGCCGTCGCCAAAGCTGCGGCAGCAGCACTTGAGCGCGCTTGCGGAGCCGCAGGAGTACTTTCTGGAAGAGCTTGTTCGCAGCGGCCAGTTCTGGGTCACGGACGACGGCTCGTACGGCGTGACTTCTGGCAAAAGCCTGGTCGAGTTCTTTTGCGCTGACCCGGCAATCTCAGCGGGAATTTTGCGGCAGCTTCAGAAACAAGCCGGCCTCTCAACTGCGCTTGTGAAGTCGTTTGATGGCGACTTCAAGCAGGCTTGCGCGGCGCTTGGATGGACAGGGTCGGTAGGCGCGTTCCTTTTCCGAGAGCGGCACGCATATGCGCCGACCGTCTTCCCAGACGCCGACAAAAGCGCGGCACAACACGGTGATTTGGACGAGCTGTGGGAGATCAACCACGACTTTTTTGAAAGCAGGGACGAGATCGCGGCGCTCGCGGACAGCAACAAGCTTTGGACCGTGCGGGTCGGCGGAAAGATCGCCGGGTGCGGGCTGTCGAACCGTTTCCATGAAGAAAGCCCTGCGGTGGACATCGGTATGATGGTCGCCCCGGGCTTTCGCCGCAAGGGGCTCGGGACCCACATCGTGATCGAGATGGCCAATCGAGCTGAGCAGGCCGGCCTACGCCCGATTTGCGGATGTGCGGCCAGCAATGCTGCGTCCAAGGCGACCCTCGAGAAGGCAGGCTTTGTGTCTGCGCATCAGCTGATGTCATTTGCTGTTTAAGACGCACGGCGTCTGAGGCCGGCGGTGCAGCTCAGTGATTTAAGCTGCACCCATGACTTTGGGTTTGACCCTCTGTTTGGGTGTGTAACGGGTGTATAGTTCCGACTCCATCACGGTGCGCAAAGAAAAAGCCCCGCCGGGATGGCAGGGCTTTGCTTGCGGTGTATGGCCGGATTACTCGGCGGCCGGTGCCGCGGCGGGCGCGGGTTTCGGCATTTGTGATTTCGCGCCGAGCGGGTCGTCCTGGCGCTGCACGGAGCCTTCGAAGTGCGCGCCGCTTTCGATCGCGATGGTCTTGTGGATGATGTCACCCTCGACGCGAGCAGTCGCAGTCAGGCGCACCTTGAGGCCGCGGACCTTGCCCACGACGCGGCCGTTCACGACGACGTCGTCGGCCATAACCTCGCCCTTGATCGTGGCGCTTTCGCCGATGGTCAGAAGGTGCGCGCGGATATCGCCTTCGACGGTGCCCTCGACCTGGATGTCACCGGTTGTCTTGATATTCCCGGTGATATGCAGGTCCGAAGACAGCACCGACGCGGCCGGTTTGGCCTTGGGCGCGGAGGCCTTGAACTCGGTCTTGGGCGCCGGAGCGGAGTCCTTGGAACCGGAAGAGGCCGGCATGGGCGCGGGCTTCATCTCGGGTTTCGGCGCGGGATCGTTGATTTTGCTTTTAGAAAACATTGTTAGCAGCCTTGATGTAGATCATGGGGTTCACCGCGCGACCGCCTACACGCACTTCGTAATGCAGATGGGTCCCGGTGGAGCGTCCGGTGTTCCCCATAGCACTAATCTGCTGCCCACGCGAGACCCTTTGACCAACTTTCACGATCAGCTTCGAGTTGTGGGCATACCGGGTTTCTATGCCGAACTCGTGCTGGATTTTCACCAGCTTGCCGTAGCCCGAGCTCCACCCGGCATGGGTGACCACGCCATCGGCGGTGGCGTAGATCGGTGTGCCGTGCGGCGCGGCAAAGTCGGTGCCGCTGTGCATCCGCCCCCAGCGCGGGCCAAAGCCCGAGGTGTAGCGGAAGGGCGATTTGAGCGGCAGCGCGAAGGGCGCCTTTTGCGCGGCGATGCGGTAGACGTTGAGCCGGTCCATCTGATCGAGCAGCCGGTTGGCGCGCAGCGTGTGCTCGGACGGGGTCTCTCCGCGCGTCGAAAAGCTGAGCGGCGCCATGGGCCCGCCCTGGCCGGAATAGCCCCGGCGCACGGTTTTCAGCAGGCTGTCGGTGTTGAGGCCGGCCTGGCTGAACATCTTGTCGAGCGGCTTGACGGAGATCGTCATCGCCTCTTCGAGCTGGCGGAAGATGCGGTCGTTCTTTTCCTCGAGAAGGCGGATTTCCGAGCGCATCTCGTCTGCGCGCAACAGCGCGTCCTGGGCGTCGGCAACCACCTTGTCCCGCTCGGCGGCCGTTGCGGCGAGCGCGTCGGCGAGGAGATCCATCGTGCCGTCGCCTGCGCCGCCCGCAGAGGGCAGGGCGGTGCCACCGTCTTCGAGCGCCGCTTGCAGCTCAACGGCTTCGTCGCGGGCGATCTCGCGCTCCTGCATGGTCTTGCGCAGGGTGGCCTGGATCACCTCGATCCCGGTTTCGAGCTCGCGGCGGCGAGTCTCGGATTCCAGCAGTTGCTCCTGCATGACCGAGACTTGCCGAAGCGCGGCGTTAAAGCGTTCCTGCGCGGCGAGCGCCTCTTCGGTGCGCAGGTCCCGCTCTTCGGAGAGGGCGTTGAGCCGGTTGAGGTACGTCTGCTGGTCGCGCTTGGCCTGTTCGCGGAAGTTGCCGGACCCGATCGAGTCCATCAGCAGGATGGCTGAAGCAATGATCGCCCATGCCACGACGACGGTTGCGCCGGAAAAGGCCAGAAGCTGTGTGGAGGGGCGCAGGCGGATGAACCGGGTGTCGCTGTCGGACCGCAGGAAAAGGCGTCGTTCGGGGAACGTCCGCTCCAGAAGATGGTCGATCTTGATACCCAAACGTGACCGCATGCAACCGGCTCCCCAACCCTGTTCCCCCAAAACGGTTTGGATGTGAGTGATCCGCGCCGCCTCGTCAGGCCCACGTCCCCACGCGCGCCTCGCATCGGTTAATCAAACCTCGCCTGATGGCGCAACATTTTTGCGCGGCGCGCGCTGCCGTCTGCCGGGAATCGCGCGCCTCCGGCAGGTTTTTGCCGATCGTTCGTGGTTAACGCGGGGGCCGCTGTGGAGAGGCTCGCCTCAGCTGGCCGCGAGGGGCCAGTAGAAGTCCGGCGGCAGCCCGGCGTCGGCGCGCTTTTCCTCGTTGAAGGGCGGTTTCAAGGCGCCTTTGAAATAGCGCTGGACGAGGGCGTGGAAGGTCTCCTTGGGGTCCATTTCGTGGCGGCCGCAGAGGAAGTGGAACCACTTCGATCCGTAGGCGACATGCGCGACCTCTTCGGCGTAGATCGTCTCGAGCGCGGCGACGGCGTCCGCGGCATCTGCCTTGCGAAAGATCTCGATCATGCCGGGCGTGACGTCGAGGCCGCGCGCCTCGAGCACCATCGGCACAACGGCGAGCCGGCCCATGAAATCATCCACGGTGTCTTCGGCGGCGCGCCACATGCCGGCATGGGCGGGAAGGGCGCCGTATTGGCTGCCCGCCGCTTCAAGGCAGTCGCACATCAGGTTGAAATGCTTGGACTCTTCATCCGCGGCTTTGACCCAGTCGTCGTAGAAGCCCAGCGGCATCGCGGTCCCGGCAAAGCGCGGGATGATGTCCCAGTGGAGGTCGACGGCGTTGAGCTCGATATGCGCCACGGCGTGCAAAAGCGCGATGCGCCCCTGCGGCGAGCCCGGCTTGCGCTTTGGCACATCGCGCGGGTGCAGCAGTTCGGGCTCTTCGGGGCGTGACGGGCGGAGCGGTGGTGTGGCGTCGCCAATCGGCAGCGGTGTGCCCGCTTTGCGTGCGGCAAACCATTCGGCAGCGTACTGCCGCGACAAGGCCGTCTTGGCCCGCCCGTCGGCGGTGGTCAGGACCTCGACGGCCATTTCGGTCAGGCTGGCAGGCATGGGCGGGTCCTCAAACGCAGGATGGGTGGTACCACCCATCCTACAGATGGACGCGAGAGGCCAGATGGGAAGAAAAGGTGGACCGCGTCCTGCTTGATCCGCCTATGCGACAGCAACAACCTCGATTTCCAGAAGCCATGCTTCATCGTAAATACCGGTGATGATCACGGTTAACGCCGCCTCGATGTTCCCAAGAACCTCTTGCCTCACTTCGGAGTTGATCTGTCGATAACGTCGATCACTGAGAAACGTCGTGTGCTTGACGATGTTCTCAAGCCCCATGTCAGCTGCCCGGAGTTGTGCTTCGACGTTGCACCAAGTCAGCTCGGCCTGTTCACGAAAGGATTCAGGCACCTTTCCATCTGTCGTGACCGGGATTTGTCCGCTGACGTAAACCACGCGCTCGGCGCCCGTCGTTTCGACAGCTTGCGCGTACTTTGCCGAAGTCCCGGGAGCTTCGGGTGAGTTGATGCCACATTTTTTCATGACAAATTCCGTTGTTCTTTTGCTCTTGAGCCGTGTCTTGCTAGACCTTTGGCTTGCTGTGCCACAGGCAAAAGTTGATGAGGCGGCGAAACCTCGACAAAGCTAAAGCGCCTTCGCCGCCTCCAGCACCGCCTCCGCGTGGCCCGGGACTTTGACCTTGCGCCATTCCTGCGCAACCCTGCCGTCGGCGCCGATCAGGAAGGTGGAGCGGTCGATGCCCATGTAGGTCTTGCCGTACATCTTCTTTTCGACCCAGACGCCGAAATGCTCGGTCAGGGCGCCGTCTTCGTCGGACAAGAGCGGCATGCCGAGGGCGTGCTTGGCGACGAACTTGTCGTGCTTGGCCACGCTGTCGCGTGAGGCGCCGAGCACGGTGACGCCCAGCTTTTCGAACTCGGGCAGCGCTTCGGTGAAGGCGATGCTTTCCTTGGTGCAGCCGGGGGTGTCGTCCTTGGGGTAGAAGAAGAGCACGATCGGGCCGTCGATCGCCTTGAGGGCGAGGGTGCCGCCGCCGTCGCGGGGCAGGGTCAGGTCGGGCAGGGTCAGCGTTTCATCGCTCATGGGGTCTCTCCGTCAGGTCTTTGGTCGGGCCATCCGCCGTATCGCGCTTTGCATCTAGCGCGGGGCTTGTGACAATAAAGGCCGATCCGCCTTGCCCGAGGAGAGCCCGTGCCGGAGGCCACGCCACACGATATGCCTGAGGTGACGCCCGCCGCGCGTGCAAGGCGCCGTGCCCTGCCACGTGCGCTGCTGTGGCTTTTGTGCGTGGCGTTTGTGGGCGGCGTGGCGGCGGCCGGGTTCGCGCTGACGCTGCCCGGGCGCAGCTTTGTCGCGCCGGCCTGGATCGAGGCGCGGGTGGAGGCGCGCCTGCAGGAGCTGCTGCCGCAGACCGACGTGCGCGTGGCGCGGATGCGCGTCGCGTTCGAGCGTAACCTCAGCCCGCGCATCGGGCTGGAGGACGTGGAGCTGGCCGACACGTCGGGTTTTACCCGGCTAAGCCTGACGGACCTCGATGTGGGCGTGTCGCTGGCTGCTGCCACCGAGGGCGCGGTGCGGGCGCGGGACCTGCGCGTGAGCGGAGTTGTCATTGCGGCGGCGCGGGCGCGGGACGGCTCGCTCAACTTTGCCTTTGGCCAGTCGGGCGCGGCGCGCCAATTCGACAGTCTCGGCGATGCGCTGGCGGCGGTGAGCGCGGTGTTCGACGATCCACGGCTGGGCGCCTTACGGGAGGTGCAGCTCGACGGGGTCACGCTGCGCTATGACGATGCGCGGGCGGGGCGCAACTGGACGGTCGACGGCGGGCGCGTCGCGCTGCAGCGGCAAGGGACTCGGGTTGCGCTTAGCGGCGATTTCGCCGTGCTCGGCGGGCGCTCGGTTGCGGCCTCGCTCGGTACGTCGCTGACGACCGATCTCGAAACGGGCGAGACGGCGTTCACGCTCAACGTGCGGGACGTGGCGGCGCGCGATCTGGCGAGCCAGGCGCCGGCGCTGGCGTGGCTCGAGGTGCTGCGCGCCTCGATCTCGGGCTCGCTCTCGGGCGGGTTCGATGCGGACGGAGCGCTGCAGCCGCTGCGGGCGGCCCTGCAGCTGTCGAACGGGGCGCTGCAGCCGACCGATGCGACGGACCCCGTACCGTTTCGCCTCGCGCGCACGACGCTGACCTATGACCCCGGTACCGACGTCATCGCCATCTCGCAGCTCGACATCGACAGCGCCTGGGCAGCGCTTGGCGCGACGGGGCAAGTGCTGCTGGGCGCGCGGCGCAACGGGCTGCCGGAGGACTTTACCGCGCAGCTGCGCTTTGGCCGGATCGTGGCGAACCCGGCGGGGCTCTACGAGGAGGCGCAGGTGATCGCGGGCGCGGACCTCGATTTCAAGATCGCGCTCGATCCGTTCGAGCTGACCATCGGGCAGGCGCGGCTGCGGAGCGGCGAGATGCCGATCACCGCGCGGGGGCGCGTGGCGGCGGGGCAGGCGGGCTGGCTCTGGGGTGTCGAGGCCGCCGCGCCATCGCTGAGCTGGGAGACGGTCGCGCGGCACTGGCCGGAGGCGCTTTATCCCAACACGCGGCGCTGGCTGAGCGCTAACCTCGAGGCGGCGGCGCTGCGCGGGGTGCAGTTCGCGCTGCGCCGGACGGGGCCGGCGCGGGAGGACCGGGACTTCCTTCTGAGCTTTGGGTTCGACGGCGCGGAGGTGGGCGTGGTGCGCGGTCTGCCGCCGGTCACCGGTGCGGCGGGGCAGTTCACGCTGGAGCGCGGGCGGCTTGCCATCACCACGGTCAGCGGCGGCGTCGATGCGCCTCAGGGCGGGCGTGTGGAGCTGGGTGGCAGCACCTTTGTCATTCCGGACGTGCGCCAGAAGCCGTCACGGGGCGAGGTTGCCTTGCGCGGGGAAGGGCCGGTGACGGCGATCCTGTCGCTGCTCGATCAGGAGCCGTTCGGCTATATCACGAAGGCCGGCCAGCAGGTGACGCTGGCCAAGTCAGGCACAGCCCGGTTTGACGGGCAGATTGCCCTGCCGGTTGGCACCCGGCCGGGGCCGGGGGAGGTCGCATTTGCGTTTGACGCGGTGGCGCGGGATGTCGCCTCGGACGTGCTGGTGAAGGGGCGGAGCCTGACGGCGCGCCGCCTCGACATTCGCGTGGACAACGGCGGGCTGCGTGTTGCGGGCGCGGTTGATCTCTCAGGCGTGCCGTTCGACGGGGCCTTTGAGCAGCCGTTCGCGCAGGGTGGCGCGCCGGGCAAGGTCACGGGAGAGGTCACGGTGAGCGATGCGGCGCTGCGCAGCTTTGGCGTGCGTCTGCCGCAGGGCTATGTGAGCGGTTCAGGTCCGGCGGACGTGGAGATCACACTGGCGCGCGGTCAGGCGCCGACCTTCGACGTGCGCTCGCGGCTTTCTGGGATCGGGCTGCGGCTCGATCCGATTGGCTGGCGGCTGGGGCGGGAGACGCGTGGGACGCTGTCCGTGAGCGGCGCACTGACGCAGCCGACGCGGATCGACCGGATTGCGCTCGATGCGCCGGGGCTGGAGGCCGAGGGACGGATCACGCTGACGCGGGCGGGCGCGTTCGAGAGCCTCAGGCTCGACCGGATCGTCGCGGGTGGATGGCTTGACGCGCGCGGTCGCCTGCGCAGCCGCGGCGCCGGGCGCACGCCGGCTGTGGAGATCACGGGCGGACGGCTCGACATGCGCAAGGCGCCGTTCCGGGGTAGAACCGGTGCCGGGCAGGCCGGAGGAGCTGGGGCGACAACGCCGGTGACGGCGAGCCTCGACCGGCTGACGGTGACCGACGGCATCTTTCTTGCGCCGCTGCGCGCCGAGCTGACGGTCGGGCCTCAGATCGAAGGGCGGTTCAGCGGCAACGTCGGCGGCGCGGCGCCTTTGTCCGGTTTGCTCGAACCCTCACGGGGGAGCACGGGTGTGACGGTCGAAAGCCCCGACGCGGGCCGTGTGCTGGCGGCGGCCGGCCTGATGAAGCGCGGGGGCGGCGGGCAGATGAACCTGCGCCTGCGCCCGGTGCGCGACCGGACGGGGCATTACGACGGGGACCTCAATATCAAGAACATCCGCCTGCGCGACGCGCCCGCGGTGGCGGCGCTTTTGAGTGCGATCAGCGTCGTCGGCATTCTCGAGCAGATGGGCGGGGAGGGCATCCTCTTTTCCGATGTGGAGGCGGAGTTCCGGCTGGCGCCCGACCGGGTAACGCTGCTGAATTCGAGCGCGGTGGGTCCGTCGATGGGGATTTCGATGGACGGGTTCTACAAGTTCGCCGATCAGAAGATCGATGTGCGCGGCGTGATCTCGCCGATCTACATCCTGAACGCGCTCGGCTCGATCTTTTCGCGCAACCGGGAGGGCCTTTTCGGCTTTGCCTACGGGATCAAAGGGACTACCTCGGCGCCGAATGTGCGGGTCAACCCGATGTCGCTGCTGACGCCGGGCATGTTCCGCGACCTCTTTCGCAAGCCGCCCCCGACGGTGGATTGACCAAGCCCGAACCGCCAGGGTGCGCCCATGAAGCTCAGCGACTTCGATTTCGACCTGCCCGACGATCTGATCGCCGTGCGTCCGGCGCGTCCGCGCTCCTCGGCGCGGCTGCTGCTCGCCCGAGGGGCGGAGACGCAGGACCGCATCTTTCACGAACTGCCGGAGATACTCGCGCCCGGCGACCGGCTGGTGCTGAACGACACGCGTGTGCTGCCTGCGCGGCTGAGCGGTCTGCGCCGGCGCGGCACGGCGGAGGCGCGGATCGAGGCGACCCTGCTCGAACCCAAGGCAGACGGGACGTGGACTGCGCTCTTGAAGCCGCTCCGCAAGGTGCGTGACGGGGAGACGCTGGTGTTTTCCGAAGAGCTCAGCGCGGAGGTTGTGGGCCGTGCTGAAGGGCAGGCGCGTCTGGCGTTCAACCTTTCAGGCGAGGATTTCGATGCGGCGTTGCAGGAGGCCGGCGCGATGCCGCTGCCGCCTTATATCGAGGCCAAGCGCAAGGCGGATGAGGCGGACCGCGACGATTACCAGACGGTCTGGGCGCGCCATCAGGGCGCGGTTGCGGCGCCCACGGCGTCGCTGCATTTCGACGGACCGGTGCTGGAGGCTTTGCGCGCGCGCGGGGTGGCGTTCACCTACGTGACGCTGCACGTCGGCGCGGGCACGTTCCTGCCGGTCAAGGTGGACGACATCGCCGAACACAAGATGCACGCCGAGTGGGGCGAGGTCACCGAGAAGGCGGCCGCCGAGATCGCTGCCACGCGCGCCGCCGGAGGGCGCATCATCCCGGTCGGCACCACCGCGCTGCGCCTGATCGAGACGGCTGCGCGCGAGACAGGTATGCAAGAGACTGGCGCGATCGCGCCGTGGTCGGGCTGGACGGACATCTTCATCACGCCTGGCTTCGAGTTTCAGGTCGCGGATGGGCTGATGACCAACTTTCACCTGCCGAAATCGACGCTGATGATGCTGGTCTCGGCCTTTATGGGGCAGGCGCGAATCTCCGAGATCTACGCGCACGCGATTGCACAAAAATATCGCTTTTTCTCCTATGGGGATGTCTCGCTGCTTTTGCCCGATCCCTAGGCGTCGGTTTCAGACGGCCCGTGTCGCGGGCCAGCGATCAGGCGCGCCGCAGACGGCATAAGGCGCGGGCAAGCGCACCCCATGCCGCGCCCACCTTCTCCTCCCGAAAGGTCTTGCAATGCTGCAGATTGTCTCCTCGTCCTGGGCGCTCTTGCTCGGCATCGGCCTCTTGATGGTCGGCAACGGTGTGCAGGGCACGCTGCTCGGCGTGCGCGGCGGGCTCGAGGGGTTCTCGACCTTCGAGCTGTCGGTGGTGATGGCGGGCTACTTTGCCGGCTTTCTGGGCGGCTCGCGCATGGCGCCCGAGATGATCCGCCGCGTTGGCCATGTGCGCGTCTTTGCGGCGCTCGGCTCGTTTGTGTCGGCCTCGCTCATCCTCTTTCCGGTGCTGACGGACCCGATCTCGTGGACGCTGCTGCGCGTGATCGTGGGGTTTTGCTTTTCGGGGCTCTATGTGACCGCCGAAAGCTGGCTCAACAATTCGACAACGAGCAAGAACCGTGGCCAGGCGCTGTCGGCCTACATGATCGTGCAGATGGCCGGGATCATCGGCGCGCAGGCGCTGGTCTCGGCGGGTGATACGTCGGGCTGGGTGCTCTTCATCATCCCGTCGGTGCTCGTTTCGATTTCGTTTGCGCCGATCCTGCTCTCGATCAGCCCGACCCCGCCGTTCGAAAGCACCAAGCCGATGACCCTCAAGGAGCTCTACGCCGTCTCGCCGCTGGGATGCGTGGGCATGTTCCTTTTGGGCGGCGTCTTTTCGGCGCAGTTCGGCATGTCGGCGGTGTTCGGCACGGCGGCGGGGCTGAGCGTGGGGGAGATCTCGCTCTTCGTCTCGATGTTCTTCGTGGGTGCGCTGACGCTGCAATACCCGCTTGGCTGGCTCTCGGACCGGATGGATCGGCGGGTGCTGATCCTGATCGTGGCTGCCATTGCGGCGGTGGCGGCGCTCCTTGGTGCGGTGATGACCTCCGCCCTACCGGCGCTGCTGGTCGCGGCGTTCTTTGTGGGGGGCATGTCGAACCCGCTCTACTCGCTGCTCTTGGCCTACACCAACGACTTCATCGAATACGAAGACATGGCCGCGGCCTCGGGCGGGTTGATCTTTATCAACGGGCTGGGTGCGATTGCCGGCCCGGTCGCCACCGGTTGGGTGATGGAGACGTTTGGCCCCAGCGGCTTTTTCGTCTTCATCCTCGTGCTGCTGGTCGCCATCGCAGCCTATGCCGCTTACCGGATGACCCAGCGTCCCGCGCCGTCGGTCGACGATACGAGCACCTACGCTCCGGTCTACCAGGGCTCGTCGCCCGTCATCGTCGATGCGGCCTGGGAATTTGCCGCCGAGACGGCTGAGGCGGAAGCTGCGGCGTCGGGGGAAGCAGAGGCGGCAGGCGAGGAAACCTCTGACGCCAAAACGCGCATATAAAACGCCACCCGCGCAAATTCTTGCCGCTGCGTCAGCGCGCGCCTTGTTTTCCGCATTCTTTGAACAAATAAGTCGGGTAACACTTTTGTAACCATTCCTGCGCCCTGGAGACCCCCATGACCCGCCCCGATGATGTGCTGACCTTCTGGCTCGACGAAATCGGACCCAAGGGCTGGTATGACAGCTCGCCCGAGCTCGACCGGGAGATCCGCGAGCGCTTCAGCGGAGCGCTGACCGACACGCTCGAGGGGCGCAACGGATTCTGGCCGACCTACCCGTCGGGAGCCTTGGCCTACATCATCCTGACCGACCAGTTCCCGCGCAACATGTTCCGGGGTCAGGGCCGCGCCTTTGCCTCCGACAAATGGGCGCGGGCGGCGGCCAAGAACGCGATCCACCACAAGTGGGATCTCAGGATCGACAGCCCGGCGCGGCAGTTCTTTTACCTGCCGCTGATGCACTCGGAGAACCTGCAGGACCAGGACCATTGCGTGCGCCTGTGCTGCGAGCGGATGCCGCCGGAGACGACGACGCTGCTGCACGCCCGCGCGCATCGGGAGATCATCCGCCAGTTCGGGCGGTTCCCGTTCCGCAACGCGGCGCTTGGCCGGCGCTCCACGCTGTCCGAGCAGCGCTTCATGGACGGCGGTGCCTATGGCGCGATCGTGCGCGACCTCGACAAACAGGCGGCCTGACGGCGCACACGCCCTCCTATCAGCTTCGGAACTTTCCACGCGGGCCAAGCGTTGCCATGCGTGCATGGCAGCTTGTCCCAAGGGGCGGGTGGCCGCGCTTTAAAAACTAGTTTAACGTTAAACCAGTTTATCTCGCCGCTGCTGACAGGAGGCCCGCATGGCTGCGCAATCTTTCGACATGATCGTGATCGGGGCAGGGCCCGGCGGCTATGTGGCCGCCATCCGCGGCGCTCAGAACGGGCTCAAGGTCGCGATCGTCGAACGCGAGCACATGGGCGGCATCTGCCTCAACTGGGGCTGCATCCCGACCAAGGCGATGCTGCGCTCGTCGGAGGTCTTCCACCTGATGCACCGCGCCAAGGAGTTCGGCCTCAAGGCGGACGGGATCGACTATGACCTGGACGCCGTCGTCAAACGCTCCCGCGGCGTGGCAAAGCAGCTGAACTCCGGCGTCGGCCACCTGATGAAGAAGAACAAGGTCACCGTCCTCATGGGCGAGGCGTCCCTGCCGGCCAAGGGCAAGGTCTCCGTCAAGACGGACAAAGGCACCGAAGAACTGACGGCTAAGAACATCATCCTCGCCACCGGAGCGCGCGCGCGCGAGCTCCCGGACCTCGAAGCGGACGGCGATCTGGTCTGGACCTACAAGCACGCGCTCGAACCGAAACGCATGCCGAAAAAGCTGCTCGTCATCGGCTCGGGCGCGATCGGCATCGAATTTGCCAGCTTTTACAACACCCTGGGATCCGACACGACCGTTGTCGAAGTCATGGACCGCATCCTGCCGGTCGAGGATGCCGAGATCAGCGCCTTCGCCAAGAAGTCGTTCACCAAGCAGGGCATGAAGATCATGGAAAAAGCCATGGTCAAGAAACTTGACCGGGCCAAAGATAAAGTCACCGCCCATATCGAGGCTGGCGGGAAGGTCGAGAAACTCGAGTTCGACACCGTCATCTCAGCCGTTGGCATCGTCGGCAACACCGAAGGGCTCGGCCTCGAAGACCTCGGCGTCAAAGTCGACCGCACCCACGTCGTGACAGATGAATTCTGCCGCACCGGCGTCGACGGCCTCTACGCCATCGGCGACATCGCAGGTGCGCCCTGGCTTGCGCACAAGGCCAGCCACGAAGGTGTCATGGTCGCCGACCTCGTCGCGGGCAAACACGCCCACCCGGTCAAACCCGAAAGCATCGCCGGCTGCACCTACTGCCATCCGCAAGTCGCCTCCGTCGGCCATACCGAAGCGCAGGCCAAGGAAGCCGGCTACGACATCAAAGTCGGCCGTTTCCCCTTCATCGGCAACGGCAAGGCCATCGCTTTGGGCGAGCCCGAAGGTATGATCAAGACCGTCTTCGACGCGAAAACCGGCGAGCTCCTCGGCGCACACATGATCGGCGCCGAAGTCACCGAGCTGATCCAGGGCTACGTCGTTGGCCGCCAGCTCGAGACGACGGAAGAGGACCTGATGAACACGGTCTTCCCCCACCCGACGCTCAGCGAGATGATGCACGAGTCGGTGCTCGACGCCTACGACCGCGTGATCCACATCTAGCTTTGGGCGGCCTTTCGAGGGGCCAGCCCCTCACGTTGAAAATCTCCAATTTTCAACGCTCACAAATTCATTTTCGAGGGGCCAGCCCCTCGAGCTCCCCGGGATATTTCCAGCCAGAAGAAAACAGACCTTACTGCTTCTTCTGGCCAAAAAATCCAAAATCCGACACGTACCGAATGCGCCTCGCTTCCGGGCTGAAGGTACTCCGTTTACATACGCGCCAATTCGACTAGCCTGCCTGCAAACAGCGGAGGCTCCCATGCGCATTGCCACCACATCCATTATCCTCGCAGCCGTGATCGGCAGCGCTGCAACCGCGGAAATCGCAGCCCCGCACCTCAAAAACACCGCGCCCCTTCAGCACGAGGCGCAATCCGCCTTTGGGTGCAAGCTCTACCACGGCACAGGCGATTGCGCGCTGCCCGAGGACCTTGGCAAGGTGCGCAGCGGCGCGCTCGAAACGCTCGCCAACCTAAACCTGCGCTTCATCCCCGACAGCGCCAGCGACAAACAGGGCGTCGTCCCGCGCGGCCTCTGCATCGAGACATCGATGTGCACCGAGAGCTTTCTCGACAAGGAAGTCTGGTGCCGCGTCGCGCTCGACGCCCGCACCACCGGCTGGGTGCTCAAGGAGGATGCCAACAACGTCTACGCCCGCGACGGATGCGGATAACCGCGCGCCGTCCCGGTCCCTTCTTCGGTTCTCAAATACCTGAAATCGGCGTCTGCCACGCCACAAAACGGCCGCAGCAGTGCCGCGGTCTTTCCACAAAGCCTGTCCCAAAGGTCACGCCCGCGCCGAATCCGGCGCATGTGCGCCCCGCGCCCTTGGCCGCGCCGCCCGACTTGCGCTAGGCGAGGGGAAACGCTGCACGCCAGACATCATAAGGAGCCGCCCATGGCCGGAGAGCTGTCCCCCATCGACAAGGCAAAATTCGTGGCCGCCAAACGCGCCGCCGACCTCGTGGAAACCGGCATGCGGGTCGGGCTCGGCACCGGGTCGACCGCGGCCTGGCTCGTGCGCTGCCTTGGCGAGCGCGTGGCGGACGAGGGGCTGCGCTTTCGCGGCGTGCCGACCTCCAGCCGCACCGCAAACCTGGCGCGCGACTGCGGCATAGACGTCGTCTCCCTCGACGAGGCGCGCTGGCTCGACATCACCATCGACGGCGCGGACGAGTTCGACGACGAGCTGCAGCTGATCAAAGGCGGCGGAGGCGCGCTCCTGCAGGAAAAGATCGTCGCAACCGCCTCCGACCAGATGGTCGTGATCGCCGACATCGGTAAAGAAGTGGAAAGCCTCGGCGCCTTTCCACTCCCCTGCGAGGTCATCCCCTTCGGCTGGCAGACCACCAAGGCGCTCGTCGAGGAAACGCTGATCCAGATGGACGTGCTGGGGCGCAACACCACGCTGCGCATGAACGGCGACGCGCCTTACGTGACGGACGAGGGGAACTACATCCTCGACTGCCACCTCAAGCGCATCGGCGATCCGCGACAGCTCGGCATGGTGCTCAACCAGATGCCGGGCGTGGTGGAGAACGGACTTTTTGTCGACATCTGCGACAAGGTCATCATCGGCTTTGGCGACGGGCGTGTGGAAACGCGCGACATCAACGAGGGCACGGTGGAGGAAGACCGCCTCGACTTCGTCGAAAGCGACAACCTCTTTTCCGACATCGCCGATTGACCGCGAGCGCGAGGTCCGCGCGCGGCGCGCATTGATGTTTGGACGCGGTGCCGCGATATAAGGCACACGCGACAAGACACAGGACCTCCGCCATGGCATTTGACTACGACCTCTTCGTCATCGGGGGCGGCTCCGGCGGCGTGCGTGCAGCCCGCGTTGCGGCCAGCGAAACCGGCGCCAAGGTCGCGCTGGCCGAGGAAAGCCGCTACGGTGGGACCTGCGTGATCCGCGGCTGCGTGCCAAAAAAGATGATGGTGTTCGCCTCCAGCTACCCCGCCGCGATGGAAGAGGCGCAGGCTTACGGCTGGGACGTCACCACAGGGCCGCTCGACTGGCCGAAGTTCCAGCAAAAGATGGCCGGCGAGCTCGACCGGCTCGAAGGCGTCTACCGCTCGATCCTGTCCAAGGCGGGGGTGGAGACATTCGACCAGCGCGCGACCATCGCTGATCCTCACACCGTCAAGTTGGCCGATGGCACCACCAAGACGGCCAAGCACATCCTCATCGCCACGGGCGGGCGGCCCACGCGGCCCGACCTGCCGAACGCGCATCTGGGGATCGTTTCGGACGACATCTTCCACCTTGAGACGCTGCCGAAAAAGATCCTCATCGTCGGCGGCGGCTACATTGCCTGCGAATTCGCCTGCATCCTCAACGGACTGGGCGTCGATGTGACGATCTTCCACCGCGGCGCGCAGATCCTGCGCGGCTTTGACGACGAGGCGCGCGGGCTGGTGGCCGACGTCATGCGGTCCAAGGGGATCACGATCCACACCGGCGCCAGCATCCTCGAGATGGCGCCCGCCGAAGGGCACGAGGCCAACATCCTGACAGGCTCGGACGCCTCCATGGGCGCAGATGCCGAAATGCAGGCCGACCTTGCGGACGAGACGTCGCCGAAAGGCGCGGCGATTGGCCCGATCTGGGCCAAGGCGATGAACGGGCAGGAGGGTGTCTTCGACATGGTCTTCTTCGCGACCGGGCGCCGGCCGAACACCGACGACATGGGTCTCGAAGAGGCCGGCGTGGCGCTCAAGCGAAACGGCGCCATCAGCGTCGATGACTACAGCCAGACCGGCGTGCCTTCGATCTATGCCATCGGCGACGTGACCGGCCGGGTCGAGCTGACGCCGGTGGCGATCCGCGAGGGGATGAAGTTCGTCGAGACCGTCTTCAAGGGCAACCCGACGCCCGTCGATCACGAGCTGATCCCGTCGGCGGTCTTCACCCAGCCCGAGCTCGGCACCATCGGCATGACCGAACAGGAGGCGATCGAGCGGGACGCAGGTCCGGTCGAAATCTACGCCACCTCCTTCCGCCCGATGAAGCAGGCGTTTGCGGACGGCACCGACCGCGTCCTGATGAAGCTTGTCGTCGACAAGGAAAGCCGCACCGTCCTCGGCTGTCACATCGTGGCACCCGACGCGGGCGAGATGATCCAGCTGGCCGGCATCGCGGTCAAGATGGGCGCCACCAAGGAACAGTTCGACGCAACATGTGCCGTCCACCCGACGATGGCCGAAGAGCTTGTGACAATGCGACACCCCGTCCGCACGGCTTGATTTTCATTCCGCGCTGCACAGGTTATGCGGTGACGCGAACACTGACCGTGACAAGAGGACAACCATGGCAGGAAACAACGGCCCCTGGGGCGGAGGATCGGGCGGATCCGGCAACTCTGGTGGCGGCGGTGGCCGCGGCCCGAACGGTGGCGGGGGCGGCGGCGGTGGCCGGGGTCCCGGCGATCAGGGCCCGCAAATCCCGGAAATCGACGAGCTTGTGAAAAAAGGGCAGGAGCAGCTGCGCGTGCTCATGGGCGGACGCGGCGGCCAGGGTCGCGGCGGTGCCGGCGGCTCCGGCGGCGGCGGTGGCCCGGCCATCACCAAGGGCACCATCGGCCTCGCGGCGCTTGCCGGCCTCGTGCTTTGGCTCATGGCGTCTTTCTACACGGTCCGGCCTGAAGAGCAGTCGGTTGAGCTTTTCCTCGGGGAATTCTCCGAGATCGGCAATCCCGGCCTCAACTTCGCGCCTTGGCCCGTGGTCACCGCCGAAGTCATCCCGGTCACGCGCGAGCAGACCGAGGAGATGGGCGTCGGCGCACGTGGCTCGGATGCCGGCCTGATGCTGACCGGAGACGAGAACATCGTCGACATCGATTTCCAGGTGGTCTGGAACATCGACGACCCGGCACGCTTCCTCTTCAACTTGCGCGACGCGCGGCCCACCATCCGGGCGGTGTCTGAATCGGCCATGCGCGAGATCATCGCGCAATCCGAGCTGGCGCCGATCCTCAACCGGGACCGGGGCGCGATCGCCGACCGGCTCGAAGGGCTGATCCAGGACACGCTCAACAGCTACGACTCGGGCGTGAACATCGTCCGCGTCAACCTCGACAAGGCCGACCCGCCGCAGCCCGTGATCGACGCCTTCCGCGACGTGCAGGCCGCCGAGCAGGAGCGTGACCGTCTGCAGAACGTTGCGGACGCCTACGCCAACCGGGTCCTCGCCGAGGCGCGCGGTGAAGCGGCGCAGACGCTCGAACAGGCCGAAGCCTACCGCAGCCAGGTCGTGAACGAGGCCGAAGGTGAGGCCGCGCGCTTTACCTCCGTTCTCGAGGAATACACTCGGGCGCCCGAGGTGACGCGCAAGCGTCTCTACCTCGAGACGATGGAGCAAGTGCTTGGCCGCGTTGATAAAATTATCCTCGACGAAAACGGCGGTGCCGGCGGCGGGCAGGGCGTGGTCCCCTATCTTCCGCTCAACGAGCTGCGCCGCACCACCAGCAACACCGGAGGCAACTGATGCGTTATCTTCTGATCCTCGTCGCCCTCGCCGTGGTGGGCCTGCTCTCGTCGGTCTTCATCGTGGACGAGCGGCAAAAGGCGCTGGTGCTCCAGTTCGGCCGTGTGGTCGACGTCAAAGAAGAGCCGGGCCTGGCCTTCAAGATCCCGCTGATCCAGGAAGTCGTGCGCTATGACGACCGGATCCTGTCGATCGACGTCGACCCGCTCGAGGTCACGCCGCTCGACGACCGCCGCCTCGTGGTGGACGCCTTCGCGCGGTACCGCATCGCCGATGTACGCCAGTTCCGGCAGGCCGTCGGTACCGGGGGCGAGATGACTGCGGAAAACCGCCTCGACGGTATTTTGCGCGACGCGCTCCGCGGCGTGCTCGGCTCGGTGGCGTCGAATGACATCCTGTCGTCCGACCGTGCTGCGCTCATGCTGCGCATCCGCAACAACGCCATCGACGAGGCGCTGAGCCTCGGCATCGAAGTGGTGGACGTGCGCCTCAAACGCACTGACCTGCCGTCCGAGAACCTCGACGCGACGTTCGAACGGATGCGCGCCGAGCGGGAGCGTGAAGCGACCGACGAGCGCGCCCGCGGCAACGAGGCGGCGCAGCGTGTGCGCGCCACCGCCGACCGGACCGTGGTGGAGCTTGTGTCAGATGCGCGCCGCCAGGCCGAGATCATTCGCGGTGAGGCAGATGCGCAGCGTAACGGCATCTTTGCCACGGCATACGGCGCGGACCCGGAATTCTTTGAATTCTACCGCTCGCTGACCGCCTACCAGCGCAGCCTGCGCGAAGGGAACTCGACCATGGTGCTTTCGCCCGACAGCGACTTCTTCAACTATCTCAAGTCGGACGAGCCGGGCGGCGCCAGCGCCTCGCAATGATCGAAACCGCACTTCTGGCCCTCGGGCTGGTGCTGATCGTGGAGGGGCTGGTGTACGCACTGGCCCCTTCGTTTATCGAGCAGCTCTTGGCCATGCTGCGCGACATCCCCGAATCGCAACGCCGCAGCGTCGGCCTGATGGCCCTTGCGCTCGGCGTGGTGCTGGTCTGGATGGCCAAGGCACTTGGCGCCTGAGCCTTTGGCCGGCGCTTTGTCTGACCCTGCGTCACCCGACCCGCGCTCGCATCTCTGTGAGAATGCGCACACTTTGGCGTGGTTTTTTGCACAAATTGGGGTCCACCGCCGGTGTCTTTTCACATCACCGTTAGCCGCGCGTTCTGCCTTTGTGTCGGCGCGGTCACATCATATATCGACGTAATCCACCGGGGCGCTATCATCTTGCAAAAGGGCGCGCCCCAAAAGTGACCAGAGGAGTTCGAGAGAGTGCACACGTTCAACATGGCCTACACGCTCCGCCCCGCGCGCCGTATCACGGCAGTGTTCGGTGCGGCGGCGGTGTCTGTCTTGATGGTGTTCGGCACCGTCACCCAAACCGAGGCGCAGGCGCGCCCCGAAAGCTTTGCCGAGCTGGCTGAAACGATCAGCCCCTCGGTCGTCAACATCACCACCTCCACGACCGTCGCCGGACGCACCGGCCCGCGCGGCATGGTGCCCGAAGGCTCGCCCTTCGAAGACTTTTTCCGCGAGTTCCAGGACCGCAACGGCCCGAACGGCCGCCCACGCCGCTCGTCGGCGCTCGGCTCGGGCTTCGTCATCTCCGAAGACGGGTTCGTTGTGACCAACAACCACGTCATCGAGAACGCCGACGAGATCCTGATCGAGTTCTTCAACGGCTCCGAGCTCCCGGCCGAACTGGTCGGTACCGACCCCAACACCGACATCGCCCTCCTTAAGGTCGAGGCCGACGGCCCGCTGCCGTTCGTGCGGTTCGGCGACAGCGACACCGCCCGCGTGGGTGACTGGGTCATCGCTATGGGCAACCCGCTCGGGCAGGGCTTTTCGGTCTCCGCCGGCATCGTCTCGGCGCGCAACCGGGCGCTCAGCGGCAGCTACGACGACTACATCCAGACCGACGCCGCCATCAACCGCGGCAACTCGGGCGGCCCGCTCTTCAACATGGACGGTGACGTGATCGGCGTGAACACCGCGATCCTGTCGCCCAACGGCGGCTCGATCGGCATCGGCTTCTCCATGGCGTCCAACGTCGTCACCAACGTCATCGACCAGCTGCAGGAGTTCGGCGAGACCCGCCGCGGCTGGCTCGGCGTGTCGATCCAGGACGTGACCGATGATCTCGTCGAAGGCATCGAAGGTCTGGACGAGGCGCGCGGCGCCCTGGTCTCGAACGTGCCCGAAGGCCCGGCCATGGACGCAGGGATCGAGACCGGCGACGTGATCGTGACCTTCGACGGCGTCGACGTCGAGGACACCCGCGAGCTGGTCCGTGTCGTCGGCAACTCGCCGGTCGGCAAGACCGTCCGCGTGATCGTCCTGCGCGACGGCCGAACCCAGACGCTGAGCGTGACGCTCGGCCGCCGGGAAGAGGCCGTGAACGCCTCCATGCCGCAGACCGGTGGCGACGATACGCCCGAAGGCCCCGCGACTGCGCAAATCCTCGGCCTGACGCTCAGCGAAATGACCGACGAGTTGCGTGACGAGCTGGAGCTCGGCACCGCCCTCGAGGGGCTTGTCGTGACCGACGTGGACGAGACCAGCCAGGCCTACGAGAAGGGCCTGCGCGCCGGTGACGTCATCACCGAAGCCGGCCAGCAAAAGGTGACCGAGATCCCCGCGCTCGAAACGCGCATCGAGGAAGCCGAAGAGGCCGGACGCAAATCGCTCCTCCTCCTCGTGCGCCGCGCCGGCGACCCGCGCTTCGTGGCGCTCGGCCTCGAGGAATAGCCTCGGTTTGTATTGAAAAGAAAAGGCGCCTTCCGGGGCGCCTTTTTTGTATCTGACATCTCGCGAGGCCCCGGATCAAGTCCGGGGCGGGTGAGCACTCACGTCCCGGCCCTTGCGCCGGGACCTCGCAACCAATGCAAACCTCCCATCCCCCGAGCCGGGACCTCGCACGAACCGCCGCTCACTCCAGCGTCGCGCGATCCACCGCCACCACGCCCAGCCGCCGTGCCAGATCGATCGACAGGATGTCACTGTCCGGCCCGTCCAGCTTTTGCCGCGCTTTCAGCGCCTGCCGCGTCGGCCAGTCCATCTCTTCGGTGATCGGGCCGTTGTATTGTTCGCGCACCGCAAGCGCGCGTTGCAGCGTGCCGACCACCTCCGCCGTCAAATCCTCCTCGCAGACAGCCTCGAAAGCATGCTCGCCGCGCTCGCGCACGATCTGCTGGCGCTGCACCGTCTCGAACGTCGTCGGCGTCGCCAGCGTGCCGTCCGTATTGTAGCTTGCCGGCGCAACCACGACCTGTTCGGTCACCGTCTCGACAATCGCCGGCACCAGCGCGCGCCCCCAGCACGAGCCCTCCGGGGCGCCTTCGGGCGGGTCGACATACCCAGCGGAAAGGGGCAGGGGCGGCGGCTCGAACGGCGCCACCGGGCCAAGGCACCCAGGCACAAGCGCCAGCGCGGCAAGGATCAGAACGGAACGCTGCATGACGCGGCCTCGGGAGTGGTTTGCAGGACCCTACCGCGCGGGTCCATGTCGCAAAAGAGCCGGCCCGCGATGGCGCGCAACTGTGGCATCCGCGCCCGCCAAAGCGTCTCGCCGACTCATGGCTTTGGACCCATCGCAAACCGCGCTACAAATCCGGGTCCAAAAGCCGATCCAGGAGCGGAGAGATATCCTCGATCTCCTCGGCGATCACATGCGTCACGCCCCCCTCGCGCTGCAGCCGCCCGGTCACGCGCAGACAGCGCCCGGCAATGACCGCCCGTCGAAACCGCTCATAGAGCTTGCGCCACACGATCACGTTCACCACGCCCGTCTCGTCCTCGAGCGTGAGGAAGATGACCCCCTTGGCCGTCCCCGGCCGCTGCCGCAGGATCACGAGCCCCGCCACCGCGATCCGCGCATTCTGCGGCGGCCGCTCCAGCTCGGAGGCCCGCAGGCAGGACGGCGGCCTTGGCCAGCCGCGCGCCACCGTTTGAGAGGACGTCATCACGTGCATGTCAGGAACAAAGATAGAACATGTACGCGGCGCTGCCAAGGTCTGGACTTTTGCCCGCCAAGGCGCCACCTGTGCAGTTCAAAGACAGGCGGAGGGACGTCCCATGGCAAAGATCACCTACATCGAACACGGCGGCACCGAACACGTGGTCGAGGTCAAGAATGGCCTCACCGTCATGGAAGGCGCGCGCGACAACAACATCCCCGGCATCGAGGCGGATTGCGGCGGCGCCTGCGCCTGCTCGACCTGCCATGTCTACGTGCACCCCGACTGGGTCGAGAAACTGCCCGCCAAGGAAGACATGGAGGTCGACATGCTCGACTTCGCCTACGAGCCCGACGAGGCCCGCTCGCGCCTGACCTGCCAGCTCAAGGTGACCGACGCGCTCGATGGCCTCGTGGTGCAGATGCCCGAAAAGCAGATCTGATGATCTGGCGGCGCGCCTTTGGCCTCAGTTTGGCTCTTGCCTGCGCCGCCAACCTTGCTGCGGCCGAGATCACCTCGGCCCGCTACTCCGGCCCCACCGACCGCTACCCGCACGGCGTGCTCGGGGACGACATCGAACACACCACGCTCGAGGTGACCCTCGCTTCGGGCAAGAGCACGGGCGTCACATGGGCGTCCGAGGTGGTGTTCGAGGACACCGCCCCAAGGCTCGCCGATCTCGATGGCGACGGCGCGCCGGAGGTCATCGCGGTCGAAAGCCACGATCGCTTTGGCGCACGCCTCTCGGTCTATGGCCTCACCGGCGACACGCTCGCTTTGCGCGCCGCGACACCCTTCATCGGCACCCGCTTCCGCTGGCTTGCCGTCGTGGACGCGGCGGACCTCGATGGCGACGGCAGCACCGAGATCGCCTATGTCGACCGACCCCACCTGGCCAAGACCTTGCGCATCTGGACCTACGCCTCGGACGGCACCACCGCCAGCCTGACGCCCCGCGCGAATCTGGCCGGCGTCACCAACCACCGGATCGGCGAGGAAGACATTGCCGGAGGCATCCGCACCTGCGGCAATGCACCCGAAATGATTCTGGCCACCGCCAACTGGCAACGCCTCGTCGCCATCACCTTCGACGGTATACGCCTCACCTCCCGCGACATCGGCTCCCATCGAAACCGCAGCTCCTTCGCCGCAGCGATGGACTGCTAAAGGTCTCTTCTCTGGTTTCAAAATACCTCGGGGAATCTCATAAAATTTCTGCGAATTTTATGGGATGGGGCAGAGCCCCCATCCACGTTCAAACCTTCAGAGCGCCCGCCAGCCAATATCGCGCCGGACAAACCCCTCCGGCCAGTCGACCGCATCGACCATCGCATAGGCCTGGTCCCGCGCCTCTTGCAGGCTCGCCCCGCGCGCAGTGAGGTTCAGAACGCGCCCGCCAGCGGCCACGACCGCACCGTCCTCCACGGCCGTACCCGCATGAAAACACGCGTGAAAACTGTCGTTCGGCAGCCCCTCTAGCCCGCCAATCCGCGTGCCCTTCATGTAGCCGCCGGGATAGCCCTTTGCCGCCATCACAACCGTCAGCGCGTGATCCTCCGCCCAGGTGATCTGCGCCTCGCCAAGCCGCCCCTCGGCGCAGGCCAGCATCGCATCAAGCGCCTGCGCGCCGAGCCGCAGCATCAGCACCTGGCATTCGGGATCGCCAAACCGCACGTTGTACTCGACGAGCCGCGGCGCTCCGTCCGCGATCATCAGCCCGGCATAAAGCACCCCTTCGTAGGGCGTGCCACGCCGCGCCATTTCGGCGACGCACGGCTTGATGATCTCGTCGAGCGCCCGCTGCGCGACTGCCCCATCCAGCACCGGCGCGGGCGAATAGGCGCCCATCCCGCCGGTGTTGAGCCCCGTATCCCCTTCGCCGACCCGCTTGTGATCCTGCGCGGTGCCGATCGGCAGAACGTCGGTCCCGTCGCAGAGCACAAAGAAGGACGCTTCCTCGCCGCGCATGAACTCCTCGATCACCACCTCCGCGCCCGCAGCCCCAAAGGCGCCGCCGAACATCTCGGTGACCGCCGCCTCGGCCTCTTCGGTGGTCTCGCAAAGGATCACGCCCTTGCCGGCAGCCAGCCCGTCGGCCTTTACGACCAGCGGCCCGCCCGTCTCGCGCACATAGTCGAGCGCTGGCGCCTCTTCGGTGAAATGCGCGTATGCTGCTGTCGGCGCGCCACAGGCATCGCACAGAGCCTTGGTAAAGGCTTTCGACGCCTCCAACTCCGCCGCCGCCTGCGAGGGACCAAAGACCAACACGCCCGCCTCGCGCAAACGGTCGCTGACCCCCGCCGCCAAAGGCGCTTCCGGCCCGACGATCACGAAATCCACCGCCCGGCCCGCTACGAACTCTACAACAGCAGCGCCATCGCAGATGTCGAGCGCCGCACATTCGGCCACCTGCTCGATGCCCGCATTGCCGGGCGCCACGATCAGACGGTCGCATTTTGGGTTCTGCGCGCAGGCCCAGGCGAGGCTGTGTTCGCGCCCGCCGCTGCCGAGGATGAGAATGTTCATATGCGCCTTTCCCTTGCTCTTGCCGCGTTCTAGGCTCGCCGCCACCAACGCGCAACCGGAGCGAACATGGACCTGATCGACGACGACAGCCCCGGGCGCAACGTGCCCGAATTCAGCGTCTCCGACATCGCTGGCCGGGTGAAACGGCTGGTCGAGCGGGAGCTCGGCCACGTCCGCGTGCGGGGCGAAGTGGGGCGGGTGGTGCTGGCCCGCTCGGGCCACCTCTATTTCGACCTCAAGGACGATCGCAACGTGCTGTCGTGCATGACGTGGAAAGGGCAGGTGGCTGGCCTCGACATGCGCCCTGAGGAAGGCATGGAGGTCGTCGCCGAAGGCACCATGACCGCCTCTGGCTTCCAGTCCAAGTTCGCCCTCAACGTCACGCGCCTGCGGGTGGCGGGCGAGGGCGCGCTGATGGCGATGCTCGAAAAGCGCAAGGCGGCGCTTGCCGCCGAGGGGCTGTTCGATGCCTCCCGCAAACGGCGCTTGCCGTATCTGCCTGATATCATTGGCGTTGTGACCTCGCCGCAGGGCGCGGTGATCCGCGACATCCTGCACCGCCTGCGCGACCGCTTCCCGCGCAAGGTGCTTGTCTGGCCCGTGCTTGTGCAGGGGCAGGGCAGCGCCGAGCAGGTCGCCCGCGCCATCGCCGGCTTCAACGCGCTCAGCCCCGGCGGCCGCCTGCCGCGACCCGATGTCCTGATCGTCGCGCGCGGCGGCGGCTCGATCGAGGACCTCTGGGGCTTCAACGAAGAGATCGTCGCCCGCGCAGCGGCCGCCTCGCACATCCCGCTCATCTCCGCCGTCGGGCACGAGACCGACACGACGCTCATCGACTTCGTCTCCGACCAGCGCGCGCCCACGCCCACGGCCGCGGCGGAAATGGCCGTGCCCGTGCGCCGGGACCTCCTGGCCTGGACCGCCGAGCAGGAGGCGCGCCTGACCGCCGCCGTCACCAGCCGCCTGACGCAGCGCAGCCAGCGCCTGACCGACGTGGCCCGCGCGCTGCCGTCCGCCGAGCGCCTCTTCGAAAGCCCGCGTCAGCGCCTCGACCGCGCCGAGGCGGACCTGCCACGCGCGCTCATGTCCGGCATCCGCGTCCGCCGGCTTGAGTTGACCGAAAAAGGCGCGCTGCGTCCCGCGCTCCTGCGCCAGCTGATCTCCCGCGCCGGTGAACGCATCGAGGCGCGTACCTCCCGCCTCGCACCCGCCCTCGAGCGTCGTCTGATGCAGGCCCGTGACCGTCTTGCGCGCGAAAGTGGACGCCTGACGCCGCACGCACTCCGCGCCAACCTGACCCGCGAGGCCGACCGTCTCACAGCGCTCGACACGCGCCTGTCACAAGGGATCACGCGGCGCATGACGCAGGTGCAGGACCAGCTCGCGGCCCGCAGCCGCCTTCTGGAAACGCTCAGCCACCGCGGCACACTCGAACGTGGCTACGCGCTTGTCCGCGGGGCGGACGAAGAGGTTCTCACCACCGCGCGCGCCGCCAAGGCAGCGCCTGTCCTCAACATCGAGTTTGCCGATGGCACGATGAAAGTGGCGCCCGGTACCGCCCGTCCCGCGTCGCGCAAAAAGCCGGCCAAGGACACGCCACCCGAACAGGGCTCGCTGCTCTAGCCGTCTGCGCGCAGGGCTGTCACACGCCCACGTCGGGCCCGAGACACATCATCGGCTCCGAACTCCGCCGCGCCTCGTAAAGCTCTGTATTTCCAGGCTGATCCTGAAACAGAGCCGTCAGCCCGTCACCCGTCTGGACAAAGCTCCAGCACTGCGGATCATCGGGCCGGTCCTCATAGAGAAAACAGATCAGCCCACGCTCCTCGTACCAGATGCCCTCGGTGCACTTTCCGTCCAGAAAGGACCAGCGCACCCGACGATTCTCGAGGTACTGCTCCGCGCCATACGGCGCGCCTTCGGCCCCGAAATAGAGCGTCTGCCCGGTCGTGTAGGCTTCGAATTCCTCCGCCGTCATCGGCGTTTGCGCCGAAAGTGCGGTGACGGACGTGGCCAATGCAAAAAGAAGCGGTGCAAGATGTTTCATCCCACCGCCTTGCCGGTTCAGGCCGCGTCGGGCAAGCCTTGGTCAAGCGCCGGGGCAGGATCGGCGGTTTTTGTCCAATGCGCCACTCTGGGGTCCATGACACGCCGCCAGCGCGCCGGCCAGAGGGCCAGAACCGCCATGACAGGTAGGGAATACGGCAGCATCGGCATGTCGGTCTCGAGCCTCAGCTCCGCATATCCGCGCGACGGATTGGCATGGTGATCCGAGTGACGCGGCGCGTTCAGCATCAGCGCCGACGACATCACATGTGGCGCATTCCACGAATGCCGCGCGCCGACCGGTTCAAGCTTGCCAGACGGCAGCCGCCGCCGTGTCAGCCCGTAATGCTGCACGTAGTCCGACATCAGAAGCTGCAGCTGCGCATACGCCGCCAGCAGCGCAAACGCGGCCAGTCCGCCGAGCCCACCAATGAGAAAAGCCATGAGCGATATGCTGACCGCTCCGGTCACGTACACCCAATAGGGGTTCAGTTTCCGAGTGCGCGCTTTGCTCGCGCGCGCCTGCTCCACGTGCCAACCGCGCTTGAACCCGCCAATCCATGCCCTCAAAGCGTAACGATAAAAACTTATACCTTTCGAGGCGGTTGCCGGGTCTTCTTGAGACGCCACATGAATATGATGCACATGTACATGGGCTGATGTGTGGTGTCCGTAAAGTAGCGAGATGTAGACCCACATGCCAAGCCTGCGCGCGCTGCGCGACGTGCTGTGGATGAGCTCGTGCGCGTTGGAGTTGCTGACCTGACCAAAGAAGAGACCGAGCGCGATAAACAGGATGACTTGCGTACTTCCAGACAGCCCCGTTTGCCCGCTGAGTGCAGTTACTCCCGCGACAAGGACCGGAAAATGCAGCCATGCCAGCACCAGTGACAAACCGTGTGCGGCTGGAAATTCCTTGCCGTCGGAGGTGTCCTCTGCTGCGATGAGCTGGTCGAGCCCCGCCACCAGAACGGACATGTACCCAAGCGCCGCGACCGCCCAGAGGCCACCCCAAAAGCACGCCGCGATCAGAAGCGCGGCTGGGGTCAACGTGGCAACGGCAAATCGCATGGGTCCGCTCTCCGACCGGTCAGGCTCTCGTTCTGTCCGGTATCGTTTACCAATTGGTTTCCTTGAGGCGTTTTTTGTGTCCGATTTTTGACAAGCACCCAGAAAATTGCAGCCAAAAGGGTCGCTTTTGACCGCCACGCGCACCCCGCAATGCGATAGCACCGGGTCAAGCAGGGAGGCACCGTCATGGCACTCGATCAATCGGATGGCGTTTGGAAATCTGGCCGCGGCAAGGGGCGCGCGACGCCCAAAGGGCGCCAGCTTGATGACCGCGCCTGGGAAGAGGTCCGGGCGCTGCTCGGCGATCGTCTAAGGCGGCGGGACTTGCTGATCGAGCACCTGCATTTGATCCAGGACGCCTTCGGCCATCTGAGTGCGGCGCACCTGCGCGCGCTGGCCGAGGAAATGCGGCTCAGCATGGCGGAAGTCTATGAAGTTGCGAGTTTTTATGCGCATTTTGACGTGGTGCGTGAAGGAGAGACACCGCCGCCAGCTCTGACCATCCGGGTGTGCGATTCGCTCTCGTGCGAGTTGGCCGGAGCGCAAGCGCTCAAGGCGGCGCTGGAGGACGGGCTCGACCCGGCTGAAGTACGCGTCCTGCGCGCGCCCTGCATGGGGCGGTGCGACACGGCGCCGGCGCTCGAGATCGGGCACAATCATATCGACCACGCCACGCCCGAAAAAGTTAATGAGGCCATCGCGGCTGGGAACACCCATGCCCATCTGCCCGACTATGAAACGCTGGAAAGCTACAGATCGTCAGGTGGTTACGAGACACTGCTCACCCATCGCATGAAGGGTGAGTGGGAGGCAGTGCAAGACAAGGTGCTGAGCGCCGGTCTTCGCGGCCTTGGCGGCGCGGGTTTTCCGTCGGGCAAGAAATGGGGCTTTGTCCGCGCCAACCCGGGGCCGCGGTATCTGGCGGTGAACGGCGACGAAGGCGAGCCGGGCACGTTCAAAGATCGCTTTTACCTCGAACGCCAACCACATGTTTTCCTTGAAGGAATGCTGAT
Source organism: Pseudaestuariivita sp. (assembly GCF_052825805.1). Lineage (NCBI taxonomy): Bacteria > Pseudomonadati > Pseudomonadota > Alphaproteobacteria > Rhodobacterales > Paracoccaceae > Pseudaestuariivita > Pseudaestuariivita sp. The sequence continues at coordinate 591,957 of NZ_JBRBVB010000002.1, read as the reverse complement.
CGCTGCTTGGGCGGTCGAAGCGGAGACCTGTTTCATCTACATGCGCGACGAATACCCTGCCGTGCTTGAAATCCTGCGCCGCGAGATCGCTGCGCTGGAGTCGGCGGGTCTGGTCGCTCCGGGCTATATCGACCTGCGACGCGGGGCCGGGGCGTACATCTGCGGCGAAGAAAGTGCGATGATCGAGAGCATCGAAGGCAAGCGTGGCTTGCCGCGTCACCGGCCTCCGTTTGTGGCGCAGGTGGGGGTCTTTGGTCGCCCGACTTTGGTACACAATATCGAGACATTACATTGGGTTACGCGTATCTGCCGTGAGGGGCCGGAAGTGCTGAGCGCACACGAACTGAACGGGCGCAAGGGGTTGCGCAGCTATTCCGTGTCTGGCCGGGTTGCGCAGCCGGGCGTCTACCTTTTGCCGGCCGGTTCGACGATCACGGACATCATTGCGGCCGCAGGCGGTATGGCGGAGGGGCATGACTTCAAAGCCTACCAACCGGGGGGGCCATCTTCGGGCCTGCTGCCGGCTAGCATGCACGACGTGCCGCTCGATTTTGACACGCTGCAACCGCACGGGTCGTTCATCGGCTCGGCGGCGGTGGTTGTCTTGTCGGACAAAGACCGCGCGCGCGATGCAGCGCTCAACATGCTGCGGTTTTTCGAGGACGAAAGCTGCGGACAGTGTACGCCGTGCCGTGTGGGCTGTGAAAAGGCGGTCAAGCTGATGCAAGAGGATCGCTGGGATCAGAGCCTGCTCGAGGAGCTGACGACTGCCATGGCGGACGCGTCGATCTGCGGCCTGGGACAGGCGGCGCCAAACCCGATCAACCTGGTGATGAAGCACTTCCCAGACGAAGTCTGAGTTAAGGCATCACCTGAATTTTGGCCGCCAAATTGCTGTTTTAGCTAGTTATTTGAGTACACCGCGCAAGTACACCCCGCTGCGCGGAGCCGGTTGCAGAACCGGTCCGCTGCCTTGCGCGTGTTCCGGCTGATCCGCGCCATGATGTAGGCCGGCTTGGTCCTCACACGGTTTTTGACCCGCACGAAATCGACCTTTTCCCCCGACACCTGCCCGCGGCACGCGGCGGTCTGGCGTTGAAAGGCGGCCTGCGACTTGGCCTTGTTTGTACCCCAGGCGACTTGCACGCCCCATGGCTTGATCGCCGGCTTGGGCGGCGTCAGGCGCAGTTTCGACAGCTTGCGCCCCTGCGCCAGCGCGTAACACGCCTCGCGAAAGCTGCGGTCCGTGTCGAGCCGGAGGTCCAGCGTCTGCGGCGGCGCATCGCGCCAGGTCTCAGCCGTGAGCCCGGTGATGATCTGCACATAGTTGATCGTCTCCCGCGCCAACCCGCCGCCAGTGAGCAGGCCCTGCGCGCGGCGCTCCCCGCCATTGTACCCGACCGCCGCCAACCCCATATTCCCGTAGCGCACCTGCATCTCGCCGAGGTAGGCGGCGGAATGGCCAAGCGCATCGGCGGGATTGTAAGGATCGCGCAGCCCGCGCATGTCGGCTGTCGAACGTATGAACTGAGCAATCCCCATCGCGTTGGCGTGGCTCAAGGCATTGGGATCAAACCGGCTTTCCTGCCAGATGAGCCTGACAAAAAAGTAGGGATCAAGCGCAGCACCGTCCGCAAATTGCTCGATCGCCTGGCATGTGTCGTGCACAAAATGCTGCGGGCGGATGCACTGCACCGGCGCGTGCCGTCCGTCCGAACAATACCCGTATCGGGGATCGGCCAAGCCCATCTGCGCCCAGAGGCACGCCAGGGCTGCCGTCAAAATCAACCGCATGGCTCTGCTCTTTATCATTCTTGGCAATGAGTTTAGGGCAAACCAAGGCGAATATACAGGTGCCCTGCCATGTCTTTTTTCGGCAAGTTGAAAAGCAAGCTATTTAAATCGTCCTCGAAACTGGAGGAGGGGCTGGATGCAATTGTCGAGGAGGCCGGGACCGAGGAGCCTCCAGCGCAGCCCGAATCGCAGAGCGCCGTGCCTGAGGCGCCAGAGCCGGATGAATTGCCCTCGACACCTCCCGCAGAGGTGATCACGCCTCCCGAGCCCGAGCCCGAGCCCGAGCCCGAGCCCGAGCCCGAGCCCGAGCCCGAGCCCGAGCCCGAGCCCGAGCCCGAGCCCGAGCCCGAGCCCGAGCCGGTCACACCGCCCGCACCGCCTCCCGCAACCACCGTTCCGGTCACTCCCATCCCGGTCGCCGCGCGCACGGCAGAGCCGGCACCCGAGGCGAAACCTGGCTTTTTCGGCCGCCTCATGGGACGCGCGCCCGCAGCACCGGTGGTCAAACGCGAGCTCGACGACGACATGCTCGAGGCGCTCGAAGAGCTTTTGATCACCGCCGACATGGGCGTCGACACGGCACTGCGCGTGACCGCCAACATGGCCGAAGGGCGCATGGGCAAGCGCCTGTCGACGGACGAGATCAAGGCGCTCCTCGCCGCCGAAATCGCCCGCATCATGGAGCCGGTTGCCAAACCTCTGCCGCTCTACGCCACCAAACCGCAAGTCGTGCTTGTCGTCGGTGTCAACGGCTCGGGCAAGACCACGACCATCGGCAAACTCGCCAGCCAGTTCCGCGCCGCCGGCAAAAAGGTCGTCATCGCAGCCGGAGACACCTTCCGCGCCGCCGCTGTCGAACAACTGCAAGTCTGGGGAGACCGCGCGGAGGTGCCGGTCCTGACCGCCCCCGAAGGTTCGGACCCCGCCAGCCTCGCCTTCGACGCCATGGCCAAGGCCAAAGCGGACGGCGCCGACCTTCTGATGATTGACACCGCCGGCCGCCTGCAAAACCGTGCCGACCTGATGGAGGAGCTCGCCAAGATCGTGCGCGTCATCCGGAAACAGGACCCGGACGCGCCGCACAACACCCTCCTCGTGCTCGACGCCACAACCGGCCAGAATGCACTCGCGCAGGTCGAGACGTTCCAGAAACTCGCCAACGTGACCGGCCTTGTGATGACCAAGCTCGACGGCACCGCGCGCGGCGGCATCCTCGTGGCCCTCGCGGACAGGTTCGGCCTGCCGATCCACGCTATCGGCGTCGGGGAAAAGATCGACGACCTCGACGCCTTTGACCCCGAAGACTTCGCCGCCGCCCTTACCGGACACGACCTCGGCAAATGAGCAGGCCCGCGTTCTTCTTCTGGCAAGAAATATCCCGGGGGTCTGGGGGCTGGCCCCCAGAACATGACCCATCGCAGAGCTGATCTACGCCATCGAAGGCACCGAAGCCGGCACCCGCGCCGCCCTGATCCTGGCGCTCAGCTCGGCCTTCCTGCACGCACTTTTCGGCGCCCTCCAGAAAGGCCGCCACGACCCTTGGCTCAGCCGCGGCGCCATCGACAGCTGGCTCTTTGTGCTGTCGGCGCCCATCGCGCTCTTCGCCGTGCCCTGGCCGCAAGGCGCGGAGTGGGTCCTGATCTTCGGCGCCCTCGGCATCCACTTTTGTTACAAGGTCGGCATGGCGCTGGCCTACACGCGCGGCGCCTACACCGTCGTCTACCCGGTCGTGCGCGGCACGGGCCCGCTCTTCACGGTGATCGGCGCCTACCTGATCTTCGGCGAGACCTTCACTGGTATGCAGTGGCTCGGCGTCGGCATCCTCCTTGCCGGCATTTTTGGCCTTGCGGCCTACAACCTCGCCACCATCACCGTCGCGCGTGACACGCTGGTGCCCGCGCTTTGGCTCGCGGTTGGCACGGGCGCGCTCGTGGCGGTCTACACCACGTGGGATGCCTACGGTGTGCGCGCGACGCCCAACCCGTTTACGTTCCTGGCGTGGTTCTTCTTCATCACCGCGATCGACTTCCCGATCATCGCCGCCCTCAGATGGCGCCGCGCCCCGGTGCCACTGCCACCTCTGGCGCTCCGCGGCTTCTTCGGCGCACTCATCGCCTACGGCTCCTTCGGCAGCGTGATCCTCGCCACCCGGCTCGACAAGGTGGGCGAGGCTGCGGTTCTGCGGGAGACCTCCACCGTCTTTGCGGCGCTCATCGGTTGGCTGATCCTCGGCGAAACCGTCGGCCCGCGCCGCGCGGCGCTCATGGCGCTCATCGCCCTTGGCGCGGTGGTGGTCGAGTTCGGCGGGTAGGGTGGGCTGCAGCCCACCGCCCTCAGCACCGCGTGCAAACCGCATTGCCCGGCGCCTGCGAAACCGCTAGCACACGCGCATGACCGACACGCCCCCCGCCAAAGAGATCAATCCGTTCCTGCGCCAGGCGCTCGAGCTTGGCCCGCCGATCGCGTTTTTCGTGATCTACCTGCGGCTGCGGGACCAGACCTTCACCTGGGCGGGGACCGAGTACAGCGGCTTCATCGTCGCGACGCTCGCCTTCATCCCGATCATGCTCGTCGCTATGGGCATCCTTTGGAAGCTCACCGGCCAGCTGTCGCGCATCCAGATCTTCACCGCCGTCATGGTCATCTTCTTCGGCGCGCTTACCTGGTGGTTCAACGACGAAAAGTTCTTCAAGATGAAGACAACCATCGTCTACGGCTTCTTCGCGCTACTCCTCGCCATCGGACTGGTGCGGGGAAAATCCTATCTCGCCTACGTGCTCTCGGACGCGCTGCCGCTCACGCCGGAGGGGTGGATGACCCTGACGCGCCGCCTCGCAATCATGTTCCTCGCGCTCGCAGTCACAAACGAGATCATCTGGCGCACGCTCTCGACCGATCTCTGGGTCAAGATCGAGACGTTCGGCTTTCCCATCGCGCTCTTTGCGTTCCTCTGGTGGCAGCTGGTCTCGCTCGGCGCCTTCGAGGAAGACACGCCCGAAAGCTGACCGTCACTTCGGTCCCGGGTCCTTGCGCAAGTCGGCGTGCAGGGCGCGCCCGGCAATGACGCCGGGACGCGCGCTCACCGTGTCGAGCCAGCGCGCCAGGTTCGGCTTGTCTTCGAGCGTCTGCTGCTGTCCCTCCCAAAGCGAGGCCCAGGGCCAGATCGCCATGTCCGCAATCGTGTAGACGCCGCCCGCCACGTATTCGTTCTGCGCCAGACGCGTATCAAGAACGCGGTACAAACGTCCGGTTTCATTGCGGTATCTGTCTTTTGCATACGGAATGTCCTGAGGTGGGTCAGCGCGCGGCGCAAACTTGAGAAAGTGGTGCGCCTGACCCGCCATGGGGCCAAGCCCGCCCATCTGCCACATCAGCCATTCCCAGACGGCGACACGTTCCTGCGGCGTGCGCCCGCCGAATTGATCCGTCTTTTGGGACAGGTAAAGCAGGATCGCCCCCGACTCAAAGACCGAGATCGGCGCGCCGTCCGGCCCGTCCGGGTCCACAATCGCCGGCATCCGGTTGTTGGGCGACAGGCGAAGAAAGTCGGGAGCGAATTGTTCCCCTTGCGAGATGTTCACGAGATGCGTCTCAAAGTCGAGCTGCATCTCATTGAGCGCAATGGAGATTTTCCATCCGTTCGGTGTGGGCCAGTAGTAGAGGTCGATCATCGGGGGGGCTCCTCGTTTGCGCGCAGAGTGCCACAGCCTTGGCGCAGCGCAAGCCGTTGACGCGCCCGCGGCGGCAGAGTATCTGAACTGTGTGGCGATTTGTTACCGGATTGCGGGCCACGTTAAACACACCGCTAAAGAGGTCAGGACGCAAGGACCCCCTTTCGCTTGGCCGATTGGGGGTTTTTCTTTGGGCGTCAGGCCTTTGGAGGGCACAGATGACACGCGCGAAACGCACCGAGATGGTGCATGGCGGCACCCGCCGCAGCCAATATGGCGAGCTGAGCGAGGCGATTTTCCTCACCCAGGGCTTTGTCTACGACAGCGCGGAGGCCGCCGAGGCCCGGTTCATCGAAAGCGGGCCGGACGAGTACATCTATGCCCGCTACGGCAACCCGACGGTCGCCATGTTCGAGGCCCGCATGGCGCTCTGCGAGGGCACCGAGGACGGCTTTGCCACGGCCTCCGGCATGGCGGCGGTCACGGGCGCGCTCATGTCCTGCCTCAAGGCGGGCGATCACGTCGTCTCGGCGCGCGCGCTTTTCGGGTCGTGCCTTTACGTGCTGGAAAACATCCTGACGCGTTATGGCGTTAAGGTCACCTTTGTCGACGGCACGAACCTCGAGGAGTGGGAAAACGCCATCCGGCCAAACACTTCTGCCGTGTTCTTTGAGTCGATTGCTAACCCCGCTCTGGAAGTCATTGATATTAAGTCCGTCTCCGATCTAGCGCATAAAGTTGGTGCAACGGTCATCGTCGACAACGTCTTTGCCACGCCGGTCTATTCCAAGGCCGTCGAACTTGGCGTCGACGTGGTTGTCTACTCGGCCACAAAGCACATCGACGGACAAGGGCGCGCGCTTGGCGGGATCATCCTCGGCACCCGCGACCACATTCGCGGCGTCGTCGAGCCTTACATGAAGCACACCGGCGGCGCGATGAGCCCGTTCACGGCGTGGGTCATGCTCAAGGGGCTCGAGACAATGGACCTGCGCGTGCGCTGCCAGACCGCCAGCGCGGCCCGCATCGCCGACGCTTTGCACGATCATCCCAAACTTGAGCGGATGATCTACCCCGGTCATCCGAGCCATCCCCAGCACGCGCTGACGCAGGCGCAGATGGGGGCGGGCGGGACGATCGTGACGCTCGACATCGCGGGCGGGCAGGCGGGCGCCTTTGCGTTTCTGAACGCGCTTGAAACCGTGCTGATCTCGAACAATCTGGGCGACGCCAAGTCGATCATCACGCACCCCGCGACCACCACCCACCAGCGGCTGAGCGAGGCGCAGCGCGCCGAACTTGGGATCACGCCCGGCCTCGTGCGCCTGTCGGTCGGGATCGAGGATTCGGACGATCTGATCGCAGATTTGACGCGCGCGCTCGATCAGGTGACGCCTGCGGAGTGATCCATCTGCCCGGGCCTCGCGTATCCCTCCTATGGATCGCAAGGCAGACGATGCCTATATGATGCGCACGCCTCATGGGTTGGAGGGCTGAAATGAACATTCACGCAGCAGATATCGAACGGATGCCGGGCCGCGAGGACGCGGATCGGGCCATGTCGACGCTCCGCACATGGGCGCAAACCGCGGATGCGGCCGAGCTTGCTGCGCTCTCGCCCGAGATGCGCGCACTTGTTGCCTCCGTTGCGCCGATGGCGCGCGACTACCCGCAGGAATTCACCGTCGATGCGGCGTACAAGGCCAGCCTGCCCGACCTGCAAAACGGCCCGGCGGCGCTGATCCGGGGCGCGCAGCGTCCGATCCAGCACGTGGGGATTTCCAATTTTCGCCTGCCGATCCGGTACCGGACCAAGGCAGGCGACGCGCTGACGCTGGAAACGAGTGTGACCGGCACCGTCAGCCTCGAGGCGGACAAGAAGGGCATCAACATGTCCCGCATCATGCGGACATTCTACCAGAACGCGGAAAAGACGTTTTCCTTCAACGTGATGGAGGACACGCTTGATGCCTACAAAACAGACCTCGAGAGTTTTGACGCACGCCTGCAGATGAAGTTCTCCTTCCCCATGCAGGTCGAGAGCCTGCGCTCGGGGCTGTCGGGATACCAGTACTACGACATCGCGCTCGAGGTGATCGAGGCGGGCGGGGTGCGCCGCAAGGTCGTGCATCTCGACTACGTCTATTCCTCGACCTGCCCTTGCTCGCTCGAGCTCTCCGAACACGCCCGACGCACCCGCGGCCAGCTCGCGACGCCGCATTCCCAACGGTCCGTCGCGCGCCTGTCGATGGAGATGGTGGGCGATGATTGCCCGTGGTTCGAAGACATCGTCGCGCTCTGCCGCGCCGCGATCCCGACCGAGACGCAAGTGATGGTCAAGCGCGAGGACGAGCAGGCGTTTGCCGAGCTGAACGCCGCGAACCCGATCTTTGTCGAAGACGCGGCACGGCTTTTTGCAGAAGCGCTGCAGCGCGATCCGCGCATCGGTGACTACCGTGTGATCGCCAGCCACCAGGAGAGCCTGCACAGCCACGACGCCGTGTCCGTCCTGACGGAGGGCGCGACCTTCGCCGCCGAAAGCCTCGACCCCGCGCTCTTCAAGTCGCTCTACCACATCGGCTGACCGGCGGTTTAACTGCTTGTCATTTCGGCGCTCTTCGCCCTATGTTGCGCGTATCGGTCGCACGTATTGCGTGTGCCGATATGAGATTCACTGCCATCCGCGCCGGGCCTTCGGCTGCGCAGACGGCATGAGTGTGGCCTCTGACGAGGTCGACCCGCTTGCCCCCAGGCTTTAGGGCCGAGGCACAAAACGGACAGGGTCAAGGGCCACGCGCCCGCCCTGTCGGAGAGAAACGCGATGCACTGCGCGCGACGACCCATCAGAGACGTCGCCCCCTCCTTGGGGGCCAGCCGCGCATCCTTCGCCAAGACAAGTCACCTCACACGCCTTCTCGCGCCGCCCGGCGGCGCACGGCCTGGGCGGTGCAGACGGATACCATGGCAAAAAAGATGCTTATCGATGCCACCCACGCCGAGGAGACGCGTGTGGTGGTCGTGGACGGAAACAAGGTCGAGGAGTTCGATTTTGAATCCGAAAACAAGCGCCAGCTCGCTGGCAATATCTACCTTGCAAAAGTAACGCGCGTCGAGCCGTCGCTGCAGGCGGCGTTTGTCGACTACGGCGGGAACCGGCACGGCTTCCTGGCCTTTTCCGAGATCCATCCCGACTATTACCAAATCCCGGTCGCCGACCGCGAGGCGTTGATGGCCGAAGAGCGCGCCTACGCCGAAGCCATGCGTGCCCGCGAGGAGGAGGAAGAGAAAAAACCACGCCGCCGCCGCCGGTCCTCCAAGGCCGCCGATGTGGCCAATGAGGATGCCGTTGAGCAGGCGGAGGTTGAAGGCGGTGACATCTCCGGGATGGAGACCATCGATCTCACCGAAGAAGACACGGACGCCGCACCCGCAGAGGTTGTGGAGGACGCCACGTCGAACGCTGCGGAAACACCCGTCGAGACGGCACCCAAGCCGGTAGAGGACGAAGCCTCCGAGGCAGACAGCGAGGTGCCCGAGGAGGAGGATGACGCCCCTGCGCTGGCCGCCGAAAAGGACGCCAGCATCGAGGCAGTGGCCGACGACGACGATCACGAGGACATCCGTCCGCCGCGCAAGCCGCGCCCGCGCCGCTACAAGATCCAGGAGGTCATCAAGGTCCGCCAGATCCTCCTCGTGCAAGTCGTCAAGGAAGAGCGCGGCAACAAGGGCGCGGCGCTGACCACCTACCTCTCGCTTGCCGGCCGCTACTGCGTCCTGATGCCCAACACCGCCCGCGGCGGCGGCATCTCGCGCAAGATCACCAACGCAGCCGACCGCAAGAAACTCAAAGAGATCGCAACCTCCATCGAAGTGCCCGAAGGCGCCGGTCTCATCGTGCGCACGGCAGGGGCCAAACGCACCAAGACCGAGATCAAGCGCGACTATGAATACCTGCAGCGCCTCTGGGAGCAAATCCGCGAGCTCACGCTGAAATCCATCGCGCCCGCAAAGATTTACGAGGAAGGGGACCTGATCAAACGGTCCATCCGCGACCTCTATTCGCGCGACATCGACGAGGTCATCGTCGAGGGCGAGAACGGCTACCGGATCGCCAAGGACTTCATGAAGATGATCATGCCGTCCCACGCGAAAAACGTGCAGCAATACACCGACCCGATGCCGCTCTTTGCGCGCTACCAGGTCGAGAGCTACCTGACCTCGATGTTCAACCCGACGGTGCAGCTGAAATCCGGCGGCTACATCGTGATCGGCGTGACCGAGGCGCTTGTGGCGGTCGATGTGAATTCCGGCCGCGCCACCAAGGAAGGCTCGATCGAGGAGACCGCGCTCAAGACCAACCTCGAGGCCGCCGAAGAGGTCGCCCGCCAGCTGCGCCTGCGCGACCTTGCCGGCCTGATCGTCATCGACTTCATCGACATGGACGAGCGCAAGAACAACACGGCGGTCGAAAAGCGGCTCAAGGACAAGCTCAAGACCGACCGCGCACGCATCCAGGTGGGCCGGATTTCCGGCTTTGGCCTGCTCGAGATGTCGCGCCAGCGTCTGCGCCCCGGCATGATCGAGGCCACAACCCAAGCGTGTCCGCACTGTCACGGCACCGGCCTCATCCGCTCCGACGACAGTCTCGGCCTGTCGCTCCTGCGCCAGATCGAGGAGGAGGGCGTCCGCCGCCGATCCCGCGAGGTGCTGGTCAAGGCGCCCGTCGGCATCGCCAATTACCTGATGAACCAAAAGCGCGAGCACATCGCGCAGATCGAGGCGCGCTACGGCCTCTCGGTCCGGGTCGAGGGTGATCCGATGCTGGTCTCGCCCGACCATTCGATCGAAAAGTTCAAGACCGCAACGCGCGTCGTGCCCGAGCCCTCCGCTCCGGTCGTGTCGGTCGACATGTCCATGTTCGACACGCCCGAGGAAGAGGCTGAAGACGTCTCCACGGAGGCGGCAACGCCTGAGGCCGACGACGAAACCAAGCCCAAGAAGCGCCGTCGCCGGCGTCGCCGTCGGGGCAAAGGGGGCGGCAGCGACGCAGCTTCCGAAGACAGCCCGGCAACCGAGGACGAAAGTCCTGCCGAGGCGGCCTCCCAGGAGGCCGATGAGGCACCCGCAGAGACCCCATCAGAGGCCGAAGGCGAGGCTGAAAAGCCCAAGCGCCGCCGCAGGTCGAAAGCCAAAGCAGAGCCGGTCGAGGACGCCGAACAGGTCGAAACTGCAGCGGCCGACGCCGAGCCTGCGCTAGAGGAAAAACCCAAGCGCAAACGCGCGCCGCGCAAGAAAAAGGCTGATGCTGAGACGGTGCTCGAAGCAAGCGACGAGGCACAACCAGAAGGCGAAGAGGCCTCAGCGACTCAAGACGCGCCCGCGCCCGAGGAAAAGCCCAAGCGCAAGCGTGCCCCGCGCAAGAAAAAGGTCGACGTCGAGGCTGAGGCAGCAGTCCCAGCCGAAGCTCCAACCGAGACGGCTGCCGCCGATGACGTGTTAACCGCCGAGCTGGAACCCGCGCCGGAACCAAAGCCCGACGTCCAGGCCGATCTGACGCCCGCGCCGGACCAAACGCCGGAGCCAGACCTGATGCCGGAACCGGTCCCCGAACCAGTTGCCGAACCAGCGCCCGCTCCGGCCCCGGAAGAGCCGGCCAAGCCCAAGCGGCGCGGCTGGTGGTCGCGAAAATAAGCCGGCCCTAGACCCGATCGATCAGATACGCCGCGCACCCTGTGAGCGCGGCGTAATCGTCTTCGACGACATGCACGGCGAATTGGCGCATGTAGTCGGAAAAACGCCCCTTGGCCCGGAACGCATCCGCAAAGCCCAGATCGTTCAGCTGCGGCGTGAACGCACGCGCCATCCCGCCGACGATATAGACCCCGCCGAACGGCAATTGGATCAGCGCGAGCGAGCCGGCGAGCCCGCCCAAAAGCTCGGCAAAGGTCTGCGCCGCGACCACGGCCTGCGGGTCCCCCGCGGCGAGCCGCTCCATCACCGCCGGCGCGTCAGCCTCGGGTGTGTTCGGCACGCCCGCCCGGTCGCAAGCCCAGGCGTAAAGATGCGCAACCCCGCGCCCGGACAGCGCCTCTTCGGCGGCAGCAAACCCATGGCGCGCGGCGAGCCATGCGCCGAGCTCGAAATGCGCGCGCGTGGCAATCGGCAGGTCGATATGGCCCGTCTCCGACGCCGGCACAAAGACCCGGCCCGCGTGCGGAAGAGCCACGGCCGAGTTGAGCCCGGTCCCGACGCCCAGCACCAGCCGCGGTGCCGTCTCCGGCCCCTCGGGCGCCTCGATCAGCGTCGTCAGATTGCCCGCCTCGATAAACGGAAGCGCATGACCCTGCGCCTGCAAGTCATTGAGAACGGACGCCTTCTCACACCCCGTAGCCTCCGAAATCCCGTCCGGCGTGACGTGCCACGCGAGGTTCGTCAGCTTCACCCCACCGTCCTGCAGAGGCCCTGCGGCGGCGGCAGCAGCAGCATCCGGTTTGGCACCGTTCTCGGCCAGGTAGGCGCGCAAGACGTCCTCGAGCCCTGCGTGGTCGCGGTTGCGGAACCGGCGGATCGAAGCGGTGTCGACCAACGTGCCACGCGCAAGCCCGACGCGGGTGTTGGTGCCGCCCACATCGGCAACAAGGAACAGGAGGTCACCCATGGTGCAATCCTTTCAGACGGTCGGGTCCAATTTCAGGCAAGCGCGGCTTTCAGCGCGCGATAAGACGCTTTGGGGGTGCGCTGCAAGGTCTCGAAATCCACATGCACGAGGCCGAACCGCATTTCGTACCCCTTGGCCCACTCGTAATTGTCCATAAGCGACCAGACGACGTAGCCGCTCAGCGGCACACCTTTGGCAATCGCCTCCCGCACCGCGCTCAGATGTGCGTCAAGGTAAGCGATCCGGTCCGTATCCTCGAACGGCTCTGCGCTCGCGCAGCCGTTTTCCGTGACATAGAGAGGCAGGTCCCCGGTGTAGTCCTCTGCCGTGCGCACAAGGAAATCGTGCAGGCCCTGCGGGTAGATCTCCCAGCCCATTTGCGTCTTCGGCAAAGGCCCTTCGACCTCCTTCAGCGCAGGCCAGGGACCCGGGTCAGGCGCGATCACCTTGCGCGTGTAGTAGTTCAGTCCGCACCAATCGAGCCTTTGGCCGATCAGCGCGAAATCGTCCTGCCATCCGGTTGGCAGGTGTGGCTCGAACGCCTCCAGCACGCGGCGCGGGTAGGTGCCCTTAAAGACACCGTCGAGAAAGAAGCGGTTGTAGATCGCGTCATAGCGCGCCGCCGCCTCCACCGCTTCGGGCGTGTTATCCGAAGGCGTCGCCCATTCAAAGTTGAAGACCGCACCGAGGTTCTGCATCCCCAGCCCGCGCATCACCTCCGTCGCCATACCGTGGGCGACCAGCACGTGGTGCATCGCCCGGGCGGTGGCGCGGATGTCGCGCATGCCCGGCGCGTGCTCGCCCAGAAAGTGGCTGAGGTACCCCACACACCACGGCTCGTTGATCGGCGCGACCGAGTGCATGCGGTCCCCGATCCGGCCCATGATGACACTGGCAAAGTCCGCAAAACGCGCCGGCGTCTCCCGGTTACGCCACCCGCCAATGTCGGCAAGTGTCTGCGGCAGCTCCCAGTGATAAAGCGTCGCCATCGGTTTCAGCCCGCGCGCAAGCATCGCGTCGGTCAGCCGGTCGTAAAAGTCGAGCCCCTCGGGGTTCACGGTCTCGCCATCCGGCATCACCCGCGCCCAGGAGGTCGAAAACCGGTAGGCGTCAAAGCCGGCGGCGGCGATCAGGTCCAGGTCCTCTTCATACCGGTGGTAGTGATCGCAGGCGCGCGCGCCGTCCTCGCCGCGCACCACGTTGCCGGGGGTTGCGGCAAAGCTGTCCCAGTGCGTTTGTCCCGCACCGCCAAAGGCGTGGCCTTCGATCTGGTAGGCAGAAGTGGCGGTCCCAAAGAGAAAACCGTCAGGGAAATCCGAGCGAGAGTGGGTGAGCATAGAGGTCTTTCGTAAGTCTAGGTGAGGCGCTGTCGCGCGCTAGGCGTGCGGGCAGGGACCGGTGGACCGGCCCAGGATCAACTCGGCTTCGAGCAGCTTGGTTTCCGGGGCGGCGCCCGGCTGGGCGATCCGGGCGAGCAGCATCTCGGCCACGCGCCGGCCTGCGTCACGCACGGACGAGCGGGTCGCGGTAAATATCGGCACGTTCTGACCGGCTGGCGCACCATCGAGCGGGACGTCCTGGCCGTTCCGCAGGTAACTCAGATCGTCGTCATGGGTGATGATCGACACGTCGCGCCCCAGCGTCAGCCCCGCATCCTCGACCGCGCGGCGCGCGCCGATGGCGAGCATGATCGAGGCGGTCAGGACGGCCGTCGGCGGGGAGGGCAGGGCGAGCATCCGGCGCATTGCGTGATGTCCGTTGATCTCCGTCATCTCGGCCGAGGACATGAGGGCCGGATCGACCTGCAGACCCGCGCCTTCAAGCGCGCGCAGATAGCCGAGGCGCCGGCGGTGGGCAAAGTCCATGAATTCGAGCCCGTTGATCAGCCCGATCCGCCTGTGGCGCAGGTCGATCAGGAATTGCGCGGCGCGAAAAAAGGCGCGGGTGTTGTCCACGTCGAGCCAGGCGTAGGGCGCGACGACGTCCGAGGCGCGCCCGTGCACAACAAAGGGCAGGCCAAGCGTTCCGAGCAGATCGATTCGCGGATCCTGCATGCGCGGTCCGTGTACGATGATCCCATCGACCGAGCGCTTGGCGGCGATCTTGTGATAGGCGGCCTCTTCATCGCCGTCCGGGACCAGCGTCAGGTGCAGGTCGTAATTGGCGCCCGCGTAGACCTCGCCAGCGCCGGCGATGAAATCGCCAAAGACCGGGTTCACCATCTCGTGCTGTGCACTCAGCGGCAGAACATGCCCGATGGCCTGCGCGCGTCCCATCGCCAGCCCGCGCGCGCGGGCGTTCGGAGAATAGCCGTGCTTTTCGGCAGCATTCTGAACGCGTTCGCGGGTGCGCTCGCTGACTTCGGGATAGCCGTTCAGCGCGCGGCTGACTGTCGTCTGCGACAGGCCAAGGTGATCGGAAAGTTGTTTGAGGTTCATCGTCGGGTCAAAGCGCTTTCAAGTTGCCTCGCTTTAGAGCAGGTCTGACACCGCATTCAAAGTGTATTTCGGATCGGACAGAGTGTGTACGCCACGATTTACAGTGGTTTTGCCCCGAATTCCGCGCCTTTCATTTTCTGCCTGAACTTGCGGCAGTCTGCCCGCAAAGCTGGTTGACGTTTGGAAATGAGGCCGTAGTTTGGGAAAAGTTTGAAAGCGCTTTGGTCAGATTCGAGGCGCTTTTATCCACAGGCCGAAAAGGCCCGAAGAGGTGGGCCCGTCGAGGCCAAACTGGGAGGAACACCACTTGAAACACCTTATGTTCACCGCCGCCACGGCAGCGCTTGTCGCAGGCTCCGCGCAGGCGGAGACGATCACGGTTGCCGGCCCCTGGCTGAGCCCCGAGGCCGAGATCGTGAACGAGATCTTCGACATGTTCGAGGAAAAGACGGGCCACACCGTGACTTACGTCGGCTCGGACAGCTTCGAGCAGCAGATCATCGTGGACGCCGAAGCCGGCTCTGCGCCGAACCTCGCCGTCTTCCCGCAGCCGGGTCTGGCCGCCGACATGGCGTCGCGCGGTCTGCTGACGCCGCTCAAGCCCGAAGTCGCGGACTGGGTGAAAGAGAATTACGCCGCTGGTCAGTCCTGGGTCGACCTGGGCACCTACGCCAACGAAGACGGCGAAGACCAGCACTACGGCATGTTCTTCCGCGTCGACCTCAAGTCGCTCGTGTGGTTCGTGCCGGAGAACTTCGAGGATGCCGGTTACGAGATCCCCGAGACCATGGAAGAGCTGAAGGCGCTCACCGACCAGATCGTCGCCGATGGCGAGACGCCCTGGTGCATCGGTCTGGGGTCCGGCGCCGCGACCGGCTGGCCGGCCACGGACTGGGTTGAGGACCTGATGCTGCGCACGCAGCCCCCGTCGGTCTATGACCAGTGGGTCGCCAACGAGATCCCGTTCGACGATCCGGCCGTTGTCGCCGCGATCGAAGAGTTCGGCACCTTTGCCCGCAACGACGACTACGTCGCAGGCGGCTCGGGCGCGGTCGGCACCACCGACTTCCGCGACTCTCCCAAGGGTCTCTTCGACAGCCCGCCGCAGTGCTACATGCACCGCCAGGCGTCGTTCATCCCGGCCTTCTTCCCGGAAGGCACCGAGATCGGCGTCGACGCAGACTTCTTCTACTTCCCGGCGTTTGCTGAAAAAGACCTCGGCAGCCCGGTGCTGGGTGCCGGCACGCTCTTTGCGATCACCAATGAGAGCGAGGCGACGCATGAGCTGGTTGAGTTCCTGCAGGACCCGGCCGCGCACGAGCTGTGGATGTCCCGTGGCGGGTTCCTGACGCCGCACAAGGGCGTCGACACCTCCAAGTTCGTGGACGACACGAGCCGCCGGATGAACGACATCCTGCTGGGCGCCACCACCTTCCGCTTTGACGGCTCCGACCTGATGCCGGGCGGTGTGGGCGCAGGTTCCTTCTGGACGGGTATGGTCGACTATGCCGGTGGCGCGGACGCCGCCGAGGTCGCGGGTGCGATCCAGGACAGCTGGGACTCGCTCAAGTAAGCGGTCCCGACAAAGGCGCGGCTCCGCACATCGTGCGTGAGCCGCGCCCTCGCTGTGGCCTGCAGGAGGAGGCAGGCCGCAGCCCATAATCCCACAACATATTCGGGGAGGAGACGCGGATGCATCCAGCGCTCTTAGGCCTTATGACCATCGTGATCGGTGTTGGCGGTTGCGTGGGCTATTTCTGGGCATCCAACTTGTTCGTCGACAAGGTGCTGTACCCGCCCACCGGCCCGAATGCGGGTCGGAACATCAACCGGGCAAACATGATCCGCCCGTGGCTTTTCCTCTTTCCCGCGATCTTTGCGCTGAGCCTCTACCTTGGCTACCCGGTGGTCGAGACGCTGCGTCTGTCACTCATGGACCGTGTGCCCGGCGGGTACGAGTTCGTCGGCCTCGACAACTACGCGCAGATGTTCGGCGAGCCGAAGTTCTGGGAGGCGCTGCGCAACAACATGCTGTGGCTGATCGTGGTGCCGGCGGCCTCCACCGCGTTTGGCCTTCTGGCCGCGCAGCTGACCGACCGGATCAGCTGGGGCGCGCTGGCCAAGGCGCTGATCTTCATGCCGATGGCGATCTCGTTCGTGGGCGCCGCGGTGATCTGGAAGCTGGTCTACGACACCCGCCCTATCGAGGCCGAGCAGATCGGCATTCTCAACGCCATCATCGTGGCGGCGGGCGGCGAGCCGAAGACGTTCCTGACGATCCCGTTCTGGAACAACTTTCTGCTGATGATCGTGCTTATCTGGATCCAGACCGGCTTTGCCATGGTGATCCTGAGCGCCGCCCTGCGCGGCATCCCCGAGGAGACGGTCGAGGCGGCCATCGTGGATGGGGCAAACCCCTTCCAGGTGTTCTTCAAGATCAAAGTGCCGCAGATCATGGGCACCATCGTGGTGGTCTGGACGACCATCACCATCGTCGTGCTCAAGGTGTTCGACATCGTGTTCGCGATGACCAACGGCCAGTGGGAGACGCAGGTGCTGGCCAACTACATGTTCGACAAGCTCTTCCGCGCCAATGACTGGGGCGTGGGCTCGGCCTCGGCCATGGTCATCATGCTGCTGGTGACGCCGATCCTCGTCTGGAACGTCCACAACGCCCGCAAGGAGATGAAGTGATGGCCCGCGAACCAAAGGGAGCAAATCATGGATAATATTGCAGGTACAAAGTCCTCCCTGACCTGGGCGGTGCACATCTCGGTGGCCGTTCTGGTGTTCCTCTGGCTCTTCCCGACCGTGGGTCTGTTGGTGTCGTCGTTCCGCACGGCCGACCAGATCGCGGCCTCGGGCTGGTGGAAGGCGCCGATCGCCTCCGAACAGAACCTCGTCGAGCGCGCGCAGGGTCCCGACGCGCAGGTGCAGGAGGGCAACCTCTGGGTGATCGAAGGCAACGTGCTCGAAGACGCCGGCAAAGAGGGCGCGGAGATCTCCCGCTGGGGTGTCAGCTCGCGCGACATCTCGGCCTATGCGGCCGGCGAGACCGGGGAGTTTCGTTCCGGTGAGAGCATCACCATCGCGGCAGACGGCGCTTACCGCATCACCTCCACCGAGGAGATGTCCGGCTCCCGCGGCAAGCGCCTCTTTGTGACGGCGACGGTGGCGCCCGAGTTCACGCTCGACAACTACCGTACGGTGCTCTTCTCCGAAGGCTCGACCGACAGCATGGCCAAGGCGTTCTTCAACACCTTTACGGTCACGATCCCGGCGACGGTCATCCCGATCCTCGTGGCGGCCTTTGCGGCTTATGCGCTGGCGTGGATGGAATTCCCGGGCAGGGCGCTCCTGGTCGCGGCGGTCGTGGCGCTGCTGGTGGTGCCATTGCAACTGGCGTTGATCCCGCTCCTGCAGCTGCACAACAACATCGGCATCGGCAAGGGCTACCTGGGGGTGTGGCTTGCGCACACCGGCTTTGGCATGCCGCTCGCGATTTACCTCTTGCGCAACTACATGGTGGGCCTTCCCAAGGACATCATCGAGAACGCGCGGGTGGATGGCGCCACCGAGTTCCAGATCTTTACCAAGATCATCCTGCCGCTCAGCTTCCCCGCGCTGGCCTCGTTCGCGATCTTCCAGTTCCTCTGGACCTGGAACGACCTCTTGGTGGCCAAGGTGTTCCTGATCGACGCCTCCGGCGAGACCACGGTGATGACCAACCAGATCGTCGAGCTGCTCGGCACGCGCGGCGGCAACTGGGAAATCCTGGCAACGGCGGCATTCGTGTCGATCGCGGTGCCGCTGCTCGTCTTCTTCTCGATGCAGAAATACCTGGTGCGCGGCATGCTGGCCGGTTCGGTGAAGTAAGGACAGACGCATGAGTTTTCTCGACCCACACACGCAGCCTGCGATCCACGCTGGCGCCACCGACAAGGATTGGTGGCGCGGCGCGGTGATCTACCAGATCTACCCACGCAGCTTTCAGGACAGCAACAACGATGGCATCGGCGATCTCGCCGGGATCATCAACCGCCTGCCGCATATCGCCAACCTCGGCGCGGATGCGATCTGGATCTCGCCGTTCTTCCGCTCCCCGATGAAGGATTTTGGCTATGACGTCAGCGACTACCGCGACGTCGATCCGATGTTCGGCACGCTGGGCGATTTCGACGCGCTGATCGCCCGGGCACACGAGCTGGACCTCAAGGTGATGATCGACCTGGTGCTGTCGCACACCTCGGACGAGCATCCCTGGTTCCGCGAGAGCCGCGCGAGCGCCGACAACCCCAAGTCCGACTGGTACGTCTGGGCGGATGCGCAGCCTGACGGCTCGCCGCCGAATAATTGGCTGTCGATCTTTGGCGGCTCGGCCTGGGAATGGGACGGGGAGCGGATGCAGTACTACCTGCACAACTTCCTCTCCGAGCAGCCGGACCTCAACCTGCACAACCCCGAAGTGCAGGACGAGCTCTTGTCGGTGGTCAAGTTCTGGCTCGACCGCGGCGTCGATGGCTTCCGCCTCGACACGATCAACTTCTACTTCCACGACCAGGAGCTGCGCGCGAACCCGGCGCTGAAGCCCGAGGATCGCAATGACACCATCGCGCCTTCGGTGAACCCCTACAACTGGCAGAATCACCTCTACGACAAGAACCGGCCCGAGAACCTCGCGTTCCTCAAACGGTTCCGCGCTTTGCTTGACGAGTACCCGGCGGCCACCGCCGTGGGCGAGGTGGGTGACGCGCAAAGGGGGATGGAGATCCAGGCAGAATACACCTCCGGCGGCGACAAGGTGCACATGTGCTACGACTTCGCCTTTCTTTCCTCGACCCCGCCCACCGGCAGCCGGATCGGGCAGGTCCTGACCAAGTTCGAAGAGACTGTCGGCGACGGCTGGGCGTGCTGGGCGTTTTCCAACCACGACGTCATGCGCCACGCCTCGCGCTGGAACATGGGCGAGCCGGCGCAGCGCCTTTACGCGGCGATCCTGATGAGCCTGCGCGGCTCGGTCTGCCTCTACCAGGGTGAGGAGCTGGGTCTGACCGAGGCGTACGTCGCCTTCGAGGACTTGCAGGACCCCTACGGCAAGCAGTTCTGGCCCAAGTTCAAAGGCCGGGACGGCTGCCGCACGCCGATGGTCTGGACGCGCGACAACCGCAATGGCGGGTTCACCGATGGCAAGCCCTGGCTGCCCGTCGCGGTCGAACACCTCGACAAGGCGGCCGGTGTGCAGGAGGGCGACGAGGGCTCGCACCTAAACTTCTACCGCCGGTTCCTCGCGTTCCGCCGCGAGCACCCGGCACTGGTCAAAGGCGCGATGGACATCATCCGCGCCGACGACGACATGCTGATTTTCGTGCGCCAACACGCGGGCGACCGCGTGCTCTGCGCCTTCAACCTCAGCAACAAGTCGCAGCCGGTCGACTGGCCCGAAGGCCGCTGGCAGATCGCGCAAGGCGCTCCGTTCGAGCGCCCCGACGACGGGCGCACCGCACTACTCGGCCCGTGGCAGGCCGTCTTCGCCACAGATGCAGATACCAACGAAGGGGAGGATGCCTGATGGCCAATCTCAAGCTCACCAATGTCGACAAGACATATGGCGGCACGGTCAACGTGCTCAAGGACATCAACCTCGACATCGAGCAGGGCGAACTGGTGGTGTTCGTCGGCCCCTCGGGCTGCGGCAAGTCCACGCTCTTGCGCATGATCGCGGGGCTCGAAAAGATCACCGGCGGGGAGCTCGAAATCGACGGCCAGCTGGTCAACGACGTCCCGCCCTCGCAGCGCGGCATCGCGATGGTGTTCCAGTCCTACGCGCTTTACCCGCACATGACAGTGCGCGAAAACATGTCCTTCGCGCTCAAGATCGCCAAGAAACCGCAGGCCGAGATCGACGCCGCCATCGAAAAAGCCGCGCGCATCCTGCAGCTCGACCAGTACCTCGACCGCCTGCCCAAGGCTTTGTCGGGTGGTCAGCGTCAGCGTGTGGCCATCGGCCGGTCCATCGTGCGCGACCCCAAGGTCTACCTCTTTGACGAGCCACTCTCGAACCTCGACGCCGCGTTGCGCGTCGCCACCCGGATCGAGATCGCGCAGCTCAAGGAGGCCATGCCAGACTCGACGATGATCTACGTCACCCACGACCAGGTGGAGGCGATGACGCTTGCCACCCGCATTGTCGTGCTCGCCAACAAGGGCATCGCGCAGGTCGGCACGCCGCTCGAGCTCTACGAAACACCCAACAGCGAGTTCGTCGCGCAGTTCATCGGCTCCCCGTCCATGAACCTGCTCTCGGGCGAGGTCATCCAGACCGGCGCGCAGACCACGGTCAAGCTCGACGGTGGCGGCACTGCCGTGTCGGATGTGGCCACGCAGAGCTCCGACATGGGGCTCAAGGTCAACATCGGCGTGCGTCCCGAGGACCTCGTCGAGGCCACCGGCACGCCGCTTTACACCGGCACCGTCGCCATCACCGAAGCTCTGGGCGAGGTCACCTTGCTCTACTTCGGCCAGGCGGGCGCGGATGCACAGATGGTCGCCAAGCTGCCCGGCATCCACGGCGATCTGCGCCACAAGGAGGTCTCGCTCTCGGCGGACCCGTCCAAGGTGCATATTTTCCACAACGGCCAGTCTTTGCTCTACCGCTGAGCCATCAAGGCTTGGCGCGGGGACCTGCGCCAGCCTAACCTGCCTGCAAAAGTCCAAAAGAGACGAGCAGGTTTATGAAATATCTCCTGACCGGGGCCAGCCTTCTGGCCCTGATGAGCTGTACCCCTACCGCAACAGTGCAGAAAAACCGGATGCCGGGCCTCTACGTGCCGGCAGGCGTGGTGTGCGTCGAGGCCGATGACCTCGAACGCAACGACTGGCTGCGCGACGAGACCCCCGAGATCGGGGAGGTGATCAAAGCCTACGCCTCCCGCGGCCTCGCCACGCAAGAGAGCAAGGTTTACCGCTCCTACAAGGCGTGGTGGGACGCCGGCTTCGACCACGCCCGCGCCGCCGATTACTACGGCCCGGGCTATTTGGAGGCCGCGTCCTGCTGGGTGCCACGCCCCGAAGCTGACTTCTAGTCGGCGACTCTAAACCCGATAAATTTAAAACGGTTGAGCACGCGCCGTCCCGCGGGGTGGCGCAATCGCGCCGCCCCAGTGGGGCGGGTCGGCGCGGCCTGACAGTGCCTGTCAGGCGGGCGCTTTGATTTAAGCCGGTGCGCTTTCAGGTTTGAGTCCGCCGGCTCTGCCCTCACATCCCCTGCCACGCCCTGACAGCAGCGCGATAATTTCGTGCAAATGTGGTTGATGTTCTGTTAATGTTCACGTGCAGCGCTGGCGCGGACGCGGTATGGCGCTACTTTCGCTTCACACGACGCAGCACGTGAACTTGGGGACGCGCATGGCCGAGCAGAAATTCATCGAGGTGCGGGGCGCACGGGAGCACAATCTCAAGGGGGTCGATGTCGACATCCCCCGCGACCAGCTGGTCGTGATCACCGGCCTCTCGGGGTCAGGCAAGTCCTCGCTCGCGTTCGACACGATCTACGCCGAAGGCCAGCGCCGCTACGTCGAGTCGCTCTCCGCCTACGCGCGCCAATTCCTTGATATGATGGAGAAACCGGACGTCGACCACATCACCGGTCTCAGTCCCGCCATCTCGATCGAGCAAAAGACGACGTCCAAGAACCCGCGCTCGACCGTCGGCACCGTCACCGAAATATACGACTATCTGCGCCTACTCTTTGCCCGCGCCGGCACGCCGTACTCGCCCGCCACCGGCCAGCCCATCGAGGCGCAGCAGGTGCAGGACATGGTTGACCGCATCATGGGGATGGAGGAGGGGACCCGCGCCTATCTCCTCGCGCCCATCGTGCGCGACCGAAAAGGCGAGTACCGCAAGGAGTTCCTGGAGCTGCGCAAGCAGGGCTTCCAGCGGGTCAAGGTCGACGGCGCCTTTCACGAGCTCGACGATCCGCCCACGCTCGACAAGAAATTCCGCCACGACATCGACGTCGTGGTCGACCGTCTGGTGGTCCGCGAAGGCATGGAAACACGGCTCGCCGACTCGCTCCGCACGGCCCTCGACCTTGCCGATGGCATCGCGATTCTCGAAACGGCACCCTCCGAAGGCGAGCCCGAGCGCGTCACCTTCTCCGAGAATTTTGCCTGCCCCGTCAGCGGCTTCACCATCCCCGAGATCGAGCCGCGCCTCTTCTCGTTCAACGCCCCCTTTGGCGCGTGCCCGTCCTGTGACGGCCTCGGCCACGAGCTCTTCTTCGACGAGCGTCTGGTTGTCCCGGACGTCACGCTCAAGATCTCCGACGGCGCACTCGCCCCATGGCGCAAAGGCAAAAGCCCGTACTTCCTCCAAACCATCGAGGCCATCGCCAAGCACTACGAGTTCAACAAGAACGCCAAGTGGAAGGACCTCCCGGCTTACGTCCAGCAAGTGTTCCTGCACGGCTCGGGCGACGAGGAAATCCAGTTCCGCTACGACGAAGGCGGCCGCGTCTACCAGGTCAAACGCGCTTTCGAAGGCGTCATCCCCAACATGGAGCGCCGCTACCGCGAAACCGACAGCAACTGGATCCGCGAAGAATTCGAGCGCTACCAGAACAACCGCCCCTGCGGCGATTGCGGCGGCTATCGCCTGCGCCCCGAAGCGCTCGCGGTCAAGATCGCCGGCCTGCATGTGGGCCAGGTGGTCGAGATGTCGATCCGCGACGCTTACGATTGGTGCAAATCCGTCCCTGACAGCCTCAGCCCCCAGAAAAACGAGATCGCCCGCGCGATCCTCAAGGAAATCCGAGAGCGCCTTGGGTTCCTGAATAACGTGGGATTGGAATACCTTACACTGTCACGTTCAAGCGGCACATTAAGTGGTGGCGAAAGCCAACGCATCCGGCTCGCGTCCCAAATCGGCTCCGGCCTCACGGGCGTGCTCTACGTGCTCGACGAGCCCTCTATCGGTCTTCACCAGCGCGACAATGACCGTCTCCTTGAAACGCTGAAGAATCTGCGCGACCAGGGCAACACGGTGATCGTGGTCGAACACGACGAGGAGGCCATCCGCGAGGCTGACTACGTCTTCGACATCGGCCCAGGCGCTGGCGTGCATGGAGGCCAAGTCGTCAGTCACGGAGTTCCGCACGCTGTCGCCGCAGATGAAAACTCGGTCACCGGGCAGTACCTGTCGGGCGTTCGCGAGATTTCCGTGCCGGCGACGCGCCGCAAGGGCAACAAGAAAAAACTCAAGGTTGTCAAAGCCTCAGGCAACAACCTTAAAGACATCACTGTCGATTTTCCGCTCGGCAAGTTCGTCTGCGTGACAGGCGTATCTGGCGGCGGCAAGTCCACGCTCACTATCGAGACGCTCTTCAAAACGGCGTCGATGGCGCTGAACGGCGCGCGTCAGACGCCTGCGCCATGTGAGACGATCAAAGGGCTCGAGCATCTGGACAAAGTCATCGACATCGATCAACGCCCCATCGGCCGGACTCCGCGTTCGAATCCAGCGACTTATACGGGGGCCTTCACCCCCATCCGTGACTGGTTTGCCGGTCTGCCGGAGGCCAAGGCCCGCGGCTACAAACCCGGTCGCTTTTCCTTCAACGTCAAAGGCGGGCGCTGCGAGGCGTGTCAGGGTGACGGTGTGATCAAGATCGAGATGCACTTTCTGCCCGACGTCTACGTCACTTGCGAGACCTGCAACGGCGCACGCTACAACCGCGAGACTTTGGAAATTCAGTTCAAGGGCAAGAGCATAGCCGACGTTCTTGATATGACGGTTGAAGATGCGCAGGAGTTCTTCAAAGCCGTCCCGTCGATCCGCGAGAAGATGGACGCGCTGGTGCGCGTCGGCCTCGGGTATATCCGCGTCGGCCAGCAGGCCACGACGCTGTCGGGCGGTGAGGCGCAGCGGGTCAAGCTCTCGAAGGAACTGGCAAAACGCTCGACGGGCCGCACGCTCTACATTCTCGACGAGCCGACAACTGGCTTACATTTCGAGGACGTACGCAAGCTTCTTGAAGTGTTGCATGAACTTGTGGAAGCCGGAAACACGGTGGTGGTGATCGAGCACAACCTCGACGTTGTGAAGACCGCCGACTGGATCATCGACATCGGGCCCGAAGGTGGCGATGGAGGTGGCACGGTGGTTGCCGAAGGCACGCCGGAGCATGTTGCCGAAGTCGAAGACTCGCACACCGGGCGGTATCTCAAGGAGATGCTTAAGCCGCGGCGGGTGGCTGCTGAATAGGCGGGATGGGTGCGAGCACCCATCCTACGCATGCGACGTGACCGGTAGGATGGGTGATTTCACCCATCTACGCTGAAAGGCGCGGGAGCATGTAGCTGAAGTCTTTGTCCCCGTCGCCGTCGGCCACCATTTCCTTGTAAAGCTCGAGCGCGTGCGCGCCGAGGGGTGTGGTGGCGGAGACGCTGGCAGACGCGTCTTGCGCGAGGCCGAGGTCCTTGACCATGAGCGCGGCGGCAAAACCGGGCTGGTAGTCGTTGTCGGCAGGGCTTTGTGGGCCGATGCCGGGAGCGGGGCAGTAGGCGTTCATCGACCAGGAATAGCCCGAAGATGTGCTGACAACGTCAAACATCTTGTCCCGGGCGAGGCCGAGTTTGTCAGCGAGCGCAAAGGCTTCGCAGGTTACGATCATGGTCGCGCCGAGGATCATGTTGTTGCAGATCTTGGCCGCTTGGCCCGCGCCGGCATCGCCACAATGGACGGCCTTTTGTCCCATAATATCAAAAAGCTCTGCGGCTTTGTTGAAGTCGTCTTCCGCGCCGCCCGCCATGAAGGTGAGCGTGCCAGCGGAGGCGCCCCCGATCCCGCCGGAGACTGGCGCATCGATCCAACCCATTCCTTTGGAGTTTGCGTCTTCGGCGACGGCCCGGGCGCTTTCTACGTCGACGGTGGAGCAGTCGATGAAGAGGGCGCCGGTCTGCATCGCCGGGAGAACGTCCTCGGCGACCGCGCGCAGTATCGCGCCGTTTGGTAGCATGGTGATGACCACGTCTGCGTGCCGTGCAGCGTCCTGAGCAGAGGCGGCCAGAGCAACGCCTTCGGCAGTCACAGACGCAGTGTCAAAACCTGTCACCTCATGCCCTGCGGCGGCGAGGTTGCGGGCCATGGGCGCGCCCATGTTGCCGAGGCCGATAAATCCGATCTTCATGCGTGGTCCTCCCAAACCAATCCGTTCCCGCGCAGGGGCATGAGCATGTGTGTCACGTCCATCTGGCCGAGCGCCGAGATGCTTTCGTGCGCCCATTTCGGGCTGCGGTCCTTGTCGATGATGGCGGCGCGGATGCCTTCGAGAAAGTCGCCTTGCTCCATCGCACGGTACGTGTAGCGGAATTCCTGGTCGAGCGCGCTGCGGATGCCGGGGTTTGCGCGCACGCGGTGCACGATCTCCACGCAGGAGGCCATGGCGAGCGGCGCGTTGCGGCTCAGCTTTTTGAGCGTGTCCCGGGCAAAGTCGCTGTCCTCGGCGGCGAGGCTTCGGGCGATGTCGCCAAGGGTTTCGCCGCCGAAGTGCCGGTCGATGTCGGGTTGCAAAGCGTGAAGCGGCGCGTCCGGGGCAGGGGACCAGGCCACGGCGTCGGGATCGCCGGTTTCGATGATCTTGGCCTTTGCGTCTTCCCACGCCTCTTCGGGCAAATAGTGGTCGGCAAAGCTGGCGTAGATCGCGTCGCCCGGTCCCATGAGCGCGCCGCTGGTGCCGAGGTATTCGCCCAGCCGTCCGGGGGCGAGGGCGAGCATGAGGGAGCCGCCCACGTCCGGGACAAGGCCGATGCCGCATTCCGGCATGGCGATCTGGCTGGTGTCTCCGACGATGCGGTGCGTGCCGTGGCAGCCGATCCCGACGCCGCCGCCCATGGTAAACCCTTGGAGGAAGCTGACGACGGGCTTGGGGTATTCGAAGAGTTTGGCGTTGAGACGGTACTCGTCCCGCCAGAATGTGCGTCCGTATTCGAAGTCTCCGGCAGTGCCTGTGGCATACATCTCGGCAATGTCGCCGCCTGCGCAGAACGCCCTGTCTCCGGCTGCGTCGAACAAAACCAGCGCCACCGAGTTGTCGCTCCGCCATGCGTCAAGCGCGGCTTCGATCGCCAGACACATGTCGTAGGTCATCGCGTTGAGCGCCTGCGGACGGGTCAGGGTGATCCGGCCGGCGCGCCCCTCGATGCGGATGTCGATGTCGCTCATGCGCGCAGCATATCGCGGGCGACGATGAGGCGCATGATCTCGTTCGTGCCCTCGAGGATCTGGTGCACGCGCAAGTCGCGGGACAGTTTTTCGATGCCGTAGTCGGCGAGATAGCCGTAGCCGCCGTGCAGTTGCAGGCAGCCGTCGACGATGCGGGAGCCGGCTTCGGTCACGAACTTCTTGGCCATGGCGCAGTGTTTGGTGGCGTCGGGCGCGCCCGTGTCGAGCTTCCACGCCGCCTGGCGGAGGAAGACTCGGGCCGCCTGCAGCTCGATCTCGAGCTCGGCGAGGCGGAACTGCAGCGCCTGGAACTCGGTGAGGGATTTGCCGAACGCCTTGCGCTCTTTCATGTAGGCTAGCGTCGCATCGAGGGCAGCTTGCGCGGCGCCGAGTGAGCAGGCCGCGATGTTGAGCCGCCCCCCGTCGAGCCCCATCATGGCGTAGGTGAAGCCCTTGCCTTCTTCGCCGAGGAGGTTGGTGGCGGGCACGGCGACGGCGTCCATCTGCACCTGCCGGGTGGGTTGCGAGCGCCAGCCCATCTTGTCCTCGAGCCCGCCGTAGGTGAGGCCCTCCATACCGTCTTCGAGGATGAGCGCGGAGACGCCTTTGGGGCCGTCCTCGCCGGTGCGGGACATGACGATGTAGGCGTCCGAATAGCCGCCCCCGGAGATGAAGGCTTTGGTGCCGGTTACCGTGTAACCTTCGTTCGAGCGCTCGGCGCGGGTCTTGAGGGCGGCGGCGTCGGAGCCTGAGCCGGGCTCAGTCAGGCAATAGCTGAGCACGCTCTCCATAGTGAGCGCGGAGGGGAGCATCCGATCACGAAGTGCGTCATCGCCGAAGGACGAGATCATCTTGGCGCACATGTTGTGGATCGACAGGAAAGCGGCAACCGAAGGGCAGGCCATGCTGAGGGCTTCAAAGACCAGCGTCGCGTCGAGGCGAGAGAGCCCGCTGCCGCCGTGTTCTTCGGGCACGTAGAGGCCGGCGAGGCCGAGCGCGCCCAGCTTGGGCCAGAGCTCGCGCGGGATGGTGCCGTCCGCCTCCCAGGTGCGGGCATAGGGCGCGATCTCGGCCTGGCCGACGTCGTAGGCCATGTCGAAAATCGCGGTCTGCTCTTCGGTCAGTGCAAAATCCATCTCAGCCTTTCCAGAATTGAACGCTTGTTCATTACTCTAGTCTGGCCGCCGCAGAGCGCAAGCGCTATGGCGCGAGGCATGAAAGCCTGCATCGCCGTTGCCGATTATTACGTACCCGGACAGACCTTTGTGAACCGGCATATCGAGGAGATGTTTGGCGGGAAAACCTGCGTTGTGGCGGGGCGGCTCAATGGCAAGCGCGAGACGGGACCGCGGTTCTTCGAGCGGCGCGCGCGGCACGGGGTGGGCGATTTGGCGTTGGCGCCTGTGATGCTGCCATGGAACCTTTGGCGGCACGGAACGGAGCGGGTGCCGTTCGGCGCTGCGAAACGCGCGTTGTTGGCTTGGCTCGCGGAGCAAAAGCCGGACGTGATCCTGTCGGAATTCGGCACGCAGGGCGTGGTGCTTGCGCCGATTGCTCGGGAGGCGGGTATCCCGATGTTCACCTATTTCCGCGGGTCCGATGCGTCGTCCCGCCTGCGGGAGGCGTCCGTGCGGCGTGCGTACCGGTATATGTTTCCAAAACTGACGGGTGTGGTCGCCGTCTCGCAGTTTCTCTTGGACAATCTGAAGCGGGAGGTGGGCGTCACACATCCCAACGCGCATGTTATCCCCTCGGGCGTTGATGTGCGCTGGTTCGCGCCGGAAAAAAAGCGCCCGCGATCGGCCTTTGCCGTGGGCCGGATGGTTGAGAAAAAGGCGCCGATGCTGACGCTCGAAGCGTTTGCAGAGGCGCTGAAGGTCGCCCCTGACGCCCACTTGACGATGATCGGCGACGGCCCGCTCCTCGCGCCCTTGCGGGCGCGCGTCGCTGCTTTGGGGCTGGAGAGTTTCGTGTCGCTGCCGGGTGCCTTGCCGCACGCGGAGGTGCGGAACATCGCTGTGAGGTCAGAGATTTTCCTGCAGCACTCGCTGACTGCAGAGAATGGCAATACCGAAGGGCTGCCGACGGCGATCCAAGAAGCAATGGCTGCAGGCTGCCTCACAGTTTCGACACGGCACGCCGGTATTCCCGAAGCCATCGACGATGGAGAGACTGGTTTTCTTGTCGAAGAAGGTCACGCGCCCGCCTACACGGCGCGCGTGGTTGAGGCGTTTGGGATGTCGCGCGAAACGGCGCGCGGCTTTGGTGCGCGCGCGCGAGATGCGGCGTGCGCCCGGTTCGACAATGCGAGGCTTTTGACTAAGCTTGAGGCTTTGTTGGCGGACGCTGCCCGCAGTTATTGATCCCCTGGGGCTCTGCCGCCGTTCATTGGGCTTGAACCAATGGCGCCAAATAAACGGCCCCCAGGATATTTTTAGCCAGAAGAAGCTAGGAAGTGGCTCATACTTCTTCTGGCGAGAAATATCCCGGGGGTTTGGGGGCTGGCCCCCAATATCGGGACGGCGGAACTACTCCATAACGGGGATCGAGAACTCGCCGCCTTCCTTGATGCCGGAGGGCCAGCGGGCTGTGATCGTTTTGGTGCGCGTGTAGAACTTGAACGCGTCGGGGCCGTGTTGGTTGAGGTCTCCGAAGGCTGATTTCTTCCAGCCGCCGAAGGTGTGGTAGGCGAGCGGGACGGGGATCGGGACGTTCACGCCGACCATGCCGATGTTGATGCGCTGCGCGAAGTCGCGGGCGGTGTCGCCGTCGCGGGTGAAGATAGCGGTGCCGTTGCCATATTCGTGGTCCATGGCGAGGCCGAGCGCCTCTTCGTAGGACTGCGCGCGCACTGTGGAGAGGACCGGGCCGAAGATCTCCTTGCGGTAGATGTCCATGTCGGGCGTCACCTTGTCGAAGAGGTGCGCGCCGACGAAAAAGCCGTCTTCGTAGCCTTGCAGCGAGAAGTTGCGGCCATCCACGACGAGCTCGGCGCCCTGGTCGATGCCGGTTTGCACGAGGTTCAGGATGTTGTCCTTGGCCGCGCCGGTCACGACCGGGCCGTAGTCGACGTCGTCGCCGGCGGTGTAGGGGCCGACTTTGAGGGCCTCGATGCGGGGGACAAGTTTCTCGATCAGGCGGTCAGCGGTGTCGTCGCCCACCGGCACGGCGACGGAGATCGCCATGCAGCGCTCGCCTGCTGCGCCGTAGCCGGCTCCGACAAGCGCGTCGGCGGCCTGGTCCATGTCCGCGTCTGGCATCACGATCATGTGGTTCTTTGCGCCGCCGAAGCACTGCACGCGTTTGCCGTTCGCGCAGCCGCGTCCGTAGATGTACTCGGCGATGGGGGTGGAGCCGACGAACCCGACCGACTGGATGGTCGGGTGGTCCAGGATCGCGTCAACGGCCACCTTGTCGCCGTTCACGACCTGCAGGATGCCCTTTGGGGCGCCGGCCTCTTCCATCAGCTCCGCGAGCATGAGCGGCACGGAGGGGTCGCGTTCGGAGGGTTTGAGGATAAACGCGTTGCCGCAGACGATGGCGGGCGCGAACATCCACATTGGGATCATCGCCGGGAAGTTGAATGGCGTGATGCCGGCGGTCACCCCCAAGGGCTGGCGCATCGAATACATGTCGATGCCGGGACCGGCGCTGTCGGTGAACTCGCCCTTGAGCATTTGCGGCGCGGCGATGCAGTACTCGACCACTTCGAGCCCGCGGATCACGTCGCCTTTGGCGTCGGGCAGGGTCTTGCCGTGCTCGCGGCTCAGCGCCTCGGCGAGCTTGTCCATGTCGCGGTGCAGGAGCGAGACGTATTTCATCATTACGCGGGCGCGCCGCTGCGGGTTCACGGCTGCCCAGGCGGGCTGCGCGGCGGCGGCGATCTCGACCGCCTTGCCGAGCTCGTCCGCGCTTGCCAGCGGCACGCGGGCCTGCACCTCGCCGGTGGCGGGGTTGAAGACGTCGGCAAAGCGGCCGGACGTGCCTGCGGTGTGGGCGCCGCCGATGTAGTGCGAAAGTTCCTGCATTCCTGGTCTCCAGTCGTCGTGTTGCGCGCAGCATAGGCAGAGCGCGGGCCGGGCAACAGCAAAAAGCGCCGCGCTTGACAGGTCGGGGGCGGCGCGGGCAGGGTTGTTTTCCTCGGATTATGTTGAGGCAAGAAAAGGGGTTTTGCGATGAAAGTCTCGGATGTGCTCAAGCGCAAATCGGCGCGGGTTCTGGTGACGCTGCCGCCGAGCGCGTCGGTGCGGGATGCCGCCGCGCGCTTGGCCGAGGAAGGGATCGGGACGATCGTGATCTCGCGCGATGGCGCGCGGGCCGACGGGATCCTGTCGGAGCGGGACATCGTGCGGCGGCTGGCCTCGGACGGGGCGGGCGTGCTCGACACGCCGGTCGAGCGTGTGATGACGCGCAACGTGGTGACCTGTCACCCCGACGAGCCGGTCGATGCAGCGCTCTCGACGATGACCGACGGGCGCTTTCGGCATATGCCGGTCGAGGACAGTGGGACGATCATCGGCCTGATTACGCTGGGCGATGCGGTCAAGGCGCGGCTCGACGAGGTCGCATTCGAGCGCAACGCGATGGAAGAGATGATCCGCGGGCACTGACGCGCTGTTTACGCCGTTGGTTCTCGAGCGCATGACGGCCTAAGCGGCGCCTTCAGCGCAATAAGTCCGCGCGATCAGGGGCTTGCCAGATGCGCCTCGATGGTGTTTGCCTCGCACCGCGTTGACGTTTGAGGAGCCCGGCCATGCGCATCGGACTTTATCCCGGCACCTTTGACCCGATCACCCTGGGTCATATCGACATCATCCGGCGCGCGACGCGGCTGGTGGACCGGCTGGTGATCGGGGTGGCGATCAACCGGGACAAGGGTCCGCTCTTTGATCTCGATGAGCGGGTGGCGATGGTGGAGGCGGAGTGTGCCGGCCTCGCCGCGCAGAGCGGGGTCGAGATCGTCGTGCACCCGTTCGAGAACCTGCTGATCGACTGCGCGCGCGATGTGGATGCGACGCTGATCGTGCGCGGGCTGCGGGCTGTGGCGGATTTCGAATATGAATACCAGATGGTCGGCATGAACCGCGTGCTCGACGATACGATCGAGACGGTGTTCCTCATGGCCGAGGCGCGGCACCAGGCGATCGCCTCCAAGCTGGTCAAGGAGATCGCGCGGCTGGGCGGCGACGTCTCGCGGTTCGTGACGCCGGCGGTCGACACGGCCTTGCGAGAGCGGCTGGCGGGCTGAGCCGGCGTGACCGAGCGCCTGTTTGTCTATGGCACGCTGCGCGCGTCGGCAGATCATCCGATGGGCCGGCTTTTGCGCGATCATGCAGCTCTGATCGGGACGGGGACGATCCGGGCGCGGCTCTACATCATCAACGATCCAGACACGCCCGGGGACAACTTCTATCCCGGGGCGGTGCCGTGCGCTTCGGACGCCGAGCGCGTCGAGGGGGAGGTCTACGCGCTGCACGACCCGGAGACGGTGCAGGCAGCGTTTGACGAGTATGAAGCCTGTTCGCCCAACTGGCCCGAGCCGCATGAGTTCATATTGCGGCGGGTGCCTGTGACCCTGCAAAGCGGGGAAGAGGTGTGGGCGCGGTCCTACCTCTATGCCTGGGACGTGACCGGTGCACGGCATGTCGCGTCAGGCGTGTTCGACGCCTTGGCCCGGGACGTGCGCTGACGCCCCTGGTGCCACGCGTTTGATCCGGCTTTTAGCCGCC
This sequence comes from Pseudaestuariivita sp., assembly GCF_052825805.1. Taxonomy (NCBI): domain Bacteria; kingdom Pseudomonadati; phylum Pseudomonadota; class Alphaproteobacteria; order Rhodobacterales; family Paracoccaceae; genus Pseudaestuariivita; species Pseudaestuariivita sp. The sequence goes on along the minus strand of NZ_JBRBVB010000002.1, from coordinate 559,445 downwards.
GTAGACCGCTTCGTGCGCGAGACGGTGCGCGTCGCCGCGGTGGATGTCGAGGTCGAGCGCCACGTCGAGCGGCATCGCTTCGATTTCGGCCACGGTACGGTTGTATTTGGCCCGTTTGTCGAGGCTGTGTGCGATCTTTTGATAAAGGCTTGCCATGTTCGTTTCCTTTCCATCAGCATGTTGATTGCGCTAACACCCAGGAAGTTACGCCGCTCTGGCGCTCAAACAAGGCGCAATGCCGCAACGCAGCATTGCGTATTTTGCAAAGGTTCTGAAGGAACCTTTTGGCCCCGCAGACAACGCGTCAATCAAGGTGGCGCGTCTCTGCGATGAGCGCGGTCAGCTCGGACGATGCGCGCAAGAGCTCGGGACGGACCTCGTCGGGTGCGGCTTCGATGGCGTCGCTGTAGGCGCGCTGCACCCTTTTCTCGCCGTTGCGCACCTGGTCCATGACGTCCTCGTCGATCTCGTCGAAAAAGTCGCGCATCTTGACCACGGCGCGGTTGACCGACGACATGAACGAGCCGTCGAGGTCGGCACCGTCCGGCAGAAGGCTGGCGATCTGGCGGGCGTGGCGGGCGTGCAGGTCGCGGAACTTCTCGGCGACCGGTTTGAAGTCGGGCTCGGCGCGGGCCACCATCACGTCAAAGCCGGCTTTGGCATCGACGTGGCGGGCGTGCAGCTTTTCGAGCGCGCGATGAAAACTCTGAGACATGGGGCCTCCGTAACGGATTATTGGCCCTCAAACGAACGCCGCCGCCTCGGAGTTCCGGGCGGCGGCTTGGGTCACAAAGATGTGCAGCCTCGTGTGCCGCGCGGCGCACGGCGCCTGGTTTAGAACAGCTTGCCCATGGCGACGGCGGTGTCGCTCATCCGGTTCGAAAAGCCCCACTCGTTGTCGTACCAGCTGAGCACGCGGCACATCGTGCCTTCCATCACCTTGGTCTGGTCGGTGGCAAAGATCGAGGAGCGCGGGTCGTGGTTGAAATCCATCGACACCAGCTTTTCGTCGGTCACGCCCAGCACCCCCTTGAGCGGGCCATCGGCGGCGGCTTGCATCGCGGCGTTGATCTCTTCGGCGGTGGTGTCGCGGGCGGCCTCGAAGGTCAGGTCCACGACGGATACGTTGGGGGTCGGCACGCGGATCGCAACGCCGTCGAGCTTGCCATTGAGCTCGGGCAGGACGAGGCCGACCGCCTTTGCCGCGCCGGTCGAGGTCGGGATCATCGACATTGCCGCCGCGCGCGCGCGGTAGAGGTCCTTGTGCATCGTGTCGAGCGTCGGCTGGTCGCCCGTATAGCTGTGGATCGTGGTCATGAAGCCCTTCACGATCCCGACGCTGTCGTTCAGCACCTTGGCCACCGGCGCGAGGCAGTTGGTGGTGCAGGACGCGTTCGACACGATGATGTCCTCGCCCGTCAGCGTGTCGTCGTTGACGCCGTAGACGATCGTCTTGTCCGCGTCCTTGCCCGGCGCGGAGATCAGCACGCGCGACGAGCCGTTTTCGAGATGGGCCTGGCACGCCTCCTTGGAGGTAAAGATGCCGGTGCATTCGAGCACGACGTCGACGTCTTTCCACGGCAGGTCCGCCGGGTTGCGCTCGGAGGTGACCTGCATGGCGCCGCGCCCGACGTCGATGGTGCTGCCCTTGACGGTGACCTCGGCCGGGAACCGCCCGTGCACGCTGTCATAGCGCAAGAGGTGCGCGTTGGTCTCGACCGGGCCAAGATCGTTGAGCGCGACGACTTCGATGTCGGTGCGGCCCGACTCGACGATGGCCCGCAGCACGTTGCGGCCAATCCGGCCAAATCCGTTGATGGCGACTGTCACGGTCATGAAATTCTCTCCTGTCTTTGGCGCGCGGCGCGCCCGGCAAAGGTCCTGTTATCGCTAACAGGGGCTTGCAGATCGGGTAAGCGCTGCCGCGCGGCGTGTCAACACGCGCGGGATGCTGTGACGGGGAGGTAGGGCAGGGCGGCGCTAGCGCCAGAAAGCGACCCAATCGAGCAGCTCGAAGAACTTCTTGCCGAGAAACAGCAGCGCTGTGCCGTCGTTCAGCACGAGGTCCGCAGCGATGCCGCAGCCGATCAAGAGCAAGAGCCAGAATGCCAACGTGTTGGTCATGGGATTTGCGTGGCAGGCGCGTGCCCGCGGGTCAAGCGGCGCGGCTCTCTTCGCAGGCAAGTGTTGTATCGCGGCAGATGGGTGCAAGCACCCATCCTACGGATGTCGCGCTGGGAAGTAGGATGTGGTGCTTGCACCCATCCACGGTTGTCAGTGGAGGAGCCGGCCCATGGCCGCGGCGACATCCGCCATGCGGCAGGAAAAGCCCCATTCGTTGTCGTACCACGCGAGCACGCGCACGGTGCGTCCGCCGACGACCTTGGTCTGGTCGGGTGCAAAGATGCTGGAATGCGGCGTGTGGTTGAAATCGATGGAGACTTTGGGATCGGGATCGTAGGCGAGGACCGAGCCCATGCGTCCTGCCGCGGCTTCGGCGACGATGGCGTTCACGTCCTCGACGGTGACGTCCTTGCCAGCCTCAAAGGTCAGGTCAACGGCGGAGACGTTGGGCGTCGGCACGCGGAGCGAGGTGCCGTCGAGACGCCCTTCGAGCTCGGGCAGCACTTCCTTGAGCGCCTTGGCTGCGCCCGTCGAGGTCGGGATCATTGCCATGGCAGCGGCGCGCGCGCGGTAGAGGTCCTTGTGCCGGCGGTCGAGCGTGGGCTGGTCGCCGGTGTAGCTGTGGATCGTCGTCATGATGCCGCGCTCGATGCCGATGGCCTCGTGCAGGACCTTGGCCAGCGGCGCGAGGCAATTGGTCGTGCAGGATCCGTTCGAGATCATGCGCTCGTCCGCCATCAGGTCGCGGTGGTTGACGCCGTAGACAACGGTGCGGTCGACATTGGTGGCGGGGGCTGAGATCAGGACCTTCTTGGCGCCGCGCTCGAGGTGGACCGCCGACTTGCCGCCGTCGTTGAACTTGCCGGTGCATTCGAGGACCACGTCGCAGCCCTCCCAGTCGAGCTCGGCCGGCTCGTAGGTCGAAAAGACCTGCATGGGTCCGCGGCCGAGGTCCATGGTATCGCCCTTGACGGTGACCTCACCGCCGAAGCGGCCGTGCACGCTGTCGTAGCGCAGAAGGTGTGCGTTGGTCTCGATCGGGCCTGTGGCGTTGATCTTGACCACCTGGACGTCGTTGCGCGCGCTTTCGGCGATATGTGCGAGCGTGCAGCGCCCGATCCGGCCAAAGCCATTGATACCTACGGTCACGGTCATCGCACATCTCCTGTCCTGCTTGAGGAGGTGCTACACGTAAAATGTGGCAGAGCAATGGAGAAAGTGTATATCTTCCAGACCGTTAGCGATAAACCTCAGGCGGTTGCGCTAACGTGAGCGGAAACAGGTGGCAGGGAGGCACATCATGTCGGCTGATCATCCCAATCAGAGTACGCGTTGGATCGCGATTGCAGGAAGGTGCCTGATCGCGGTGCTCTTTGCCGGCGGCGCGGTGCAAAAGGCGCTCGATCCTGCCCCGGCCATGGCGCTACTCGCGGGGCTGTCGCTGCCGGAAGTTCTCGTCTGGCAGGCACTTGTCTTCAACGCGGTGGCGGCGGTGCTCCTCGTTGCGGGTCTTTGGCTCGAGCGTGTGGCGCTGGCGCTTGCGACCTATTGCATCGTCACGAGCGTCTTTCACTACGTGCCTGAGGATGCCTGGCAAATCTCGATCCTCGTCAAGAATTGGGCGATTGCAGGTGGGTGTCTGTGTCTGGCGGCGTTGGCTCGGGAGCAGCGTATGTGAGAGTAAGGCTGGCACTTTTTACCGACGCCTAATTCAAAGCGCCCGCCTGACAGGCACTGTCAGGCCGCGCCGACCCGCCCCATGGGGCGGCGCGATGCGCCACCCCTCGGGTCGGCGCGTGAATTGCGGTTTCTTGCGACCACTCCGGTAAAAGGTCAGCCCTTAGAGCAACGACTGCGCCGCCTCGACCACCGCGGTATCCGTGATCCCGAAGTGCGCATAGAGCTGATCGGCGGGCGCGGAGGCGCCGAAGCCGGTCATGCCGACAAAGGCCGCCTTGTTCCACTTGCCGCGTTCGCCGGTCAGCCAGCGGTCCCAGCCTTGTTGCACGCCGGCCTCGACCGCAACGCGCACGGCCCCTGCGGGCAGGACCTTGCGGCGGTACTGCTCGTCCTGGGCAGCAAAAAGCTCCATGCAGGGCATCGAGACCACACGCGTGCCGATCCCCTGCGCCTGCAGGCGCTCGCGGGCGGACAGGGCCAGCTGCACTTCGGAGCCCGTGGCGATCAGGATCACCTGACGCTTGCCTTCCGCCTCGGCCAGCACGTATGCGCCCTGGGAGGTGAGGTTGCGCGTCTTGTGCTCGGTGCGCACGGTCGGCACGCCCTGGCGCGTGAGTGACAGGACGGAGGGCGTCTCGGTCTGTGTCAGCGCAAGCTCCCACGCCTCTGCGGTCTCGACGGTGTCGGCGGGGCGGAAGACCAGCGTGTTGGGCGTCGCCCGGCTGATCGCCAGATGCTCGACCGGCTGGTGGGTCGGGCCGTCCTCGCCGAGGCCGATGCTGTCGTGGGTCATCACATAGACAACCGGCAGTTTCGACAGCGCCGAAAGCCGCATCGCCGGGCGCGCGTAATCGGTAAAGCACATGAACGTGCCGCCGTAGGGTTTGACCCCGCCGTGCAGCGCCATCCCGTTCATCGCCGCGGCCATGCCGTGCTCGCGGATGCCGTAATAGACGTAACGCCCCTTGCGGTTGGTCTCGTCAAAGACGCCCATGTCCGCGGTCAGGGTGTTGTTCGAGCCCGTCAGGTCCGCCGAGCCGCCAATGGTCTCGGGCATGACCGGGTTGATGACCTCGAGCACCATCTGGCTCGACTTGCGCGTGGCGACCTTGGGAGCCGTCTCGGAGATCTGCTTTTTCAGCGCACGCACGACACCGGAGAGTTTCTTGGGTGTCTCGCCGGCGTGGATGCGCGCAAACTCGGCCTGCTTGCGGCCCGAAACGGAGGCGAGGCGCTCGCTCCACGCCTTGCGCTCGTCCGCGCCGCGGGTCCCGATCTCTTCCCACCACGACTTGACCTCGGTCGGGATTTCGAAGGGACCGTAGGGCCAGCCATACGCCTCTTTGGCCGCCGTCAGCTGCGCGTCGTCGGTGAGCGCGCCGTGGCCTTTGGAGGTATCCTGCGCCGCGTGGCCGATGGCGATATGCGTCTTGCAGGCGATCATCGAGGGGCGCCCGGCATTCTTGGCCGCCGTGATGGCCGCGTCGATGGAGTCGGGGTCGTGGCCGTCGATCTCTTGCACGTGCCAGCCGCACGCCTTGAACCGCTGCACTTGGTCGGTGCGGTCCGACAGCGTCACTTCACCGTCGATGGTGATGTTGTTGTTGTCCCAGAAGACGATCAGCTTTTCGAGCTTTTGCCGGCCCGCCAGCGCAATCGCCTCGTGGCTTACGCCCTCCATCAGGCAGCCGTCGCCTGCGATCACGTAGGTGTGGTGATCGACGAGCTTCTTGCCAAACTGCGCCCGCAGCGCCTCCTCGGCGATGGCAAAGCCCACGGAGGTCGCGATGCCCTGGCCAAGCGGGCCCGTCGTGACTTCGACGCCCCCGAGCAGGAAGTTTTCCGGGTGGCCGGCGGTCTTGGCACCCAGTTGGCGGAAGTTCTTGACCTCCTCCAGCGTCACCTCCGGATCGCCGCAGAGATAGAGCAGACCGTAGAGCAGCATCGAGCCGTGGCCCGCCGACAGGATGAACCGGTCGCGGTCGGCCCAGTCGGGCGTGCGTGCGTCGAACTTGAGGTGCTTGCCGTAGAGGACAGTTGCCACGTCCGCCATCCCCATCGGCATGCCGGAATGGCCGGAATTGGCCGCGTTCACGCCATCGAGCGCCAGCGTCCTGAGCGCGGTTGCGCGCATCCAGTGATCGGGATGGGCAGTGCGCAGGGCGTCGATATCCACTTGATGGTCCACTGGGCAAACTCCTTGGCGGCAGGGGCAAACGCTGCGCGTCTCATTAGCAGGGCACAAAGGCGCGTCAAGCACGCGCTGTAAGCCTTTGACATGGCTTGGGAGAGGCGGATTTGCCTGCCCTCGCATTCCGCATACACTCTTGGCAAGAAGACGCGATTCGTGAGGCGGCTCATATGGCGGCCTGATCGGGGACACCCTGGCATTCACATCGCAGGCAGACAGACGGGACATCAAGGCCATGAGCCAGATCAACGAGCTTGAGGGGCGCATTTCAGCCGCGCTCGACCGGATTGCGCGGGGGCTTGAAAACGCTCCCGATGGCGGGGGCGAGGAGAGTGTGCCCGCCGAAGTCCACGCCGCGCTTCAAGCCGCTCTAGAAGACGAGAAGACGGCAAATGCGCAGCTCGAAGAGCGGATCAAGAGCCTGACCGAGCGTCACGCGGCGGAGGTAGCGGACCTTCAGGCGCAACTCGAGTCTGTGGCTGAGGCGCCCGCGGCACCGTCGGACGACGGAATGCGCAACGCGCTCGACGCGCTGGAGATTGCGCTTGAAGAGCAGCGCGGCGCGCATCACCGACTGCAAAAGGCGAGCGCGGCGCTCAGGGAAGCTGTGGACCTGTCTGCCGTCTCCGCGGATCAGATCAACGACGCCCTCGCGGCTGAACTCGAGGCCGAACGCACCGCCCGCGCCACCGACCAGGCCGAGGTCGGCGCGATCCTCGTCGCGCTCGACACGCGCCTTGCCAAACCGTCCGAAGGAGATTCCTGATGCCGGAAATCGTGATCACCATCGGCGGCCGCTCGTTCGAGGTCGCCTGCGCCGAGGGCGAGGAGCATTACCTGCTGTCGGCTGCCAAGATGCTCGACACCGAGGCGCAAGTGCTTGCCGACCAGATCGGGCGGCTCCCCGAGGCGCGGATGCTGCTCATGGCTGGGTTGATGCTGGCGGACAAGACCTCCGCGCTCGAGGACAAGGTGCGCGAGACCGAGGACAAGATGGCCGACAAGATCAACGAGATCCGCGAGTTGCGCGACGCGCCGGCGCCCGTGCCCGACCGGATCGAAGTGCCGGTCATCCCGCCGGAGGTGACCGAAACGCTCGCCGAGCTGGCTGCCCGGGCCGAAGCGGTGGCCGACCGGGTGGATGAGAAGCTGGGGAGCTAGGGCGCTTCTGCCTTGGTTTGGATGGACGCCGCGGAGTGACCGGGCGGCTTCTCTAATTCCGTTCCAGCGAGTTATGTTGGTGCCGAACAGATAAGAACGCGCCGACCCGCGGGGTGGCGCAATCGCGCCGCCCACTTTGCCGAAGGCAAACCTTTGGTTTGACGGGGGCGGTTCGGCGCGGCCTGACCGTGACGGTCAGGCGGGTGCTTTGGATTAGGCGACCGGTTCGGTAGGCTTAGATTAGCTCGCGCTTAGAAAGCTTTTACGCGTTCGCTTCGCGGATCTTGTCGGCGGCTTCCTTGTCGTAGCTGACGCCGTTGTCGTCGAACATCGTGTCGAGCTCGCCTGACAGGGTCATCTCGGTGATGATGTCGCAACCGCCTACGAACTCACCCTTGATGTAGAGCTGGGGGATGGTCGGCCAGTCAGAGTACTCCTTGATCCCTTGCCGGATGCCCTCGTCGGCGAGCACGTTCACGTCCGTGTAGTCGACGCCCATGTAGTTGAGCACGCCCGCGACGCGCGAGGAGAACCCGCATTGCGGCATCTCCTTGGTGCCTTTCATGTAAAGCACCACGTCGTTGGCTTTCACGGTTTCGTCGATCTGGGTCTTGGCGTCGTTCATGGAAGTATCTGGCATGTCTCAGTCTTTCTGCTTTTGAAAGGCGCGGTGATAGGTCGCCGCGTAGGTTTCGTCTTCGGGCATCGGCTTGATATGCGTGGCAGCCGAGCGGGAGCTGTTTTGCGAAAAGGTCCAGTGCGTGCGTTCGAGCGCGTCGTTCCGGCGGTTCACCTGTTCGACGGAGGCAAGGTCCAGCCCCTCCATCCCGAGCGGGACCTCGGCATCCACAGGCATCTCAGGCCGGCGCTGGCTTAGCGGGCGGCGCGGGGCGCGGCGGAAGGGGGCCATGAGGAGGTTCAGGAGGGACATGGGCGCGGGTTACGTAGGATGGGTGCTGGCACCCATCCCCGTCGGAGTGTGAAAGGGCATCATTCGGGCGCCCGGGTCGTCAGGGCCAGCGCGTGCAGCTCGCCGTTTGCGCCGTCCATCTTGCCCTTGAGGGCGGCGTAGACCGCGCGTTGTTGCTGGACGCGGTTCTTGCCGCGAAAGCTCTCATCGACGACCATCGCCGACATGTGCACGCCGTCGTCGCCGCCGACTTCGATCTGCGCCTCGGGAAAGCTCTCCCGCAAAAGGCTCTCAATTTCCACACGGCTCATCGGCATCGGCAGGTCTCCGGCAACTCGTTCAAAGGCTAAGGTAAGACCGCGCCCGCGGCTCTGCAATCCCGCCGTTTCAGGTCAGCGCTGCGGCAAAGGCGGTGCGGTAGGTGGCGCTGAGCGCCTCGAGCGGGGCGGATGCGGCGCCAAAGGTGACGGCGCTGCCGCCAAACCGGCCCACGCTGGCGACGGGTACGCCGGCCTGTGCGGCGGCGATCATGAGCGCCTCGGCGCGGTCGAACCCGCAGGCCACGAGGTAGCGCCCCTGATCTTCGCCAAAGAGGTCAGGCGTCGCGCCGCTGTCGAGCGTGACGCCGACGCCGGCGGCTTCGGCCAACTCGAAGGCGGCAAGGGCAAGCCCACCGTCTGAGAGGTCGGTGCAGGCGGTGATGAGGTCGCGGTGCGCGCGGATGAAATCGCCGTTGCGCTTTTCCGCCTCCAGATCCACCGGCGGTGCGTCGCCCTCCACACGGTTGAAGACTTCGGCCAGCAAAGCCGATTGCCCGAGGTGGCCGGTTGTCTCGCCGATCACCATCGCCACGTGGCCCTCGCGCACGTCGCAGCCGATGATCTCGTCCTGTGAGGTGAAAAGCCCGACCGCCCCGATTGTGGGAGTGGGCAAGATCGCCTCGCCGTCGGTCTCGTTATAAAGCGAGACGTTGCCCGACACGATCGGCATGTCGAGCGCGGTGCAGGCCTCGCCGATCCCGTCCAGAGCCCCAACGAACTGCCCCATGATATGCGGCTTTTCGGGGTTCCCGAAGTTGAGGTTGTCGGTCGTGGCAAGGGGCAGGGCGCCCGCAGCTGTCAAGTTGCGGTAGGCTTCGGCGACGGCCTGCTTACCGCCCTCGACCGGGTTCGCTTTGACATACCGTGGGGTCACGTCGGAGGTGAAGGCGAGCGCCTTCTCCGTGCCGTGCACGCGGATGATACCCGCGCCGGCGCCGGGACCACGCGCGGTGTCGGCCATGACCTGGCTGTCGTATTGCTCGGTCACCCAGGTCTTGGCGGCGTAGTTGGGGGAGGCGATGAGCCACTTGAGCGCGTCAATGGGATCGACTTCGGGCACGTCCTTCAGCGGTTCGGCGGGCGGGGTCGGCTCCCAGGGGCGGTCGTATTCCGGCGCGGTGGAGGCGAGTTTCGACAGCGGCAGGTCGGCCTTGATCTCTCCATGGTGGCGGATCAGGAAGCGGTCCTCGGCAATCGTCTCCCCCACGATGGCAAAGTCGAGGTCCCATTTGTCGAACACCGCCTTGGCTTCAGCCTCGAGATCGGGCTTGAGCACCATGAGCATGCGCTCCTGGCTCTCGCTCAGCATCATCTCGTAAGCGGTCATGTTCGCTTCGCGCTGCGGGACCTTCTCGAGGTCGAGCGCGATGCCGAGCTCGCCTTTGTCGCCCATCTCGACGGCCGAGCAGGTTAGACCGGCCGCGCCCATGTCCTGGATCGAGATGACCGCGCCCGTCGCCATCAGCTCGAGCGTGGCCTCCATCAGGCGCTTTTCGGTAAAGGGGTCACCCACCTGCACGGTGGGGCGCTTTTCCTCGATGCTCTCGTCGAACTCGGCGGAGGCCATGGTCGCGCCGCCCACACCGTCCCGGCCCGTCTTGGCGCCAAGGTAGACGACAGGCATGCCCACGCCGGAGGCGGCGGAGTAGAAGATCTTGTCGGTGTCCACGAGGCCGGCGGCAAAGGCGTTCACGAGGCAATTGCCGTTGTAGGCGGGGTCAAAGCGGACTTCGCCGCCTACGGTGGGCACGCCGAAGCAATTGCCGTAACCACCGACGCCTGCAACGACGCCTGCCACAAGGGACCGCGTTTTGGGATGCGATGGCTCCCCGAACGACAGCGCGTTCATCGCCGCGACGGGACGTGCGCCCATGGTAAAGACGTCACGCAGGATGCCCCCCACGCCTGTCGCCGCGCCCTGGTAGGGCTCGATATACGAGGGGTGGTTGTGGCTCTCCATCTTGAAGACCACGGCTTGTCCGTCGCCGATGTCGACGATGCCCGCATTCTCCCCCGGGCCGCAAATGACTTGCGGGCCTGTGGTCGGCAGCTTCCTCAGATGGATTTTCGAGGACTTGTAAGAGCAATGCTCGTTCCACATCGCCGAAAAGATGCCCAGCTCGGTAAAGGTCGGCTCCCGCCCGATGATCTCGAGAATACGGTCGTATTCGTCCGGTTTCAGCCCATGGGCGTCGATCAGGTCGGGCGTGATGGCTGGCTCTTGCATCGGTGGCGGCATCCCCTGTCGTGTCGCCCCGTCTCTTACGGGAAGGCCGGGCGAGGGGGAAGCGCGTTTGGACCCACCATGGCGCGGCATGGAGACACCAGCCAAACGGCGGATAAAAAAAGGCCGGGGCTAAGCCCGGCCATAGTCCAACAGGGAGGTTGAAGACCGGGCTCGCGCCCATCGCCTTCGAGTGTCGATTTAGGAGCGCCCGGCTAAGGGATCAAGAAAAACTGCCCAGTATTTTTGCAAACCTGCCATGCACATGGCGCATAGCGTCAGTCGATGCCTTTTTCGCGGGCAGACCGGCGGTAGGCGATGATCTCGTCCTGCACAAAGTCGCGGAAGGCGTGGATGCGTTTCGAGTGCCGCAGCTCTTCGGGGTAGGCGAGGTAGACCGGCACCTCGTTCGATTCCACGTCCGGCAGCACCCGCTCGAGCTTGGGGAAGTCCTCGACCACGTAATCGGGCAGCACACCGATCCCGATGTCGTGCACCACCGATTGCAGCACGCCAAAGTAGTTGTTCACCGTCAGGTGCATCGGAATGTCATGCGCCAGGAGCGACTGGATCAGCTGCATGCCCGCCCCGACCTGCGGCGCGTTCGGGTTCTGGCTGATCAGGCGGTGCCGGGACAGATCGCTGAGCCGCTCGGGCCGGCCCACGGCATCGAGGTAGGTCGGCGTTGCATAAAGCCGCATGCGGATCGTCATCAGGCGCTTGCGGATCAGGTCGGCCTGGCTCGGCTCCTTCATCCTGATGGCCACATCCGCCTCGCGCATCGGCAGGTCGAGCACGCGCTCCTCGAGGTTCAGGTCGATCTTGAGGTCCGGGTACTGGTCATAAAGGTGCGTCAGACGCGGCGCGAGCCAGAGCGAGCCGAACCCGATGGTGGTCGTCACGCGCAGCTCGCCGAACACCTCCTCCTCGCTGTCACGGATGCGCGCCGAGGCCGTGTCCACCCGGCGCGTCATCGCCGAGGTCGCGTCAAAGAGCAGCTCGCCCTGTTCGGTCAGGATCAGCCCCCGCGCGTGCCGGTGAAAGAGCGTCGTGCCGAGCGATTCTTCGAGCGCCCGGATCTGCCGCGAGACCGCCGATTGCGACAGGTGCAGCGTGTCCCCCGCATGCGTCAGCGAGCCCGCATCCGCAACCGCGTGAAAGATTCTGAGCTTGTCCCAGTCCATGGCGTGCCTCTTTGGTCCGTCTCTTTGGTTATCATGAAACATCTCAAACACACCCGGCGTTACCCTAATGTGACAAGATTTTTCTAGGCAGGTCAGCATTTGTGACCTAATATAGCGCCATACACGCGGGGAGGCACGTATGACGGCACAGGTTTCGCTCAGCGACCGGTTCGATCTCGACAAACATCAGGTGCTGCTGAACGGCACGCAAGCCCTGGTGCGGCTGATGCTGGCGCAATCGGCGCGCGACCGCGCGGCAGGGCTCGAAACGGCGGGGTTTTGCACCGGCTATCGCGGCTCGCCTCTCGGGGCGGTGGACATGCAGATGCACCGTGCTGGCAAAGAGCTGGCAGCTGCCAACGTCCGTTTTCAGGAGGGCCTCAACGAAGACCTGGCTGCAACCGCGCTCTGGGGCAGCCAGCAGGCCGAGCTGCGCGGGGAGGGCAAGCAGGACGGCGTCTTTGGCCTCTGGTACGGCAAGGGGCCCGGCGTCGACCGCTCGGGCGATGTCTTTCGCCACGCCAACATGGCGGGCACGTCTCCGCATGGCGGCGTGCTGGTGGCGATGGGCGACGACCACACGGGCGAGTCGTCCACCGTGCTCCACCAATCCGAATGGGCGCTGATCGACGCCTACATGCCCATCGTCTCCCCCGCGGGCGTGCAGGAAATCCTCGACTACGGCCACTATGGCTATGCTTTGTCACGGTTTTCCGGCCTCTGGGTGGGCCTCAAGACGATGAAGGACACGGTGGAGGCAACCGCCGTCGTCAACGGCGACCCGCACCGGCTGTCCTTTGTCACGCCTGAATTTCCCATGCCCGAGGGTGGTCTGAACATCCGCCTCGTCGACACGCCGCACGCGCAAGAGGCGCGCATGATCGACCACAAACGCTTTGCCGCCGAAGCGTTCTCCCGCGCCAACGGCATGGACAAGCGCGTCTGGGGCAAGCCGGGCGCCAAGATCGGTTTTGTCGCGGCGGGCAAGAACTGGCTCGATCTCTGCCACGCGCTGTCGCTTCTCAACATCGACGAAGGCGAGGCCGAACGGCTCGGCATCACGACCTACAAGGTCGGCCAGACCTTCCCGCTCGATATGCAGGGCTTTCACGACTGGGCGGAGGGCCTCGACCTGATCGTCGTCGTCGAAGAAAAGCGCAAGCTGATCGAAGTGCAGATCAAGGAGGCCATATTCGACGACCGCCGCGGACGCCGCGTCTATGGCTGGTACAAGGGCGGGGCAGGCGGCATCCACCGCGATGAGCTCTTCCCCACGGCAGGCGCGCTCGACCCGATCCAGATCGCGCAAAAGCTGGGCGACATCCTCTGTGAAGAAGGGCGCGAAACGGACGGCATCCGCGCCGGCATGGCCCGGCTCGACGAGGCGCGCCGCGCCGACAATGCCCCCGACATCGCCGCGCGCCTGCCGTATTTCTGCGCCGGCTGTCCGCACAATTCCTCGACCAAAGTGCCCGACGGGAGCCGCGCCTATGCCGGCATCGGCTGTCACTACATGGTGCAGTGGATGGACCGGGAGACGACAGGCTTCACGCATATGGGCGGAGAGGGCGCGAACTGGATCGGGGAGGCGCCGTTCTCCACCCGCAACCACGTCTTCCAGAACCTCGGCGACGGGACCTACAACCACTCGGGCGTGCAAGCGATCCGCGCCGCCTTGGCCTCGGGCGTCAACATCACCTACAAGATCCTCTTCAACGATGCAGTCGCCATGACCGGCGGGCAATCCAACGAAGGCGGCCTCTCGCCCCAGCGCATCGCCGCCGAGCTCAAGGCGATGGGCGTCGGCCACATTGCGCTGGTCTACGACGAGAAAGAAGACATTGATCTCAACGCCTTGCCCTCCGGTCTTCATGTGCACGAACGCGAAGAAATGGATGCGGTGCAAAAGACCTGCGCGGGCGTTGAGGGAGTCTCCGCCATCATCTATGTCCAGACCTGCGCCGCTGAAAAGCGCCGCCGCCGCAAGCGCGGCAGCTTCCCGGACCCGGACAAACGCCTCTTCATCAACACCGACATCTGCGAGGGGTGCGGCGACTGCGGGGTGCAGTCCAACTGCGTCGCCATCACGCCGGTCGAAACGCCCCTCGGGCGCAAACGCGCCATCGACCAATCGGCCTGCAACAAGGATTTCTCCTGCGTCAAAGGCTTCTGCCCGTCCTTTGTCTCGGTCTCGGGCGGCACGCTCAAGAAAGCTGCCACGACCGAGCTGACGCTGCCTGACCTGCCCGAGCCCGAGTTGCCCAGCATCCAAGGCACGCACAACGTCGTCATCACCGGCGTCGGCGGCACGGGTGTCGTGACCCTCGGCGCCGTGCTTGCCCAAGCCGCGCAGATCGACGGCAAAGGCGCCGGCATGATGGAGATGGCCGGCCTCGCCCAGAAAGGCGGCGCCGTGCACATCCACCTCCGCCTCGCCAATGCCCCCGAAGACATCACCGCCATCCGCGTCGCCACCGGTGAGGCGCACGCGCTAATCGGCGGCGACATGGTGGTCTCTGCCGGTGCAAAAACCCTCGGACTGACCGCGACGGGCCAGACCCGCGCTGTGGTCAACAGCCACGAGATCGTCACCGGCGAGTTCACCCGCAACACCGAATTCCGTATTCCGCACGAAGACTTGGAGGTCTCTCTTAAAGCACGACTTCAAGAGGGTGTGTCGCTTTTCGACGCGACCGATCTGGCGCGCATCACGATGGGCGACTCGATCTTTTCCAACATGATGGTGCTGGGCGGCGCGTGGCAAAAGGGCCTCCTGCCGCTGCCCGATGACGCGGTCCGGCAGGCGATCGAGCTCAACGGCGCCGCGCCCGAGCGCAACCTGCGCGCCTTCGACATCGGCCGCTGGGCGGTCCTCGACCCGGCCGGCGCTGCAAAGCTTCTGACGCCGACGGTCGTGCAGCTGCCCGAAACGCTCGAGGACAAGATCGCCTTCCGCGCCGATCATCTGACCACCTACCAAAGCGCCAGCTACGCACGCAAATACCGCGCCGAGGTGGACGGGATCGCGGACCCGGCGCTCAAGGAAATCGTCGCGATCTCCCTGCACAAGCTCATGGCCTACAAGGACGAATACGAGGTTGCCCGGCTCCTGTCCGAGACCCGCGCCAAGGCGGCGGAGACCTTCGACGGTGACCTGACGCTCACCTACCACCTCGCGCCGCCGCACAAGTCCAAGCCCGGTCCCGACGGCCGTCCGCAAAAGATCGACTACACCGCACGCTCCGAGCGCCTCTTCCGTCTTTTGCCCCGGTTCAAACGCCTGCGCGGCACGCCGCTCGACCCGTTTGGCTACACCGCTGAGCGCAAGATGGAGCGGCAGCTGATCAAGACCTACCTTGCTGATCTCAAAGAGGTTCTGCCGCTCGACACTGCTGCCACCCGCCCGCTGATCGCCGAAGTCCTCGCGCTGCCGCAGCAGATCCGCGGCTTCGGCCCGGTCAAGGCACAGAACGCGGAAACCGCTCAAGCCCGGCGCGAGGAACTGCTCGCCGCCATCCGCGCCGGCGGGGCGTCCCTCGATGTCGCTGCGGAGTAGACGCTGCACCGCAGAATGACTATACGTCACCTTAAGTGTGACAAACGGGTAGATCAGAGGGGCAAACATGCCGAGCCAGGCCCGCGCGGTGCGCGACATCTCCTACGCCCATTCCGCTGAAACGCGTGCCGGGCGCGCCGTGATCCGCGTGCTTGAGAACACCACCGGACGCATGCGCCTGATCCGCCGCGCCAGGGGCTATGAGGACGAAGTCGCGCAAGGCCGCGACTTCTGGCAGGTGATGGTCGAACGCTACGGGCTGACGCTTGATGTCGCGCAGGGCTCGCTCGATCTGATCCCGCGCACCGGGCCGGTGATCGCGATTGCAAACCACCCCTACGGCATCCTCGACGGCCTGATGTTGGGGCATATCCTGTCGCAAACGCGGGGCGATTTCCGCATTCTGGCCAACCACGTGTTCCGCAAATCCGAGGCGGTGAGTCGGATCATCCTGCCGATCTCCTTTGACGACGGCAAAGAGGCGGTGCGCCTCAACCTGCAGACCCGCAAAACAGCGCTCGACTATCTTGCGCAAGACGGCGCGATGGGTGTCTTTCCGGGGGGCACCGTCTCGACGGCGGCCAAGCCTTTCGCCACGCCAATGGATCCGGGCTGGCGCGGATTCACCGCGCGCATGATCGCCAAGTCGGAGGCGCAGGTGGTCCCGATCCACTTTGACGGACACACCTCGCGGCTCTTTCAGGTCGCCTCGCACCTGCACAACACGTTGCGCATGGGCCTTTTGATCAAAGAGTTCAAAAAGCGCGTCGACACGCCCGTGCGTGTCTCCATTGGCGCGCCGATTGCGCGGTCCGAGATCGACGCCTTTGCCGGCGACACCAAAAAGCTCATGGATTTCCTGCGCAAAGCCACCTATGAGCTGTCGCCAACGCCGTTGGCTTCCTATGCTTACGGCTTTGAGTTCGAGGACCGCTACAAGCACTGACATGGCCGTAGGTGTATTCGATTCCGGGCTGGGCGGTCTGACCGTCCTCACGGCGGCGCAGGCGCGTCTGCCGCAGGTGCCGTTTGTCTATTTTGCCGACAGCGCCAACGCGCCCTATGGCGTGCGCACTTCCGATGACATCTATGCGCTGACCTGCGCGGCGGTCGAGCGCATGTGGGAGGCGGGCTGCGATCCGGTGATCCTGGCGTGCAACACGGCTTCGGCGGCAGCACTCCGGCGGATGCAGGAAAGCTGGCTGCCGAAGGACAAGCGCGTGCTGGGTGTGTTCGTGCCGATGATCGAGGCGCTGACCGAGCGGGACTGGGGCGACAATTCCCCGCCGCGGCAGGTCGCGGTGGAGCATGTGGCGCTCTTTGCGACGCCGGCGACCGTGGCCAGCCGCGCCTTCCAGCGCGAATTGGCGTTTCGTGCCATAGGGGTAGACGTCGAAGCTCAGGCGTGCGGAGGCGTTGTGGACGCCATCGAGGACGGCGACATGATCCTCGCCGAGGCGCTCGTCAAAAGCCATGTCGACGCGCTGAAACGCAAGATGCCAGAGCCGCAGGCGGCGATCCTCGGCTGCACGTACTATCCGCTGATGCAGGACGCCTTTCAGGAGGCGCTCGGCGCGGGCGTGACGCTCTACAGTCAGGCGTCGCTGGTGGCCGAAAGCCTTGCCGACTACCTCGACCGGCACCCGAATATGCTTGGAAGCGGCAGTGCGCGGTATCTGACGACGGGTGACCCGCGCCGGGTGAGCGACCGTGCCACCCAGTTCTTGCGACGACAGATCACGTTCGAGGCCGCGTGACCTGGAAAGGCGTTTGCCTTCACGCATCACATCAAGAACGCGCTCTAAACGTCTGAGAATGATATGACTTACAACATCGCAATCATCGGCGCCTCCGGCTATACCGGGGCTGAGCTGATCCGGCTCATCTCAGAGCATCCCGCTCTGAACATCACCGCACTCGCCGCCAATTCCAAGGCGGGGCTGAGCATGGCGCAGGTCTTTCCGCATTTGCGGCATCTGGACCTGCCGACGCTCATCCGCTGGGATGAGATAGACTTTTCCGCCATCGACCTCTGCTTTTGCGCCTTGCCGCACAAGACCAGTCAGGAGGTCATCTCGCAATTGCCCAAGGGCCTCAAGATCGTTGATTTGTCAGCAGATTTCCGGCTGCGCGATCCGGCAGCTTACGAGGCGTGGTATGGCAATCCGCACGCGGCGCCGGAGCTGCAAAAGGAGGCGGTCTACGGCCTGACCGAGTTTTACCGCGACGACATCCGCGCGGCGCGGTTGGTGGCAGGTACGGGCTGCAACGCGGCGACGGGACAGTACGTGCTGCGCCCGCTGATCGCGGCGGGTGTCATCGACCTCGATCACATCATCCTCGACATGAAATGCGCCGTGTCAGGCGCCGGCCGCGCGCTCAAGGAGAACCTGCTCCACGCTGAGCTGAGCGAAGGGTATCACGGATACGCCTTGGGCGGCACGCACAGGCATCAGGGAGAATTCGAGCAGGAATTCAGTGCCTTGGCAGGCAAAGCTGTCACGATCCAGTTCACGCCGCATCTGCTGCCGGTCAATCGCGGGATCCTGTGCACCAGTTATGTGCACGGGGATGCGCATGTGATTTACGAGACGCTGAGTGCCGCCTATGCGGACGAGGCCTTTGTGCAAGTGCTGCCCTTTGGCGAGGGCCCGAGCACGCATCACGTGCGCGGCTCCAACCATGTGCACCTTGGCGTTGTAGCGGACCGGATCGGCGGTCGCGCGATCGTGATCGGGGCGCTCGACAATTTAACCAAGGGGTCATCTGGACAGGCGCTGCAAAACGCCAATCTTATGTTAGACTTGGACGAGACGCTGGGGCTGACGATGGCTCCGCTGTTTCCGTGACCCGAAAAGCAGCCGGAAGGACGTGAGGTAAGCACATGAAAGGTTTGAAAAAACAGCGCCGTGTGCAGGTGATCCTCGTGGCCGTCGTGGCGCTTGTCGCCTCGACCGCGCTCATCGGCTACGCGATGCGCGACGGGATCAACTTCTTTCGCTCGCCCAGCCAGGTTATGGCCGAGCCGCCTGAGCCGACGGAAGTGTTCCGCATCGGCGGGCTGGTCTCGGACGGGTCCATCGTGCGCGGTCAGGGCGCCGAAGTCAGCTTTTCGGTGACGGATGGCGGCGCCACAGTGCCGGTGGTCTACGTGGGCGTGCTGCCGGACCTCTTTGAAGAGAACCAGGGCATGGTCGGCACGGGACGATACATCAACGGCGTCTTTGAAGCCACTGAAATCCTTGCCAAACACGACGAGACCTACATGCCGAAAGAGGTCATCGACGCGCTCAAGGAGCAGGGTGTCTATCAGGAAGTCGAGAGCTGATCCGCGCGGCGCCTTAGGGTTCCCTTAACCTCGCAGCCGCCTTTTGCAGTCCCAGAGTTTTATGCTTTGGGGGCAGGCACATGCACAACGTGCGCGACATCGCTGAAGAGATCGTCGGCCGGGAGGGCGGGTTCGTAAACGATCCCGACGATCCGGGCGGCGCGACCAATTTCGGCGTCACCATCCACACGATGCGGCGGCTCGGGCTGGACCTGACTGGCGACGGCACGGTCACCGAGCGGGATGTGCGCGAGTTGACCCGTGCGCAGGCGGTCAACATCTTTGTCACGCATTACTTCGACGAGCCGCGCATCGCGGATTTGCCAGCGGTGCTGCAGCCTTCGGTTTTTGACATGTATGTCAACGCGGGCGCCAATGCGGTGAAGATCCTGCAGCGGCTCCTGCGTCAGATGGGGATCGAGTGCGCGGTCGACGGGATCATCGGTCCCGAGACGATCGCGGCGGCGGCGCATGGCGCGCGCATTGCCCCCGACCACATCGCCGATGCTTACGCCATCGCGCGGCGCAATTACTATTTCGCGCTGGCGGACCGCCGCGTGTCGAGCCGCAAGTTCGCGCGCACCCGCGCCGGCGGGAAGGGCGGCTGGATCAAGCGGGCCGAGGAATTCCTTGCGCCGCGCTATCACATGACACAAGGCGAATTCGAGGCGAGGGTGGCGGCATGGGGATGATGGGACGCCTGCTCGACGCGCTCTTTGGCAGTGGCAACGTGATCAAGGAGACCGCGGAGGTGTTCCGCGTGAACGCCGAAGGGGAGGCCTCGCGCCAGGCGCAGGTGCAGCGGCAGGCGCTGCAGCAGTTCGGGGCGGAGTTTCTGACCCCGCGCCAGGGGCTCTTTGACCGGCTGATGGATGCGATCAACCGCCTGCCGCGTCCGGCGCTGGCGCTTGGCACGCTGGGGCTCTTTGTGGCGGCGATGGTCGATCCCGTGTGGTTTGCCGCGCGGATGACGGGGATCGCGCTGGTGCCGGAGCCGCTTTGGTGGCTCCTCGGCGTCATCGTGAGCTTTTATTTTGGCGCGCGGCATCAGGCCAAGGGGCAGGCGTTCCAGCGCGATCTGGCGGCGACCTTTGCACGCGTGCCGCAGGTGGTGGACGCGCTGGGTCAGCTGGACACGTTCAAGAGTGGTAGCCCGGCGGGGTCGGAGACGCCCGGTGTGGCCAATCCCGGCCGTGACGCGCGCGTGCAGCTGAGGGCGGTGCAGCCGTCCGGCAATGCCGCGCTCGAGACGTGGCTGCGCACGCGGAGCACCCCCGCGACAATGTGATCCCGAGAACGTCGCAAATCAGGTTGGCCCCGCCCGCGGGCCAGCTTATCTTTGCGCCATGATCACAGAACTTGGACATTTCGCGCTGATCCTCGCCTTTGTGGTGGCGATCGTGCAGACGGTGGTGCCACTTGTGGGCGCGCAGAAACGCTGGGCGGGCTGGATGGCCGTGGCCGAGCCTGCCGCGACGCTGCAATTCCTGCTGACGGGCTTTGCCTTTGCCGCGCTGACCTATGCGTTCGTGACGTCGGATTTCTCGCTGCGGCTGGTGGTGCTGAACTCACACACCGACAAGCCGATGCTCTACAAGGTGAGCGGCGTCTGGGGGAACCACGAGGGCTCGATGCTGCTCTGGGTTCTGATCATCGCGCTTTTTGGCGCCTGTGCGGCGTGGTTTGGCAAGGGGTTGCCGCCGACGCTGAGGGCGCGGGTGCTTGGGGTGCAGGCGGCAATTGGGGTCGCCTTCTTTGCGTTTATCCTTTTTACGTCGAACCCATTTTTGCGGCTCGCAGTACCGCCCTTTGACGGGCAGGACCTGAACCCGCTGCTGCAGGATCCCGGGCTCGCGTTCCATCCGCCGTTTCTCTATCTCGGCTATGTCGGCCTGAGCATGGCGTTCTCGTTTGCGATTGCGGCGTTGCTCGAGGGGCGCGTTGATGCGGCGTGGGGGCGCTGGGTGCGGCCATGGACCTTGGCGGCCTGGGTGTTCCTGACCATCGGCATCGCGCTGGGGTCCTGGTGGGCGTACTATGAGCTTGGCTGGGGCGGGTTCTGGTTCTGGGACCCGGTGGAGAACGCTTCGTTTATGCCGTGGCTCCTTGCGGCGGCGCTCTTGCATTCGGCGATTGTCGTGGAAAAGCGCGAGGCGCTGAAGTCCTGGACGATCCTTCTGGCGATCCTCGCCTTTGGCTTCTCGCTGATCGGGACATTTATCGTGCGCTCGGGCCTTCTGACTTCGGTGCATGCCTTTGCCAATGATCCCGAGCGGGGTGTGTTCATCCTGATGATCCTCGGGTTCTTCACCGGCGGCGGGCTCATCCTTTTCGCGATGCGAGCGAGCACGATGGAGGCGAAAGGCATCTTTGGCGTGGTCTCCCGCGAGAGTGCGTTGGTGGCGAACAATGTGCTGCTCGCCGTGTCCGCGTTTGTCGTCTTTGTCGGGACCATGTGGCCGCTGATCGCGGAGATGTTCTTTGACCGGACGCTCACTGTCGGACCGCCGTTCTTTAACCTCGCGTTCACGCCGTTCTTTCTGGTGCTCGGGGCGATCCTGCCGATTGGCTCGATCCTGCCGTGGAAGCGGGGGGACGTTGGACGCTCTGCTATGGCGATGCGGTGGGCGTTGGTGCTCGCCTTGGTCGTCGCGCTCGCCTCGCTCGCCTGGGCGCTGCAAACCGGACGGTCTGCGCTGGCACCCATCGGACTCTTCATCGGGGCGTGGCTTGTCTTTGGCGCGCTGATCGAGCTTTGGATGCGGACGGGGAAATCCGGGGCGAGCCGTCTCTTCCGCCTGCCGCGCGCGGATTGGGGGAAGGCGATTGCTCACGCGGGCCTCGGCATCACCTTTATCGGCGTGGCGGGTCTGACCGCCTGGCAGGAGGAGGACATCCGTGTCGCCATGCCGGGCCAGGCCTACGAGGTTGGCGCGTTTGAGCTGGAGCTCGTGGAGGTCCGCAATGTCGAAGGGCCGAACTACCTGTCGACCATGGCCGAAGTGATCCTGCGCAAGGACGGCGTCGAGCAGACGCGGCTCTTCCCCGAGAAACGTATCTACCCCGTGGCGCAGATGCCGACGACGGAGGCGGCCATCGACTATCGCACTCTGCGGGACGTCTATGTGGTGATCGGGGATCAGCAGGCGGCGGGCGGCTGGACGGTGCGCACGTATATCAAGCCGCTGGCGAACTGGATTTGGGCGGGTTCGATCCTGATGGCGCTTGGTGGGCTGATCTCGCTCACGGACCGCCGGTTCCGGGTTGCGGCAGGGGCACGCAAAGAGCCGCAAGGCGCGGTGCCGGCGGAATGAAACGGCTTCTTTTGATCTTCTCGCTGCTGGCAGCGCCCCTCTGGGCGGTGGAGCCGGACGAGATGCTGGCCGATCCGGTGCTTGAGGCGCGGGCGCAAAACCTCGACGATGCGCTGCGCTGCGTGAAATGCCAGTCCGAGAGTATCGCCTCGTCCAACGCCGAATGGGCCAAGGACGCGCGGATGCTGGTGCGCGAGCTGGTGGCCGAGGGCAAGACCGACGAAGAGGTCGTAGACTTTTTCGTCGCCCGCTACGGCGACTTCGTGAAAATGCGCCCGGACGCCAGCGGGGCCAACCTTCTGCTCTGGGCGTCGGGTCCGCTGATGCTGCTGATCGCGCTCGGTATCGCTTTTACCTTTCTGCGCAGCCGGTCATCCGCCCGTCCCGAAGGCGGCGGCACACTGACCGCGGACGAAGAGGCGCGGCTCAAGCAGATTCTCGACGAGTGACGCTGGGTTTCGCTGCCGCTTTGCGGTAAACCCTGCCAGACTGAACCGATCAGTGCAGGAGCAAGCGGCATGGACTACGACACGATCACGCTCGAGGTGCAGGACGGCTGCGCAACGCTCACGCTGAACCGGCCCGATCAGCTGAACGCGATGACGACGCAGATGCGTGCCGAGATGCTGCACGCGGTCAAGGCGGCCGAGGAGATGGCCAAGGTCCTGGTGATAACCGGGGCAGGGCGCGCGTTTTGCTCAGGCCAGGATTTGGGCGACGCACCTAGCGCAAGCAAGCTCGACCTCGAACGGCTCTTGCGCGATGAATACGGCCCCCTGATCCTCGCCATCTCCGAATGTGACCTCCCGACGATTGCGGCGGTCAATGGCGCAGCAGCGGGCGCAGGCGCCAACCTGGCGCTGGCCTGCGACGTGGTGATCGCGGCGGAGTCGGCCTACTTCATGCAGGCGTTCAGCCGCATCGGCCTCATCCCCGACGCGGGCGGCACCTGGACCATGCCGCGCCTCGTTGGCCGGGCCAAGGCGATGGGCGCTGCGCTCTTTGCCGACAAGATCTCCGCCACCGATGCCGAGGCTTGGGGGCTGATCTGGGAGGTGCTGCCCGACGCCACGTTCGAGGCCGGCTGGAAGCGCCGCGCGGACACGCTGGCGCAGGGTCCAACTGAAGCCTACCGCGCCATCAAGGAAGCGATGCGCGCCACCGGCAGCAACACGCTCAGCGAACAATTGATCGTCGAAGCACGCCTTCAGGGGCGCTGCGGACGCTCCCGCGACTTCCAGGAGGGCGTTCTCGCCTTCAGCGAAAAGCGGAAACCGTCCTTCGAAGGGCGCTGATCTCAAAACATAAATTGCGATTCGTGGCCTGAGGTCGGGAAAACCGGACCATCCTGCTGTCAACAGAATCCTTGACAGGTTCGAATCTTTTTCTCCCAATTGTCTGACATTTGAGCATCTGTGCTTAGTCAATGAAAGGGAGGGAAGAAGATGAGTGAATGTTGTGGACCGGGTTACGCCTCGCCAGCGGATGCCATGCAAGCAGAGCGGGAAAAGCTGCTCTACACGGTCGCGCTATACGTGGGAACGGGTGTGGAGGCGCCCGATTACCTTGCGACGGTGGATGTCGATCCCGACAGTCCGACCTATGCGAGCGTGATCGCCCGCACCGAGATGCCGCAGATCGGGGACGAGCTGCACCACTCGGGCTGGAACGCCTGCTCGTCCTGCAACGAGGACAGCTCGATGAAGCGGCAGTACCTGCTGCTGCCCGGCGTGCGCTCGTCCAACATCAACGTGGTCGACGTCTCGGACGCGCAGAACCCCAAGCTGCACAAGGTCATCTCGGGCGACGAGATCAAGGCCAAGACCAACCTCAGCGGTCCGCACACCGTGCATTGCCTGAAACAGGACATCATCATCTCGATGCTGGGGGACGCCGATGGCAATGCGCCGGGCGGGTTCCTGCACATCGACAAGGATTTCAACATCGTCGGCCGGTGGGAGAACGACATCACCGGGATGAACTACAACTACGACTTCTGGTACCAGCCGCGCCACAACATGATGGTGAGCTCCGAATGGGGCGCGCCGAACACCTTCATGCCCGGCTTCGACCTCGAGGACGTGGCGGCGGGCAAATACGGCCAGTCGATCCACTTCTGGGATTTCGAGGGCAAGAAGATCGTCAAATCCATCGACATGGGTGCCGAAGGGATGATCCCGCTCGAAGTGCGCGGCATGCACGACCCGGCCTCGAACGAGGGGTTCTTTGCCGCCACGCTTTCGTCCAACGTCTTCCGCTGGTGGAAAACCGACGACGGCGATTTCGAGATCGAAAAGGTCATCGACGTGCCGACCATCGATGTCGAGGGCTTTCCGGTGCCGATGCCGTCGCTGATCACCGACATCCTGATCTCGATGGATGACAAGTACCTCTACTTTGCCAACTGGCTGCACGGCGATCTGCGCCAGTACGACATCACCGACCGCGCGAACCCGAAGCTCACTGGTCAGGTCTGGCTGGGCGGGATGCTCGGCAAGGCGCCCGAGGTGAACGGGGTCGCGGTGCAGGGCGCGCCGCAGATGATCCAGCTCAGCCTCGACGGCAAGCGGCTTTACGTGACGACCTCGCTCTTCTCGTCGTGGGACAACCAGTTCTACCCCGACATGAAGGACAAGGGCGCACAGATGTACATGATCGACTGCGACACCGACAAAGGCGGCATGTCGATCAACCCGGACTTCGTCGTGGACTTTGGCGGCGAGCCGAACGGCCCGAGCCGCTGCCACGAGATGCGATACCCGGGCGGGGACGTGACCTCCGACATCTGGATGTAGCCCCGTGTGCGGATGCGGCGCCTGCGGTCTGGCCAAGGAGGTTGGCGAGGCCGCGGGAGACAAAGCCGCGACAGCGACCCGCGCGGCACCCCCGCGCTGGTCACTAACGGCTTGGCTGAGGCACCTCTTTCGATGACGCCTACCACCACTCACCGCGTCACCTTGCGCAATCGCGGGGTGACGCTCGACGTCCGCGAAGACGAGCCGATCTACGCCGCCGCCCTCGAGGCCGGCGTCCAGCTTCCCATCGCATGCAACTACGGCGGCTGCATCACCTGCGCTGCCAAGATGCTCTCCGGCAAGGTCCGCCAACCCAAAGGCACCGCCCTCAACCGGCGGCAATCGCAGAACGGCTACATTTTGCTTTGCGTCGCTCGCCCCACCGAAGACTGCGAGATCGACGTCGGCGTCGAAAGCCACGACACGCTCTACCAGAACCCGTTCTCGGTGAAGCCCGGCGCTAGGCTCCGGCGGGACTGAAGTTCTTTTGTATCGGAACAGAAGTTCACGCGCCGTCCCGCGGGGTGGCGCAATCGCGCCGCCCGTTTTGCCAAAGGCAAACCTTCGGTTTGACGGGGGCGGGTCGGCGCGGCCTGACAGTTCCTGTCAGGCAGGTGCTTTAAATTGAGCGTATGTTTTTTTGGCTAATGACTGAATCGCCAGCCACCAAGCCTTTGCAGTTCTGCGTTTCGTACCGGATCAGTCAGCCAATTCACCAGCACCTGCGCTTCTGGCTGAGCCGACTTCGAAAGGCAAAGCGACAGATCAATATGCACGCCGAGCTCCCAAGGACAAACGCCCACCACATGCACGTCCGTCTCCTGCGCAATGTTGGTGAGGGGCAGGGCGGCGAGTTCAACTTCTCCCGCCCGGAGCGCGCGCATGGGACCGCCGCCTTCGAGCGTGTGCACTTTCGGATCGACTTCCAATGAAACGCCTAGCTTCCGGGTCAAATCGCGGAACATGCTGCCACTGGTGCCGCTGCCGGTGAGCCCGATGCTTGCGCTTTTGGTGAGCAAATCGGCCAGCGCATCATGCGTCTCGGCGACTTCCTCGACCGGCGCACGCGCCGCAAAAGCCAAAGGCGACCGAGCAACAGGCACATGAGACCCCTCAACCGCATCGCCCGCTTCGATCATCTGCCGGCAATAGCGCGGGTTGGTCATGGCGAGGTCCCAAGCCGGGCCCTCCGCCACATACCCCGGCACCTCGGGGTTGAGCATATGCACGATGTCGAGCGCGATCCCGGTCTCGGAGGTGAAGTCCGGCCCGAAAGCCCCGACCCCCTCCTTGAACGCCACCGGGATGATGCAGCGCAGCGGCACGCTCCGCGCCGTTTACCGGTTCTCGATCTCGACGTAATCTCGCGCGGTCTTGCCCTGGTACAGCTGCCGCGGACGGCCAATCTTGAGCTGCGGATCGTCAAGCTGCTCTTCCCATTGGGAAATCCAGCCCACCGTCCGGCTCAGCGCAAAGATCGGTGTGAACATCGACGTCGGGAACCCCATCGCTTCGAGAATGATGCCCGAGTAGAAATCGACGTTCGGGAAGAGCTTCTTTTCCGCAAAATAAGGATCGCTCAGCGCCTCTTTCTCCAGCGCCTTGGCGACCTGCAGCTTGGGGTTGTTCTCGACGCCGAGAAGTTCGAGCACCTCGTCCGCCGACTGCTTCATCACCGTCGCGCGCGGGTCGAAGTTCTTGTAGACCCGGTGACCAAAGCCCATCAGGCGGAACGGGTCTTCCTTGTCCTTGGCACGGGCGATGAATTCCGGGATTCGGTCCACGGTCCCGATCTCTTCGAGCATCTCGAGGCACGCCTGGTTCGCGCCGCCATGCGCCGGACCCCAGAGGCAGGCGATGCCCGCCGCGATACAGGCAAAGGGGTTCGCGCCCGACGACGACGCCAGCCGCACCGTCGAGGTCGACGCGTTCTGCTCGTGATCCGCGTGCAGCGTAAAGATGCGGTCCATCGCGCGGCTGAGGATCGGGTTGACCTCGTAATCCTCCGCCGGCACCGCAAAGCACATGCGCAGGAAATTCGACGCATAATCAAGGTCGTTGCGCGGATAGACGAAAGGCTGCCCGATCGAGTATTTGTAGGCCCAGGCCGCAATCGTCGGCATTTTCGCGATCAGGCGGTGCGAGGCGATCTCACGCTGCTTGCGGTCATTGATGTCCGTGCTGTCATGGTAAAACGCCGACATCGCGCCGACCACGCCGACCATAATGGCCATCGGGTGCGCGTCGCGCCGGAACCCGCGGAAGAAGTTCTGCATCTGCTCGTGCAGCATCGTGTGACGGGTGATTGTCTGCTCGAACTCCTCGAGCTCTGTCGTCGACGGCAGCTCACCGTAAAGCAGCAGATAGCACACCTCGAGGTAGTGCGATTTGCCGGCCAGCTGGTCGATCGGATAGCCCCGATGCAAAAGCTCGCCCTTGACCCCGTCGATAAAGGTGATCGTGCTGTCGCAGGACGCCGTCGAGGTGAACCCGGGATCGTAGGTAAAGACGCCAGCCTGCCCGTAGAGCTTGCGAATGTCGATCACGTCGGGACCGGCGGTGGGAGAATAGACCGGCAGGTCGTAGGTTTCGCCATTCAGCTCGAGTTTGGCAGTCTTGCTTGCGTCAGTCATACAGATCCCCATTTCGTTCCCGTTTGTGCGCCCTTCGGCGCGGTCGTTGGACTGGCCCGACGGGGGCTAGCCCGCTGCGGCGGCGGCGATCCGCGCGCTGGTCTCCTCGCGCCCCAGCACCAGCATCATGTCAAAGACACTCGGCGTTGCGGTGCGCCCGGCAAAAGCTGCACGCAAGGGCGCGGCGAGCTTGCCAAAGGACAGTCCATGCGCCTCGGCAACGCCATTCAGCAGCGCCTCCAAAGCCTCACGCTGCCAGCTAACATTTTGCAACTGCGGCGTCAATTCGGACAGTATACGACGGGATACATCATCGAGCGCCTTGGCTGATTTCTCGTCCGGCGCGATTGGGGTATCAGCAAGCACGAAGTGCGCCTTTTCAATGAGTTCTGGCAGTGTCTTCGCGCGTTGCTTTAAGAATGGCATAGCCTCGGCCAGCCATGCTTTTTGCTGGCCTTCCGGCAGGTCGCGATCTGTGGCGGCGCAAAACGCCTCCAGTTCGCGCAGCAGTGCAGCATCGTCCGCGCGCGCGATGTGTTGGCCCGAGATGTTGTCCAGTTTCTTGAAGTCGAGGCGCGACGGGCTCTTGCCGATCCCGCCCAGATCGAACCACGCCTGCGCCTCATCGTCGGTAAAGACCTCGTCGTCGCCATGGCTCCAGCCCAGCCGCGCCAGATAGTTGCGCATCGCCGCCGCCGGGTAGCCCATATCGCGGTATTCCTCGACCCCGAGCGCGCCGTGCCGTTTCGAGAGTTTCTTGCCGTCCGGCCCGTGGATCAGCGGGATATGCGCCCAAGTCGGCACGTCCCATCCCATCGCCGTGTAGATGCCCATCTGCCGCGCGGCGTTGTTCAGGTGGTCGTCTCCGCGGATCACATGCGTGACGCCCATGTCGTGGTCGTCTACAACCACAGCGAGCATATAGACCGGCGTGCCGTCCGAGCGTAGCAGGATCATGTCGTCAAGCTGGTCGTTGCCGATCCGAATGTCGCCCTGCACTACATCCTGAATGACCGTATGCCCGTCCTGAGGCGTTTTGAGCCTGACGACAAACGGCAAATCGGGATGAGTCTCGGGCTCCGCGTCGCGCCATGGGCTTTGAAAAAGCGTTGATTTGCCCTCAGCCTTGGCCGTCTCGCGAAAGGCTGCGATCTCGTCCTGGGTGGAAAAGCACTTGTACGCCTTTCCCGTCTCGAGCAGCGCGTGCACAACCTCCGCGTGTCTTGTCGCACGCGCCGCCTGGCTGATCACCTCCCCGTCATGGTCAAGGCCGAGCCACGCCATCCCCATCAGAATCGCGTCCGTCGCTTCCTGTGTCGAGCGCGCCTTGTCGGTGTCCTCGATCCGCAGCAGGAACTTGCCCCCGCGCCCGCGCGCATAGAGCCAGTTAAAGAGCGCCGTGCGCGCGCCCCCGATGTGCAGAAACCCCGTGGGCGAGGGGGCAAACCGGGTCACGATCGGGGTGGCGGCGGAAGCGCTCATGGCGGGCTTTACCTTTTCCTAAGACACTTTGGCGTAGTTGAGTGCGGAGATGTATCCCCGGGGGCGCGCGAGAACAAGCATGGGAGTAGCCGGCACACTCAAGGCATTTCGCGCAGCTCAAGAGGGGCACGTCTTTCCCTGGGCGCCGGTCTGTCTGGCGCTCGGGATCGGCGGATATTTCGCGCTCAAGGTCGAGCCTTCGGTGGCGGTACTGTGGGGAATTGCCTTTGTCGCGTTAGTGGCCGGTACGCTGGCCGTCACGTTGCGTATACGGCTGGTGTCGGGGTCCAGCGTCCTCTGGGCGCTTTGCCTCGTTGCGGCAGGTGTCGCTCTGGCCGGCCACCGGGCGCACAGCGTTGGCGGACCTGTGCTGGAGCGCCCGACCTACGGGCCGGTGGCCGGGCGCATCGTGATGGTCGACCAATCCGCCTCCGGCCTGACGCGCGTGACGCTCGACCGGGTCGAGCTCAGCCGTCTGCCGCCCGAAGCCGTGCCGCGGCGGGTGCGGGTCAGCCTTGCGGGCGATGGCCCCCATACCGAGCTGGTGCCCGGGCAATTCGTCGGAACGACCGCCTATCTGGCCCCCGTACGCGGTGCGGCAGAGCCCGGGGGCTTTGATTTTCGCCGGCACGCCTGGTTTCAATCCCTTGGCGGCGTCGGCTATGCGCGCGCGCCGATGCTGGCGCTTGCGCCGCCCAGCCGGTCGGGTCTGGCGGTGCGCGTCACGGCGCTGAGGCTGGCGATCTCGGAGCGCATTCAGGAGGTGCTTCCCGGTCCCAAAGGCGCCTTTGCCGCCGCCATTCTGGTAGGCGATCGCGCAGGTCTCGACCCCGAAAGTGTCGAGGATTTGCGCCAGACGAACCTCGCACATCTCCTTGCCATTTCAGGGCTGCACATGGGGCTGGTGGTGGGCATGGTCTTTGCGGTTGTGCGGTACGGCCTTGCCCTGGTGCCGGCGGTCGCGCTGCGCTGGCCCATCCGCCAAATCGCTGCCGTGGCTGCATTTTTTGCGGCCACCGGGTACTTCTTTCTCTCCGGCGGGACCGTCGCGACCGAGCGCGCCTACGTCATGGCGGCCGTTGCGCTCGGGGCGGTTCTGCTAAGCCGACGCGTCCTCTCGCTCCGCGCCGTGGCGCTGGCCGCACTGGTGGTGCTGAGCTTGCGGCCGGAGGCGTTGCTGTCTCCGGGCTTTCAAATGTCCTTTGCCGCGACAACCGCCCTGGTCATCGTCTTTTCAGCTGCGGGTCGCAGCGTGATGCGGCGTGTGCCAAAGGGCTTGCGCGGCGTGGCCTCGCTGATGCTCGCCTCGTCCGTTGCGGGGCTTGCCACCGCGCCCATCGCCGCGGCGCATTTCAATCTCTTTGCGCATTACGGGCTCATCGCGAATCTCGCCGCGGTACCTGCCATGAGCTTTGTCGTGATGCCTGCCGCGCTCCTAGGGTTGGTGCTCTTGCCGCTAGGCCTCGCGCAAGCGCCCTTCGCGCTGGCCGGCCTCGGGATCGGCTGGATCGTTACCGTGGCCGAGACCGTGTCGGAATGGGAGGGCGCAGTGCGCGGGATCGCCGCGCCGCCGGAATGGACGCTCCCGTCCCTGACCCTGCTACTGCTCTGGATTGCGCTTATTCAGGGGCCTGCGCGGTGGGCGGCCGCCCCCGCCTGCGCCGTGGTGATGCTCGGTTGGAACGCCATCGACCGCCCCGACATCCTGATCGATGCCGAAGGCGAGCTGGTCGGCATTGAACACGAGGACCGCCGCGTCCTCAGCCGTGCCAAGGGCGCAGGCTTTGTCGCAGGCGTCTGGCTCGAAAACGACGGGTTGGCACTGTCACAGGAAAGCGCGGCTGCCGGCTGGGCAGACGTCGCGGCGGGCTGGGACATCCACCATGTGCGCGGCAAACACGCCGCCCGCACGCCGCCGCGCTGCATCGAAGGCCGTGTCATCGTTTCAGATCAACGGCTTGACCTTCCCGGCCCGTGTCTCGTGCTGTCTTCAGACGTCTTGAGGAGCTCGGGCAGCATCGCAGTCTGGAGCACGGTAGACGGTATGCGCGTTCGCACAGAGCAAGAGGTCGCCGGCGAGAGACTTTGGACTCGTACCGCTTACGTCCCAGTCGTCGACTGGCCGGAAACCGCGCCGGTGAGGTCCGCGGCAGTGATACCCCGCCCCGAAGTCCCTCAGTAGGTGCGGATCAGCCCGACAAGGCGACCTTGCACTTTGACGAGATCGGACGGGAAGACACGCGTCTCGAACGCCGGGTTTGCCGCTTCGAGCGCAATCGCGGCGCCTTGTCGGCGGAACCGCTTGAGCGTTGCCTCGTGATCCTCGACCAGCGCCACGACGATGTCGCCATCCTGCGCGGTCGACGTCTCGCGGATCACAACAACGTCGCCGTTGTTGATACCAGCGTCGATCATCGAATCGCCCTTGACTTCAAGGGCATAATGCGCACCCGAGCCGCTGAGCATGTTCGATGGCACACTCACGTTGGCAGAGCGGTCCTCGACCGCCTCGATCGGCACACCCGCCGCGATCTTGCCCACGAGCGGCAGCGCTACAGCCTCGACCGAAACGGCCTGCGCTGCGGGCGGAATGCTGTCCGGGCGGTCCCCGTCGATCACCTTGGGCGTGAAGCCGGCGGGTTTGCCCCCGAGCGATTCCGGCAGCCGCACGACCTCCACCGCGCGGGCCCGGTGGGCGAGGCGGCGGATGAACCCACGCTCCTCGAGCGCGGTGATCAGCCGGTGGATGCCCGACTTGGACCGCAGGTCCAGCGCGTCCTTCATCTCGTCAAAGGACGGTGGCACGCCATCGGCCTGCACACGTTTGTGAATGAATTCCAAAAGGTCCAACTGCTTCTGAGTCAGCATTGCCCGATCCCTGCATCGCGTGCCATCCAGCTGCGGCACCTCGCTTTGTTCTATACCTGTTCCTGTTTTGTGTCAACTTTGCCAGATATCGCTGTCAGAGCGGGATATAGGCGACCTCTGTTCCGGCTGGCAGATCGGGCGCGTTGGGGGGCTGGATCAGGAGGGCGTTCGCCGCACCCAGCACCGTCAAGAGCGAGCTGTCTTGACGGTCGGCGGGGGTGATCTGATTGCCCTCGAGCCGCGCGCGCATGTAGTGCTGGCGGGCGCTGCCGGCGCGCAGCGGCACGGCAAGCTGAGCGGTCAACGGCGCAAGGCCCGTGCGCGGCAACCCCAGAAACGCGTCGATCATCGGGCGCAGAAAGACATGGCCACAGACCATCGCCGAGACGGGGTTGCCCGGCAGGCCCACCATGGCGGAGGTCGAAAAACGTCCGGCCATCAAAGGCTTACCCGGGCGCATCGCGATCTTGTAGAATGTGCGGTCAAGACCAAGCTCACCTGCGACCGCGCCGACCAGGTCGTGATCCCCGACCGAGGCGCCGCCGATGGTCACCACCAGATCGGCGCCCTGCGCGAGGTCAAAGGTCTGCACAAGCGAGGCGCGTGTGTCACGGGCGATCGGCAAGAGGCGCACATCGGCGCCCGCCGCCTCGAGCAGCGCTTTCAGGCCAAAGGTGTTGGAGACGATGATCTGATCGGGACCGGGCGCCTCGCCGGGCATCACCAACTCGTCGCCGGTGGACATCAGCGCCACGACCGGGCGGCGCGCGACCGTCACGCGCGGCACGTTCATCGAGGCGGCCAGCGCGATGTCGGCGGGCGTCAGGCGGCGCGGCGCAGCGAGCCGCGTGCCGGTGGTGAAATCGCCGCCCTTGGGTCGGATGTAGCTTTGCGCTCCGGGCGTGCCGGTCACGGTGATCCGGTCGCCGCTGCGGGTGACGTCTTCCTGCACGACGATGCGGGCGGCATTTGCCGGAACCGGCGCGCCGGTAAAGATGCGGACGGTTTCGGTGTCCAAGACAGGGTCGAGGCGGCCGTGGCCGGCGGCGGATTCGCCGACGACGGTAAAGGTGTCGCCGGGTTTCGCGTCCACGCTAACCGCGTATCCGTCCATAGCAGAGGCCGAAAAGGGCGGCTGGTCGCGGGTGGCGACGATGTCCTCGGTGAGAACACGGCCTGCCGCGTCGACGAGCGGCACCAGTTCAGGCTGGGTCGGCACGACAAGGTCAAAGAGATGCGCAAGCGCCTGATCGACGGAGATCACGGGGCGGTGTACCTGCCGGACTTGCCGCCGTCCTTGAGTGTGACGTGCAGCCCGCCGATCTCCATCCCGCGGTCGACGGCCTTGACCATGTCGTAGACGGTGAGCGCTGTTGTGGAGGCCGCCGTCAGCGCCTCCATCTCGACGCCGGTCTGGCCGGTGGTTTTGACCTCGGCCTCGATCCGCACACCGGGCAGGGCCTCGTCGCAGGTGAGGTCCACGCGTACCTTGGTGACGGGGAGTGGATGGCAGAGCGGGATCAGGTCAGCGGTGCGTTTGGCGCCCATGATCCCTGCGAGCCGTGCGACTCCGAGCACGTCGCCTTTCTTGGCGGCGCCGGTTTGCACAAGCGCGAGTGTTTCGGGCAACATCTTTACATAGGCAGCCGCGACGGCCACGCGGGACGTTACGTCCTTGTCCGAGACGTCCACCATTTGCGCCGCGCCGGAGGCGTCAAAGTGGGTGAGACCACTCATAAGCCCACCTGCTGAACTTCATTCAAAGTCAGAAGCTTACGGGTCGCAGTTGCCACATCCTCTTGCCGCATAAGGCTTTCGCCGATCAGGAAACAGCGCGCTCCGTACCGTGCCAGATCGGCCAGGTCTGCGGGCGTCGAAAGGCCGCTTTCAGCGACGATGATCTTATCCTCGGGCACACGGCGCGAAAGTTGACGTGATACATCAAGAGAGGTCTTGAACGTCTTGAGATTGCGGTTGTTTATGCCAAAGAGACGCGACTCGAGGTTGGCGGCGCGGTCCAGCTCCTCGCGATCATGGACCTCGATCAGCGCATCCATGCCCCATTCGGCGGCGGCGGCTTCGAGCTCTTGCGCCTGCGCGTCCGAGACGCTGGCCATGATGATCAGGATGCAGTCCGCCCCGAGAGCGCGGGCCTCGGCGACCTGATACGTGTCGTACATGAAGTCCTTGCGCAGCGCGGGCAGCTCGGTCGCGTTGCGCGCCTCAGTGAGGAAGGACTTGGCGCCTTGAAAGGACGGCGTGTCGGTGAGGACCGACAGGCACGCGGCGCCGCCGGTCTCGTAGGCTTGGGCCAGCGTGGCGGGGTCGAAATCGGCGCGGATCAGCCCCTTGGACGGGGAGGCTTTCTTGACCTCTGCGATGAGGCCGTAGCCCTCCCGCGAGGCTTGCAGCAAGGCGTCGGCGAAAGGGCGCACCGGAGACGCCTCGCGCGCCGCGTCCTCGACGTCGGCCAGCGGGACGGCGGCCTTGTCGGCGGCGATTTCGTCGAGCTTGTAGGCTTTGATCCTGTCGAGGACGGTCTCGGTCATGCGGCCTCCGAAGTGATGCGGGCGACGGTCTCGACCGCGCGTTTGGCGGCGCCGGAGCCGAGCGATTGGCGGGCCATCTCGGCGCCTTCCGTGAGGTCGCTGGCAGCGCCCGCAATGAGCAGGGCGGCGGCGGAGTTGAAGAGTATGGCGTCGCGGTAGGCGGAGGGGTCGTCGTCTAGCACCGCGCGGAAGGCGACCGCGTTTTCCTCGGGCGTGCCGCCGATGATCGCCTCGAACGGGTGCTCGGGCAAGCCGGCGTCGGCGGGGGTGATTTCGAACTCGGAGACGCTGCCATCCTTGACCTCCGCCACCCAGCTGGTGCCGGTGATGGTCAGCTCGTCGGTGCCGTCCGAGCCGTGCACCAGCCAGGCGCGCTCGGTCCCAAGGGTCAGCAAGGTCTCGGCCATGGGCCGGATTAGGTCGCGGGAAAAGGCGCCGGTGAGCTGGCGTTTGACGCCTGCGGGATTGGTCAGCGGGCCGAGGATGTTGAAGATCGTGCGCGTGCCAAGCTCGGCGCGAGTCGGCATCACATGCGCGATCGCCGGGTGGTGCATGGGCGCCATCATAAAGCCGATCCCGGCCTCTTTCAGCGCCTTTTCAACCACGTCCGGCCCGACCATGACGTTGAGACCGAGTTGGGTCAACGCATCCGCCGCGCCGGATTTCGAGCTGAGGTTGCGGTTTCCGTGCTTGGCCACGGTCACGCCCGCGCCTGCCACGACAAAAGCCGTCGCGGTCGAGATGTTGAGCGTGCCTTTGCCGTCGCCGCCGGTGCCGACGATGTCCATCGCGCCTGTCGGCGCTTTGACGGAGCGGCACTTTGCGCGCATCACGGCGGCTGCGGCGGCGTACTCATCCACCGTCTCGCCGCGCGTGCGCATCGCCATCAAGAGCCCGCCGATCTGGCTGGGGGTCGCCTGACCCTCGAACAGCATCTCGAACGCCGCGTCGGCCTGCGCCCGGGTCAAAGGCCCGTTCGCCGCGGCGTCGATCAGGGGTTTCAGCGCGTCGCTCATGCCGGCACCTTCACCAACGACAGGAAGTTTTGCAACATCGCGTGGCCGTGCTCGGTGCGGATGCTCTCGGGGTGGAATTGCACGCCTTCGATGGGCAGCGTCTTGTGGCGCAGACCCATGATCGTGCCGTCCTCGAGCTCAGCTGTGATCTCGAGGCTGTCTGGCAGCGTGGCGCGGTCGATCACCAGCGAGTGGTAGCGCGTCGCGTCAAAGGGGGAGGGCAGGCCGGCAAAGACGCCCTGTCCGCTGTGGCGCATCGCGCCGAGCTTGCCGTGCACGATCTCGTGGCAGCGCACGACCTTGCCGCCGAACGCCTGTCCGATGGTTTGGTGACCGAGGCACACACCCAAAAGGGGCGTTTGCGTTTCGGCAGCGGCATGCACCATGTCGAGGCAGATGCCGGCCTGATCGGGGTCACAGGGGCCGGGAGACAGGAGGATCGCCGAGGGTTTCAGCGCCATCGCATCCTGCGTCGTCAGCGCGTCGTTGCGGTGCACCACCACCTCTGCACCCAGCTCGCCCAGATAGTGCACGAGGTTGTAGGTAAAGCTGTCATAGTTGTCGATCAGCAGCAGCATCAGCAGGAAACGTCCCATCGTGGCGGAGCAGGCTAGAGCCCGGTGCGGTGCATGGGCTATAACATGCCGAGCCTTCCGGGCAAGACACCTTGGCCCGGGGTGGGGCGTGGCACGCGAAGTCGGGTGAAGAGGGGCGTAGATGGCGCGAGGCTTTCTTTCGGGAACGCTATGGGGCGTGGCGATCACGGGCGTCTGTCTCGGGGTCTGGTCGGTCTCGAACACGCAAGGGGCGCGCGTGCCGCCGGAGGTGATGACGGACATGGCGCCGGGCGCTGGCGTCGACGCCGAGGCAGATCAGGAGATGCAGGTCGAGGCGGGCTCGGTGGCTGAGCCTGCGCCTCAGCGGTTGGAGCCTGCGGGCGAGCCGGAAGAAAGCGCACCGGATACGTTGGCCGCGTTGGTCGAGGAGGCGCGCAGCCCCGGTGACGCGCCAGAAGTGGGCGCAGAGCCTGAGGCAGTGACGGGTCAGGTGGCGCCCGAGGCGGTGCAGCCCGCGCCCGCTGACGAGACGCCGGTTGTACGTGCCACGCCGTCCGAGCTTGGCGTTGCGCCCGAGGCGGATGCAGTGGCCGAGGAGCCGACCCTGGCAGTGCCGCCTGCAGACGTGGCGAGCACGGCGCCGGAACTGGCCGATCCTTCGGATCCGGCCACAAGCGTTGCGCCACCGGCGGCGTTGGAGTTGCCGGATGTGCAGACCGCACCCGAGATTGCCGCAAACGCGAATCTAGCAACCTCGCCCGCCGAAGAGATCACCACCGCGCCGGCGCCTGCCACGGCGGATGTTGCGGTGACGGTGCCAGAAGTGCCGGCTGGTACGCCGGAGGCGGGTGCGGTGGCTGACTTGGCCGAGACCGAGTCGCCCTTGCCGGCGCCGCGCCCGGCCTTGCCGCTTGTCGAGGGCGCCGATGCTGCGCCCGCGCCGGAGACGGCCTCGACCTCACCGCAGATCGCGTTGCAGCTGCCGCGCACGACCGGGGATCGGCCGAGCATCGGCCGGCCCGCGCAGTCCTTGACCGGAACGTCGACCTCGGCACTGCCGCGGGTGGGGGATGAGGCGGGCGCTGCGCCGGATGCTACCACGACGGCAGCCCCGTCGCGCCCGCGCCCGGTGGAGGCGCATGCCGAGCCGATCGAGCTTGCGTCGGACCGTCCGTTGGTTGCGATCGTCCTGATCGACGACGGGCAGGGGGAGCTGGGGCCGGAGGCGCTTGACGGTTTTCCCTACCCGGTGACGGTGGCGGTGGATCCCATTGGTCCGGACGCCGAGGCGCGGGCCTTGGCCTACCGGGCGCTGGGGCTTGAAGTGCTGGCTTTGGCGTCCCTGCCGGACGGGGCTTCGCCGCAGGATGTAGAGGTGTTTCTGGCGGCAACGCTCGGGTCGGTGCCGCAAGCGGTGGGCGTTCTAGAGGCGCCCGAAGGGGGGCTTCAGTCGAGCCAAGACGCGGCGCGCCAGGCGGTCGATGTGCTCTCGCAGACGGGCCACGGGCTGGTGGTCAACGCGCAGGGGCTCAACACCGCCGCCGCGCTGGCGGGACGAGCCGAAGTGCCGGTGGCCACGGTCTTTCGCGATTTCGACGGGAGCGGGCAAACCTCGCGCGTGATGCGCCGGTTCCTCGACCAGGCGGCGTTCAAGGCGCGTCAGGAGGGCGAGATCGTGATGGTGGGGCGCATGTCCCCGGAAACGGTCAGCGCGCTTCTGGTGTGGGGCTTGCAGGACCGTGCAGCGCAAGTCGGGCTGGTGCCGGTGTCGATGGTGCTGCGGTAGGTAGGGTGGGCCGTGCCGCTGTTTGGGCGTTGGAGCTGATATCGACCAATTAGCTTCTGAAGAGGTGGGGCGGCACTGCCCACCTTGCGGGACGTAGGTGAGGCGCTTCACCGGTCGGCAAACTGCGTGGCGATCTACACGATGGGAGGTCTGCACCCGTAACGGCAGTGCCTACCTTACGTGAGGTGAGTAAAACACCTCACCGGTTCGGCTCGCTTGTTGCCAGTCTCAACCCGGGACATTCCACATCCGTATCGGCAGTACCCACCTTACTGGTAGGGTGGGCACTGCCGAAAATGGTTAATTGCCCTTCGCGCCGAACCGGGCGGCGTCGGCGGCGGCGCGGCGGATGGCGTTGGACTTGTGCACCGTTTCTTGGAATTCCGCCTCGGGGTCGCTGTCGTAGACGACGCCGCCGCCGGCCTGGATGTAGAGCGTCTCGTCCTTGACCAGGGCCGTGCGCAGGGCGATGCACATGTCCATGTCGCCACCTGCCGAGAAGTAGCCGACGCCGCCGCCGTAGAGGCCGCGTTTTTCTGGCTCGAGCTCATCGATGATCTGCATCGCGCGCACTTTCGGAGCGCCCGACACGGTGCCGGCCGGCATTCCGGCAAAGAAAGCCGAGAGCGCGTCCTGGTCTTCGGCCAGCTCACCCACCACGTTCGAGACGATGTGCATCACGTGGCTGTAGCGCTCGACGATGAATTCTTCGGTGGGTTTGACCGTGCCGATTTTGGAGACGCGGCCGACGTCGTTGCGCCCCAGATCGAGCAGCATCAGGTGCTCGGCCAGTTCCTTTTTGTCGGCCATCAGATCCGCCTCGTTGGCGGCGTCCTCCGCCGGAGTCGCGCCGCGGGGGCGCGTGCCGGCGATGGGACGGATGGTGACCTCACGTCCGAAGACACGCACGAGGATTTCCGGGCTCGCGCCGATCACGTGAAAGCCGCCGAAGTTGAAGTAGAACATGAAGGGCGACGGGTTGGTGCGCCTGAGGCTGCGATAAAGCGCGAAGGGCGGCAGCGGGAAAGCCTGCGCCCAGCGTTGCGAGGGGACCACCTGAAAGATGTCGCCCGCCTTGATGTACTCCTTGGCTGTCTCGACGGCGGCCTTGTAACCTTCATGGGTGAAGTTCGAGGTCGGTGCGGGCAGGTCCTCGGCAAGGCCGAGGTCGCGGCTGTCGGACGGCACCGCGCGGTCGAGGTCGCGCAGCGCGTCCATCACCCGCTCGGCGGCCTGCGCGTAGGCGGCGCGCGCCGATTGCCCCTCGCTCACCCAGGCGGGCGCCACGACGGTCACGTCGCCCTTGACCCCGTCGAGCACGGCCACGACCGAGGGGCGCAGCATGACGGCGTCGGGA
Organism: Pseudaestuariivita sp.; assembly: GCF_052825805.1. NCBI lineage: Bacteria > Pseudomonadati > Pseudomonadota > Alphaproteobacteria > Rhodobacterales > Paracoccaceae > Pseudaestuariivita > Pseudaestuariivita sp. The sequence goes on along the minus strand of NZ_JBRBVB010000002.1, from coordinate 520,410 downwards.
ATGCCGATCGGGTCGGGGTTGATGTCCGGCAGGTGCTCGACCAGCCGGATCATGTCGTACCCGAGATAGCCAAAGAGGCCCGCCGCCGCCTGCGGCAGACCATCCGGCAGGTCGATGTGGCTCTCGGCGATCAGGTTGCGGAGGGAGGTGAGGGGGTCCCATTCTTCGTCCACAAACGCCTCGCGGTCGAACCGCGCCATGCGGTTGAGGCGCGCCTTGGTGCCGCGGCACTCCCAGATGAGGTCGGGCTTGAGGCCGACGATGGAGTAGCGCCCGCGTACTTCTCCGCCCGTCACCGATTCGAGCATGAAAGCATCGCGCTGCGGGCCAGCGAGTTTGAGCATCAGCGACACCGGCGTGTCGAGATCCGCGGCGAGGCGCGCGTAGACGACCTGGTGCTCGCCGCGCGCATAGGCTGCGGCGAAGGTGTCAAAATCGGGAATGATCTGCATCAGGCGCTCACGGGAACTGCGCGTGCACGGCGTTGACCGCGCTCTGATCGAGCGTGATCCCGGCCCGTTGCTGCACGTCCTGCGCCAGCGCCTGGAAGAGGTCCTGCGCGATGCTGCCGGACATCTGATCGGTCACGGTCTCGAGGAGCTGCGTGCTTTCCTCGGAGGCGAGATCCGGCGCGATGACCTCGTCGAGGCGCAAGATATAGGCGGCGTCGCCCTCGGTCAGCACGGTGACCGCGCCACGCTCGAGCTCGAAGGCCGTCTCGACCAGCGTCACCGGCGCGCCGTCGAGGAAGGCACGGCGCAGCGCGTCGCGCTCGCGGTTTGGAGCGAGGTCCAGCCCCTCGAACGTGCGGCCCTCGCGCAGCTGCGCGGCGAGCGCCTCCGCCTCAGCCTCCAGCAGTTTGAGCGTCTCCGCCTCGCGCCAGGCCGCCTCGACCGCCGGGCGTGCCGCGTCAAAGGGTTCGGGCCGCGGGGCGATCACCTCGTTCACACGCAAGGCAAAAAGGCCGCCGTCCGACAGCTCACCCAGCTCGGGAAAATCACCCACCTCTGCGGCGCGCGCGGCGCTGGCAAAGGCGTCATAGCCGGCGATCCCCTCGTCCGAGGTGCGCGTCCAGTCGATCGTGCCGGTCTGCATGTCCGTCTCTGATCCCAGCTCTTCGAGCGTGGCGCCACCAGCAAGAAGGTCTTCGACGTTCTGCACTTGCGCCTCGACCAAGCGGCGGGCGCGGTCGCGCTGGACGTCCTCGGCGAGGATGACGCGCGCCTCTTCGAACGGTGTCTCCTGCGCGGCGAGCACGGCGTTCACACGGTAGAGTGCCGGGCCGAAATCTGACGGCACAGGGCCTACCACAGTGCCGGTCACCGCCTCGAAGACGGCCTCCTGCGCCCCCTCCGGCAGTTCGCTGCGCATCACGTCGCCGAGATCCACATCGTCGAGCGACAGCCCGCGTTCCGTCACCAGGTCGTCAAAGGTCACCTGGCCATCGTCGATCCGGCTCCGCGCCTCTTCCGCTGCGGCGTCGTCAAGAAAGGCGAGCCGCTCGATCAGGCGCCGCTCGGGCTGGTTGAACTCCGCCGAGCGCTCCTCATAAAGCGCGCGCAGCTGGTCTTCGGGGGCCTCCATCTCGTCCACGATCATGTCCGGCGTAAGCCAGGCGTAGGTGATCGCCTTGGTCTCGGGCAGGGTAAAGGCGGCGATGTTTTCGTCGTAAAAGGCTTGCAGCTGGGCGTCCGTCGCAGCAGGCGGCGCGGTCTCGAGCTGGCCCGCGCCGACCTCCGCCCAGGTGAAATCGCGCGCCTCACCAATGAAGTTGACCATCGCCGTGCCGTAGGTCTGCGGCATGGGGGTGGCCGACAGAACAGCGCCCTGCAGCAGCGTGCGCGCGCTTTCGGCGCGCAGGTTGTCCTCGAACACCGACTCGCTCACGCCCGCGTTTTCGAGCGCGAAACGGTACGCCTCCCGGTCGAAATTGCCGTCGATGCCCTGGAAGCTCGAGATCGACAGGATCTGCTCGCGCAGATTCTCGTCCCCGACCGACAGGCCGAGCTCGGCGGCTTCATGCTCGAGCGCGGCGGAGGTCACGAGTTGCTGCAGCGCGCGCTGGTCGACGCCGAACGCCTGCGCCTGCTGGAAGGTGAGCGTGGTGCCCGATTGCTGCTGAAAGGCACGCATCTCGGACTGAATGGCGCGCACGTAATCCTGCACCGCGATCGGGCGGTCCCCGACCGAGCCGATGGTGCGCACGGTGCCGCCGACGCCCGCCGCGCCAAAGCCGATCATGGCAAAGCAAAGAAGGCCGACGATGATCCAGACAAACGTCTTGGAGACTGAGTTGCGCGCGGGTTTTGCCATCGGTGCCGTCCCTCTCTTATGTGCGGCCGAAGCCGGGTCCGGCGATGTCTACGCGGGCCGGCGGGGCAGGGCAAGCGGGCGTTAGACCTTGAGCGCCGCCAGCCGAGCCGCGAGGTCGCCAAGCCCGGCGTGGTCCATGTTGGCAAAGGCGACGCGCAGGTGCCGCGCGGCCTCGGCATCGCCGTCCGGGGCAAAGAACGTGCCGGGCAGGCAGAGCACGGATTGATCGTGGAGAAGCGTCTTGGCGACTTGCGTTGCCTCCGCCGCAAACGGGTGGCGCAGGTAGGCGAAATAGCCGCCCAGCCCGGACAGGTGCCAGCCGGTGGCCTCGAGCTGCGGCAGGAGCCTTTGCACTTCGGCGCGGCGGGCCAGCAGCGTCTCGCGTTCCTCGGCCAGCCATTGCGTCAGCTGTGTCATCCCGTAAAGCGCCGCCTTCTGGCCCAGCGGCGTGGGGCAGATGGTGACCGTGTCGATGAACTTGGCCGCGTCCTCGAGACGGGCCTCGGACGTCACCAGCGCGCCGACACGGTGGCCCGTCAGGTGGTAGGATTTGGAAAAGGAGTAGAGGTGGATCAGCACCTCGTCCCAGTCGGGATCGGTAAAGAGGTCGTGCGGCGCGCCAGGCGTGCTGAGAAAATCACGGTAGGTCTCGTCGAGCACCAGGGCGATGCCGCGCGCGCGGGCCAAGTCGCGGAAGGCTGTGAGGAGATCGGGCGGATACTCGGCACCTGTCGGATTGTTGGGCGATACCAGAACGATGGCGCGTGTTCTTGATGTGATGCGTGAAGCTGCAAGTTCGGGGTCGGGCAACATGTCTGGCCCAGTCGGGAGCGGCACTTTCACGGCACCGGCCATGTCGAGCCACATGGCGTGGTTGAAGTACCACGGGACCGGCAGGATGACTTCGTCGCCCGGCGCGACGAGGCTGGCCATGGCGGCGACAAATGCCTGGTTGCAGCCGGATGTGAGGCCGACCTGACCCGCGGTGACCGCGCCTCCGTAGAGCCGGGACGTGGTTGCGGCGGCCGCCTCGCGCACTTCGCGCAGTCCCCAGTTGCCGGTGTATTTGTGCGCCGCGTCGTCGTGCAGCATCAACTCGGCCATGTGGGCGCGCAGCGGGGGCGGCGGCGGGTCGGCAGGGGCGGCTTGCGCGGCGTTCAGGAGTGGCAGATCACTGGGCGGGCGCGTGTCGAGCCAACGGTACGCCTCGGTCACAGGCGAGGAAAAGGTGCGCGATGTCAGAGACATGTGGCGCGCTCTTAATCCGTGCCGCGGTAGGGTTCTACGTATTGCAGGGCCATGTCCCAGGGAAAGAAGATCCAGGTGTCCTGGCTGACTTCGGTGATGAAGGTGTTGACCTGCGCCCGGCCCATGGGCTTGGCATAGACGGTGGCGACATGGGCCATCGGATAGAGGCTGCGCACGAGTTCGAGCGTCTTGCCGCTGTCGACGAGGTCGTCGACGATCAGCACGCCGTCGCCGTCGCCCATCAGCTCGGCGTCGGGAGACTTGAGCACTTGGGCCTCCCGGCGCTGGTCCGCCTGGCCTCCGCCCGAGTGATAGGATTTCACGCTGATCGTATCGACGGTGCGGATGTCGAGCTCGCGCGCGACGATCATGGCGGGCGCCATGCCGCCGCGGGTGATCGCCACGACGGCTTTCCAGCCTTCTGCCGGGGCGTCGTCCTGCAAGCGCCAGGCGAGCGCGCGCGCATCGCGGTGGAGCTGGTCCCAGCTGACGTGGAAGCCTTTTTCGTGCGGCAGGCGGTCGGTCATGGCGGGGCTCCTTGGCTTCGGGTCGTGCATCTATGTCATACGACGACGCTCATTTGTAAATGTGCCGTCTTGGGGCTCTGCCCCAACCCCCCCATAAATTGGGGGCTCTGCCCCCAAACCCCCGAGGTATTTTGGAACCAGAGAACTTGGGGGACCGGGCTAGCTGCGGTCGAGGAGGAGGCGGAGGCCAAGGGCGCCGAGGAGGCCGGCGGCGATGCGGTCGAGCCAGGGTTTGAGCCGGATGTAGCCGGCGCGGGCCGGGGCCGAAGAGAGGGCGAGCGCGACGCCTGTGTAAAAGAGCCATTCGAGCGCGAGGTGGTTGAGCACGATCAGCGCGATGTCGCGCGGGGCGAGCCCTTGCGGGAAGACAACAACGATCACGGCCGCGGCGAAGAGCACGGATTTGGGATTGGCGAGGTTCACGAGGAGACCGGAGACAAAGGCGCGCCCGGTGGGCATGGGCGCGTCGCCCAGCGGGTCCCGCGCGTGGCGCCAGGTCTGGACCGCAAGGTAGATGAGATAGAGTGCGCCGAGCGTCTTGAGCACAGCGTAGGTCCAGGGAAAGAGGTCGAAGACGAGCTTGAGGCCGAGGAGGGCGGCAAGGGTCCAGAGCGCCGCCATGGTGCCGAGGCCGATGCCGAGTGCGATACCGGCGCGGCGGCCGGCGCTGACGGAGGTCTTGATGGCCATCAGGAAGGCGGCGCCCGGGCTGACGATGGCGGCGCCGAGCACGAGGTTGAAGGCGAGGATTTGTTCCCAGGTCATGGGCTCACTCCGTGCGGGTCAGGATCATGGCGGTCAGCTGGGTGACGTCAGGCGCGCCGGGCTGGATGGCGCGGGTGAACTGCACGCCGGCCATCGTGTCTCCGTCCAGCAGCACGAAGTCGAAGATCGTTGCCGCGCGGGCGGTGCCTTCGGCGCCGGTGACCTCGGCGCGCATCTGTGGCAGTTCGGCCAGCGGGCAGGGCAGGTTCTGCACTCGGCGCTCGAGCCCGGCCATGACGTCGGCAAAGGCGAGGGTGCGCGGGCCGCGTCCGTCGAGGTGGAACTGGCCTGGCGGCAGCTGTGTCAGGGGGATGGCGCCGCCGCCGATGGCAAAGGTGCCGGTGCCGTCTTCGGTGAGCGTCAGGCGGGCGGGCACGTTGACTGGCGCTTCGGCGCTGCGGGTCTCGTTGCCGATCTGGGTGCGGGAGGAAATGACGCGGACAGTCCAGTCGCCGCTGACCAGGGCTGCGCTGTCTGCGCCGGTTGCGCTGCAAAGCACCTGTGTCTGTGTTTGTGCCTCTGCCTCAGCCTGGGCTAATGCGGGGCCTGCCAGAAGGGCGCAGGCGGCGACGGCAAGCGCCCGACTTTTGCCGGTATGTGTCCTCATGCCTTGGTGATGTCGGGCGCGTCGACGGCCTTCATGCCGACCACGTGGTAGCCCGCGTCGACGTGCAGCGTTTCGCCGGTCACGCCCGCGCCGAGATCAGACAGCAGGTAAAGCGCCGAATTGCCCACGTCGTCGATGGTCACGTTGCGGCGAAGGGGCGAGTTGTACTCGTTCCACTTCATGATGTAGCGGAAATCGCCGATGCCGGAGGCGGCGAGCGTCTTGATCGTGCCGGCGCTGATCGCGTTCACGCGGATGGCGTCCTTGCCGAGGTCCTCGGCCAGATACCGCACGGACGCCTCGAGCGCAGCCTTGGCCACGCCCATCACGTTGTAATGCGGCATCACCTTTTCGGCGCCGTAATAGGTCAACGTCAGCGCGCTGCCGCCTTGCGTCATCATCTTTTCCGCGCGCTGCATGACGGCGGTGAACGAATAGACGGAGATGTCCATCGACATGGCAAAGTTGCCGCGGCTGGTGTCGAGGTATCGTCCGCGCAGCTCGGTCTTGTCGGAAAACCCAATCGCGTGCACCACAAAGTCGAGGCTGTCCCAATGCGCGCGCAGACCGTCGAAAAGGCCGTCGATCGACGCCTCGTCGCCCACGTCGCAGGGCAGGACGATGTCCGATCCCAGCTGTTCGGCCAGCGGGATCACGCGTTTCTTGAGCGCGTCGCCCTGGTAGGAGAACGCCAGCTCGGCGCCCGCCTCGCCCAGTGCCCGGGCGATCCCCCAGGCGATCGACTTGTCGTTGGCCAGGCCCATGATCAGGCCGCGTTTGCCCGCCATCAGTTGGTTTGCCATGCGCCTGTCCTTCACTGAGCCGTCACGTGCGGGATGCTTAGGCCATGGACGGGCGCGCATCAAGACAGCAGCGCGCTCTTGCCGAGGTGCGGGCTTTGCGCCATCTCACCCCTCAACCGAAGCAGGCATCAGAGGGGAGGCGCGCATGGCCGACCGGGACGGGATTTTCAGCGGGGACGATCCGATCGCCATCGTGCGGCGCTGGCTGGCGGAGGCCGAGGCGACGGAGCCGAACGATCCGAACGCCATCGCGCTTTCGACGGTGGATGCGGATGGCCTGCCGAACGTGCGCATGGTGCTCCTCAAGGAGATCGAGGATGCGGCGTTTGTCTTTTACACCAATTACGAGGGGCAAAAGGCGTCCGAGCTCGACCAGGCCGGCAAGGCGGCGTTTGTGCTGCACTGGAAATCGCTGCACCGGCAGGTGCGGGTGCGGGGGCTGGTGAGCCGGGAGGACGGGGCGCAGGCGGACCGGTACTATGCCTCCCGCTCGCTCAAATCGCGGCTCGGGGCGTGGGCGTCGGCGCAATCCCGCCCACTTGACAGCCGCGCCAGCCTGATGGCCGAAGTGGCTAAAGTGACGGCCCAGCACGGCACCGCGCCCAACCGTCCGCCGCACTGGGGCGGGTACCGGATCACCCCTTTGGAGATCGAATTCTGGGCGGATGGCGCCTTTCGGCTGCACGACCGGTTCCGGTGGCGGCGCGCCTCTGTACAAGATGAGTGGAGTGTGACACGGCTCAACCCATAAGTGTGTCAGGGTGACGTAACCTCCTGTCACAAAATTGAACTTGCCAAGGTGAAATCCCTGCACCATCTCTGGTCCAGGGTGTGACTATGACTGATGAACTAAATGACGCGCCGGCGGGATCGGACCGTGTGGCGGGAACCGTAAAGTGGTTTGATCCGGTAAAGGGCTTCGGCTTTGTCGTGTCCGATGCCGGAGGACCGGATATCCTGCTCCACGCCAATGTGCTGCGCAATTTCGGCCAAAGCTCCGTCGCCGATGGCGCACGGATCGAGGTGGAGGTGCAGGCAACCGCGCGCGGCAAGCAGGCCAGCGCCGTGCTCGCGATCCAGCCGCCCGAGGACGGCGAGGCGGCGCCGCTTTCGGACTTTGACGATCTGGACCCCAGCGTGCTTGAGGCCGCGCCTCTCGAGCCCGCGCGGGTCAAGTGGTTCGACAAGGCCAAGGGGTTCGGCTTTGCCAACGTGTTCGGCCGGCCCGAGGATATCTTTATCCACGTCGAGGTGCTAAGGCGGTCGGGGCTTGCGGATTTGCAGCCGGGCGAGGCGCTCTGCCTGCGCGTGGTGGACGGCAAACGCGGGCGTATGGCGACCGAGGTGACAGCATGGGAAGCCGCATTGTCGCAATCCTCCTGACGCTGGTTTTCAGCGCCAGTGCAGCACTCGCTTGTACGGCGGAGCGGATCGAGCTGCGCGGTGCCTTTGGCGAGGCGCAGTTCCGGGTGGAGGTCGCCGACACCACCGCTGAACGCAACCGCGGGCTGATGTTCCGCCGGTCGCTCGGAGCGTCGGCCGGCATGCTCTTTGTCTACCCCACGCCGCGGCGCGCCTCGTTCTGGATGAAGAATACGCTGATCCCGCTCGACATGATCTTTGCCGATGCGGCGGGGATCGTCACGCGGGTGCATGCCAATGCCATTCCGCGCGACCTGACGCAGATCGACGGGGGCCCGGGCGTGCAATACGTGCTCGAGATCAACGGCGGTCTCGCCGCGCAGATCGGGATCGGAGAGGGCGCCGAGATGCGGCACCCGGCAATTTCCCAAAGCAAAGCCGCCTGGCCCTGCTGAACGCTCTTTTCAACGCAGGTACAAGCGGCTAAGACGCGCGCACGGCTTCGGAGCGTGGCGCAGCCTGGTAGCGCACCTGTTTTGGGTACAGGGGGTCGTGAGTTCGAATCTCGCCGCTCCGACCAGCCGGAATTTCCCCCCTGACATACATCTGACATACATCTTGTGGTGGTCTGGCAAGGCCAAACCCCCAAATGCTGCAAGCGCACCCTATGGCTTTGGCACAACAGATGCGCCTTTGCCTTATCCTTCGGCAATTGCTTAACAATCCGTTAACGGAGGTGGGCAAGTTCGTGCAAAGTCTCAAGCGCAGCCGTTAACCCTGCCGGATCTTTCGCATTTCCCGAACCGCGCATTTACCCCCAGCTGTGCAGGAATCGCGGCCTGGTCTGCGTGGGGAAAGTTCAAGGAAATTTTTTGCCTGAAGGGCGAGATTTTCACGTTGACCCTCTGGGCCGGATTACGCCAGTTTGTGTGCACCGCACAGCAAGCCCACCATATGTAGTGGGCAGCGGGACGGAACAGGGACAAGCCACCCTCCAGACGTTTCAGCGAGGTTCAGTCAATGAACCCCAGGGCGCGCGCCTCTTCGAAAGGCGCGCAGGATGGCTGCGTGCCGGTTCCGGCGTCAGGACAGAGACAGGATTTAGGTGGGACATGAAAATCGAGCGCGCATTTACCAAGTCGGGACAGGACGCCTACGCGGAGCTGTCGTTTGTCACGACGTCGTCGGAGATCCGCAATCCCGACGGCACGATCGTCTTCAAACTGGATAACGTCGAGGTCCCGCAAAGCTGGAGCCAGGTCGCCAGCGACGTGATCGCGCAAAAGTATTTCCGCAAGGCGGGCGTGCCGGTGGCGCTGAAAAAGGTCAAGGAAAAGGGCGTGCCCGAATTCCTGTGGCGCTCGGTCCCGGCCAGCGACGACACCGAGACCACGGGCGAGACCTCGGCCAAGCAGGTCTTTGACCGGCTCGCGGGCGCCTGGACCTACTGGGGCTGGAAGGGCGGCTATTTCACCACCGAAGCCGACGCGCAGGCGTATTTCGACGAGATGCGCCATATGCTCGCCACCCAGCGCGCCGCGCCCAATTCGCCGCAATGGTTCAACACCGGCCTGCACTGGGCCTACGGGATCGACGGCCCGTCGCAAGGCCACCACTACGTCGACTACAAGACCGGCAAGCTCACCAAGTCCAAAAGCGCCTACGAGCACCCGCAGCCGCACGCCTGCTTCATCCAGTCCGTCTCGGATGACCTGGTGAACGAAGGCGGCATCATGGACCTCTGGGTGCGTGAGGCACGGCTCTTCAAATACGGCTCTGGCACCGGCACCAACTTCTCGAGCTTGCGCGCCGCGAACGAGCCTTTGTCCGGCGGCGGCAAATCCTCCGGCCTCATGGGCTTTCTCAAGATTGGCGACCGCGCGGCGGGCGCGATCAAGTCGGGCGGCACCACGCGCCGCGCGGCCAAGATGGTGATCTGCGACGCCGACCACCCGGACATCGAAGAATTCGTGAACTGGAAAGTGCGCGAGGAGCAAAAGGTCGCCTCGATCGTCGCCGGCTCCAAGATGCACGAGGAAAAGCTCAACGGCATCTTTGCCGCGATCCGCGCCTGGGATGGCGATGAGGCCGACGCGACAGACACGAGCAAAAACAGCACGTTGAAGGCCGCAGTTAAAGCCGCCAAAAAGAATGCGATCCCCGAGACCTACATCAAGCGCGTGCTCGACTACGCGCGGCAGGGATACTCGAGCATCGAATTCCCGACCTACGACACGGACTGGGACAGCGAAGCTTACGCCTCGGTCTCTGGCCAGAACTCGAACAACTCCGTCCGGGTCACCGACGCCTTCCTCAAGGCGGTCGAAACGGATGGCGACTGGGAGCTGATCCGCCGCACCGACGGCTCGGTCGCGCGCACCGTCAAGGCGCGCAAGCTGTGGGAAGACATCGGTCACGCCGCCTGGGCCTGCGCCGACCCCGGCATCCAGTACCACGACACAGTCAACGCCTGGCACACCTGCCCCGTAGACGGGCAGATCCGCGGCTCGAACCCGTGCTCGGAGTACATGTTCCTCGACGACACGGCGTGTAACTTGGCCTCGATGAACCTCCTGACCTTCCTCAAGGACGGGAAGTTTCAGGCCGAGGACTACATGCACGCGACGCGCCTTTGGACGCTGACGCTCGAGATCTCTGTGATGATGGCGCAGTTTCCGTCGAAAGAGATCGCACAGCTGTCGTATGACTTCCGCACGCTGGGTCTGGGCTACGCCAACATCGGTGGCCTTCTGATGAACATGGGCTTCAGCTACGATTCGGATGAGGGCAGGGCGCTGTGCGGCGCGCTGACGGCGCTGATGACGGGCGTCTCCTACGCGACCTCCGCCGAGGTTGCGGGTGAGCTTGGTCCCTTCTCAGGCTACAAGCGCAACCGCGAGCACATGCTGCGGGTCATGCGCAACCACCGCAACGCGGCCTATGGCGCGACCGAGGGCTATGAAGAGCTGGCGGTGAAACCCGTCCCGCTAGACCACGCGAACTGCCCCGACCAGGACCTGATCGCGCTCGCCACCGGCGCCTGGGACGAGGCGCTCAAGCTTGGCGAGAAGAACGGCTACCGCAACGCGCAGGCCACTGTGATCGCGCCCACCGGCACCATCGGCCTCGTGATGGATTGCGACACGACTGGGATCGAGCCGGACTTTGCTTTGGTGAAGTTCAAAAAGCTCGCCGGCGGCGGTTACTTTAAGATCATCAACCGCTCGGTCCCGACCGCGCTCGAAAAGCTCGGCTATTCCTCGGCGCAGATCGAAGAGATCGTCAGCTACGCCGTGGGACACGGCTCCATTGGCAACGCGCCGGGCATCAACCACACCTCGCTGGTGGGGCATGGGTTCGGCAAGGCGGAGCTCGACAAGATCGAGCAAGCGCTCGCCTCGGCCTTTGACATCCGGTTCGTCTTCAACCAGTGGACGCTGGGCGAGGAGTTCTGCACCGGCACGCTCGGCATCCCGGCAGCGCAGCTGAACGATCCGACCTTCGACATGCTCAAGCATCTCGGCTTCTCCCGCCGGGACATCGAGGCGGCGAACGACCACGTCTGCGGGACCATGACCCTCGAAGGCGCGCCGCATCTCAAGGACGAGCACCTGCCGATCTTTGACTGCGCAAACGCCTGCGGGAAGAAGGGCAAGCGGTTCCTGTCGGTCGAGAGCCACATCACGATGATGGCGGCGGCGCAGTCGTTCATCTCGGGGGCGATCTCCAAGACGATCAACATGCCGAACGAGGCGACGATCGAGGATTGCCAGGCGGCCTACGAGCTGAGCCACCGTCTGGGGGTCAAGGCGAACGCACTTTACCGCGACGGCTCCAAACTCTCGCAACCTCTGGCAGCGGCGCTGGTCGAGGATGACGACGAGGCGGCGGAGATCCTCGAAAGCGGCACCCAGACCGAAAAGGCGCAGGTGCTGGCCGAGAAGATCGTCGAGAAGGTGGTGATCAAGGAGGTCATCAACCGCTCCCGGGACAAGATGCCGGAGCGTCGCCGGGGCTATACCCAGAAAGCCATCGTGGGCGGGCATAAAGTCTACCTGCGCACGGGTGAGTACGCGGACGGGCAGCTCGGTGAAATCTTCATCGACATGCACAAGGAAGGCGCCGGCTTCCGCGCGATGATGAACAACTTTGCCATCGCCGTCTCCGTGGGCCTGCAATACGGCGTGCCGCTGGAGGAGTTCGTGGACGCCTTCACCTTCACCCGGTTCGAGCCGGCGGGCATGGTGCAGGGCAACGAGACGATCAAGAACGCGACGTCGATCCTTGACTACATCTTCCGCGAGCTGGCCGTGTCCTACCTCGACCGCACCGATCTGGCGCATGTCAAACCCGATGGCACGCATTTCGACGACCTCGGGCGCGGTGAGGAAGAGGGGAAAGCCAACTTCCGCGAAGTGCCGGGCACCAAAGCGAGCGATCCTTTGGAAGTGCTCAAGCAGGTCGCGTCGTCCGGCTATCTCCGTGGCCGCGCGCCACAAGAGCTGGTCGTGCTGCAAGGCGGGCAGGGGCAGGCGATGGCGGTCGAGCCGCAGACGGGTGATCCGGTTGCGACCCTCCAGACCATCGTGCCGGAAACAGCAACATCGGCTGGCGCGATTGCCACTGCGACGGCAACGAGCATGGACGCGCGCACCAAGGCCAAGATGCAAGGCTACGAGGGCGACCCTTGCGGCGACTGCGGCAACTACACGCTGGTGCGCAACGGCACCTGCATGAAGTGCAACACCTGCGGCGCCACGTCGGGGTGCAGCTGATGCCGGTCGCGCTGGACCAGGTGCAGCTGGAGCTGAGCGCCGCCGAGCGCGCCAGCCTCCGCCGCATCCTCAGCGCGGGCTACGAGGCGGAGGTGCAGCAGTCGCGGCTGCGCGCCTTCCTCGGGCGGTACGTGCATTGCGAGAACAGCCGCATCAACTGGGTGGCACTCGCTGAGGCGGTGTTGAGAAGCAACCAAGGCGAAGCAGTTGTCGTTGGACTTGCGGGGCAGCCATGATGAATTTTAGCGAGGTATTAGACTCGGTACCAAATGTGGAACAGCGGAAATTTCTTCGGGCGTTCAACACGTTTCAAGCTGACGAATGTCGACCTGTTTCAATTAGCGATTTAGCTCAGCAGCTTGGTTTTGAAGTGACACTCGTCGAATTGCCGAGGGACGTAAAAGGCCGTCTAGTATCCCAAGCATTTTCGCAAAATGGCTACGAGATACAAATCAACCGCAATGCGTCGAGAAGGCAGCAGCGCTGGACTGTCGCGCATGAAATGGCGCATTTCTATCTTCACACGGACTACTCTGATCCATTCTCTGAAGACAGTTATCGAGCAGCACCTGGTTTTCACTTCTATCGTACGGATGAGCTGAAAAATGAGCGGCAAGCGAACGAATGGGCTGCGGCACTTTTCTTTGGCGACAACGCACTCCGTAGGGTTTGGACGAAATTAGACCAAGATATCGAAAGTGTCGCAAAGGCGTTTGGTTTGAACGAGGAAGCAATCAGGATCGCCACAAAGAACTGGGGAGTGACACCAAGAGCTAATTTCTGAGATCGCTTGGGGTGTAAGGGGGGAGCGTCCCGATCAGTCCAAGTGCCAGCGGGTCCGGGTTTAGCAGCACCGGACCCGCGACGAGATCAAAGCCCTGTTAGGGGGGCAAAGGGTTTCCGGGTGGGTGCGCTCACCCGGGCGACGTTCAGGCCGCAGGCGAAACTAAACCGAGCGGTGTACCAAATGAGCCTGAACGGCAAAACTTCAGGGGGGCCTTAGGGTCCCCCCTTTTCTTCGACGGCAGTGCCCACCTTACTCTTTGTGCTTTCGTTTTTGAGTGAGGCTTGGGCGGTGGGCAGGATGTGCCAATCACTCACCGCGCAATGTACCGATCCCGCCGATGGTTGAACGCGATCACACCATTCAGCACAGCCGCCCCAAGCAGCGACCAGAGCAAAACCGTGCCAGGCACCAAAAACGCCGCCACCGCAAAGAGCGCCGCGTCGATCCCGAACTGCACATACCCCGCGCGAAAGCCCGTCCGGTCCTGCACCATCAGCCCGATCACGCCGAGCCCGCCTAGGCTGCCGCCGTGGCGAAAAATGATCAAAAGCGCGATCCCGCAGATCACTCCAAAGAGCACCGCGCCCACAGGCATGGTGACCTGAGCCAGCGCCAGATGCAGCGGCAGCCAGTCGACGAGAACGGCCAGCACAGCCACGCAGAGCACCGACTTCAAGGTGAAGACCTTGCCCAGCCGCAGCCAGGTGAAGACATAAAACGGCAGGTTCACCAGAAAGAACGCCCAGCCCCAGCTGAGATCCGTCACCAGTGTCAGGAGCACGGCCAGCCCCGCGGTCTGCCCGGTCATCAGGCCCAGATGTGTCAGGATCGTCACGCCGGTCGCGGCCATCAACAGGCCCACGCCCAGCCCCTGCGCATCGTCGGCCCATGTGTGCCTGACGGTCTCTGGATCGTGTATCGGAACGTTTGCCGGCATTGGGTTCAGCTAGGTGCGGCGCGCCGCGACGTCCAGAACCGGCACATGAAAAAGGGCAGGCGCCGCAGCACCTGCCCAGAAACTTGGCATCGGAGGCCGATTTAGCCCGCCAGCGCCTTGTTCAGGTTCTCGTCGATCTTCTCGAGGAAGCCCATCGTCGTCAGCCATCCCTGATCGGGGCCAACGAGCAGCGCGAGGTCCTTGGTCATGTGACCGCTTTCGACCGTGTCCACGATGACCTTTTCCAGCGTCTCGGCAAAGTTCATCAGGGGCTGGTTGTCGTCGAGCTTGGCGCGGTGCTTCAGACCGCCCGTCCAAGCGTAGATCGACGCGATCGAGTTGGTCGAGGTCTCCTCGCCCTTCTGGTGCTGGCGGTAGTGGCGCGTGACGGTGCCGTGCGCCGCCTCTGCCTCCACGATCTTTCCGTCCGGGGTCATCAGCTGCGAGGTCATCAGGCCCAGCGAGCCAAAGCCCTGCGCGACGGTGTCGGATTGCACGTCGCCGTCGTAGTTCTTGCAGGCCCAGACGTAACCGCCCGACCACTTCATCGCAGAGGCGACCATGTCGTCGATCAAGCGGTGCTCGTAGGTGAGGCCCGCCTCGTCGAAACGGTCCTTAAACTCGGCGTCGAAGATGCGCTGGAAGATCAGCATGAACTGGCCGTCATACTGTTTCATGATGGTGTTCTTGGTGCTGAGGTACACCGGGTAGTTGCGCGCAAGCCCGTAGTTGAAGGACGCCCTGGCAAAGTCCTCGATCGACTTGTCGAGGTTGTACATCGCCATGGTCACACCCGAGGAGGGCGCGTCGAACACCTCGTGCTCGATCGTCTCGCCGTCTTCACCGACGAATTTGATCGTCAGCTTGCCGGCGCCGGGGAACTTAAAATCCGTCGCGCGGTATTGGTCGCCAAAGGCGTGGCGTCCGACGATGATCGGCTGGGTCCAGCCCGGCACCAGACGCGGCACGTTCTTGCAGATGATCGGCTCGCGAAAGATCACGCCGCCCAGGATGTTGCGGATCGTGCCGTTGGGCGAGCGCCACATCTTTTTCAGGCCGAATTCCTCGACCCGCGCCTCGTCGGGTGTGATGGTCGCGCATTTGACGGCGACGCCGACCTCTTTGGTCTTTTCGGCGGCGTCGATGGTGATCTGGTCGTCGGTCGCATCGCGGCTCTCGATGCCGAGGTCGTAATAGAGCAAGTCGACGTCGAGGTAGGGCAGGATCAGCTTGTCCTTGATGAACTGCCAGATGATCCGCGTCATCTCGTCCCCGTCCATCTCGACGATGGGGTCTTCTACCTTGATCTTGCTCATTGCGGGCTCCGTCTGTTTGGCGATTTGGCGGCGTCTTAGCGCACGGCGGGGCGGGAGGAAAGGGGGTGTATACTTCCGTATACCAATTGTCGCAGCGTCTGTTCTGGGACCGTGTGCGGAATCAAGGCGAAGCCGCCGCACCTCGACGCACCGCGGCCCGTCGATGTGCGGCTCAGTCCTTGATCTGCTGCATCAGGGCCAAGGCGGCGGTTGCAAAGAAAAGCGTCCCAATCGCCAGCGTCAGAGGTGTGCCGGTGAAGAGGAGGGCGACGGGTGTGACGAGCACTCCGGCGACGACCGTCGCGATCGAGCCGATCACCGAGGTGGCGATGCCGGCGATATGGCCGAGAGGCTCCATCGCGAGCGCGTTCACGTTGCCGATGGTCAGACCCGCCTGAAAGAAGATCGAGGTCAGCCACACGAAGCAGAGCACAAAGAACGGCGTGCCGGCCAGACCGCCGAGCGTGGCGGCCAAGACAACGGCGGAGAGGGCGACCTGCGCGATCAGCATCAGGGAGATCACGCGGCGCATGCCCATCCGCTCGACGATCATGGCGTTGAGGAAGGAGGCCGAGCCGCCGATGATCGCCATGCCGAAGAACCACCAGGGGAAACTCGCGGCCATGTCGAAGGTCTGATCGAAGATCAGCTGGATCGTCGTGACCCCGGCAAAGATCGTCGCAAAGCAAAAGCACTGCACGAGCGTCGAGATGCGCACGACGGGGATGCGCCACATCTCTTGCAACGCGGCGGAGATCAGCGCCAGGCCCATGGGCCGTCGCCGCTCCCGGGGGAGCGTCTCGGGCAGGCGCGCGAGCGTCCAGAGGCTCGTGGTGAGGCCAAAGACGACAAAGGCGAGAAAGATCGCGCGCCAGTCCGCGAGCCAGATGATGCCTGCCCCGATGAGCGGGGCAACGGCGGGAAAGAGCGTGAAGACGATCATGGCAAAGGAGAGGATCTTGGCCATGCCGCGCCCGGCGTAGAGGTCGCGGATCACCGCGATGGCCACGACGCGTGGGCCGGAGGCGCCAAGCCCTTGCAGGACACGGGCGGCGAGGATGACTTCGAAGCTGTCTGCCAGCCACGCGACGAGCGATCCCAGGATGTAGAGCGCGGCGCCGCCGAGGATCACGGGCTTGCGCCCGACGGCGTCCGAAAGCGGGCCTGTGAAGAGCGTGCCGACGCCCATGCCGACGACAAACGACAGGATGATGAGCGGGGCGTAGTGTTCGAGCCCGTCGCCGATCTCGCGCCCGATGTCCGGCAGGGCCGGCAGCATCGAATCGATGGAAAAGGCGATGGTGGCAAAGGTCATGCCCATGAGGGCGATGAACTCCACGCGGCTCATGCGCATGTCATGCGAATGGCGCGCGGGGGCGGCGTCGGAAGAGGCGTCGGACATGCACCCGGCATGACAGAGCGGTGCGCGGGCGGCAAGCGGAGGATGCGAGGCTCTGCCTCGCGCTCCGGGATATTTTTGGCCAGAAGAAGGAGGGAGGTCGTGCTTTGTCGGCTGGCGTCAGAACTCGTTCTTGGCGGCGAGCTCGTCGATGACCTTGGACCAGAGCTCGGGAGGCTGGGCGCCGGGCACGGCGTGCTGGCCGTTCACGATGAAGCAGGGCACGCCGGTCACGCCCATCTTGCGCCCTTCGGCGTCGCGGGCGGCGATGTCGGCTCGGTCGGTGTCCGAGGCCAGCAGTTTCAGGATCACGGCGGCGTCCATGCCGACACTGTCGGCGGTGTCGGCCAGTACTTCGGCGTCGCCGATGTCGCGGCCTTCCTCGAAATAGGCGCGGAAGAGGGCGGCGACGACTTCGCCCTGTTTGCCCTCGAGGCCGGACCAGTGGATCAGTCGGTGGGCGTCCATCGTGTTCGGGGTGCGCGTGATGCCTTCGAGGTTGAGGCTGAGGCCGGCGGCCTCTGCCGCCTCGGCGATCTGGCCGTAGACCTGGACGGCCTTGTCCTTGCCGCCGAACTTGGTCTCGAGATACGTGCGCCGGTCCATGCCTTCCGAGGGCATGTCGGGGTTGAGCTGAAACGGGTGCCATTGGATTTCGAACACCGGTTGCTGCGCGTCGGCGAGCGCGGTGTCGAGATGCGTTTTGCCGATGTAGCACCAGGGGCAGATCGGGTCGCTCAGGATGTCGAGGCGCACGAGGGGAGGCGTCATGGGGAGCTTTCGAATTGGGCGCGCAGGGCACGGCGGAGGAGCTTGTTGTTGGCGCCGCGTGGCAGCTCGGGGACGTGGTGCCAGGCGCGGGGCTGCTTGTAGCGCGCGAGCTGGGTGGCGGCAAATGCCGTGAGCTCGGCGTCGCCGATGGGGGCGGATGCCGTGTAGGCGAGCGCGATGATGCTGGTCTCGCGCGAGAGGCGCTGTTCGATGGCGGCGCAGTCGGTGATCGCGGGATGGGTGGTCAACACGCCTTCGATTTCGAGCGGGGAGACGCGGAAGCCGCCGGCGTTGATCATGTCGTCGCTGCGCCCGAGGTAGCGGATTTGTCCGTCCGCGCGCATGGTGCCGCGGTCGCCGGTCAGGAACCAGTCGCCGTCGAACCGCGCGGCGGTTGCCTCCGGGTCGCCGTCGTAGCCGAGCATCAGACCGGGGTCGCTGCGGTGTACGGCGATTTCGCCTTGGGCGCCTTGGGGGACCGGCGCGCCGTCCTCGACAATTGCGACGTGGCGGCCGGATTGCGGACTGCCGAGCATGTCTTTGTCTGCAGGGCGGTGCGGCGCGCCGGAGATGAAGGTGGAGCATTCGCTCATCCCGAACGCCTCGTGTACCTCGGTGCCGGTGGCGGCGCGCCAGCGGGTGCGGAGGGTCTCGGGCAGTTTTTCTCCGGCGCTGAGGGCGTGCCGCAGATGCGGGAGGTCAGTCTTGATGTGATGCTTGAGGAGTTTGCGATAAACGCCTGGCGCCGCTGCAAATACGCTGGCTTGCGAGGCTCTGAGGAGGTGGGGAACATCGGCCATGTCCACGCCGGGGGCGAGGATGAGGGCGGTGGCGCCGAGGCTCCACGGGTCCATCAGGCCGGTGCCGAGGGTGTAGGTCCAGTTGAACGCGCCGGCGTGACAGAGGCGGTCTTCGGCGGTTAGAGCGTACCAGTCGCGGATCATCATCTGTCGCGCGAGGATGGCGCGGTGGGCGTGCAGGACGGCGCGGGGACGGTGGGACGTGCCAGAGGTGAAGACGATGTAGGCCGGGCGGTTGGGGTCCCCGAGCACAGGCGCAAACGGGGCGTCTGTTGTCCGGGCGATGTCGTCGAAGGTCAGTGTCGGCAAATCGGGCGCGGCGGCGAGGGACGGGTCCTGCAGGGCGAGCTTGGGGTGGGTGATGTCGGCGGCGGCGCTTACTTCGCGCGGGGTCAGCTGCGATGAGGTGACGATCGGGACGAGGTCCGCGGCGATGGCGCCGAGGTAGCCGACGGGGAAATCGACGGAGTTGCCGAGGCGCAGAAGGACGCGGTCTCCGGGCGTTAGCCCGCGTGCGGTCAGCGCAGAGGCCGTTCGCGCCACCATGGTGCGGAGGTTGTCATAGGTCCAGCTGCGGGGTGCGGGGCCGCCAAGCTCCTCAAGCGCGGTCTTTCCGGGCGCGCCTGCGGCCAGCACGTGGGCTGCGAGGTTAAACGCCACGGGCGCCTGTGGCGGCGTACCGGTATCGAAGAGCGACAACATCGCGCCGGGGTAGGCGGCGACGGGCGCCATTGCAAGCGCGATGCGCCTTTTCTATACCAGTTTCAGCGACATGCGCGCGGCGCGGAGGGACAGACGCCATGACCGACAGCCAGCCCGAAATCATTCGGATCGCGCGTAGCGCCAAGACCGGCAACGATCCACATCCCGAGCCGTTGGACCTCGGCGTGCGGGTGCGACAGCTGCGCAAGGATCGCAGCTGGACGCTGGAGCAGGCGGCGCAGGCGGCGGGGTTGGCGCGCTCGACGCTTTCGAAGATCGAGAACGGGAACATGTCGCCCACCTACGACGCGCTCAAGAAGCTGGCCGACGGGCTCGATATCTCGATCCCGCAGCTCTTTACCGCGCCGCAGGACGAGCGCATCACCGGGCGGCGGATGATCACCCGCAAGGGGGAGGGTGTGCTGTATCCGACGGCGACTTATGAGCACGACCTCCTCGCCGAGGGGCTGACGCAGAAGAAGATGCTGCCCTATCACACCCGCGTGCGCGCCCGCGATCCGGCGGAGTTCGATGGCTGGGTGCGGCACGACGGGGAGGAGTTCTTGTTCGTCCTCACGGGGGTGGTACGGCTTTATACCGAGTTTTACGAACCGGTGGACCTGCGCCGGGGCGACAGCGCCTATTACGACGCGGCCATGGGTCATAACCTCGTGTCGGTCAGCGACGATGACGCGACCGTGCTGTGGGTGACGTCGCTCAACTGAGGTCAGGCGGTCGCCGCGATCCGGTCCAGCGTGGCCTTGAGCTCGGGGGTGTCAAAGGCCTCAAAGGGCTGCGCGAGGAGTTCGCGCGCGCGCAACTTGAGCTTGTCGTAGGTGGCGTTGAACGTGGCCTCCCACTCGGAGGCGTCGGCGGCGGCCGGGTCCTCAACACCCCAATGCGCGCAGACAGGCGCGCCCGGCCAAATCGGCGGGGCCTCGGCTGCGGCGGTGTCACAGACGGTGATGACCATGTCCATCGTGGGTGCCTCAGGCGCGGCAAACACGTCCCAGCTTTTGGACGCGGCATGTGCGGTGTCGATGCCCTTGGCCGCAAGCAGTTTGAGCGACTGGGGATGGACCTGGCCTGCGGGCTGTGAGCCGGCGGAATAGGCGGTCACGCGGCCCTTGCCGTGGGTGTTGAAAATCGATTCCAGCAAGATGGAGCGCGCGGAATTGCTGGAACAGAGGACAAGAACGTTCATCCTTGCTCGGGTAGAGCAGGGACGTAAAATTTTTATGACACGGCGCCTCGGGGGCGTACGGCGGGTTAAACTGCGCTAGAACCAGGTGGAGACGCGGTCGGCGCCAGCCGAAAGGTCCTGTCCGATCCCGTTGATCGTCGCGCAGCCGGCCAAGGCCAGGCTCATCGCCAGTATCAGTACGAGGGGTTTCATCATGTGCCTCAATGCTCGGTACCGCTCTTGGGTGGCGGCATCTCTCCAAATAAGAACCCGCCGCACCGGGGTGCAACGGGTCCATGGGTTTGTCTGCGCGGTTGCGACTTATCCACAACGCTTTGCGGAGCGGGCGGTTACTCCTCCCACCACCAGACGTCGGGCTGCCAGCCAATCCAGTCGCCATAGATCGGGAGTGTCTCGGGGAACTTGAGCCGCGCGTCGTGGGCGATCCGCCCTTCGGTATAGACATACGTGGGCAGGAAATACCGCCCCGCCATCAGCGCCCGGTCCATGGCGCGGACCGACGCGATAAAGTCCTCCCGGCTGACCGATCCCAGCATGCTGGCGATCATCGCGTCGACCACCGGCTGGTTCACACCCGCCCAGTTGCGCTGCCCTTCGACGTCGACGTTCTCGGCGCCGAAGTAGCGGTACTGCTCGTTGCCGGGGCTCAGAGACAGGCCGAAGCGCTGCCAGGTCATGTCGAAGTCAAACGCGTTGGTGCGCTCTTTATATTGCGCGCTTTCGACCACTTCGAGGTTTGCCGCCACACCAATCCGCTCCAGCGCCTGGATGAAGATGTTGGCCATCGCGCGCTCTTCGGTGCTGCCCTGGCGGAGCAGAATTTCGAAGGCGAGCGCGCCGTCCGGGCCGGTCATCACACCTTCTTCAAGCGTGTAGCCTGCCGCCTCCAGCTGAGCGATCGCGGCGCGGGTACCGGCGCGGTTGCGCTCGGACCCGTCCGAGGCGGGCAGGGCATAGCCCTCCACCGCACCGGGGAAGAGGTCCGCCTCGTAGGGTGCCAAGAGCTCGGCCACACGGCCCGACGCGGCGCCGTCTTCCTTGCCGAGATACGAATTCGAGAAGAACGAGGTGATCCGGTCCTGGCGTCCGCCCGTGACCGTGTCGTTGATATACTCGAAGTTGAACGCGTGCAGCATTGCATCGCGCACCCGCCAGTCGTCGAACGGCGCGCGGCGGGTGTTCATCACGAACCCGGTCATGCCCGAGGGGCGCGCATTCGGGATCAGTGATTTGACCACGTCGCCCGCTTCGATCGAGGGGAAGGCGTACTGCGTCGCCCATTTTTCGGCGTTGAATTCGCGGTTCGAATTCAGCTCGCCGGCTTTGAACGCCTCGAATTGTGCGGTGCCGTCGCCGTAGAACTCCATCCGGATCTCGTCGATCACGTTGGTGCCGCGCCGGAACGGGATGTCCTTGCCCCAGTAGTCGGGGTTGCGCTTGAGCGAGACGAACCGGCCCGCCTCAAAATCGTCGATCACGTAAGGCGCCGAGGCGATGGGGATGTTGTCGAGGCCGGATTCGGCAAAATCCTTGCCCTCCCACTGCGCCTTTTGCAGGATCGGACGCATCCCGACGATGAGCGCCAGTTCGCGGTTCTCACCCTCGAACGTGAACTTGACCGAGCGCTCGCCCGTCTGCTCCATCGAGGCGATGTTCCCCCACAGGCCATGATAGCGCGGGTGGCCGACCGTCCCGAGCGTCTCGTAGGACCACATCACATCCTCGACCGTGACCGGCGATCCGTCCGAGAATCGCGCCTCCTCGCGGAGCGTGAACTCCGCCCAGGTGCGGTCTTCATCGGTCTCGATTGATTCGGCCAGCAGCCCGTAAAGCGTGAACGGCTCGTCCCAGGACCGGCCCATCAGGCTCTCATACGCAAGGAACCGTAGCTGCCAGGGCACACGTCCCTTGAGGATGTGCGGGTTGAGACTGTCAAAGCTGCCGACCTCGCCGGTGACGATCCGTCCGCCCGTCGGAGCGTCCGGGTTGGCATAGGGCAGGGACACAAAATCCGGTGGCAACTGCGGCTCACCATACATAGCTATGCCATGTTCAGGCCCTGAAATTGCCACATTTGCCAGAAGCGCCAATCCCGCGGCCGCCCCCCATTTCCAGGTCTGCCTGTGGAAAAAAACTGATCTCATTTTGGGTACAATCCCCCGTTGCCCTTGTTTTGTTGAGCGGGACCGTACCGGGGTCTTTTTGCGTTATCAAACTTTTAGCTTGGCGAACGGCTGTGAATTGCTTATACACAAACCACTGCTCGATAGGTTTCTTGCCTGTATGAAACCTGCCTCAATAACTTAACGCCGGCTTCGTGCCGGCGTTTTTTTTTGGCTTGAGCCATCTTCCCCACCGCCAGACTGACGATCTTCGCGAAAGTTTCCCCCGTAACCATGGCAAGCGCGTTGGCGTCACGGCGTGGGAACTTGCGCCTTTGCAGCGCTGTTGTTTTGCAGGTGCAGCATATACTTTATGCGTGACACCCGAGCCGGCAACAGGAGCGCCCATGTCCACGATCTCTCACCCGCTTGCAAGCAAAACCGCCGTCATCACCGGCTCGAATTCCGGGATCGGCCTCGGGATCGCCAAGGAGCTCGCCAAGGCCGGCGCGGATGTGGTGCTGAACTCGTACACCGACCGGGACGAAGACCACGCGCTCGCCGCCGAGATCGGCAAGGAGCACGGCGTGACCGCGCGCTACATCGCCGCCGACCTCTCGGACGGGGAGGCCGCCCGGCGGCTCGTGACCGAGGCGGGCGCCTGCGACATCCTGGTGAACAACGCCGGCATCCAGCACGTCGCGCCGCTTCAGGACTTCCCGACAGCCAAGTGGAACGCGATCATCGCGATCAACCTCAGCTCGGCCTTTCACACCACCGCCGAGGCGCTGCCGATGATGCGCAAGGCGGGCTGGGGGCGCGTGGTCAACATCGCCTCCGCGCACGGCCTGACCGCCTCGCCCTACAAATCCGCCTATATCGCCGCCAAGCACGGCATCGTCGGCTTGACCAAGACCGTCGCGCTCGAGACCGCCGAAGAGCCGATCACCGCCAACGCCATCTGTCCGGGCTACGTGCTGACCCCGCTCGTCGAGGCGCAGATCCCCGACACGATGAAGGAGTATGACATGGACCGCGAGACGGTGATCCGCGACGTCATGCTCAAGCGCCAGCCCTCCAAGGAGTTTGCCACGACCGAGCAGATGGGCGGGACCTGTGTGTTCCTCTGTTCGGATGCGGCCGCGCAGATCACCGGGACGACGATCAGCGTCGATGGTGGGTGGACGGCTTTGTGATGACGTCTTTGGGGCTCTGCCCCCAAAACCCCGAGGTATTTCGAAACCGAAGAAGCTACGGGTCGGCGCTATGAAGACACGGATCAATCTGGCGTTGCAGGGTGGCGGGGCGCATGGGGCGTTTACGTGGGGCGTGCTCGATCGGTTGCTGGAGGAGCCGTCGTTGGAGGTGGCCGGGATTTCGGGGACCTCGGCGGGCGCGATGAACGGTGCTGCGCTCAAGGCGGGGCTCGATCGCGGCGGGGCCGCGGTGGCGAAGGAGGCTTTGGAAGCGCTCTGGACGCGTATCGCGGGGCTGTCGGACATGCGCATGCCCGGCTGGGCGGGCGGCTGGATGATGGGCGCAATGCCGGAGGCGGGTGTGATTGGCAGAGCGCTCGAGTACTCGCCGCTTTATGCCGCGACCGAAGCGATGACGCGGATGGTCAGCCCCTATGCCTACGGTCCGTTTTACACCCATCCCTTGCGCTCCGTGGTGGAGGCGTTCGATTTCGACGCGGTCTGCGCGGAGGCCGAGCCGCGGCTTTTTGTGTCGGCGACCAATGTGCGCTCGGGCAAGATCCGCGTCTTTGCCGGCGGCGAGATTTCGACGGATGTGATCCTCGCCTCCGGCTGTTTGCCGACGCTTTTCAAGGCGGTGGAGTTCGTCGATCCCAAGACCGGCACCGAGGAGGCGTTCTGGGACGGCGGGTACACGGGCAACCCGGCGCTCTTTCCGCTGTTCGACCGCGCGCTGCCGAAGGACATCGTGGTCATCAACATCAATCCGCTCTACCGAGACGAACTGCCGAAGGCGCCGCAGGACATCCAGAACCGGCTCAATGAGATCAGCTTCAACTCGTCGCTGTTGCGCGAGCTCAGGGCAATCCGGTTTGTGCAGCGGCTGCTCGAGGAGGGCCGGATGGAGGAGGATCAGATGCGCGCGCCGCGCATTCACATGATCGCCGACGATGCGCTGATGACGGACCTCAGCGTCGCGACCAAGCTGATCCCGCTTGCGGGGGTCGTCACGCGGCTGCACCGCGCAGGGCGGCAGGCGGCGGAGACGTTCCTCGACGCGCATCTCGAGGATTTGGGACGACGTCAGACGGCCGATCTGGTGGAGATGTTCGACTGACGCGGGGCGTCAGTTTACCTGTTTCGGGGGCTTGTCGCCGGGGTAGACGAGCCCTGCCGAGATCACGAGCTTGGCCGCGTCCTCGATCGTCATGTCGAGCTCGATCACGTCCTCTTTGGGGAAAAAGAGCAGAAAACCAGACGTGGGGTTCGGCGTTGTCGGCACGAAGACCGACACCATGCCGCTGCCATCGCTGGCCTTGGCCGCCACCTCGCCCTTGGTGTCGGTGGAGATGAAGGCGATCGCCCAGATGCCCTTGCGCGGATATTCGATGAGGCACGCCTTTTCGAACGACCGCTCAGTCTGGGCGAACACCGTCTCGGCGATCTGTTTGACGCCGGAATAGATCGAGCGGACGACCGGCACGCTTTCGACGACCTGCTCCGCCCAGCGGATGAGGGAGCGCCCGATGACGCCGCGCGCCACCCAGCCGACCATGATCGTGAACAAGAGGAACACCACGACGCCGACGCCGCGGATGTTGACGTTGATCCAGTCGGGGTTCTGGATGAGCGTGCCGCCCGCGTCCTGGATCAGGCGCGTGTTGCCGAGAAAGCGGTTGATCAGCTGTTCCGGCTGGTAGGCCCCCGGCACGAAAGGCAGGACCACGCCATCGACCCAGCCGATGACCGACCAGATCAGCCAGACGGTCAGGCCCACCGGCGCGATCACCACGATGCCGGTCAGGAATGAAGAGCGCAGGCGCGCGATCAGGCCGGGACGGCGGGCGCGAGGGGGCGGGTCGTCAAAGGGGGTGTTCATGGACCGTCTGTCTTGGCCGGGGATGCGGCGGCATGGCGAAGAGTTAAGGGCTTTTGTGCGGCATCACAACGTCTCAGCCTGTGCGCATGGTCAATTATCAGGCGGGTTGCTCAACGAGACGGCAATCTCGGCGGCGAGCCGCGCGTTGTTGAGGACCAGTGCGATGTTGGTGGCGAGCGAGGCGCCCTCCGTGAGCTCGAAGATGCGCTGGAGGAGGAACGGCGTGACGGCCTTTCCGGTGATGCCCTGTGCCTGGGCGTCGGCGTTCGCCTGGGCGATGATCGGCGCCATCTCACCCTCGGGGATTTGCGCCTCCTGCGGCACGGGGTTGGCGATGAGCTGCCCGCCTGGCAGGCCAAGCGCGGCGCGGGTGCGGTGCGCGCGGGCGATCTCTTCTGCCGTGTCGATCCGCAGCGGCGCGGGCAGGGCGGAGGTGCTGGACCAGAAGGCGGGCAGGCTGTCCTGGCCATATGCGATGACTGGCACGCCGAGGGTTTCGAGCACTTCCAGCGTCTTGGGGATGTCGAGGATCGCCTTGGCGCCGGCGCTGACCACGGTGACGGCGGTCTGGGCGAGCTCCTGCAGGTCGGCGGAGATGTCAAAGCTCTCTTCCGCGCCGGGATGCACGCCGCCGATCCCGCCGGTCGCAAAGACCGCGATGCCCGCGAGGTGCGCGGCGATCATGGTGGCGGCGACGGTGGTGGCGCCAGTCCCGCCCTGCGCCATGCAGACGGCGAGGTCCGCGCGGGAGAGTTTGGCGACACCGTCGCGCTGCGCCAAGTCGGTCACCTGCGCCTCGGAGAGACCTACGTGCAGCGTGCCGTCGATCACCGCGATGGTGGCTGGCACTGCGCCGGCGTCTCGCACGACACCCTCGACCTGCCGCACCATGTCGAGGTTCTGGGGGTAGGGCATGCCATGGGTGATGATCGTACTCTCGAGCGCGACGATGGGCTTGCCGGCGGACAGCGCTTCGGCAACTTCGATGGAGGGGGTGTAGAGCGTCACTTGCCAGTATCTCCTGAAACGTAGCGCGCAGCGGCGGTGAGGGCGGTTGCGAGCGCCTGATCGCGGGGCTCACCGCGCCGTTCGGCGGCGATATGTGCCGCCATGAAGGTGTCTCCCGCGCCGGTGACGCGCGTCACCATGACCTCGGCCGGCGCGGCGGTCAGCAGGCCGCTGGCGTGGCCGTCGCAGGCAGGGCGCGCTCCGTCAGTTACCAGCGCACGCGCGGCACCGGCCTTGAGCAGGCCCTCCGCCGCCGCCTCCGCCGAGTTGAATGTCGTCTGGCACAAAGTGCCAGCCTCCTCGAGGTTGACGTAAAGCTGCCCGCGCCCCGCCTCGACAAAGGGCAAGAGCCGCTCAGCCTTGCCCGGAGAGGCCGGCGCCACGTGCAGCCGGCAGGCGGAAAAGAGCGGCGATACGGCGATCTGCGACAGGAGCGCCAGCGTCAGGTTTCCGTCGAGCGCGATGTCGCCTTGGAACGGCTGATCGGCGTGGCCCAGCCGCCCGTCCTGCAAGGGGCGCAGGATTTTGTCGCCTGCCCGTTCTAGTGAATGCGCGTCGGCGATGGCCGCCACCAGCCCGCCCGCGCCTTCGATCGCCATGTAGCGGTCCGTCGGCAGATCGTCCGAGCGGTAGAGGTAGCCCACGTCGAGGCCCAGATCGGCGCAGGCCGCGACCAGCTCGCGCCCCTCGGCATCCTCGCCCACCGCCGACAGCAGCGCCGGGGCGATGCCGAACCGCCTCAGCGTCATCGCGATGTTGAGCGCCACGCCGCCGGGGATGCGCGTGATCCGCCCGGGCACGTCCGAGCCCGCGCCCATGTGGCTGGCCGAGCGTCCGATGATGTCCCAAAGCACCGATCCGATGCACAGAAATTGAGGCTGTGTCATGCCGCCTTGTCGCGCGTGGCCGGCGGGGACGCAAGATGGGCTGCGAAAGGCAAGGGGAAGGCGACCTGTAAGTTGACTCCTCCGAAACAGAAATTCACGCGCCGTCCCGCGGGGTGGCGCAATCGCGCCGCCCGTTTTGTTGAAGGCAAACCTTCGGTTTGACGGGCGCGGCTCATGCCGAAAGCATGCCTTTGGCATGGCGCGGCCTGACAGTGCCTGTCAGGCGGGTGCTATGAGTTAAGTGAAAAGGCATTGGGCCTAAGGCCGCCTGTCACAACGAAAGTGCAAGAGCGCGCTTCAGTCAGTACCCCTGCTTTTCACTTGTAGACACCCCGCCGCTTTGCTCTATCGCAGAGGGTCTTTCGGGAGCCTCGCCATGCCTTTCCGCGCCGCTTTTGCCACTATCCTCGCCGCAGCAACACTCATCGCCACCGCCTTGATCGCCCACGAAGTGCGGCCCGCAGTGGGCGATCTGGAGGCGACCGCGGGCGGCAGCGCCCGGCTGGTCCTGACGCTCAACGGGGAGGCGCTGGTGGCGGGCGTCGATCTCGATGCCGTTACCGACACCAACGACAGCGCGCAGGCGGATGCGTTCGATGCCGCCCGCGCGCTTCCTCCGGCCGCGCTCGAAGAGGCGCTCCGCGGCGTGCTGGCCGCGCCTCCGCTCGCGCTGGTCGCCGGCGAAAGCATTCTGCCTCTAACGCTCGAGGCGCTCACCGTGGGCGAGATCGGCAATGTTGAGCTGCCGCGCGACACTGTGGTGACCTTCACCGCGCCCGTTCCGGCCTCCGCCGACGCGCTGCAACTCAGCTGGCCCGCCGGGTGGGGCGCTCTGATCTTGCGCCAGCAAGGCGTGGAGGAGCCATACACGGGCTTCCTCGCGGGCGGCCAGACCTCCGAGCCCTTCGCCATCCCCGGCGGCACCTCGCTTGTTGGCAACGTGCTCATCTGGGTGTTCGTGGCTGCGTTCCTGTTGATGCTGGTCAGCGCCACCGCGTTCATCCGCGCGCGCCGCCGGCGCTGACGTCCATTGCAGCGGGCAACCTTGAACCTGATGCATCTGAGACGGTTGAGCACGCGCCGTCCCGCGGGGTGGCGCAATCGCGCCGCCCCAAGGGGGCGGGACGGCGCGGCCTGACAGTGCCTGTCAGGCGGGCGCTCAAATTTTGGCCAGCGTGTATCAGGTTCAAGGCTGCCCGCATTAGCCCTTGCAGCAGCGCAAAAACCCCGCTATCCGCGCGGCACGTAATCCACAGGTGAGCGCCGGGCGGCGCGGGGAGACATCCCGCCTCGTCCACCGGTTGGGGACCACCCCGAAAGCGCGCACCGAGGTCTGAAACCGGAAAAGGACAACGACGATGGCAGTCGATTTCTCGATGCGCCAGCTCCTCGAAGCTGGTGTGCACTTTGGTCACCAAACGCAGCGCTGGAACCCCCGTATGGGCGAGTTCATCTACGGTGCGCGCAACGGCATTCACATCATGGACCTGACGCAGACGGTCCCGATGCTCGACCAGGCGCTCAAGGCGATCTCCGAAACCGTCTCCAAAGGCGGCCGCGTGCTCTTTGTCGGCACCAAGCGTCAGGCGTCGACGCCCGTCGCCGAAGCCGCTGAGAAATGCGCGCAGTACTACATGAACCACCGCTGGCTGGGCGGCACGCTGACCAACTGGAAAACCGTTTCCCAGTCGATCAACCGCCTCAACGCGATTGACGAAAAGCTGGGCGAAGGCGCCGAGGGCCTGACCAAGAAAGAACGTCTCGGAATGGAGCGCGAGCAGGCCAAACTGCAAGCCTCGCTCGGCGGCATCCGCGAGATGGGCGGCATCCCCGACCTCCTCTTCGTCATCGACGTCAAGAAAGAGGCGCTCGCCGTGCAGGAAGCCAACAAGCTCGGCATCCCGGTTGTGGCCATCGTGGACACCAACTGCTCGCCCGACGGTGTGGACTTCATCATCCCCGGCAACGACGACGCGGCACGCGCCATCGCGCTCTACTGCGACCTCGCCTCGCGCGCAGCCATCGAAGGCATGTCCGCACAGCTCGGCGCGGCCGGCGTCGACCTTGGCGCGATGGAAGAGGCGCCCGTCGAGGAAGCCGTCGCCGAAGAGGCACCCGCCGAGGCGTAAGCCCGTCGCAAAACGGTTACCAATCTATGACACGGGGGCGGGCAGGGGCCGGCTCCCGGACCTATTTAAAAGACGAGGAGAGCCGATATGGCGATCACAGCTGCACAGGTGAAAGAGCTGCGCGAAATGACCGGCGCAGGCATGATGGATGCCAAGAAGGCGCTGACCGAGACAGACGGCGACACCGAAGCCGCCATCGACTGGCTGCGCACCAAAGGTCTGGCGAAGGCCGCGAAAAAGGCAGGCCGCACGGCGGCAGAGGGCCTCGTCGCGGTCAAGGTCGAGGGCGGCCGCGGCGTCGCGGTCGAGGTGAACTCCGAGACGGACTTCGTCGGCAAGAACGCGGACTTCCAAAAGATGGTCTCCGGCATCGCAGACGCGGCCATGGGCGTCGATGACGTCGAGGCGCTGAAAGCGGCCGACATGGGCGGCAAGACCGTCGAGGCCACCGTGACCGACGCCATCGCCACCATCGGCGAGAACATGTCCGTGCGCCGCATGGCCGTCGCCACCGGCGGTTCGGTCGTGTCCTACGTGCACAACGCCGCGGCGCCCGGCATGGGCAAGATCGGCGTGCTGGTCGCGATGTCCGGCGAGAACGAAGCGTTCGGCAAGCAGGTCGCGATGCACATCGCCGCCGCCAACCCGCAATCGCTGGGGGAGGCCGACCTCGACCCGGCCGTGGTCGAGCGCGAAAAGAACGTCCTCACCGAGCAGGCGCGTGAGAGCGGCAAGCCCGACAACGTCATCGAAAAGATGATCGTGGGCCGGATGAAGAAGTTCTTCTCCGAAGTCACGCTTCTGGGTCAGGCCTTCGTCGTCGATCCCGACAACACGGTTGCCGAGGCCGCCAAGAACGCCGGCGTCGAGATCACCGGCTATGTTCGCATGGAAGTGGGCGAAGGCATCGAGAAGGTCGAAGAAGACTTCGCCGCCGAAGTCGCCAAGACCATGGGCAGCTGACCCGCGCCACATCTGTAAGGTGGGCACATGCCCACCTTACCTTTCAAGCCCCGCCCGACCGCGGGGCTTTTTTGTCCGCATCGGGAACTTGAGCGCCACCGACCTTGTGCGGTGACGAACATGATGCCACGCTCCGACCCATCAACTTGACTGGACTGGAGCGCTTCGAGCCATGGTGCCTGACGTCAATCTGCCGCTCATCCTTTTCGCGGCCCTCATTGCGGCGAGCAGCCCCGGCCCGGCCACGCTTGCCCTCGCTGGTACGTCGATGGCCTCGGGGCGTGCGGCAGGTTTGGCTTTGGCCGCTGGCATCACAACCGGTTCCCTGATGTGGTCGGTCGCCGCGGCGCTCGGGCTTGGCGCGATCATGCTGGCCAATGCCTGGGCCTTTGAAGTCATCCGCTACTGCGGCGCGGCGTACCTGATGTTCCTCGCCTACAAGGCTGCCCGCTCGGCGCTGACGGCAAAGGCGCTGGCCAAGAGAACGCTGACCGGCCGCCCGCACGCGCTCTACGTCAAAGGTCTTGCGCTACACCTGACCAACCCCAAGGCTGTGCTCTTTTTCGGCGCGCTCTTTTCCGTCGGTGTCCCGCCGGGCACGGAACCCAAGACGCTGGCGACCGTCATACTGGCCGTGGGCCTTCAGAGCTGTGTGGTTTTCCATGGCTACGCGTTTCTTTTTTCGTCGCGCGTGATGACCGACGCTTATCTCAGGCTGCGTCGCTGGCTGGAGGCCGTGTTCGCGGTCGGGTTTGGTGCTGCAAGCGTCAGCATCCTGACATCGAAACTGCACGCGAGCTGAAACCGCAGCCAAGCCCGAGGCGGCATACACGTTCGATCTTGCATTGTCCCCAAAATAGAAACGGTGCGGATGTTACCACCCACACCGTTTCCATAGCGACCCCAAGCGTTGGGGATGTATCGGGGTCACGTTATGCTGCCGGCCCGGCCGCCTCTATGCGCGCCCGAACCGGCCCCGGTTTCCCGGAAAAGACAGCGAGAGCTTCCAAATCCGAAAGTTCGCTCTCTTTTGTTCCAAGGCCAAAGCCACCACTCACGGAACTTCTTTACTATGCGTAAATGACGCCGCGTCAGACAGTCAGGGATTCCGTACCTTCGCGAGTTTCATTTGGGGCAGGGGGCCTTGATTGCGCTTAGGAGCGCCCAAAAATCGAGCAGCCTCAGCTGCTTGCCGTCGATTTTTGCAAGTTGCGCTGCGGTTTCTATTCGGCTTTCATAACCGGTTGGTTGCATGAGACTCGCTCAAATCAAATCACCCGACTGACGTTTAACTCAGGCCACGCCGACCCGCCCCCGTCAAACCAAAGGTTTGCCTACGGCAAAATGGGCGGCGCGATTGCGCCACCCCTCGGGCCGGCGCGTGAACTTCTGATCCGCCGTTGCCAAGCCGAAGGCGACGAGCCTACCGATCCACGAGATACATCTGATTCTGAAACGCCGCCTTGAGCACTGCCTGCGCCGTCGTCTCCACGTCCAGCGCGTCGCGCGCCAGGCGCAGATGCTTTTCCACTGTCGCCTGCGTCAGGCCCATGATCGTCGCGATGTCCTGCATCGTCTTGCCGTCACCCACCCAGCGCAGAGCCTCCAGCTGCCGCTTGGTGAGCGAGCGTCCGGTCACGTGGAAGGGCAGATTGAGGATTTTCAGATGCGCCACATTGTTCATCACGATGATGTCGGTGCCGTACTCCGCCCAGATGCCGTCCACGTCCTCCTGGCTGAGGCCCGCCTTGCCGGTCAGCGCAATCGCGCCCTTGGACCGCGGCGAGACGGAGGCAAAGCTGATCGTATAGCCCGCCGTCACGTCCATGGCGCGGTTGAACTCGATCACCTTCATCATGTTCGGCGACACGTCATTGCCAGCCGCGATCTCCGCGATCCGCCGCCAGCTCTCGGCGCCGTCGTTCTCCAGCGCCCAGCGGACCATCGGCGCGTCCGAGAAAAAGCCCTGCCGGATGAACCCGTCCATGTACTCCTTGGCGTGGTTCGTCAGGATCAGAAAGTCGTTCGGATCGCCCAGCGAGTGCTGCGTGCGAAAGTTGGTAAACCCATAGAGCAGCCGGTCAAAGCCGTACTCCGCCATGACCTCGGTGTGCAGCGCCCACATCTCTTCGATGCTCGGCGCGTTGGTCATCTCGATCAGGTAACGGCGCAGGTTGCGGGTCATGCGTGCTCCTCGAGCCAGCCGCAGAGCGCGTCGATGGCCAGCCGGTACCCGTTTGCGCCAAAGCCGCAGATCAGGCCCACGGCGACGGGCGAGATATAGGAGTGATGCCGAAACGTCTCGCGCGCATGGATGTTGCTCAGGTGCAGCTCGATCGTCGGCACCTCGACCGAGGCAATCGCGTCCTGCAGCGCCACCGAGGTGTGCGTGTAGGCGCCCGCGTTCAGGATGATCCCGTCGTGCACCGCCTTGGCCTGATGGATCATGTCGATCATCACGCCCTCGTGGTTGGACTGCGCAAACTCCACCTCGACCCCGCAGGACTTGGCGTGATCGGCACACATGTCGCGGATGTCCTCGAGCGTCGTACGCCCGTAGACCTCCGGCTGCCGCTGCCCGAGCAGATTCAGGTTCGGCCCGTTCAAGATCAAGAATGACTGCATCGTAAAGTATCCCCGCAAAAACAGTTACAAAGCGGGTGGGTCTGAGTCCAGCGCTTGCGTGCGGTGGTTTGTGTCAGGTGTTTGAGGTGCGTGGCCCGCTAGGCGCAAAGGGTTTCTTGTTGAGGAAATTTCCGCCAGTATCATTTATACACATAATACGGATTACACGAGATAGACGCACGCCTGAAAGCAGCCCTGACCTGTCGCCCAATTATTTTGCACATGACCCAAGAAGGAAAGATGCGGGTCTGGTCGGAGCCGATCGACCAGAGCCCTTCATCAATGCCGGACCCTTCTGCCTCGGGTCCGTGCTGCCTGCAGGTGGTCCCACGCTTTGCACTCGTACCACACAAACCTGCTTGCACATACTCGCACACGCATTCAGACGACCGCGACGGTCAGGCAGATCGGTACGGCGGCGCGTGCCTGTTGCACCATGGCCGGAGTGGTCACACATACTCGTGTCCACGCCCGCGCTGCGCCAATCTGTCATGTCGGAAGTCATCCTCCACTCGTCTTGCACGCCAGTTGCCTGGGTCCCTCGTGCAGCCGCACATACTCGGTGCGACGGCGCTGTTGTGACCGTGTTTCGCGGCGGTGTTGCGCGGGCAATCAGACCATTTTGCGAAAACTGCGCATCGGGTGACCGCAAATTGTGCAGGGCCACAAACACGCTACATTGCCTCACGTAACCTGTGAAGTTCTCAATTTAGACATTTGAAAAAATTGGATAATTGTGCTTTGCTCAGAAATCAGGCATTGCGCAGACCTTGCAGGAAATGTGTGCGGTCTGCGCGTTTGCTTTGACGCCTGCAACACGCGCGCCATAGTTTCGACGTGTTCCAGCGCCTTGTGCACCATTTCGTCGTGATCCTGGCGATGCCTTCGGGGCTACGAAACCACCTCGAACGGCGCGAGCTTGTCCCAGTCGAACGTCACCCCGATCCCGACCTCATCGGGCGCAATCGCCCGTCCCTGCCCGTCCAGCGTCAAGGAACGCGTGGTATAGTGATCGATCGGGAAGGAATGAACCTCGAGCCAGCCGCCATGCGCTTGAGCGGCCACGAGACTGACGTGCAGCTCCTGCATCCCGTGGCTGCAAATCTCGATCCCCTTTGCCTTGGCACCCTTGGCGGCTCTGAGCCAGCCGGTGATCCCAAGGCAATTGGAGGCATCGGGCTGCAGATATGTCAGCGTGTCGCTCGCGAGTGCGGCGTCGAAGTCCTCGTTGGTGTGCAGGTTCTCGCCCTGAGCCAGAGGCACATCGACCGCGTCGCGGATCTTGCGGTACCCGGCGAGGTCTTCGGGAATGATCGGCTCCTCGAACCAAAAGATGTTCTGATCGGCAAAGCCCTTGGCAAGCGCAATCGCGGCCTCCGGGGTGAGCGCGTAGTTCGCGTCAACCATAAAGGGACGGTCCGGTCCCAGCAGATCACGCACGGCGGCGATGCGCTCCAGATCCTGCGCGGGATCCGGCTTTCCGATCTTGATTTTGACCGCATTAAACCCGGCGTCCAAGTATCCTTGAACATTGGCCAAAAGGCGGTCGAGGGTAAAGTTCAGGTCGATCCCGCCCGCATAGGCGCGGCACGTCTTTGACGCGGCACCAGTCATCGCCCAGAGCGACTTTTCGGCGGCCTTGCACCGCAAATCCCAAAGCGCGATGTCGACGGCCGAGACGGCAAAACTCAGCACGCCGCCGCGCCCCACGTAGTGCATGTGCCAGGACATGGCCTCGTTCAGCGCCTCGACGTCCTCCGCGGCCTGCCCGATCAAGAACGGCGCGAGATCGTGCCGGATCATCGCCAGCACCGCCTCGCCTCCGCGCCCACCGGTGTAGGTGTAGCCGGTGCCGGTCAGGCCATTTTCGAGCGTGACGGTCGCCGTGATCAGGTGAAAATGCGTGTGGGTGCCGTGTTTGGCATCCACCAGCACTTCATCCAGCGGCACATTGAAAAGCCGCGCCTCGACCGAGACGATTCGGCTCACGTCACCATGTCCGCGCATTCCGGGACGGGGCTGATGGCGCCGCCATCCTCGAGGTGTTTCAGGAGGTTATCGACCACAAGTGATCCCATCGCGGCGCGTGTCTCAACGGTCGCGGAGCCGACGTGCGGCAGGAGCACGACGTTCGACATCGCCTTGAGCGCGTCCGGGATGTGCGGCTCTTGCTCAAAGACATCGAGCCCGGCCATCCCCAGCTTCCCGCTTTGCAGCGCGTCGATCATGGCCGCCTCATCGACGACCGAGCCGCGGGAGACGTTGATGAGCAGACCCTCGGGTCCCAGTGCCTCCATCACCTCGGCGTTCACCAGCTTTTCCGTAGACGGACCGCCCGGCGTGATGCAGATCAGCACTTCAACGTCGCGCGCCATCTCCTTGAGATCGCTGACATAAGTGTACGGCACGTCCTTTTTGGACCGGCTGTGGTAGGAGATGTCTGCATCGAACGGCGCGAGCTTGTGTGCGATCTCCTGTCCGATACGTCCCATGCCGAGGATGCCGACCTTGCGGCCTTC
Source organism: Pseudaestuariivita sp. (assembly GCF_052825805.1). Classification (NCBI taxonomy): domain Bacteria; kingdom Pseudomonadati; phylum Pseudomonadota; class Alphaproteobacteria; order Rhodobacterales; family Paracoccaceae; genus Pseudaestuariivita; species Pseudaestuariivita sp. Next base: position 484,786 of record NZ_JBRBVB010000002.1, on the reverse strand, counting down.
GGCAGAGCGGGACAAAGGCGCATTGCCGTCCCGCTCCCAGGCGCCTGATCTTGCATGAGCTTCGTCGTGTAAGGCATTGCGATAACACATCAACATCAGCAAAAGGGTCGTGGCGGCGACCTCGGCATTCAGCACATTTGGCGTGTGGGTCAGCACCACGCCCCGCTCCCGGCAGAGGTCCGTGTCGATGGCGTCGTACCCCACGCCGTAACACGAAATCATCCTGAGGTCCGGGAGCCGGTCCGTATAGGCGCGCTTGACGCCGTCGTGGCCGTTGGTGGCCACATGCGCGATCCCTGCCCCGTTGGCGTCGAGCCAGGCTTCGGGATCGTCCATGTCGCTGGCCATATGGATGGTGAACGCCGTTTCGAGACGTGCACGCATCGCGTCCGTGATGCCGCCGATGACAAAAAGATCAGGCATCGGCTGCCACGTCCTGCCGCTGCGTGCCGAGCCCTTCGATGGTCAGCTCCATCACGTCGCCCGCCTTGAGGTAAACGGGCGGTTTCATCCCCATGCCGACGCCCGGAGGCGTGCCGGTGGTGATCACGTCGCCCGGATGCAGCGTGAAGAGATGGCTCAGATGCTCGATGATTTCGGCGACGGTAAAGATCATCGTGTTCGTGTTGCCGGTCTGCATGCGCGTCCCGTTCACGTCGAGCGACATGGCGAGGTTCTGCGGATCGCCGACCTCGTCACGGGTCACGAGCCAAGGGCCGGTCGGGCCAAACGTGTCGCAGGATTTGCCCTTGGTCCACTGGCCGGTGAGCTGGGTCTGGAAGTGCCGTTCGGAGACATCGTTGACGACGCAGTAGCCGGCGACGTGATCCAAGGCGTTCTCTTTGCTCACATATTTCGCTTCGGTGCCGATCACGACGCCAAGCTCGACCTCCCAGTCGGTGTGGGTTGATCCGCGGGGCATGACGACGGTGTCGTTTGCTCCGACGATGGCGGAATTGGCCTTGAAGAACAGGATCGGATGCTCGGGGATGTCGGCGCCGGTCTCGGCGGCGTGGTCGGAATAGTTGAGCCCGATGCAAAGGAATTTGCCGATGTCGCCCACACACGGCCCCATGCGGGGCGAGCCGGCCACCTTTGGAAGAGCGCTGGTGTCGAGGGCGCGCAGCGCGTCGAGCGCGCCGTCGCCAAGGGTTGCGCCGGTGATATCAGGCACGTGTTCGGACAGGTCCCTTAGCACGCCGTCCGCGTCGATCAGGCCCGGTTTTTCTGCTCCGGCCTCGCCGTACCGCACAAGTTTCATGGCTTTCTCCTAGTGGTTGTCGCGCGGCAAGCCCTTGCGCGCGATGTCTTGGTAATCTGTGGCACCCTTGAGCGTCATGCCTTCGTCGAACCGGCCGACGAGGCTGCGGAAGTATTCCTGCCACGGGGACTGGTTGTCCGGGACGGCGTATCCACCTGCGTTTTCAAGGGCTTCTGCGCGTTTCTTAAGCTCGTCCGTCGGGACGAGCATGTCAGCTGTGCATTTGCCAAGGTCGATGCGCACGCGGTCGCCGGTCTGCAATAGCGCGAGACCGCCGTTGTCGGCCGCTTCGGGCGAGGCGTTGAGGATCGATGGTGAGCCGGATGTCCCAGACTGGCGCCCGTCGCCAACGCATGGGAGGGCGTGCACACCTTTCTTCAGAAGGTAGGCGGGCGCGCGCATATTCACCACTTCGGCGCCCCCGGGGTAACCTTTGGGCCCTGCTCCGCGCATGAACAAAATACACGTCTCATCAATGGCTTCCGAGGGGTCGTCAATGCGATGGTGGAAGTCTTCGGGCCCGTCGAACACGACCGCGCGGCCTTCGAACGCGTTGGGGTCGTCCGGATTTTCCAGGTAGCGGGTGCGGAACTCTTCGGAGATCACTGACGTCTTCATCAGCGCGCTGTCAAAGAGGTTGCCTTTGAGATTGATGAAGCCAGCCTCCGCTTTAAGAGCGCTCTCTACTGTCTTGATCACCTTGCCATTTTCGATCTCGGCGCCTTGGCAGTTGTCGCCCATGGTCGCGCCGTTCACCGTCTGGGCGCCCGGGTGCGGCAGGAGGCCATTGCGCATCAGCTCACCCACCACCGCAGGGACGCCGCCGGCGCGTTGATAGTCCTCGCCCAGGTACTCACCTGCGGGTTGAAGATTGACCAGCAAGGGTATGTGATGACCCAGTTTTTGCCAATCGTCATTGTCGAGCGGCACCCCCAGATGGCGGGCGATGGCGTTGAGATGGATCGGCGCGTTTGTAGAGCCGCCGATGGCCGAATTCACCACGATGGCGTTTTCAAACGCCCGGCGGTCCATGATGTCGGAGGGGCGCAGGTCCTCCCACACCATCTCGACGGCGCGGCGTCCGGTCTCGTAGGCCATCTGCGCCCGCTCGCGGTAGGGCGCGGGGATGGCGGCGGAGCCGGGCAGTTGCATGCCGAGCGCCTCTGCGAGGCTGTTCATCGTGGTCGCCGTGCCCATCGTGTTGCAATAGCCGACGGAAGGGGCAGACGAGGCCACAAGCTCCATGAAGCCGTCGTCATCGATCTCGCCAGCGGCGTGCATCTCGCGGGCTTTCCAGACGATGGTGCCGGAGCCTGTGCGCTCGCCCCGGAACCAGCCGTTGAGCATCGGGCCGACGGAAAGCGCGATGGCCGGGATGTTCACGGTCGCCGCCGCCATGAGGAGCGCGGGCGTGGTCTTGTCACAGCCGATGGTCAGCACGACGCCGTCGATGGGATAGCCGTAGAGCGATTCCACGAGGCTGAGGTACGCGAGGTTGCGGTCGAGCATCGCGGTTGGGCGTTTGCCGGTTTCCTGGATCGGGTGCACGGGCACTTCGATGCAGGTCCCGCCCGCCGAGACGATGCCGTCGCGCACGCGCTTGGCGAGCTCGATATGGTGGCGGTTGCAGGGGCTGAGGTCGCTGCCGGTCTGGGCGATCGCGATGATCGGCTTGCCCGATTGCAGTTCGGCCCGGGTGAGGCCGTAGTTGAGGTAGCGCTCGAGATAAAGCGCGGTCATTTCCGGGTTGTCCGGGTTCATGAACCACTTACGGGAACGCAGGTCCTCGATACCGATCTTTTTCGTCATTGGCCCGACCAGCCTCCGTCGATGATGTGGGGGTGTCCCGTGGTGAAACCGCTCTCGTCCGAGGCGAGGTAGACCACCAGAGCGGCGATTTCTTCCGCCTTGGCGATGCGCCCCATTGGCTGGCGCGCAACGAATTGCTTGCGGGCCTCCTCGTAACCGCCGACCTGCTCGCCGAGCGCGTGTAGGCGGTCTTCGAGCGAGGGGCTTTCGACGGTCCCAGGGCAGATGCAGTTGCAGCGGATGCCCTTTTGGATGAAGTCGAGCGCCACCGATTTCGTGAGCCCGATCACCGCCGCCTTGGTCGTGCCGTAGACAAAGCGGTTGGGCGCGCCGATGATCGACGAACAGGCCGAGGACATGTTGATGATCGAGCCGCCGCCGCGCTCGAGCATGCCGGGAAGCACCGCCTGAATGGTGCGGAACATCGAGCGCACGTTGAGGTCGAACGCAAAGTCCCACTCGTCGTCGGTGCAATCGAGGACGGTGCCGTGGTGCACGAATCCTGCGCAGTTGAAGAGCACGTCCGGCTGGGCCCTCTCGACGCCCGATTTGATCGAGTCGGCCGAACGCGCGTCGAGGGCAAATGTGGTGATGGCCCCTGCCCCGTCTGCCGCGAGCGACTCAAGCGCCTCGGCGTTGACGTCGGTGGCAAAGACCTCCGCGCCTTCGGCTGCCATGGCGAGTGCAGAGGCGCGTCCGATGCCTTGACCGGCGGCGGTCACGAGGCATCTTTTGCCGCTAAGACGTTCTGCCATATGAATTTTCCTTTGTTCTGCAAATGCCCGGGTCCAATAAGGGATGGTGGCGTGGCGCGGCGCGTGTCCGGCCTGCGCGCATTGACCTTCCTCCCCGGTTTGATCACGGTATGGGTAGAGCGCGCATTTCGTTAGCGCAAGCGGAGGGAGAATTTTTGATGGCAGAGCCCCGCAAGATCGCCTTTCTCGGGACCGGGCTGATGGGCGCGCATATGGCAGTGAACCTGGTGCGTGCCGGGCACGACGTGACCGCCTGGAACCGCACGGCTGCCAAGGCGGCGCCCGTGGCGGACGCGGGCGGCAAGGTGGCGGAGAGCGCCTTGGACGCCGTGCGCGGGGCGGAGATCATCGTGTCGATCCTGTCGGACGGGCCGACCACGGGGGCGGTGATGGCGGACGTCGCGGGCGCGCTGAGCGCGGGCCAGGTCTGGGTCGACATGTGCTCGGCCAAACCGGAGGAAGCGCGCACGCAGGCCGAGGCGCTGAGCGGGGCGGGCGTTGCGCTGATCGACGCGCCGGTCTCGGGCGGCACCAAGGGCGCGGAGGCCGCGAGCCTGGCGATCATGGCAGGCGGCGACGCAGAGACCTTTGCGGCGGTCGAAAGCATGCTGGGCGCCATGGGGCGTCCCATGCACGTGGGTCCGACGGGATCGGGGCAGCTGTCGAAACTGGCCAATCAGGCGATCGTCGCGGTCACGATCGGGGTGGTGGCCGAGGCGATGCTGCTGCTCGAGAAAGGTGGCGCCGATCCGGGCGCGGTGCGCGACGCGCTCAAGGGCGGCTTTGCGGATAGCACCATCCTACAGCAGCACGGCGCGCGGATGAGCAATCGCGATTTCGAGCCGGGGGGCCTTTCGAAGCTGCAGCTCAAGGATTTGGACAATGTGCTGCACGAGGCGGCGGGTCTGGGGCTCGCGTTGCCCGAGGTGCAAGGCGTGCGAGACCGGTTCCACCATTTCGTGCATCAGATGGACGGGGCGGACAGAGATCACTCTGGGCTGTTTCTCGAACTTCTTGAAAGGCAGAAAAGCTAGTCGCGTGCTCGCGAGACACTCTTCACGACCCTCTCAATTCAAAGCGCCCGCCTGACAGGCACTTTCAGGCCGCGTCATGCCGATGGCATGCCTGTGGCATGACCCGCCCCCGTCAAACCGAAGGTTTGCCTCAGGCAAAACGGGCGGCGCGATGCGCCACCCCGCGGGTCGGCGTGTGCTCCCAGACTCCGCATTTTCTTTAATCCTTAGACTTCCCGCGACTCAGGGATCGGAGCGGTCAGGTGCCTTCCGAGATGCGTGCGGATGGCGGTGCAGATGCGCGCTTCATCCCCGGCCAGAGCGGCCTGCAGGATCTCCTGGTGCTGGCCGCGGTTGTCGACGAGATGCTCGAACCCGCGGTCGTGGGCGATCATCTGTTGGCGGAAGCGGCGGTAGATGCCGAGGTGCAGGGCGAGCAAGATCGGTGAGCCGCAATTGTCCATCAGCGTCTGGTGGAACTCCTGCTCTCCCGCCACCCACATCTGGAACACCGCGTCCGTCGCCTCCGCCCGTTCGAGCCGGCTCTCGAGGTGGCTGAGCTTGTGATGCGCTGCCGTCAGCCGCGCCTCCCACGCGACGTTGCTGCGGCGGATCGACAGGCGCGCGCCTTGCTCTTCGATAAAGATGCGGGTCTGGGTGATGTCGTGGCGCAGCGCCGGGCTGGCCTCCGGCACGCGAAAACCGCGCTGGTCGCGAAAGGCCACGAGCCCCTCGGTCGAGAGGCGAAAGAGCGCCTCGCGCAGCGCGCTGGCAGAGCAGCCGTAGTCGCGCGCCAGCACGTCCGCCTTGAGCTTGGCGCCGTGCGGATAGACCCCGCAGACAAGCGCATCGCGCAGCTCCGAGACCGGGTCAGACCGCCGCCCACTAGATCCTCCATCCATCCCAATATTCCATCCCTTGGTGCACTCAGCCTGCACAGAAATTTTGCAATTTCAACAAAATCTCGAAATTCTGGGCAATCCAACAAATTCCTTGCGAGGCGCGGGAGGGCATGTTTTGATCGATGTTAGCGACACCGTGACGGCGTGGGCAACGCGCCGCTGATCGCTTGAAATGTATGGGAGGATACCATGAAAGCATTGAAGACTGCCGTCTGCGCGGCAGCCCTTGTTGGCGCGTCCGCATTCAGCGCACTGGCCGACGGGCACTCCAGCACCACGCTTCGCATCCAGACGCACTACGCGCCGGAAACCGTGTCTGGCCAGCTGGCTCAGCAATATTTCGACGACGTCATGGAGATGTCGAACGGCGAGATCACCATCGAGGCGTTCTTCTCCTCGTCGGTCGTGAAATCGGTCGAGACCTTTGACGCGGCTGCGACGGGCATTCTCGACTGCGACATGACGGGCGGCGGCTACCAGACCGGCAAGAACTCCGCGTTCCAGTTTGTGGGCGACATCATGGGTGGCTACGACACGCCTTACCAGCAGCTCTCTTGGCTCTACTTTGGCGGTGGTCGCGAAGCCGCTGCGCCGCTTTACAACAAGTACGGCATGGAGCTGATCGGGTGGTGGGTCTACGGCCAGGAGAGCTTTGCCTCGTCCAAGCCGATCGCGACGGTCGAAGACTTCAAGGACTGGAAATTCCGCTCGCCCCCGGGCATGCAGACCATCATCTTTGAAAAGCTGGGCGCCTCGCCCATCGTGATGGACTTCACCGAGATCTTCACCGCGCTGGAAACCGGCATCATCGACGGCGCGGACGCGTCGGGTCTCGCGAACAACGTTGGCCTTGGTCTTTACGACATCGTGGGCCACGCCAACTTCCCCGGCTTCCACTCGATGCCGTCGGACCACCTGGCGTGCAACAAGGCGGTCTTTGACGCGATGCCTGCGCACCACCAGAAGATCATGAAGGTTGCCATGGAGGCGCTCGCGCTCCGCACCGCTCTGACGTTCGAAAAGGCCAACGCCGAAGCGGCGGCCAAGCTGCGTGAGCAGGGCGTGACGCTGAGCCAGTGGGCGCCGGAAGAGCTGCAGAAGTTCCGCGATGCGGCGCAGTCGGCCTGGGGTGAGTTTGCAGACACGCCCGAAGCCAAGGCGCTTGTTGAAAGCCACCTGGCGTATCTCGGCCAGCTGGGCCTCGTGTCCAACTAAGCCGGACCGGTTCAAAGCGGGCGGCGTCTTTGTGCGCCGCCCGTTTTTGTCTGGTTTTGCAGAAATCTTGCACGCAGTATTGGGGGAGATGAGCCATGCAAGCCTCATCCGGGAGCCTGAAAGAATGGCTCATGCCGTTGGCATTCATCTTTTGCGCAGGCTGGGTGACGTGGCATGTGCCTGCCTTTACCCTCAGCTGGGCGCCGCCGAGTGATCCGTCGCAATACGACAAGCTCTCTGCCCTGTTCAACCGGATCGATGTCACCCCAAACCTCGCAGGTCTCTTTGGCGGCTACGCCGACATCGTCGACTGGCTGGCGCTGATCTGCGTGCCGATCTTCCTTGTCCTCGGGGTCATGACCGTCGAGCGGGCGGCGATGGAGTTCGAAAGCTGGCGCGCGATCGACCGCGTCTCGGTCTTCATGGGGCGGATCACCATGATGCTGGTGGTGCTGCTGACCTCGGTGATGCTCTACGAGGTCGTGCTGCGCTACGTGTTCGAGCGTCCGACGCTCTGGGCGAACGAGCTGTCGCTGTGGCTAGCGGGCTTTGTCTTTATGACGGCCGGTCTCTACGCCATGCAGCAGCGCAGCCATATCCGCATCGTGCTGCTTTATGATGTCGTGCCGCGGTGGTGCCAGCACATCTTTGACGTGATCTCGACGACGCTCATCGTGCTCTTTGCGTTTTTCCTCGTCTACGGCGGCTACGGCGAAGCCTTCGACAAATTCTACCGCTGGGAGACGTTTGGCACCGTCTTTGACCCGCCCATCCCGGCGACCCTCAAGCCGCTCGTGCTGATCATCGTGTCGATGGTGGCGCTGCAGGCGGTGATCAACCTCATCTCCGACTGGAACATGGGGCATGTGGTGCACGGACCCGACGAGCCGGATGCCGACGAAATCGCCAAGCTGCGCGCAGCCGTTGGCGACGCGGGCGTCGGGGATCAGGATGTGGCGCGCACATCCCAGAACACACCGAAGAAGGGATAGGGCCATGGATATCGGAACCATCTCGATCGTCCTGATGCTTGGCCTGATCGTGCTGCTCGCGATCGGCATGCCGCTCGGGTTTGCCTCGGCCTTCATGGCGGTTGCGGTCCTTTTCATGAAGTTCGAGCCTGCGCTGCTCACCGACCTGACGCTGTGGGGCGAGGGGTTTCTGACTGGCAGGCCCGGGAGCGGTCCGCTCAATATCCTGTCGCAGCGCATCTACGGCGACGTGATGACGAGTTACGTGCTGATCTCGATCCCGCTCTTCATCTTTATGGCGGCCCTGCTCGAGCGTTCGGGCATCGCCAAGGAGATGTACTCCTCGCTCAATGTCTGGCTCAACCGGACGCGTGGCGGGATTGCCATCGTCACCTCCATCATGGCGGTGATCATGGCGGCGATGTCTGGGATCATCGGGGGTGAAGTCGTGCTGCTCGGCCTGATCGCGCTGCCGCAGATGCTGCGGCTGGGGTACAACCAGAACCTGGCCATCGGCACGATTTGCGCGTCGGGCTCGCTCGGCACGATGATCCCTCCGTCGATCGTGCTCATCATCTACGGCCTGATCACCGAGACGTCGATCAAGGCGCTCTTCACCGCGTCCTTCATCCCCGGCTTCATGCTGGCGACGTTCATCATCATCTACATCGTCATCCGCACCCGCTTGCGTCCCGAGGATGCCCCCCTGCCCGAGCCGGTCCCGGGTGAGCCGGAGGGCGCGGAAAAAAGCATGCTGTTCCTCGCCTTCCTCAACGTGGTGGCGGCCGGGTTTGCGGTGGCGCTGTTCCTGCGGGCGCTCTTTTTCACCGTCACTGGCCAGAACGCGGTTGTCGAAGGGGTCGATCCGATTGCCCTCGGCACTCCCTCGCACGCCGTGACACTCGGCATCCTGTCGGTTGTGTTCGTCGGTCTGGCGTTTGGCCTTTTCGGCAGGGCGCGGACCGCGCGGGGCTGGTCGCTGGGTAAGGGGCTTGTCCCGCCCATCGTGATCATCGGTGTGGTGATGGGCTCGATCTACGGCGGCATCACCGGCATTACCGAAGCCGCGGGCATGGGCGCAGCTGCCGTGCTGGTGATCGCGATCATGCGGGGTGAAGCCTCCTTCGAGCTCGTGTGGGACAGCCTGATGCGCACGCTGCGCTCCACCGGCACGATCATCTGGGTCACCATCGGCGCGACCGCGCTTGCAGGCGCCTACACCATCGCGGGCGGTCCGACCTTTGTGGCGAGCTTTATCCTCGGCACGGACCTGGCGCCGATGGCGATCATCCTCTTCATGATGCTGATCCTGCTCTTCATGGGCGCGTTCATGGACTGGGTCGGGATTGTGCTGCTGATCATCCCGGTCTTCCTGCCCATCGTGCGCGCGCTCCCGATCGAGGAGATCGGGTTCATCGGCCAGCTCGAGCCGCGGCATGTGGCGATCTGGTTCGGCGTGGTCTTCTGCATGAACATGCAGGTGAGCTTCCTGTCGCCGCCCTTTGGACCGGCCGCCTTCTACCTCAAATCCGTGGCGCCGCCGCACATCTCGCTGACCGACATCTTCAAGGGGTTCCTGCCCTTTATCGGCATCCAGATCTGCGCGCTGTCTGTTCTGCTGATCTGGCCGAACATCGTCACGCTGCTGCTCTGACATGCTGAGCACCGCTGAGATCGAAACCTTCGACCGCCAGGGCTACCTGGTGGTCGAGGACGTGCTCGAACCGGACAGGCTTGCCGCAGTGCACGCCGAATACCGCACGCTGATGGCGGCGCTCTACGCTGCGTGGGTGGCCGAGGGCCGGGTTCCTGCGGACGTGACAGGGTTCTGGGAGCAGCTGCGCACCAGCTACGAGGCCGGCTGCGACTGGTTCCAGGCGCTCGACATCTCCCTGCCGGGGGACCAGATCACGCCGGATACGCCGTTCCACTTTGGCCCGGCGGTCTTTGACATGGTCACGTCGCCCCGCGTGCTCGACCTCGTCGAGGCGCTGATCGGGCCCGAGATCACCTCGAACCCGATCCAGCACCTCCGCATCAAGCCGCCTGCCCCCGCTCTGCGCGAGGCCGAGATCCGCCCCCACGTGACCGCGACCGACTGGCATCAGGACCGCGCCGTTGCCCATGCCGAGGCGGACGACACGCGCATGGTCACCGTCTGGCTCGCCATGACCGACGCAACGACCGACAACGGCTGCCTGCAGGTCCTGCCCCGCGCGGGCGGCATGCTGCCGCATTGCCCCAAGAAACAGACGGCCATCGCCGACGGCTATGTCGACCCGTCTGAAGCTGTGCCGCTCCCGGTCAAAGCCGGAGGCGCGGTGATCTTTCACCCGCTCACCCCGCACGCCTCGCTGCCGAACGGCACGCGCGATTTCCGCTGGTCCTTCGATCTGCGCTACAATGTGACCGGGGCGCCGACCGGGCGCGCGCATTTCCCGGACTTTGTCGCGCGTTCGCAGACGCAGCCCGTCTTGACCGACTGGCGCGCGTGGAAATCCATGTGGGAGGACGCGCGCACCCACCTCAGCACGCAGCCGCATATCGAAATTCACCGCTGGCAAAGCGACGCCCCCGCCTGCGCCTAGGATGGGTGAAATCACCCATCCTACATATCCAGCGCCACCCCCGTAGGATGGGTGTTCACGTTCAAACAAACCCGTAGGATGGGTGCTTGCACCCATCCCCCGACCCAAGAGCCGAACCATGCCCGACACGATCCGCCTTGATGCCGCCGATACCGTGGTGACCGCGATCCGCGCCCTCGAGGCCGGCCACCCGGTCGAGGACACAGCCACAACCGGCCTCATCCCCTCGGGCCACAAAATCGCGACCCGCGCCCATCGCTCAGGTGAGCCGATCCGCAAATACGCCCAGATCATCGGCTATGCCGCGACCGACATCGCGCCCGGCGATCACGTGCACACGCACAATGTGGAATTCCGCAACACCGATGCCGATTACGAATTCGGCACCGACCTGCGCCCCGTCGCCCCCGCCTCCGGCGACACCTTCATGGGCTACCAGCGCGAAAACGGCAAAGTCGGCACGCGCAACTACATTGCCATCGTCACCTCGGTAAACTGCTCGGCCACGGCCGCCCGCCAGATCGCCGCGCACTTCACCGCCGAAAGGCTCGCAGCCTACCCCAATGTCGACGGCGTCGTCGCCTTCGTGCACGGCACCGGATGCGGCATGGCGGGCGACGGTGAAGGCTTCGAAGCGCTCCAGCGCGTCATGTGGGGCTACGCCAAACACCCCAACCACGCCGGCGTGCTGATGGTGGGTCTTGGCTGCGAGATGAACCAGATCGACTGGCTCCTCGACGCCTACGGCCTCAAGCAAGGCCCGCTTTTCCAGACGATGAACATCCAGAACGTCGCCGGCCTGCGCCGCACGATCGAGATGGGGATCGCCAAGGTGGAGGCGATGCTGCCGCTGGCCAACGCCGCCACCCGCACGCCCTGCCCGGCTTCCGCGCTCAAGGTCGCGCTGCAATGCGGCGGCTCGGACGCCTGGTCCGGGATCACCGCCAACCCGGCGCTCGGTTACGCCTGCGACCTCCTGGTCGCGCAAGGCGGCACGGGCGTGCTCGCCGAGACGCCGGAAATCTACGGCGCCGAACACCTCCTCACCCGCCGCGCCGCCACTCCCGAGGTGGGCGAAAAACTCGTCTCCCTCATCCGCTGGTGGGAGGACTACACCGCCCGCAACCGCGGCTCGATGGACAACAACCCCTCCCCCGGCAACAAGGCGGGCGGACTGACAACCATCCTCGAAAAATCGCTCGGCGCAGCAGCCAAAGGCGGCACGACCCCTCTCACCGGCGTCTACAAATACGCCGAAGAGGTGCGCGCGACCGGCTTCACCTTCATGGACAGCCCCGGCTATGACCCCGCCTCGGTCACCGGCCAGATCGCGGGCGGGTGCAACCTTGTGTGCTTCACCACCGGGCGCGGCTCCGCCTTCGGCTCCAAACCCGCCCCCACGATCAAGGTCGCCACCAACACCGAAATGTTCACCCGCATGACCGAAGACATGGACGTGAACGCAGGCGAAATGCTCACGGGCGGCGTCACGCTCGAGGAGAAAGGGCGCGAGCTCTACGACCTCTTCCTCCGCGTGGCGTCCGGCGAGATGTCCAAGTCCGAGGCGCAGGGCCTTGGCGACTACGAGTTCGTGCCCTGGCAGATCGGAGCCACGATGTGAGCACCCTGCGAGGCGGTCTGATCGGCGCGCATATCTCGCGCACCCGGCTGCCGGCAGCACTGGAGATCATGTGCGCCGAGGCCGGATGGTCGTTCGACTGGACGCTGATCGACACGGCCGAGGCGCCCGGGTTCGATTTCACCACCACCGTGGACAAGGCCCGTGCGGAGGGGTGGACCGGAGTGACCGTGACCCACCCGTGGAAAACCCATGCCCGCACAATGGCAGGCGACGGGATGGTGGCCGAGGTTGCGCATCTGGGCGCAGCGAACACGCTTGTGTTCAACGAGAAGATTACCGGATACAACACGGATTACACGGGCTTTTTGGCCGTTATGGGCAGTGGTGCCGTTGGCGATGTCACAGTCATGGGCGCAGGCGGCGTGGCCGAAGCCGTGGTGCCCGCGTTGATGTCTTTGAAACACCCCAATGCACATGTTGGTGTCTATGACACGCAAACTGACCGCGCCGCGGACCTCGCGCGCCGCACCGGCGCGTTGGCGTTTACGCAGGCGCACCTGACCATTCAATGCAACTGGGACCACGGGCTGGTCAACTGTACGCCGCTGGGCATGGCGGATTACCCCGGCAACGCGTTTGACTGGCTCACGCTGACGAACGACCCGCCGAAATGGGCGTTTGACGCTGTCTATACGCCGGTCTGGACCCCGTTCCTGACCGCAGCCCGCGACGCTGGTCTGGAAATCCTGACGGGGTTCGACCTGTTCCGGCACATGGCGATCCGCTCCTTTGCGGCCTACACCGGCCTTGCGGTCGACGCCGAGGCCATCTTCCCGAAACTTGCCGCCTTGGAGCCCCGCTGATGCCCGAAACACTGACCCAAGCGCAGATCGACCAATACAACGAGACCGGATGCATCGTCCTGCCCGAACGTCTTCCGCCTGAGTGGCTGACCCGTTTGCACAATGAAATCAGCCGGTTCGAAGACGAAGCTCGTGCTCTGACCGCCTCCAACGACAGGCTCGATCTCGAGGACAGCCATACGCCCGAGGACCCGCGCCTGCGGCGCATCAAGCTGCCGCACACCATCTCGGATGTCTTCCGCGAGCTCATGTACGACGACCTGATCCTTGCGCCCGCGCGCGATCTGATCGGACCGGACTTGCGGCTGCATACCTCGAAACTCAACATGAAATCAGCGGGTTACGGGGCAGCGGTGGAGTGGCACCAGGACTACGCCTTTTACCCGCACACCAACGACGACATCCTCGCCATCGGAGTTTTGATCGACGACATGGGACCCGAGAATGGCCCGCTGCAAGTCTTTCCCGGCTCGCACAAAGGACCCGTCTACGACCACCATGTCGACGGTGTCTTTGCCGGTGCGATGCTGCCCGAGGACCATGGCCTTGACGTGAAGGACGCCGTGCAACTCGTTGGTCCTGCGGGCTCTTTGTCGATCCACCATGGCCGCGCCTTGCACGGCTCCTCGCTTAACACGTCCACCCGCGCGCGGCGGATCCTGTTCTACGAGATGATGGCCGCCGACGCCTTTCCGATCATGGGGTCGATGACGCGCTGGGACGGGATCGAGGATTACAACACCCGCATGCTCTGCGGCGAGCCGACCATCACGCCTCGGCTCAAGGACATCCCGATCCGCATTCCGCAGCCGCAGCCGGACGTGCCGATCTCGATCTACGAAATTCAAAAAGGCCTGAAGAAACGCGCCTTTGATGTTGTGAAATAAGGAGAATTCCCATGTCGAAACCCACCATCGGCTTTATCGGCCTCGGCCTCATGGGCGCCGCCATGGTCGGACGCCTGCAATCGCTCGGCTATTCATTGACCGTCATCGCCAACCGCTCGCGCGAGGCGGTCGATGCGGCTGTCGCACGTGGCGCGACCGAAGTGACAAGCGCGAAGGCCGTTGCGGAAGCCTCTGATATCACGATGATTTGTGTCGATACGACCGACAACGTCGAGGCGCGGATGCGCGGCCCGGAAGGGGTGATCGCGGGCCTTGCAGCGGGCAAGGTGGTGATCGACTTTGGCACCTCCCTGCCCGGCTCGACGCGGGTTTTGGGAGACGAGGTCGCGGCGACCGGCGCGCAAATGCTCGACTGTCCCATTGGGCGCACGCCGAGTCATGCGGTCGATGGCCTGCTCAATCTGATGTGCTCGGGCGACAAGGCGACCTACGATCAGGTCAAGCCGGTGCTCGATGATCTGGGCGAAAACGTCTTTCACCTTGGCGCGCTCGGCAGCGGGCATACGATCAAGCTCATCAACAACTTTTTCGCGCAGTGCATCGCCAATGGCATGGCCGAAGCCTTTGCCATGGCGGACGTCGCGGGCGTTGATCGCAAGATGATGTATGACGTGATCGCCGCCGGGCCGCTGCACAACGGGATGATGGATTTCATCGCGGCGTATGGCCTTGAGGGGGACGATTCAAAGCTCGCGTTCAGCATTAAGAACGCCGCCAAAGACGTTGGATACTACGCCAAAATGTGTGAGGACGCGGGTTTTGCCTCGGTCATGTCGGAGGCGCCTTTGACGGCGCTGAGATCCGCGATGGAGCAAGGCCGCAGCGAAGAGATGGTGCCGAAGATGGTCGACTTCTTCGCTTCGCGCGCCAAAGGCTGAGCCATGGCGGTCGCCGCGCGCGCGACCTCGGACAATGCGCCGCTCGGGATCGGGATGATCCTGGCGGCGTACCTCTTTTTTGCCTGTATCGACACGTCGGTGAAGTGGCTGACGCTTTCGGGGCTGGCCGCGCTGCAGCTCAGTTTCATGCGCTATCTCGGGCATGGGATCATCTCGACGGCGCTGATCGGGCGCGGCGGTTGGACATGGGAGCGGTTTCAGACGACGCATCTCGGTTGGGTGCTGCTGCGCACGTACCTGCTGGTGGCTTCGACCGCGTTCAATTTTATCGCGCTGACGTATCTGCCGCTGTCGATCACGTCGGCGATCATGTTCTCTGCGCCCGTGATTGTCTGTGTGCTCGCCTGGCCGATGCTCGGGGAGCGGGTCGGGCCGTGGCGTTGGTTCGCGATCTGTCTGGGGTTCGCCGGAGTGCTGATCGTGATCCGGCCGGGTGGCGCGGCGTTTCACTGGGCGATGCTGCTGAGCCTGCACAACGCGGCGGCGCTCGCGCTTTATTCGATCATCACGCGCAAGCTGTCGGGTGTGGTCGCGGCGGAGACGATGCAGGTCTATATGGGCGTGATCGGCACGCTGGTGCTCTTGCCCTTTGCGGTGTGGACCTGGGTTTGGCCGGAGACGTTGCTCGAATGGGCGTTGATGGTGGGTCTGGGCTTTTGGGGCTGGGCGGGGCATGAAGTCTACACCCGCGCGCACAGCTATGCGCCGGCGAATGCGCTGATGCCGTATACGTATTCGTTCATGCTTTATCTGACGCTCGCCGGGGTGGTCGTTTTCGGGCATGTGCCGGATGCGGCGACGCTGGTGGGGGCTGGCGTGATCGTGGTGTCGGGGCTGATCATCTGGAAGCGGCGGCAGGTTGCGGGCGGGTGAGGCGTTGTTTGTTGTTGGAAGTTAACCAGTTTCGGCAGTGTCCACCTTATTAGTAAGGTGGGCACTGCCGCGTTAAGGTTAATGCCGGGAAAGTCTGGCTGAGACTGTAGTGCTAAGAAGGCATGGTGTGGCGGAGGCATCTTGTCGGAGATGACGCTGCTGGTGACGCGGCAAGGTTACTGGTGGCGAGCAAGATACCCCAAGCAACACGTCCTATAGCGGGCGGAAGACAATCCTAAAGCGACCGATTTTTCTTGAAATACGCGGTACTGAATTTCACGCGCCGCCCCAGGGGGGCGGGACGGCGCGGCCTGACAGTTCCTGTCAGGCGGGTGCTTTGAGTTAGGCGAGCGGTTGTTTGGTTGAAGGTCGCCTACTTCACAGCGAAACGCCATTTACCTGCGAGAGGCACCGCAGTCAGGATGTCGGCAATAACCAGTGACCGGGCGTAGCGCTTACGGTCCTTGCCCGACCTCACCCCAGAGCGTAGCCAGCTCCGCGCACGGTGCGCAGCGGATCGTTGCCGCCGTGCTGACAGAGCGCCTTGCGGAGGCGGCCAATGTGCACGTCCACGGTGCGGGTGTCGACGTAAATTTCGCGCCCCCAGACGCGGTCGAGCAGTTGCTCGCGGGACCAGACGCGGCCCGGTTTCTCCATGAAGGTGCTGAGGAGGCGAAATTCGGTCGGGCCCAGCTTGAGCTCGGCGTCGTGGCGCGTGACGCGGTGCGTTTCGGCGTCGAGCACGATGTCCTCGAACTCGAGCCGTTCGCCCACCGTTGCTGGCCGGGTCCGGCGCAGCTGCGCGCGCACGCGGGCCATGAGCTCAACGAGGGAGTACGGCTTGACGACGTAGTCATCTGCGCCAGTCTCGAGACCACGCACCCGGTCGACCTCTTCGGTGCGGGCGGAGATCATAATGACCGGCGTGCCGCGCGTGGCGCTCCGCGACTTGATCTGGCGGCAAATCTCGATCCCCGACACGCCCGGCAGCATCCAGTCGAGCAGGATCAGGTCGGGCGCCTCCTCGTCGATGGTCAGAAGCGCCTCGTCACCGGACGCGGCCTCGATCACGTCGAACCCTTCGGCCTCGAGATTGTAGCTGAGGATCTCGCGCTGCGCGGCCTCGTCCTCGACCACCAGAACGCGCGGTTGCGGGGCTGACATGGCTTAGTCCAACGCGCCTTTGGGGAGCGCCGCCTCGGTCGAGGTCAGGTCCTTTTTCTGCCGGTCCGACGGAGTTTCGCCGCTCTCGAGAAAGATCACCTGCTCGGCGATTGCCGTCACGTGATCGCCCATCCGCTCGATGTTCTTGGCGATGAAATGCAGGTGCATGCAGGCGGTGATGTTGCGTGGGTCTTCCATCATATGCGTCAGGAAGTTGCGGAACATCGCGTTGTACATCTGGTCGATGTCCGCGTCGCGCTCGAGCACGTCCTCGGCCAGCGCCACGTCGCGCTGGATGTAGGCGTCGAGCGCGTCCTTGAGCATCCGTTCGACCTCGCGCGCCATGCGTTTGAGCGATGACGTCGTGCCATTCACGGTCTTGAGCTGCACCAGCACACCGGTGCGCTTGGCCATGTTCTTGCTCAGATCGCCGATGCGTTCGAGGTTCGACGACATCTTCATCACGCTGAGGATGACGCGCAGGTCGATTGCGGTGGGCGCGCGCAGGGCGATGACGCGGGCGGCCTCTTCGTTGATGCGCTCCTCGAGCTCGTCGATGGCGCTGTCGCGCGTGCGGACGGCCTCGGCCAGCTCCTCGTCGCGGGCGGCGAGCGCGGTGGCGGCGTCGGTGATCGACGCCTCGACGAGCCCGCCCATCTTCATGATGTAGGCCTGGATGGCCTCGAGGTCGCGGTCGAAGGCCGAAACGATATGACGGTTTTCCATGAGCCCTGCCCCTACCCGATCCGGCCTGTGATGTAGCTTTCGGTGCGGCTGTCTTCGGGGTTGGTGAAGATCTTGCCGGTCTCACCGTATTCCACGAGGTTGCCGAGGTGGAAGAAGGCCGTGCGCTGGCTGACCCGCGCCGCCTGCTGCATCGAGTGCGTGACGATCACCACCGAATAGCTTTGGCGCAGCTCGTCGATCAGCTCTTCGATCTGGCTGGTTGCGATGGGGTCGAGCGCGGAGCACGGCTCGTCCATGAGCAGCACTTCGGGCTCGGTCGCGATTGCACGCGCGATGCAGAGCCGTTGTTGCTGCCCGCCCGAAAGGCCGGTGCCGGGCGCGGTCAGGCGGTCCTTGACCTCGTCCCAGATCGCCCCGCGGCGGAGCGCCTTTTCCACGATCTCATCGAGCTCGGCCTTGTTCTTGGCCAGGCCATGGATGCGGGGACCGTAGGCGATGTTGTCGTAGATCGACTTGGGGAAGGGGTTGGGTTTCTGGAACACCATCCCGACCTTGGCGCGCAGCTGCACCGGGTCGACGGACGCGTCGTAGATGTCCTCGCCGTCGATGGCGATGTCGCCCTCGATCCGGCAGATGTCGATCGTATCGTTCATCCGGTTGAGGCAGCGCAGGAACGTGGACTTGCCGCAGCCAGAGGGCCCGATAAAGGCCGTCACGGTCTTGTCTTCGATGTCGACGTCCACGTCCTTGATGGCGTGGGTGTCGCCGTAATAGACCTGCACGCCCTTGGCGGAGATTTTGGTATCCGTCACCGCGGTGCCCCTTTCGATCAGTCGCA
The DNA here is from genome assembly GCF_052825805.1 of Pseudaestuariivita sp. NCBI lineage: Bacteria > Pseudomonadati > Pseudomonadota > Alphaproteobacteria > Rhodobacterales > Paracoccaceae > Pseudaestuariivita > Pseudaestuariivita sp. The sequence goes on along the minus strand of NZ_JBRBVB010000002.1, from coordinate 466,458 downwards.
TGTCGTTCATGGCTCTAGCCTCCTTACCAGCGCCGTTCAAACCGGCGGCGCAAGATGATGGCGATGATGTTCATCGTCAGGAGGAACAGCAGCAGGATGATGATGCCGCCCCACGCTTTTTCATAGAAACCCGCGTCGGCCCGGCTCGCCCAGGTGTAGATCTGCGCCGGCATCGCGGAGTTCGGATCGGTGAAGCCGGCCACGAACCCGTCGGGATAGCCGCGCGCCACGAACCCGACCATGCCGATCAGCAAAAGCGGCGCCGTCTCGCCAAGCGCTTGCGCGAGGCCGATGATGGTGCCGGTCAGGATGCCGGGTGCGGCGAGCGGCAGCACGTGGTGGAACACTGCCTGCATCTTGGACGCGCCCAGCCCGAGCGCCGCATCGCGGATCGAGGGCGGAACCGCCTTCAATGACGCCCGCGTCGAGATGATGATCGTCGGCAGCGTCATCAGCGTCAGCACCAGCCCGCCGACCAGCGGCGCCGATTGCGGCAAGTGCATGAACTGGATGAAGACCGCCAGACCGAGGATCCCGAACACGATCGACGGCACGGCGGCGAGGTTCGAGATGTTGACCTCGATCAGATCCGTAAACCGGTTTTGCGGGGCAAACTCCTCGAGGTAGATCGAGGCGGCCACGCCAATCGGCAGGGACAGGATCAGCACCACCAGCATCATAAAGAAGGACCCGATCACCGACGCGCCGATACCCGCGCCGCCGGGGTTGTCCACGCCCGAGTCGGTGCCGGTGATGAAGTTCCAGTTGAACGCCTGCACCATGATCCCGGCCTCGGCGAGCGCGTCTACGAGGTCGAGGTCCGTGCGCATCAGGAACCGGCTGTCCTCCATGTTGTCGCGCGTCACGCGGCCTTTGAAGTAGCCGTCCACACGGGAGGAGGTCGAGAGCTCGAACTCCACTTCTTCCCCGATCTGATCGGGGTTGGCGCGGTAGAATTCGCGCAGTGTGCCGCCGGTCTTGCCCAGGAGGCGCTCGACCACGTCCTCGTCAAAGGCGACCTCGATACCGCGCTCGGTCAGGCGGTTCACGAGGGCCGCGTTGAAGTACCCCTCGTACGCGGCGGTCTTGAAAAGCGTGCCCTCGGCGGTATCGAACTCTTCCTGCGAGAGGACAAAGTCAATCTTGACCACCGTCTGCGTGAACGCGGGCAGGCCCGAGCGCACGATCGAGACGGCGAGGACCACCAGAAAGAACACCCCGATGGCGATGGCGGCCATGCCGTAGTACTTGAACCGCTTTTCGGCGGCGTTGCGCTTGGCGGTGCGGCGGTCGATGGTGTGCAACGAGCCGTGCTTGCGCGCGCCGGCGCCTTCCATGCTGGCATCAGACATCAGTCGTATTGCTCCCGGTATTTGCGCACGATGTGCAGCGCGAGGACGTTGAGGCCGAGGGTCAGCACAAAGAGCGTCATCCCCAGCGCAAAGGCGACAAGCGCCTCGGGGGAGGCAAAGTCGCTGTCCCCCGTCAGCTGGCTCACGATCTTGGCCGTCACGGTGGTCATCGCCTCGAACGGGTTGAGGTCGAGCCGCGCCGCCGCCCCTGCCCCGAGCACGACGATCATCGTCTCGCCGATGGCGCGGGAGGCGGCCAGCAGGATCGCCCCCACGATGCCCGGCAGGGCGGCGGGCAGGATCACCTGCTTGATCGTCTCGGATTTGGTGGCGCCGAGGCCATAGGAGCCGTCGCGCATCGCCTGCGGCACGGCGTTGATGATGTCGTCACTGAGGGACGACACGAAGGGGATCAGCATGATGCCCATCACGAGGCCCGCGGTGATGACGGCCCGGCCACCACCCATCCAGTCGACCCCAAGCGCGCCGTTCGCGCCAAAGACGCTGACGAGGAGCGGCCCGACAGTGAGCAGGGCAAAAAGGCCGTATACGATGGTGGGAATGCCGGCGAGCACTTCGAGCATCGGCTTGGCGACCGCACGCACGCTGGGTGCTGCGTATTCGCTGAGGTAGATCGCGGCAAAGAGCCCGATCGGCACAGCCACGGCCAGCGCCACGATCGAGATGTAGAGCGTCCCCCAAAGAAGCGGGATCACACCCAGCTCCGAAGACCCGCCCCGTCCCGAGAACGACGGCGCCCATTCGGTGCCGAAAAAGAACTCGGCGGCAGGATAGAGGCGGAAGAATTCGACGGTGTTGAACACCAAAGACAGCACGATGCCGATGGTCGTCAAGATCGCAATCGAGGCCGCGCCGATCAAGAGCGCCTTGATCCCACGCTCCACGACGTTGCGTGCGCGAAAGTCGGGCGCTGTCTCGCGCAGCGCGATCAGCGCGCCGGCCAGAGCCACGACCAGCACCAGCGCCGTCATCAGCCAGCCGCCGAGGTTTGCCAGCACGTTATACCGCTGCGCCGCGCTCAGGATCGGTTGGGTCACGTCCGACGTCACGACCTGCCCCGCATCACGCAGCATTTGCGTGACGTCGGCGTCGTCCGTGCGGATGGTCCGCGCCTCTTCGGCGCTCATCACACCGGCGTCCACCGCGCCGCGCAGCCCTTCGGCGGTGCGGGCCACCTCGGCCATCACCAGCCCCCGGCTCGCGCCTTCGGCAATGTTCTCCTGCGGGATCATGCCCGAGACACTGCGGTCGATCACCAAAGGCTGCACCAGCAGCCAGACGATCATCACGCCAAAAGCCGGGACCAGCACCTTGAGGCCCACATTGGCGCCGTAATAGCTGGGCAGCGAGTGCAGATTGCGTCGCGATCCGCCAGCTGCGGAAAGCGCGCGGGACTGGCCCAGCACGTAGCCTGCGGCAGCAATCGCCAGCACGATCACAAAGAGCCAAAAGAGCGGCATCGGACCCCCGGAATTGTCGGTGAAAGAAGTGTGGTGAAAGTACAGCAAAGGACGGCGCCGCAGCGCCGCCCTTCGAGATCACTTATGCGATCAGTTCATGGTCTCTTCGGCAGCCACCATCGCTTGCGTCGCGGCAAGCTCGGGGTCCGACACGAGGCCGTAGGTCGCCAGCGGGCTATCCGGGCCGGCAATCTCGTCCGCCACAAAGAACTGGACGTACTCCTTGAGGCCCGGGATCACGCCGATGTGCGCTTTCTTGACGTAGAAGAAGAGCGGACGCGACACCGGGTATTCACCCGCTGCAATCGTCTCGGTCGAGGGCGCAACGCCGCCCATTGTGGCCACTTTCAGCGTGTCGGTGTTGTTCTCGTAGAACGACAGGCCAAAGACGCCGATGGCGTTTTGGTTGGCATTGATCGAGGCCAGCGTCTCGGTGTAGTCGCCGTCGATGTCGACCGACTTGCCGTCGGTGCGCACTTCGAGGCAGGCGTCTTCGGCGTCGTCCTCGGACATGCCGGCGGCCATCATGGCTTCCATCGCGCCGGTCTCTTCACAGCCGACTGCGATCACCTTCTCTTCGAAGACTTCGCGCGTGCCGTGCTTGGTGCCCGGGATGAAGGCGAGGATTTCGGCGTCCGGCAGATCGGCGTTGAAGTCCGACCACATGGTGTGCGGGTTGTCGACCAGCTCGCCGTCGACCATCACCTTCGGTGCCAGTGCGTTGAAGATGTCCGACTGGGTGAAGGCGGTGAAGGCCGGGCCGTCTTGTTGCGAGGCAAAGACGATGCCGTCATAGCCGATGCGCACTTCGATGATGTCGGTCACGCCATTCTCGGCGCAGGCGGCGATCTCTTTTTCGCGGATCGCGCGGGAGGCGTTCGCGATGTCGGTGTGCTCGGTGCCGACGCCCTGGCAAAAGCGCTTGAGGCCAGCCGAGGAGCCACCCGATTCCACGACCGGTGTCGGGAAGTCGGTGTTGTCGCCGAACGCTTCGGCCACGATGGAGGCATAGGGCAGCACGGTCGACGAGCCGGCGATCTGCACTTGGTCGCGCGCGGAGGCGGCGGTGGCCATGGCAGCCATGGCAAGGGCGGATGCGCTCAGTTTCACAAAGGTCATGAAGTCCTCATAGGTTACAGCCGTCCCCACGACGGCTCTGGCGCCTGACTAGGCGCGCCACGCTATGCTTTTGTGACAGGCTGGTAACAGTTTTATGACAGTCGCAGAAAGCGTGTGCAGAGTGCCTAGACAGGCAGCGAGACAACGAATTTTGTCCCTTCTTTCAATACACTGTCGATCTTGAGCCGTCCCCGGTGGCGGGTGACGATGTGTTTGACGATGGCAAGGCCAAGGCCCGTTCCGCCCACCTCGCGGCCCCTGTGGTCATCGACGCGGTAGAATCGCTCGGTAAGGCGCGGCAGGTGCAGCGGGTCGATGCCCTGCCCTGCGTCCGCGACCGTCAGAGCGACCCCTTTTGCGCGCAGCGCGGGCAGCGTTTTCGGCTCGGTCAAGGAGACCGTGACGGCGGCTCCGCCGTACTTGATCCCGTTCTCCACGAGATTGTCGAGCAGCTGGCTCAGCTGCCCCGCATCGCCCCGCACCGTCACCGGCACGCCCGGCAGATCGAGCGTCAGCGCGACGCCGGCCGCCTCGGCCTTGCCCTCCAGCCGCTCGGCGCAGGTGCGCACCAGACCGCCCAGCTCGACCCTGTCCGTCGGGCGCACGCGCTGGTCTTCCTCCACCCGGCTCAGCGAGAGCAGGTCCGCGATCAGCCGGTTCATCCGGTCCGCCTCGTCCGCCATCCGCCCCAGGAACCGCTCGGCGGCGCGCGGGTCGTCCTTGCCCGGACCCTGCAGTGTTTCGATATAGCCGATCAGCGCGGTCAGCGGCGTGCGCAGCTCGTGGCTGACGTTCGCGACAAAGTCGCGGCGCATCTGGCCGGCGTGCTGCAGCGGCGTGGTGTCCTGAAACGACACGATCACCTGCCGGTCGAGACCGTCCCACAGCGCGTCGACGGTCGCCTCGTACGAGACGTCATGCACCCCGTCGCTGCCGCGAAAGCCGCAGACCTGCCGGGGCTGGCCGCGAAACACCGCCTCGATCGCGCTCAGGATCGCCGGTTGGCGCAGCGCGGTGATAAAGTGCCGCCCGACGATGCTGTCCCCGAGGATTTGCCGCGCGGTGGCGTTGGCGTGGTCAATCCGCTCCCCGCTCCCGATCAACAGCGCCGCGACGGGCAACGCCTCGAGGAGCTGAGGGGCGCGGTCCTCGGCCATGGCCCTAGGCGTCCACCTCGGCGAGCGCCGCGTCGAAGACGGCGCAGAGCGCATCCGCGTCCTCGAGCCCGACGGAGACGCGGAAAAACCCTTCGGGCATGCCAAGCGCTTCGCGCCGTTCCGCTGTCAGCGCCCGGTGCGAGGAGCTGGCCGGATGCGAGAGGGTCGTGCCGACGTCCCCCAGCGTGGGCGCAAAGGCGATCCCTTCGGCGCCGCGCGCCAGCGCGTTCGCCGCGGTGCGACCGCCGGGGATCACAAAGCTCACCATGTTACCGCCCTGCCCGCCCAGGAGATCAGCCGCCCGCGCCGCTTGCGGGTGGCTTTCAAGGCCGGGATAGAGCACCTCTGCAACGCCCCGATGACGGCTGAGGTGACCCGCCAACTGCGCCGCCGTCCGCTGCGCGCGGTCGAGCCGCAATTCGAACGACAGCATCCCGCGCTCCGCGAGCCAGCAATCGAACGGCGACGGCGTCATGCCGGTGGTCACCACAAAGGTCCGCAGCCGCACGTTCACCGCAGGATCCGCGGCACAGACATAGCCCGCCATGACGTCCGAATGGCCCGCCAGCAGCTTGGTGATCGAGTGGATCACGATGTCCGCCCCCAGCCTCAGCGGCTGGATCAGCCCGGGCGTGGTAAAGGTGTTGTCGACCGCAAGCAGGATGCCCCGCGCCTTGCAGAGCGCGGCGATCCCCTTGACGTCCGCCACCCGCAGCGTCGGGTTGGAGACGACCTCGATCAGCACCAGTCTGGTCTCGGGACGCAGCGCGGCCTCCACGGCTGCGGCATCGGTCACATCCGCCAGCGTCGTCGCGATCCCCAGCCGCGGCAGGTCCTCGCCCATCATGCGCAGCGACCGGCCATAGAGCTGGTCGCCTCCGACCACGTGGTCACCCGCGGCCAAAAGCCCCATCAGCACCGCCGAGACCGCCGCCATGCCCGACGCCGTCACGACGCCGCCCGAGGCGCCCTCCATCCGGTCGATGCGCGCGGCGACCACGTCCGCGTTGGGATGGCCCTCCCGGGAATAGGTGTAACCGCTCTCCTGCCCCTCGTATTGCAGGTCGAGCTCATCCGGCGTCGCGGAGGCATAGACCACCGACGGCATCAAGGGCGTGGCAACCGGCGTCGAGAGGCTCGCCGGAGGCACGTCCGGGCGCATCAGCGACGGGCGCTGGTTCGGCTTGCGGCTCATAGCGGCTCGAGCCCGTCGGCAAATCGCGCCGCGTTCTCCTGGTAATGCGCAGCCGAGGCGCGCAGACCCATGATGGCGGCGTCATCGAGCTGGCGCACCACGCGCCCCGGCTGGCCCATCACCAGACTGCCCGGCGGGATCTTCTTGCCCTCGGTCACCAGCGCGCCCGCGCCGATCAGCGAGTTCTCCCCGATCACCGCCCCATTGAGCACCGTCGCCCCCATCCCGATCAGCACGTTGTCCGCAATCGTGCAGCCGTGCAGCATCGCCTTGTGCCCGATCGTGCAGCCCGTGCCGATGGTCAGCGGGTAGCCGATATCGGTGTGCATCACCGTGTTCTCCTGCACATTGGTGCCCGCGCCTATCTCGATCCACTCGTTGTCGCCGCGCAGCACCGCGCCGAACCAGACCGACGTGCCCGCGCCGAGCCGCACCTTTCCGATTACGTGGCAGCCAGGTGCAATCCAAGCGGTGCCGTTCACCTCTGGGCGGTTCCCGTCCAGCGCATAAAGTCCTGATGTCATGTGCGTACCTCGAATTCTTCCTGCAGCCCGCGCACATGCGCCACCAGCCCCGGCTGGCGGTCGCGGCGCAGGCGCTCCGCCTCGATGATGGTCTTCAGCTGCGCCTCGGTCGTGTCGAGCGCTTCGTTCACCAGCACGTAATCGTAAGCGTCCCAGTGGCTGATCTCGTCCCAGCTTTTCTGCATGCGCTTGTCGATGACCTCCGCCCCGTCCTGCGCCCGCCCTTCTAGCCTTGCCCGCAGCTCGGCAATCGACGGCGGCAGCAGGAAAATCGACAGCACGTTGTCCCGGAGCGCCGAGTTGCGGATCTGCTGCGCGCCCTGCCAGTCGATATCGAAAAGCACGTCGCACCCGCTGTCCGTCGCCTCCTTCACCGGACCCAGCGGCGAGCCGTAGAAATTGCCAAAGACATGCGCGTGCTCCAGCATCTGTCCGTCCGTCACCATGCGCCGAAATCCGCCCTCCGAGGTGAAGTGATAGTCCTGCCCGTCGACCTCCCCGGGGCGCGGCGTGCGCGTCGTCGCCGACACAGAAAACCGGATGGTTGGGTCCCAGCTGCGCAACCGGCGCGCGAGCGTCGACTTGCCTGCGCCCGAGGGCGAGGAGAGGATGATCAGCAATCCACGGCGGTCAGGCATGGCGGCTCCGGGCAGGTCACTCGACATTCTGGACCTGTTCGCGCAGCTGGTCGATGGCAACTTTCATCTCAAGGCCAAGCGCCGTCATCGCGCCGTGCTGCGCCTTCGAGCAGAGCGTATTGGCCTCGCGGTTGAACTCCTGGGACAGGAAATCGAGCTTGCGCCCCGCCGGCGTGTCCGAGGCGATCAGCGCGCGCGCCGCCTCCACATGCGCCTCGAGCCGGTCCAGCTCTTCGGCCACGTCCGTCTTGACCGCGAGGAGTGCGATCTCCTGCGCCGCGCGGGCCTCGTCGAGGTCTGCCAGCGCGGCACGGTCGACAGCCGCCAGAAACCCGGCGCGGAGAGCATCGCCGCGGGCCGGCACCAGCGCGCGCGCCTCAGCCGTCAGCGCAGCGATCCGGTCCACGGTCTGCGTCAGCACCTCTGCAAGCGCCGCCCCCTCGCGCGCGCGCGCGTCCAGAAAGTCGCTCAGGATACCTTCGAAATCTTCGAGCAGTGCCGTCTTGAGCGGCGCGGTGTCCAGCTCCGGCGCCGCGCCGATGTCCAGCACGCCGCGCAGGCCGATCAGATCCGCCGCCGTCGCGGGTGCCAGGGTCAGGCCGCGCGCCATCGCCCGGCTCTCGGCCTCGGCGAGCGCGTCCAGCACGGTGTCGAGCGCGCCGGTGTCGAGCGTCAGCGCGCCGGTCTCCCCCTCGCGCGTCACGCGCAGGTTCAGCGTCACCGAGCCACGCGCCATGGCCTGCCCGAGACGCGTACGCAGCGCCGGCTCGAGCCCCGCGATCCAGTCCGGCACACGCAGCCGCAGGTCGAGCCCGCGCCCGTTCACCGAGCGCAGCTCCCAGCTCCAGCGCGCACCGTCCATCGCGCCCGTGCCGGAGGCAAATCCCGTCATCGATCGTGTCACGCGCACCCCCCGCGGTTACCCGCGCCGACCTAATGCCAAACGAGGCACGCGGGCAAGCCTCGGTCCGTTAACCTTGGGCTCACTATTTGGCAGCGGCGGCGGGCTTTGTGGCCTATGTTAAGATTTTGCTAAGGTTTGACGCCCACAAGGCGCGCATCGAGATCACCCCGGCGCTGCCTCTGGAGGGACATCGGAGGCACCGCCGGATGGACAAGTATGGTAGGGGACACAGCATGCTGACCGGTCACAGACCTCTGGAACAGGGGACTGCGCAGATGCGCATGGGCCCTGCAGTTGCAACGCTGCCTTTGCAGCAGATCGAAGCCTACTGGCGTGCGCTGCGCGACGGACGCGATGTGCCGTGGCGCTCGGACGTCGACCCGCGCGGGCTCGAGCCGCACCTTGACGCGGTGTTCCTCGCCGAACGGATCGCGCCCGGCACCGCGCGCCTGCGCATTGCGGGCGCTGGTATCGGCAGGGTCATCGGCCTCGAAGCCCGCGGCCTGCCGCTCAGCGCGCTCTTCCGTGCCGGCGCGCGCAAGGTGCTCTCCGAGGCCATCGAGCGCTGCTGCACCGGCAAGGCACCCCTGCGCCTGACACTCCACACGCCCCTCGGCCATCTGGCGGGCTACATGCTGCTCCTGCCGCTCCGAGACGATGAAGGTCGCATCACCCGCCTCCTCGGCGGCTTGGCACCGGCAACAACCCTGCCAACCTCCCCGACCCGGCTGACCATCGGCGAGATTTTGGAGCTCGGAGGCGCACCGCGCGATCAATCAGCCGACACGGATGCACCGACCCTACGGCCTTCCAAAGTCCCGCACCTACGGATCGTCGGAACGCCTTAGTCGGCCACACGGGCTTTCATGCGCGGCTGAAACAGAGAAGTGCCGCCCCTCCAATGATCGAGCGTCCCCAAGAGTGTCACCGTCGAATTTAGGTATTTTTGAACCAGAGAAGCATGGGACCTGCGCTCGAAAGTCTTGGCGGGTCTCTGCCTTCTTCTGGCTGAAAATATCCAAATACCAACGCTTCAGCTTGTGGTTCCGTTGGCTGCTTGGGCGACCGGGCTCTGCACCGGAAGTTCTCGACCAGGATTCTGGCTGTTACCGAAACGCAAAAGGGCCGCCCATCGCAGGCGGCCCTTCGTTCGAAGCTATTTGTCCCGCGCCCTACCCGGCGGCGCGGAGCGACTGGCGGTAGCTGACCAGCTCTTCGGCCACGAGGAACGCGAGTTCCAGGGACTGCGAGGCGTTGAGGCGCGGGTCGCACGCGGTGTGGTAGCGCGAGGCGAGGTTCTCGTCGGTCACGTCGCGCACGCCGCCGGTGCATTCGGTCACGTCCTGGCCGGTCATCTCGAAATGCACGCCGCCCGGCACGGTGCCCTCGGCGCGGTGGACGGCAAAGAAGTCGCGGACCTCCTGCATGACCGACTGGAAGGGCCGCGTCTTGTAGCCCGAAGCCGATTTGATCGTGTTGCCGTGCATCGCGTCACACGACCAGAGCACGTTGGCCCCCTCTTCCTTGACCGCCTGGATGAGGCGCGGCAGGTGCTCGCCCACCTTGCCCGCGCCAAAGCGCGCGATCAGCGTCAGGCGCCCCTCTTCGTTCTCTGGGTTGAGCTTGGCCATCAGCACCTTGAGGTCGTCGGCGGTCGTGGTCGGCCCACATTTGAGCCCGATCGGATTCAGCACGCCGCGCGCGAATTCGACATGCGCCCCGTCCGGCTGACGCGTGCGGTCGCCGATCCAGATCATGTGGCCCGACCCCGCGAGCCACTTGCCTGACGTGGTGTCCTGGCGGGTCAGCGCCTCTTCATACTCCAGCAGGAGCGACTCGTGGCTCGTGTAAAAGTCCACCGTCTGCAGGCTGTGCGCGGTCTCGGCGGTGACGCCGGCGGCGGTCATGAAATCGAGCGTGTCGCTGATCCGGTGCGCCATGTCGCGGTACTGCGCGGCGCGCTCGCTTTTGGTAAAGCCGAGCGTCCAGGCGTGCACCTGGTGCACGTCCGCGTAGCCGCCCGTCGAAAAGGCGCGCAGAAGGTTCAGCGTCGCCGCCGCCTGGGTGTAGGCCTGCAGCATCTTGGACGGGTCCGGGATGCGCGCCTCGGGCGTGAAGTCCAGCTCGTTGATGATGTCGCCGCGGTAGCTCGGCAGCTCGATCCCGTTCACGGTCTCGGTCGGCGCCGAGCGCGGTTTGGCGAACTGGCCGGCCATGCGCCCGATCTTCACCACCGGCACCTTGGCGCCGTAGGTCAGCACGATGGCCATCTGCAGCATGACCTTAAACGTGTCGCGGATCGCGTCGGCGCTGAACTGCTGGAAGCTCTCGGCGCAATCGCCGCCCTGCAGCACAAACGCCTCCCCGCGCGAGGCGGCGGCCAGCTGCGCCTTGAGGCGGCGCGCCTCGCCGGCAAAGACAAGCGGCGGATACTGCGCCAGCTGACCTTCGACAGCCTCCAAAGCGCCCGAATCCGTGTATTCGGGCATCTGAACCCTGGGCTTTTTGCGCCAGTCGGTTTTCTGCCACGTGCTCATCGCGATATCTCCCGTATGCGAAGGTGTCCAGAGCGCAGCTATACGCGAGCGCTAACGCCTCCGCCACTGCCGATTTCCAATTGACCTGCGAATTGCGATAGGTCCAGATTGCGACACCTTGCGCCGGTTTCGACGCTTGGGTTTGAGTTTGTGTTCACCGGCCTTTGCCCACGACGAGACGGCCCGCGCCCATGACTGTACACCATGACTGCACCTCGTGACTGTTGTCGCAACATGACGGCAACCCAATGACGACTGCCCCTGCCCGCCCTGCCCTGCGCGCGACCAGCCTGCGCGACGGCGCTGTGCGCCCCGAGGACCGCCCGGCACGGTTTGTGTTCCTGCTGCTCAACGACTTTACGTTCCTGTCGTTTGCGAGCGCGATCGAGCCGCTGAGGCTCGCCAACAAATACGTCGGGCGGGCGATCTTTGACTGGCATCTGGTCAGCGAGAACGGCGCGACGGCGCGCTGCTCGAACGGGATCGAGCTGAATGTGCAGGGCGGCCTCGACGAGCTGACGCGGGACGACACGCTTCTGGTCTGCGGCGGCATTGATGTGCAGGCGAACACCTCAAAGGCGGTGCTCAACTGGCTACGTCGCGAGGCGCGGCGCGGGGTGACCATCGGAGGGCTTTGTACGGCGGCGCACACGATGGCCAAGGCCGGGCTTCTCGACGGCAAGAAGGCGACGATCCACTGGGAGAACCAGGACAGCTTTGGCGAGGAGTTCGAGGAGGTGGCGCTGTCGAAGTCGGTCTTTGTCATCGACGGCAACCGCTACACGACGGCGGGCGGGACGTCGTCCATCGATCTGATGCTGACTCTGATCGCGGACGCGCATGGCAAGGACCTGGCCAACGTGGTGGCCGATCAGCTGATCTACTCGTCGATCCGCACCGACCAGGACACGCAGCGCCTGTCGATCCCGACACGGATCGGGGTGCGCCATCCCAAGCTGAGCCAGGTGATCCAGTTGATGGAGCAAAACATCGAGGAGCCGATCAGCCCCTCGATCCTCGCCTCGGACGTGGGCATGTCGACGCGCCAGCTGGAACGGCTCTTCCGGCGGTATCTCAACCGCTCTCCCAAGCGATACTATATGGAGCTTCGCCTGCAGAAAGCGCGTAACCTGCTCTTGCAGACCGAGATGAGCGTGATCAACGTGGCGCTGGCCTGCGGGTTCACCTCGCCCTCGCACTTTTCCAAGTGCTACCGGGCGCATTACGACACGACGCCATACCGCGAACGCGGGACGATGAGCGCGCGCCTGTCGGTGTAGCGGGCCTCAGGTGGGATGGGTGAAATCACCCATCCTACGGGTGCCTCACGGCGTCATTCTGTAAACTGCGCCGTCGACGACGGAGATGAACCAGATCGACCCGTCGGGCGCCTCGCGCACGTCGCGCACGCGGCCGGTCTCGTCGCCCTCGATCTGGGTGTGTTCGCGCAGCGGATCGCCGTCGAGGACGGAGATGTAGCTGAACTTGAGCGAGCCGACAAAGATGTCGCCCTCCCATTCGGGCCAGAGCGCGCCGGAGTAGATCATCATGCCCGAGGGGGCCATTGACGGGTCCCAGTAGTAGGCGGGTTGCTCCATGCCTTCCTTCGCGGTGCCCTCGCCGATCTGGCCGCCCGAATAGTGCTCGCCGTAGGAGATCACCGGCCAGCCGTAGTTGGCGCCGCGCGTGATGCGGTTGATTTCGTCGCCGCCCGCCGCGCCGTGCTCGACGGTCACGAGGTTGCCGGCAAGGTCGAGCGTCGCGCCCTGCGGGTTGCGGTGGCCATAGGACCAGATCTCGTCAAGGGCGCCGGATTGTCCGACAAACGGGTTGTCGCTCGGTACGGCGCCGGTGGGCGTGACGCGCACGACAGAGCCGTTGTGGACCGACAGGTCCTGCGCCGTCGGGCGGTCGCCGCGGTCGCCGATGGTGACAAAGAGGGTGCCGTCCGGCGCCTCGACCACACGAGAGCCAAAGTGGAAGCCGCCGCCCGAGCCGGGCTGCATCTCCCAGATCGTGTCCACGTCCTCGAGCGACGTGCCATCGGCGGAGAGCACGGCGGTCGCGAGCGCCGTCCCTTCGTTGCGCCCCAGAAGGCCCTGCGGTTTGGCAAAGGTCATGTAGATGCGCCGGGACGTGTCGAAATCGCGTGCGATGATCACGTCCAGAAGGCCGCCCTGCCCGGTGGCGCGCACGCGCGGCACGCCGTCCACGTCCGTCCGGCTGCCGTCTGCGCGTACATGCACCAGCGTGCCCGGGCGCTCGGAGACGAGAAAGCCGCCCTCGGGCAGGATGGCGACCGCCCAGGGCTCGTCAAAGCCGTCTGCCATACGCTCGATCGTCACCTGGGAGGTGGGCAGGGTCTGTTGTGCCAGTGCGGGCAACGCCGCCGTGGAGGCCGCCGCGATCAGAAGGGAGATGAGACGCATGACGCGCTCCTTGCAAGGTCAAAGCTGCCTTTGATTTAGGGACGCGCGTGGGGTCTGCCAGTCACGGATGCGCGAACGCTTCCCTTTCGGCACAGGCCCGCTTAGGCTTTGCCCCGGATCAAGAATCCAACTTTGGGAGAGTATGACATGAAAAAAGTGCTTATGGCTTCGGCCGCGAGTCTGGCTCTGGCGGGTGCTGCGGCAGCCGACGGGCATGGCGCCGACATCAAACTGGGCATCATCCTGGGCTTCACCGGCCCGATCGAATCGCTGACCCCGTCGATGGGCGACGGCGCCGAGCTGGCGATGCAGGAAGTCTCGGACAGCGGGCTGCTGCTGGGCGGCAAGTCGGTGATGGGCGTGCGCGCCGACTCGACATGCGTGGATGCAGCGGCTGCTCAGGCAGCGGCGGAACGTCTGATCACCTCGGACGGCGTCAAGGGCATCATGGGCGCGGACTGCTCGGGTGTGACCGGCGCGATCCTCAACAACGTGGCCGTTGCCAACGGCGTCGTGATGATCTCGCCCTCGGCCACCTCGCCGGGCCTCAGCCACATGAACAACGAGGACAACGGCCTCTTTTTCCGCACGGCTCCGTCGGATGCGCGCCAGGGCGTCGTGATGACCGAAGTCCTGATGGAAGAAGGCATCATGGAAGTCGCGGTGACTTACACCAACAACGACTACGGCAAGGGCCTCGCGGACGCATTCCAGGCGGCCTTCGAAGAAGCCGGCGGCACGGTCACCATTTCGGCCGCGCATGAAGACGGCAAGGCGGACTATTCGGCCGAAGTCGGCGCGCTGGCCTCGGCCGGCGGTGAGCGCCTCGTCGTCGCGGGCTACGTCGATCAGGGCGGCTCGGGCATTGTGCGCGCGGCCATCGACCAGGGCGCGTTCGACACCTTCCACTTCCCCGACGGGATGATCGGCGCGCAGCTCGAGGCGAACTTTGGCGACGAGATCGAAGGCTCCACCGGCCAGCACCCGGGCACCGACAGCAATGGTGCCGCGATGTTCACCGAGATGGTGGGTGATGCGTTCGACGCCACCTCGCCCTTCACCCCGGAAAGCTATGACGCGGCAGCGCTGATCATGCTGGCGATGCAGGCGGCAGGGTCCGAAGACCCGGGCGTCTACAAAGACAGCGTGATGGACGTGGCCAACGCGCCGGGCGAGCAGATCTTCCCCGGTGAACTCGCGAAGGCGCTGCAGATCCTCGCAGATGGCGGTGACATCGACTACGTCGGCGCCACGGCGGTCGAGTTGATCGGCCCGGGCGAAAGCGCTGGCAACTACCGTCAGATCGTCGTCGAAGGCGGCAAGATCACGACAGCCAAGTACCGCTGATCGGCGGGCATCAAGACGTGGGATGGGGGCCAGCACCCATCCTACATTTGCGGAGGCGCGCATGATCGTCGTCGAGAACATCGTCAAGCAGTTCGGCGGCTTTCGGGCCGTGGACGGTGCGTCGCTGCGGATCGAGACAGGCTCGATCACCGGTCTGATCGGGCCAAATGGCGCGGGAAAAACCACGCTTTTCAACGTGATCGCGGGCGTTCTTGAACCGACCTCGGGGCGGGTCACGATGGAGGGTGCGGACATCACCGGCCTGCCGCCGCACGCGCTCTTTCACAAGGGTCTGCTGCGCACGTTCCAGATCGCGCACGAGTTTCACACGATGTCCTGCCGCGAGAACCTGATGATGGTGCCGGGCGCGCAGTCGGGGGAGACGCTGTGGAATACCTGGTTCGGGCGCAAGCGCATCGCCGACGAGGAGCGCGCGCTCAAGGCGAAGGCGGACGAGGTGCTGGAGTTTCTGACGATCTCGCACTTGGCGGACCACAAGGCGGGCCAGGTTTCGGGCGGGCAGAAAAAGCTTTTGGAGCTGGGGCGGACGATGATGGTCGATGCCAAGATCGTCTTTCTCGATGAAGTGGGCGCGGGCGTAAACCGTACGCTTCTCAATACGATAGCGGACGCAATTCAGAGATTGAATGAAGAGCGCGGCTACACGTTTGTCGTGATCGAGCACGACATGGATTTCATCGGGCGGCTCTGTGATCCGGTCATTTGCATGGCCGAGGGCAAGGTTCTGGCGGAGGGCACGCTGGCGGAGATCAAGGCCAACCCGGAAGTGATCGAGGCGTATCTGGGCACGGGTCTCAAGAACAAGGTGGCGAGCTGACACCTGCCGAGCCGTTGCCATAACCCTGCCGCGATTTTGTGCGAAGCGCTCACCTCGAAGCAATTAGTCGAGGGTACTTTCATGCGTTTTCTGTCACACGGCATCCGCCGCATCACTGGGCTGGCCATCTTTGCAGCTTGTGTTGGCGCGTTGACGGCCACCGCCGCGCCTGTTGCGCTTGAAGCGGAGCAGACGGGCGGCACGTGCATCGAGCTCGATCAGACGTTGTCGATGTGCCAGGGCGGCTTTGCGCTGAAGCTCGATCGGGCGGTGCGCGAGGAGCGGCACAACAAGTTCTTTATCCGCGGGGAGCCGAACGTCTTTGCCAATGCGGTGACACTGGACGCGGGCCGTGCGGACGGGTTTGGCGTGCAGAACGCGCGCAACGTCTTCGAGGCGGATCTGAACGGCAATGGCCGCACCTACGGCGAGCGGCTCTGGCAGGAGATGGACTATGACGGCCTGCCCATTGCGGTCGCCATCCATGACCAGACCGAGGGAGACATTCTGCTCTCCAAAGTGAGCGTCTTGATGTTCGGCGAGCATAGCACGGCATGGATCTCGGTGGGGATGACGGCGGATATTCCGAACGACCGGCTGTTCCAGATCATTGGCTATATGCTCAAGCACTTCGAAGTGCGGATGGACCCGGCGGGCACCTGACGCGCCCTTCATCGCCGTCACGACCCTACGCAGCCTTTTGGGGCTGCGTTTTTCGTTTGGGGCGCTTGGCGATAGCGCGGCGCGCCAAGATGCGCTAGACCGCTGGGTGACACCGGATCCGGGGCGGGAGAACCACGAGGGCATGTCGAACGAGACCGAGACGCGCGTGCGCGCGGCAGCGGCGGAGGCGCGCGCCGAGCCTTTCCTGATCGGGGACACGATGACGGGCGGTTACGGCGCCGGGCCGGACATCCTGCACGACTGCACCGTGGCGGTGGAGCGCGGGGAGATCGCGGTGATCGTCGGTCCCAACGGCGCGGGCAAGTCGACGGCGATGAAGGCGATATTTGGCATGCTGGACGTGCGCCAGGGCGCGGTGCGTCTGGATGGCGAGGACATCACGGCGCTGAGCCCGCAGGACCGGGTGCTCAAGGGCATGGGCTTCGTGCCGCAGACTTCGAACATCTTTACCTCGATGACGGTAGAAGAGAACCTGGAGATGGGCGCCTTTATCCGGCGCGACGATTTTTCGGGCACGATGGAGCAGGTCTATGACCTGTTTCCGATCCTGCGCGAAAAGCGGCACCAGCCGGCGGGTGAGCTTTCGGGGGGTCAGCGTCAACAGGTCGCCGTGGGCCGCGCCTTGATGACGGAGCCGAAGGTGCTGATGCTCGACGAGCCGACGGCGGGGGTCTCGCCCATAGTGATGGACGAGCTTTTCGACAGGATCATCGAGGTCGCGCGCACGGGCATCCCGATCCTCATGGTCGAGCAGAACGCCCGACAAGCGCTTGAAATCGCAGACAAAGGCTATGTTCTGGTGCAGGGGCGCAATGCGCATACCGGGACGGGCAAGGAGCTGCTGGCGGACCCGGAGGTTAGGGCGTCTTTTCTGGGGGGATAGCGGTGGATTTGAGTTTATTTTGGAAGATGAAGGGGCTTTGCGCCGCGCTTGTGCTGGCAAGCGCTGGGACAGCTTTGGCTGAAGAGGTCTGCACCTTTACCGTGGAGTGCTACGAGACCGAGGGCTGCGCGGAGAGCGCGTTCGAGATCACCATTTCCGGCGATACTTTGGTGACGGAGTTCGGGACAATCGAGGTGAACTCGGGTGGCGGCGAGACGGGGGCCTTTGTCGGGCATGGGCTTGGGGCGATGCACATGCTGACGCGCACCAAGGGCGGCGCGGCGCGGTATACGACGCATATCTTTTCGGATGTGCAGATGGTGAGTTATGCGGGGACGTGTGAGTGAGGCTGAGGCGCGCGTTGCATGGTGTGTTTGAGACGGCGCGGGCAGCGCCCGTTTTGTGGATGACGGGTGCGCTGCGGTCGGGCTTTACGCGGCGGCTTTGCCTTGCGGCGGCAGTTCTGTGTCCCTCGGGGCCTGCGCTTGCTGAGACCCGGCAGTACGTCTGCACAGCGGTCGAGCAATGCACCAGCGCCGTGTGGTGCGATGCGCATGACACGTCGGTACCGCTTTACGTCGATACGCGCGCCGGGCAAATGCCGTATCGCGCGAGGGAAGATGCACCGCGCTACGACATGCAGGAGACGACGTCGATCACGCATCTGGTCGGTATCGGTGGCCCGCGCGATCAGGTCGGCGCCGAGAGCCTGGTGGTGTTTCGCGACATGAGTTTCGTGCTCACCTCGACGGTGCAGATCTCGGCGGGCAGCGGGCCTTTGGCCGTGGGGATCATCGTGCGTGGAACGTGTGAAAGGGTGCAATCATGATAGACTTTCTCAACGCCCTTGTCGCGCTTCTGAACTTTGTCGTCGTGCCGGCCACGGCCTATGGCGCGCAGCTGGCGCTGGGGGCGCTTGGTGTGACGTTGATCTATGGGATCCTGCGGTTCTCGAACTTTGCGCATGGGGACACCATGGCGTTTGGCGCGATGTTCGCGATCCTGATCACCTGGTGGTTTCAGTCGATGGGCGTTTCGCTCGGGCCGCTTCCGACGGCGCTGCTGGCGCTTCCCTTTGCGATTGTCATCACGGGGGCGTTCCTCCTTGCGACGGACAGGGTCGTGTACCGCTTTTACCGGGCGCAGAAGGCGAAGCCGGTGATCTTTGTGATCGTCTCGCTTGGTGTGATGTTCATCATGAATGGCCTCGTGCGCTTCATCATCGGGCCAAATGACCAGCGGTTCGCGGATGGGGAGCGCTTCATCATTTCGGCACGCGAGTTCAAGGCGATGACGGGGCTGCGCGAGGGGCTGGCGATCAAGACCACTCAAGGGATCACGCTGGTGACCGCGGTGATCGTGGTGGCGCTGCTCTTTTGGTTTTTGAACCGCACGCGCACGGGCAAGTCGATGCGCGCCTATTCGGACAACGAAGACCTGGCGCTGCTCTCGGGCATCAACCCTGAGAAGGTGGTGATGGTGACCTGGCTGATCGTGGCAGCGCTCGCCACGGTGGCAGGCACGCTTTACGGGCTCGACAAGACGTTTAAGCCGTTTGTCTTCCTTCAGCTGCTGCTGCCGATCTTTGCAGCGGCCATCGTCGGGGGGCTGGGCAACCCGGTGGGCGCCATCGCGGGCGGGTTTGTGGTCGCCTTTTCCGAGGTCACGATCACCTACGCATGGAAGAAGATCGCCAATTACATCCTGCCCGAAGCCATTGCGCCCGACGGGCTCGCGCAGCTTTTGACCACCGACTACAAGTTCGCGGTGAGCTTTGCGATCCTGGTGGTGGTGCTGCTGTTCAAACCCACCGGATTGTTTGCGGGGAAATCGGTATGAGCGACACTCAACGCGTTCCGCTGCTCTTTGGCCTGGTCGCCGTCCTCATCATCGGGACGGGGTTTGTGCAGTCCTGGAACTCGGCGCTGCTGATCCTGAACATGGGGCTGGTGAGCGCGATCATGGCGCTTGGCGTGAACCTGCAATGGGGGTTTGCGGGGCTCTTCAACGTCGGGATCATGGGGTTCGTGGCGCTGGGAGGCTTGGGCGCCGTGCTCGTCGGCATGCCGCCGGTCGAGGATGCCTGGGCCGCTGGTGGCGTGCGCCTCCTGTCGGCGCTTGTGCTGGGTGCGGCGACGGTCACGGCGGCGGTGCTCGCCTATGCGGCAGTGCCTGCGGGGCGCCGGCGGACGCTGGTGGTGCTGGGCATCCTGATCGTCGGATTTGTGCTCTACCGCTTGGTGCTCGACCCGGCCAAGGCGGCCGTTGAGGGCGTGAACCCGGCGACGACGGGCTATCTTGGCGGGATCAACCACTTTGCCAGCGACCGCGATCCAGGCGCCCTGCCCCGCGCGGACCTCTTTGTCCTGCTGGCCTGGCCTGTGGGCGGGCTGCTTGCGGCGGGTGCGGCGTGGCTCATTGGCAAGACGGCGCTGGGACTGCGCTCGGATTACCTCGCAATTGCGACGCTGGGGATTTCCGAGATCGTCATCGCCGTGCTCAAGAACGAGGATTGGCTTGCGCGCGGGGTCAAGAATGTCAGCCCCATTCCGCGCCCGGTGCCTTACGAGATCACGTTGCAGAACGATCCGGCCTTTGTGGATCAGGTCGCGGCGCTTGGCGCGGACCCGGTCACGGCCTCGGCGATCACGGTCAAGCTGTCCTATACGGTGCTGTTCGCGGTGGTGCTGCTGGTGCTCTTGTGGCTCTCGCAGCGTGCGCGCAATTCGCCCTGGGGGCGGATGATGCGCGCGATCCGCGACAACGAGGTCGCGGCAGAGGCGATGGGCAAGGACGTCACCCGCCGGCATCTGCAGGTCTTTGTGCTGGGCTCGGCCATCGTGGGCGTGGGCGGCGCGATGATGACGACGCTCGACGGGCAGCTGACGCCGGGCAGTTACCAGCCGCTGCGGTTCACCTTTCTCATTTGGGTGATGGTGATCGTGGGCGGGTCGGGCAACAACCTTGGCGCGGTTCTGGGCGGGTTCCTGATCTGGTTCCTCTGGGTCCAGGTGGAGCCGATGGGGGCGCAGCTGATGGGTCTGATCACCGCCGGCATGGCCGAGGACAACGCGTTGCGCCTGCACCTATTGGACAGCGTTGCGCATATGCGACTTTTGACGATGGGGATCATCCTGCTGGTGGTGCTGCGGTTCTCCCCGCGCGGGCTCATCCCGGAGCGGTAGGTGAGCTGGCTGGCGCGCAATGCCAAATCTGTGGAGGCGGTGGCGGCCGCGGTAACAGCTTGCGTTGCGGTTGCGGCGTTGGTCGGGGTCAAGCTGCAACTGGACGCGGCTGACGCTTTGGCGCGTGCGCAGGATGCCCGGACTGCCTTTCGCGCGCACCTGTCGCTGGCCGTCGCGCACCCCCAATACGCTGCGCCTGACACTTGCGCCCTGCTCGCGGGGCCCGAGGCCGGTGCATACACGGCCTTTGTCGAGCATTTGCTCTATTCCGCCGAGCAGATGCTGGTGGCCGAGGACGGTTGGGAGGAGACCTTCCTGACGCATCTCGCGCCTCACGCGGGGTATCTCTGCAGCAGTCCCGGGCTTGTCGTGACGCCGGCCACCGCCGCTTTGCTCGACCGGTTCGAGGCGCGTAGGTGTGCGGCGGTCACCCTCTGTTCGGCGGACGGTTAAAACCTTAGCCAAAAGGCGGCCACGCTTTCATCCGGCCTTAAGCACAGCGCGGGTACCTCCCTTGCAAGGAGGCGCGTGATGACCCGATTTCTTGTTTGTTTGGCCGCGTTCTGGAGCCTGCTCGCAGGCCCTGCGCTGGCCGAGCCAAATCCCGTTGCCGCAACGATCAACGCGGCGATTGCCAGCGGGTGCGGAGCGGCGCCGGGCCATTTCATGGACGGGGTCTACAACACCGACCTCGACGGTGATGGGCGCGCGGACCTGATCATCGACCATTCCGGCCTGCGCTGCGCTGGAGCCGCGCCCTACAGCGCGCTCTGCGGGAGATCGGTGTGCCGGACGACGTTGTTCCTGCGCCGGGATGCCGAGCTCGTCCCGCGCATGGTGCAATACGGCGTGGTGCTCGACGTGCCCGGCACGCCGCGTGCGCGAATCACGCTTGAGCGGGCCAGTGGATACCCGAGCTACGTCGAGTGGAACGGTCGGGGCCTTGAGGCGTTTGAGATGCCGTAGAGTAGGGTGTTGGCTGAAGGCCAAACCTAGCGGAAGGTTGGTCAATGTTCAGTTTGCTGTTGTTTTGCCTAAATCAAAGCGCCTGCCTGACGGTCACGTCAGGCCGCGCCGCCCCTCGGGCCGGCGCGTGAACGGACGCATGGCCATTGCTTATGATTGGACGGTAGTCACGATTGGCACTCAATGGGCCAAAGCTGTTTCTTAGCCAGCAAGTTCGCCTTGGCCCGAAGACTTACCGCCCTTTGAACAGCCCACCCAGGATCCCGCGCACAAGGCGCCGTCCGGTGGTGCCGGTCAGCTCCTTCATCACCATCTTGCCGACGGCCTCGCCAAAGCCCTGCCCTTTGCGGCTGCTCCGCGATGACGAGCGCGGCACCCTTGTCCCCGAGTACCGTCGTCCGGCGTTGAACTCGCGTTCGGCAACCTCCATCTCCTCTTCACGCGCTTCTTGCGCCTCGGCTTCGGCGGCGGCCTTGGCGGCGCGGTCCTTGAGCACTTCGTAGGCCGACCGGCGGTCGACCGGGTCATCGTATTTACCCGACATGGGCGAGGCGAGCATGAGCGCCGCCCGCTCGGCGTCTGTGATCGGACCAAGCTGCGAGGATGGCGGGCGGATCAACGTGCGTTCGACGACACCCGGCACGCCCTTTTTCTGCAGCATCGAGGTCACCGCCTCGCCCACGCCGACCTCGCGGATCGCGTCTTCGGTCGAAAAGCGCGGGTTCTCGCGGTAGGTCTCAGCCGCCATGCGTAGGTTCTTGCGATCCCGCGCCGTAAAAGCGCGCAGTGCGTGTTGGATGCGGTTGCCGAGCTGGCCGAGGATGTCCTCGGGAATGTCCGCCGGGTTCTGGGTGATGAAGTACACCCCGACCCCCTTGGACCGGATCAGCCGCGCGACCTGCTCGACCTTGTCCACGAGCGCTTTGGGAGCATCGTCAAACAAGAGATGCGCCTCGTCGAAGAAAAACACCAGCTTGGGCTTGTCCGGGTCACCCACCTCCGGCAGCTCCTCGAAGAGCTCGGAGAGGAGCCACAAAAGGAACGTCGCATAGAGCCGGGGTGAGGACATCAGCGTGTTGGCGGCCAGGATGTTGATCCGCCCCCGCCCGTCTGTGTCCCGCGCCATGATATCGCTCAGCGCCAACGCCGGTTCGCCAAAGAACTCCGCCGCGCCCTGGTTTTCCAGCACCAAGAGCCGCCGCTGGATCGCCCCGATCGAGGCGACCGAGATGTTGCCGTACCGCAGGCTCAGATCGCCGCGGCTCTCCCCGATCCACACCAAACGCGCCTGCAGGTCCTTGAGATCGAGGAGCGGCCAGCCCTCCTCGTCGGCGATGCGAAAGGCGATGTTGACGATCCCCTCCTGCGCCTCGGTCAACTCGAGCAGGCGCGAAACCAGCAAGGGCCCCATCTCGGCCACCGTGGTGCGGACCGGGTGGCCCTTTTGGCCAAAGAGATCCCAAAACGTGACAGGAAACGCAGTGTAATTGTAATCCGTGAACCCGATCTTTGCCGCCCGGGACATGAAGGCGTCGTGCAGCTTGTGCTCGGGCGTGCCGGACTTGGCGAGCCCCGACAGGTCCCCTTTGACATCCGCGAGGAACACCGGAACGCCGTTTTGCGAAAAACTCTCCGCCAGGATCTGCAGCGTGACCGTCTTGCCCGTGCCCGTCGCGCCGGCGATCAGCCCGTGACGGTTGGCGTATTTCAGCGTCATCTCCTGCGGATCGGCATAGTCCTCTCCGCCGCCACCGATAAAGATCTTGTCCGCCATCGCCTCTTCCCTTGCCGTCACCACCGAACGCGCGCGCAACCTACCATTAACCAGCCAAACGTATAGCTCAAACCGCCTGACGGGCGTGCCATTGGCATGTGTCAGGTTGACGTCCTCCCTGTCAGACTGGCCGCACCTTCGGGTGCGGCTTTTTTTGTGATCGCCATGCCCGGGATTAGCTGTTGACCGGTGTGGGTAAGTTGCGTAGCGTCTCGAACATACTAAGTCGGCCAGTCCGACAGGGAGAGAAATACGTTTGAAAGGGGCCGGCTTCGGCCCCTTTTTTCGTGCCGTTTTCGGGGCGTCCGAGCTGGCGTTGTCAGCCCTCCGGCGCCCATCGGCGACCGGTTGCCGCTGACGCCAAATCGGGCCTGACAGTGCGGAACACCCATGCTACGCCGTGGGCAGATTCTGAACGAGCTGACGAGAGCATTTCCATGATTAACCGCACCCTTCCGCTGGCATTGATCGCGGCCCTGACGCTTGGCGGCGCGGCCTTCGCCCAGGAGGCAACAGATGGCGCGGCGACCGAAGGCGCAGCCGAGCCGAGCGTCGGCACCGAATTCAGCACCGGTGAGGAGGTCACCGAAGGCAATCGCATCGGCGAGACCTATGTGACCGAGACCGTCGGTGACTGGACGATCCAGTGCCTGCGCGCGCCCGAGGGGCAGGAAGACCCCTGCCAGCTCTACCAGCTGCTCACCGATTCCACCGGCAACGCGGTGGCCGAGGTCAGCGTCTTCCGCCTGCCCGAAGGGGGCGACGTACGCGCCGGCGCGACCTTTATCGTGCCGCTCGAAACGCTGCTCACCTCGCAGCTGACCGTGTCGGTCGACGGCGGCAAGGCCAAGCGCTACCCCTATTCGTTCTGCAACCAAATCGGCTGCTATGCGCGCGTCGGTCTGCTGGCCGAGGACGTCTCGCAATACCAGCGCGGGGCCAAGGCTGTCGTCACGCTGGTGCCGTTCGCCGCGCCTGACCAGACCGTATCGCTGGAGATGTCGCTCACAGGCTTTACCGCCGGGCTTGAAAAGGCGTCGGTGATCGCGTCGCGATAAAGAAGGCCACCTTTAGCCTGATACGTTCGGAACAGATGTGCACGCGCCGTCCCGCGGGGTGGCGCAATCGCGCCGCCCCATGGGGGCGGGTCGGCGCGGCCTGACGGTGCCCGTCAGGCGGGCGCTTCGAAATACGCCAATGCGTATCTGTTTTAAGGTCGCCTGTTACAAGTGGTGAAACACGTTCCAAGCTCAAAGCCGGGCCGTTGCGCCTGGCTTTTTCCATGCGCCGAACCTTGCCAAAACCGCGTCCGCGGCACGCAAGCCGGGGTCTGCGCCACCCGCGCCAAGGCGCTCCATCGTCAGGCGCATCGCATCCTGCTGCGCGCCGGGGTCAGCCATCACACTTAGCGTCGCTTCGGCCAGCGCCTCAGCCGTGCAGTCCGTGCCGATCCGCTCTGGCACGGTGCGGGTGTCGCTGACGAGGTTCACGAGGTTCACCGTGTCGGTCAGCAAGAGTCGCCCGATCACCTGCCGCGAGAGCCAGCCCATCGTGTAGCCGATAACCATCGGCGTGCCGGCGGCGGCGAGCTCCAGCGCGACCGTGCCGGAGGTGGCGAGCGCGGTATCAGCAGCCTTGAACGCGGCGCGTTTGCGGGCAAGCGCCTCCGCGTTGTCGGTGCCGGGATCGAGGCACACCGGTTCGCCGGGCCAGCTTTGCACCGCAGTGCGTACGGTTTCGGCAACTGGTCCTGCAAGCGGCACCACAAGCCGCAAGTCCGGCCGCGCCTCTGCGACGCGCGTCACCGCTCCTTCGAGGATCGGCAGCATATGCGCCACCTCGCTCCGCCGCGAGCCGGGCAGAACCATCAGGAGGGGCGCGTCGCCGATCCCCGTCTCTGCCCGAAACGCGCCCGCCTCGGCTTCTGTCGCCACGGGTTCGGTCACGACGGGATGCCCGACAAAGTCGCAGGCCATGCCGGCGGCGGTCATGTAGGGCGGCTCGAACGGCAAGAGCGCGAGCACGTGGTCGACGTGCGCCGCCATGCGCGTCGCCCGGCCGGGCCGCCACGCCCAGACCGTCGGCGCCACGTAATGCACGCAGCGCAGATCGGAGCGCGCCTTGATCTCCTTGGCCACGCGCAGCGAGAATTCGGGCAAGTCGATGGTGATCACCACGTCCGGCTGCGCCGCAATGGCCGCGTCGGCGGTCTGCCGGATCCGCGCCTTGAGCGTCCGGTACTGCCGCAGAATCGCACCCAGCCCCATGATCGAGATGTCGTCCATCGGGAAGATCGAGCTGAGGCCGCGCGCGGTCATCAAAGGCCCGCCTACGCCGCTGAACTGCACAGTGTCCCCGAGCCGCGCGCGCATCCCGTCCATCAGCGCCGCGCCCAGCTTGTCGCCCGATGGCTCGCCCGCGACCACAAAGACGTGCCGCGCCGTCACGGGGCAAATCCGGTGACGAAAAGACCCGTCTCCGCCAGCGCCGCTTCGACCTCGACACGGTTCAGAACCAGCACGCCGTCCGCAGCCACGGCAATGCCGGCAAGGCCCGCCTTTGCCGCGCGCCGCACGGTGTCCGGGCCAATCGCCGGCATGTCGACACGCAGGTCCTGACCGGGTTTCGGCGCCTTGATCAGCACCCCCGAGCGCTCGGTGAGCGCGCCGCGATGCGTCGCCACGAACCCGAGCAGCGCATCCGTGCCTTGCGCCGTCTCGACCCCGAGGCACCGCCCGCCGGCAACCACACACGCTTGCCCGATGTCGAGCGGGCCAAGGGTGCCAAGGATATGCCGACCTCGCGTGATGTCGGCGGCCGCCTCAGCCGTCAGCGGACCAACGGTCCCTTCGCGCGCGATCAGCGCCGGCGCCACATCATGCGCACCGACAACCGTAAAACCCTGCCGCTCGAAAAGGTCGATCACCGCGCGCAGCACGGCGTCGTCCCCCGCCTGAAAGGCTGCAAGCAGCTTGGCCGCTTCACCCTGCATCAACGTATCGAGCCGCGTTGGATCAAACCGGGGCGGCGCCACGCCACCCGCCATCACCACGCGCGTCACGCCCCGCGCGCGCAGGTCCTCGAAGAACGCGCCAAGCTGGTGCAGATCGACGTGCGGGAGGTCCACGGCCAGGCCATGATCAGGGTCCACCGCAAAGCACACAGCGTCCGGCGCGGCAGCATGCAGCAAGCCCGGCAGCGCCCCTCGCCCGGCCAGGATCGCTAGCGCACCAGCCACGCTCAACGCTCGGGAGTGAGAAAGGACCGGTCCGACGTCGCCAGCACAAAATCGACGATCTGGCGCACGTAATCGCTCTCCGTCTCGCCGCCGAGACGCCGCGCGCGCTCCTGAAACGCGCCCTCCCCCTGCGCCAGCATCTGGAACGCCGCGCGCAGCGCCGTGATGTCCGACCGCGACACGCCGCGCCGCTTGAGACCGACGAGGTTGAGCCCGTCGAGCCGTCCGCGCGGTCCCTGCACCAGGCCATAGGGGATCACGTCGTTCGTCACCATCGTAACTGCACCGATGATCGCGCCGCGCCCGACGCGCACCCATTGGTGCACACCCGAGAGCCCGCCGACGATCACGTCGTCCTCGATCACGCAATGTCCCGCCAGCGCCGCATTGTTCACCAGGATCACCCGGTCGCCCACCTGCGCATCATGCGCAACGTGGCAGCCGGCCATAAACAGCCCGTCGTCACCCACCCGCGTCAGCCCGCCACCGCCCGTCGTGCCGATGTTCATCGTCACATGCTCGCGGATCCGGTTGCGCGCGCCGATCTCGAGCCGGGCCGCCTCCCCCTTGAACTTGAGGTCCTGCGGGATCTCGCCGATCACCGCAAAGGGGAAGATCACCGTGTCCGCGCCCACTTCCGTGTCGCCGCCTACCACCACATGGCTTTTGAGCGTGACGCCGGCGTGCAGCCGGACCTGCGCGCCCACATGGCAGAACGGACCGACGGTCACGCCCTCGGCCAGCTCCGCGCCGGGCTCGATCACGGCGGAGGGGTGGATGGTGGCGCCCACGGCCTAGGCCTCCAGGTCCATCATCGCGGTGAATTGCGCCTCGGCGGCCATCTCCCCGTCGACGGTGGCCTTGCCCTCGAACTTCCAGATCTTGCCGCCGGGCTTTCCGCGCAGCGTCCTGACGTCCATCTGCAGCACGTCACCCGGCACAACCTTGCGGCGGAATTTGCAGCCGTCGATCGCCATGAAGTAGATGAGCAGGTCCTTGTCCGCGAGGTCCATCGCAACGCCCACCATCACGGCGGCGGTCTGCGCCATCGCCTCGACGATCGTCACACCCGGCATGATCGGCGTGCCGGGGAAATGCCCCTGAAAGTGCGGCTCGTTCATGGTCACGTTCTTGATCCCGAGCGCGCGCGCGGTGCCGTCGATCTCTTCGACGCGGTCGACGAGCAGGAACGGGTACCGGTGCGGCAGGATGCGCTGGATCAGCTGGATGTCCGCGCGTTGCAGGGTGTCAGTCATGCCTGTCCTCAAGTTCGTGGCGTGGTGCGCGGTGGGTAGCAAGCCCATCAGGCCGCCGCAAGTCGGGGCCCGCCACGGTTTGAACTCAGGGCGAGCGCGGCGCGAGCTCCGCGTCGATCCGCTGGATTGCAAGGTCGGTGACCAGCACGCTCTCCTCGACCATCAGCACCGTGCCACGCTCGACGAGGATTTGCGCGCCGGCCTCTGCCAACAGCGCCTGAAGCACCGGCTGCACGGTCTGCAGGAACGCCTGCCGCTGCCGCTCGGCCTCTTGCGTGAGCGCGCGCGCCTTGTTGTCCTGCGCGCTGCGCAGGGCCGAGACCTTGGTGTCGAACGCTTCGGCCAGCGCCCGGAACTCGTCGGGCGGCAGGCTTGCGCGGCGGCTCGTCAGGTCTTGCTCCTCGGCGGTCAGCTCCGCCTCGATCTGCGCGTTTTCCTGCACGAGGTTGCGCCGGGCGGCTTCCAGCTCTGTCTCGATCTGGCGGCCAAGACGGGATTCAGACAAAAGCCGGTCGACCTCGATCACCAGCACCTGCGCGCGGCGCGCGTCGGCCTGCTGCGCGACAAGCGGCGCCGCAAACGTGGCGCTCGCCACGATCAATGCAAAGGACAGTGCCCGCAGCACGGATCAGAAATCTGTGCGGATGGTCAGCTCGAAATTGCGCTCCTTGTCGAAGGATTCCTTGACCAGCGCCTCGGAGAAGTTGAACCGCAGCGGCCCGATCGGCGTGTCCCAAAAGATCGACGCCCCGACCACGTGGCGTAAATCAAACTCGTCGCCGACGACAAAGTCGCCGCCGTTGGTCCCCCAGACCGAACCCACGTCATAAAAGAGACCGCCCGTGATCCCGTATTCCTCTGGCAAACCCAGCGGGAATTCGGCCTCGAAACTCGCGACGGCAAAGTAGTGCCCGCCAAGCGCGTCGTTGGTGCTCTCGCCGGCGCGGTTGCTGGGGTTGATTTCGCGCGGGCCGATGCCGCCGAATTCAAAGCCCCGCATGATGGACGAGCCGAGCAGGTAACGGTCCGTGACGTTGCTCTGGCCCTCGCGGAAATTGATCGCACCGCCCTGGAAGGAGGCGCGCAGGGTGACTTCCTCGTTGAACGCCGTCGTCTGCGCCACGGCCCGCGCCGTGGAGCGCACGAACGAGATGTCGCCGCCGAGCCCGGCAAAGTCCTGACCGAACTCCAAGAGCACGCCCGCGTTTGGGTTCAGGCCCCGGTTGCGCGTGTCGTAAGAGTAGGTGTAGCCGATCGCGCTCGACGTCCGCGCGCCGACCTGCGACTCGTTAAAGATGATGTCGCCGAGATCGTCGCTCACATCCGAAATCTCGGAATATTCCGCAGTGTAGCGCAGTTGCAGCCGGCCGTATTCGCTGACCGGAAATGTCAGGCTGGGACGGAAGACGCCGACGGCGGTGTTGTAAGCTGTCTCCGCGCGCGAGGTCTCGGCATAGCTGAGGCTCAGGCCGAAAGCGACGTCGCGGCCGAGGAACGCCGGCTCGACAAAGTTGAAAGAGTAGTTCTGCGCGCTTGCTCCGGTTGACACACCCAGCGACAGGCGCTGACCGCGGCCAAGGAAGTTGTCCTCCCGGAAGGTCACGTTAAAGCCGAAGCCGCTTTCCGTCGAATAGGTGCCGCCAAACCCGAGGGAGCCTGTCGGCTGCTCCTCCACGTCGACGTCCACGACAACCTGCTCGGGCGAGGAGCCCTCGCGCGCGTTCACCTCGGCGTTGGCAAAGAAGCCAAGCGCGCGGATGCGCTCGGCGCTTTCCCGGATCTCGCGCGGGTTGAACGGATCGCCCTCGACCGTGTCGAACTGGCGGCGCACGACGCGGTCGAGCGTGGTCGTGTTGCCCTCGATGTCGATGCGCTCGACAAAGACGCGCGGCCCGCGCGTGATCACGAACTCCACATCGAGCTCCAACGCACGGTCGTCGCGGCTGATGCGCGGCTCGACCCGGACGAAATCCAGCCCCTCCTTGATCGACAGCCGCTCGAGGCGCGCGATCGAATTCTCCACCACGCTCGGCGAATAGACGACCCCCTGCCGCACGCGCAGCGCATCGAGGAAAAGGTCGGTGTCCACGTCCGGCAGGTCGGACGTCACCGTGATCTCGCCAAACCGGAATTGCTGTCCCTCGACCACGTTAAAGGTCACGAAATAGCCGTCGCGCTCTTCGGAGAGCTCGGCGTTCACGCTGTTCACGCGGAAATCGACATAGCCACGCGAGGCATAAAAATCCGACAGCACTTGCCGGTCGAACTCGATCCGGTCCTCGATCAGCGTGTCGCTGCGCACCAGCGCGCGGAAGATGCCGGCCTGTTTGGTGCCAAGCGCGCGGCGCAGGCGCCCGTCCGAGTATTCGGAGTTGCCGACAAAGCCGATGCGTTCGATCTCGACCACGTCGCCTTCGAAAATCTCGAACACCAGGTCGATGCGGTTGTCGCTGCGGCGGATCAGGCGCGGGGTGACGCGGGCTGCGATCCGGCCCTGTTGGGCGTAGGCTTCGGTGATGCGGGCGGCGTCGAGTTCGGCCTGTGCGGGGTTGAACACCCGGCGCGGCGTGCTTTCGACGATGGGCGACAGGTCCTCGTCGTCGATGCGGCGGTTGCCCTCGAAACTGATGCGGTTGATCGTCGGGCGCTCGACCACCTGGATCACCAGGGTCGACCCGCGCGGCACCACATCCACCGATTCAAAAAGCCCGCTGTCACGGATGCGCCGCGCCGCCGCGTTCAGCTCACCAGCCGTCACCGGCTGGCCGCGCGCGATCCCTGCGTAGGTCAGGATGGTCGCCGTCTCGATCCGGGCGTTGCCCTCGACCTGCACCGACTGAAAGGCAAAGCTTTGCGCCAGGACCGGCGTGGCCATCACGCCCACGCTCGCCGTCGACAACATCAATGCAAAGAGCGCCGCGCCGGCTTTGCGTTTTCTGGTGATCTGCCCTGCCGCGTCAGTCCCTGCTCTGGTCCCGCTCATGCCGCCCCCGCGCAACGTTGTGTGCCTCGTTTGCGATTGTGAGTATCGGGAAATCCGGCCCATGTCAAAAGCGCGTTTGGCCTTTGAAATCAGGTCCAAAGGGCGAATCTCGAGCTGTGGATAGAATTTAGCCGCCGCTGAGCCAGAACGCGCCGGTGAGCGCCGCAACCAGCGTGCCGGTGACCAGCAGCCGGTCCGCATTGAGTCGCGCAATCAGATGCAGCGCGCGCGTGCCGTTTTCGATGTGACGCATGACATGCCTCCGCTCGAAGCCCCGCCCGAGGGGTAGCCGCGAATTGAGGCGCATTTGAGGCGGGAGCCTGCGTCAAATCCCGCGCATTCGATCGAAATCAGCAGTTTTGCCCGAAAGCCCTACGGGCAAAAGATGTCGTTGAACACCGCGAAGAGCATCAGCATCAGGATCAGCGTCATCCCGATCGACATCAGCACGCGCACCGCCTTGTCGTTCGGCGGCCGCTTGGCCACCGCCTCAAAGGCGTAAAATGTCAGGTGCCCGCCATCGAGCATCGGGATGGGAAAGAGGTTGAGCAAGCCGACCGCCGTCGACAGAACCGCGATAAACCAGATGAAGCTTTGCGCCCCCTGGCTCGCCATCGCGCCCGAGGTCTGTGCAATGCCGATGGGGCCCGACAGGTTGCACGACGAGATCGCGCCCGTGATCATGTGGCTGAGGCCCGAGATCGACCCGGTGATGATCCGCCAGGTTTGCTGGACCCCGCCGCTCAGCGCCTCGCCTACACCCGGAAAGGTCGTCGCCGGCTCGAAAAAGAGCCCGCCGGCAATGCCGATCCGCCATTGCGTCACAAACGAATTGTCGCGCTGCGGCTCGTCAATGCGCTTGGCCGTCAGCGTCGTCTGGATCACCTCGCCATCTCGCCAGACATCCAGCGCGAGCGGCGTCCCGTTCGAGGCTTCCACGATCACCTTGAGCTCGGAAAAGGCAACGATCGGCGTGCCGTTCACGGCGACGATCACGTCCCCACGCTCGAGACCCGCGTCGAGCGCCGCCGACTGCGGCGACAGCTGCAGGACGATGGGCGGCAGCGGATGCGGACCCACCGCGCGCCGCGTCTCGCCGTCCCGCAAAACGGTATAGTCAAGCTGCTCAGCGACAGGCAGCGCGTCGTAGAACGGCGCGCCCTGCTCGGACGGCAGCGGCAGTCCGGCAATGGCCCGTATCTCGTCCCCCGGCTGCAACGTGGTCTCGACCGGCGTCGGGCGCAGCTCCCCAATCGTGAGCGGCTCCTTGGCCGTCCCACTAAAGGCAATCACACCCGCAAACACCGCAATCGACAGGATAAAATTGAACACTGGCCCCGCCGCAACCGTGGCCGTGCGCGCCCAGAGCGGCGCGCCGTGCATCGTGTGCCGTGCCTCCTCGGCGCTGAGACCAGCCATGGCCGCCTCATCCTTGCCGCTGGCCGCGTTTGCGTCGCCCGCAAACTTGACATAGCCGCCAAATGGCAGCGCCGCGACTTGCCAGACCGTGCCGTGCTTGTCGGGACGGCTAAAGAGCACCGGACCAAACCCCAGCGAGAACACGTCCGCCTTGATCCCGCACCAGCGGCCCACGATGTAATGGCCGTATTCGTGCACCGCGACGATGACCGACAGCGCCACGATGAACGCCAGGATCGTCCAAAAGAGCGAGCCAAATTGCGACAGCGATGCCAATAGGTCCAAAATGCGCTCCTCAGCTGATCCGGGCGGCGGTCTCCCGCGCGACGTGACGTGCCAGATGGTCCGCCGCCAGCACGTTATCAAGGCTGAATGCGGCATCAATGCAGCCGCCCCGCCGCGAAATCTCTAAAAGTGTCGCTTCCACGACCTCGGCCATCTGCAAAAACCCGATCTGCCGCGAGAGAAAGGCGTCGAGCGCCGTTTCCTTGGCCGCGTTGAACACCGCCCCGCTCAGCCCGCCCGTCTGCATGACCTCGCGCGCGAGCCTGAGCGCCGGGTAGCGCGTCTCGTCGGCGGCGCGAAACGTGAACTGCCCCAGCTTGACCAGGTCGAGCCGCTCGACCGGCAGCGCCTTGCGATGCGGATGGTGCAGCGCAAACCCGATCGCGTGCCGCATGTCAGGCGGTCCCACATGCGCCATGAGCGCCCCGTCGTTGAAGCCCACCAGCGCGTGGATCATGGATTCGGGATGCACGACTGCCTCGATCTTGGCAGGGTCGATGCGGAAGAACTCACGTGTTTCAATGAGTTCCATCGCCTTGTTAAACAAGCTTGCGCTGTCGATGGTGATGCGCTGACCCATGTCCCAATTCGGGTGTGTCGCGGCCTGCTCCGGGGTCGCGCGCGCCATCTCTTCCAGCGACCAGTCCCGAAACGCGCCACCTGAGGCGGTGATGATAACCCGCTCGACGGCACTTAAATCCTCGCCGATTAGCGCTTGAAATACGGCGGAATGTTCGCTGTCCACGGGTAGGATCTTGCCGCCGCCGTCCCTTTCGGCGTCGAACATCAGCTGTCCGGCGCAGACCATGCTTTCCTTGTTGGCGAGTGCCAGCGTGGCGCCTTGACCAAGCGCTTCGAGCCCCGGCACGAGACCGGCCGCTCCGACGATCGCCGACATGACCCAATCCGCCGGCCGGCCCGCGGCCTCCTTGATCGCGGCATCACCTGCGGCTGCCTCAACACCCGATCCTGCAAGCAGAGCGCGTAGCTCGGGCAGCAGGTCTTCTTCAGACGTTACTGCAAGATCGGCCTGCAAACGCTTGGCATCCTTTGCCAATTGCGTCACGTTGGTCGCGCCGGTCAAGGCGACGACATCGTAATCGTCCGGTGCGCGGGCGATCAGGTCGATGGTATTTTGGCCGATGGATCCCGTCGCGCCAAAGATCGAAACACGGCGCATCAAAAGACCGCCGGATATTTGGTCAACAGCATCGACAGCATCACGAACAGCGCCGCACCGATGAGCCCGTCGAACCTATCGAGCACGCCCCCGTGACCAGGGATAAGCGAAGAGCTGTCCTTGACGCCGACCCTGCGTTTGACGGCGCTTTCCGCGATGTCGCCAAGTTGCGAGGCAAAGCTGACAACCACCGAATACACGATGAATTTGCCGTCCAGCGCCGCGATTGGCGTGAAAAGCCATCCGACGCCAGCCGCGCCGATCCAACCTGACACGATGCCGGCCCACGTCTTTTTCGGGCTGAACTTTGGCCAGAACTTCGGCCCGCCGATGGTCTTGCCGCCGAAATATCCAGCGACATCAGTCACAACGACCAGACAAATGATCCAAAGCGCGAACTCGAGGCCAAGCTGGTCTCGCAGGTGCACCATGCCCCCGCCGGCGAGCATGACCGCAAGGGTGCCAACACCAAAGACCCGGCGGTCGCGTTTGATAAAGAAGACGCCAATGACTGCCGGCAGTACGAGCACCGGAACTGACATGAGCTTTGGCAGGTAACCGGCTGCCACGACACAGAAACCGGCGAGAATGCTCACGGGGATGAGGGACGGCATGACGCCTTTGCCGCGCTCGGCCATGCGCGCGAGCTCCCATGTCCCGATCCCGCAGACCGCACCGATGAGAAGCTGGAACCAGATGCCGCCGAGCCAGACTTCGAGTGCACAAAGCGCGATCAGGATGGCGGCGGAAACAACACGCGGCGCCAGGTCCTCCCATCGCGCCTTCCCACTCATGCAGGCACTGCCCCGAAACGGCGATCGCGTTTGCCGTAAGACTTCACGAGACGCGCCAACTCTTCGGCAGAGAAGTCGGGCCAGAGCGTGTCGATGAATTCGTATTCCGAATAGGCCGATTGCCAGAGAAGAAAGTTCGAGATTCGCGCCTCGCCGCTTGTGCGGATGACAAGGTCCGGGTCTGGCAAAACCCTTGTGTCCAAGTACCTTGGCAGCGTTTCTTCATCCACCGTCTCAGGTTTCAGGATGCCTTTCGCAACATCTTCGGCCAGCCGTTTCGTCGCGCGGGCCACCTCGTCGCGTCCGCCGTAGTTGAGCGCGATGGTGAGGTTCACCTTGGTGCAATCCTTGGTCAGCTCCTCGAGCTCGTCCATGAGGTCGATCAGCTTTTTGTCGAGCCGCACGCGGTCGCCGATGAAACGGACGCGCACATTTTCGTCGTGCAGCGCCTTGGCTTCCTTGGTGATGTAGCGGCGGAAGAGGCTCATCAGGCCGGCCACTTCGACCTGCGTGCGCTTCCAGTTTTCCGTCGAGAAGGCAAAGATCGTGATGTATTTGACGCCGAGGTCGGGACAGGCGCGGACCACTTCGCGCACGCGGCGTGCGCCGGCGTGGTGGCCGAAAAGGCGGGGCCTTCCGCGCTGCGTCGCCCAACGGCCATTGCCGTCCATGATGATCGCCACGTGGCGCGGGCCTTTGGAGGTATCCTTTGCCACGTATGTGATCCTTTTCAAGGTGTTGGAGGTAGAAGGTGAAGTGATAGGTGCGGCTTCAGAAGGCGGCGGGTCTTAAGACGGGGCTCCGCCCTTTGACGCCCCAAACACTCCACTGGAGCGTTTGCCTGCGCCGTTGCCGCAGGTCCGGGCGTCAAACCTGCATGATCTCACCTTGTTTGGTCTCGAGCTGGCTGTCGACCTGCTTGATGAACTTGTTGGTCAGGTCCTGGACTTCCGTTTCCCAGAACTTTTGATCGTCCTCGGACATGCCGTCGGCCTTGGCCTTCTTGATCTGGTCCATCCCGTCGCGGCGCACATTGCGGACGGCGACGCGGGCGTTTTCGGCGTATTGCGCGGCCACGCGGGTCAGCTCGCGCCGGCGTTCCTCGTTAAGCTCGGGGATCGGCAGCATGATGATCGTGCCGTTGAGTTGAGGATTGATCCCCAAGCCACTCTCGCGAATGGCTTTTTCGGCCGGACCTACCAAGGACTTGTCCCACACGTTGAGCGTGACCATACGCGGCTCGGGCACGTTCACGGTGCCGATCTGGTTGACGGGCGTGCGGGCGCCATACGCCTCTACCATGATCGGCTCGAGCATGGAGGCCGAGGCGCGTCCCGTGCGCAGCGAGGCAAATTCCGTGCGGAGGCTGGCCATGGCGCCGTCCATGCGGCGCTCGAGGTCATCGGTGTCGATCATAAAGTCGTCAGACATACTCTTGTCCTGCTCTTGTCCTGCTCGTTTCGGCGTTGGCGCAAACTGTAACGTCACGCGTGCACGGTTGTATAGGTGCCTTCCCCGGCGAGGATCCCGCGAAACCCGCCCGGCTCGTCGAGGGAGAAGACCACAAGCGGCATCTTGTTGTCCCGGGCAAGCGCGATGGCGGAGGCGTCCATCACCTTGAGGTTCTTGCGCAGGACCTCGTCGTAGCTGATCCGGTCGAACCGCTTGGCGTCGGGGTTCGTCTTGGGGTCGCTGTCGTAGATGCCGTCGACCTGCTTGCCCATGAAGATCGCCTCGCATGCCATCTCGGAGGCGCGCAGGGCGGAGGCGGTGTCGGTGGTGAAATACGGGTTGCCGGTGCCGGCGGCAAAGATGCAGACGCGGCGTTTCTCGAGGTGGCGCACGGCGCGGCGACGGATGTAGGGCTCGCAGACCTGGTCCATGGGGATGGCCGAGATGACGCGGGTGTAGACGCCCATCGCCTCTAGCGCGGCCTGCATGCCGAGCGCGTTCATCACGGTGGCGAGCATGCCCATGTAGTCGGCGGTTGTGCGCTCCATCCCCTGCGCGGAGCCTTGCAGGCCGCGAAAGATGTTGCCGCCGCCGATCACCATGCAAATCTCAACGCCGAGATCGTGCACCGATTTGACCTCGCGCGCGACGCGCTCGACGGTGGGCGGATGCAGGCCGAACCCCTGGTCTCCCATCAACGCCTCCCCGGAAATCTTGAGCATGACGCGTTTGAATTTCGGGGCGGGGGCGGTGTCGTCCATAGGGCCTCGCTGCGGGGAGTGATCCCGGGGTGGGGTTGAATCGTCGGCAAAATGTCGCAAAAGCGGAGGTGTTTCAATCGCCCAATCGGACGCCAGCAAGATGACGCCCCTGCCCTTTGACATTCCGTCCGATGTGCCGGTGCTGATCGCGGGGGCCACGGCGTCGGGCAAGTCCGAGCTGGCGCTGCGGATCGCCGAGGCGGGCGGCGGGCGGATCGTCAATGCCGACGCGCTGCAGGTGTTCGGCAACTGGCGGGTGCTGACGGCGCGGCCGGGGCCAGAAGACGAGGCGCGGGCCGAGCACCATCTTTACGGACATGTCGATGGGGATCAGGCGTATTCGGTGGGGCATTGGTTGCGCGATCTGGCGCCTCTGCTGGAGGGTCCGCGTCCGATCATCGTTGGCGGGACGGGGCTTTACTTTCGGGCGCTCAACGAGGGGCTGGCGGACATCCCGCCCACCCCGCCGGAGGTGCGGGCGGAGGCGGATGCGCGGGTGGCCGAGGGCACCGATAGCCTGCTGGCCGAGCTCGACGCGGAGACGCGTGCACGGATCGACACGCGCAACCCGGTGCGGGTGCAGCGCGCCTGGGAGGTGCAGCGTGCGACGGGGCGCGGGCTGGCGGCGTGGCAGGACGAGACGGGACCGCCGCTTTTGCCGCTGGACCGGACGGTGCCGATCCTGCTGACTTCGGACAAAGACTGGCTCAATGCGCGCATCGCGCGACGGTTCACCATGATGCTCGATCAGGGTGCGCTGGAGGAGGCGCGCGCCAACCTGCCGGACTGGGATCCGCGCAGCCCCAGCGCCAAGGCGATCGGCGCACCGGAGCTGATCGCGCATCTGCAGGGACACATCGACCTCGAGACGGCGCAGGCGCAGGCCACCCAGGCCACACGGCAGTACGCCAAGCGCCAGCGCACGTGGTTTCGGGCGCGGATGGGGGCGTGGCGGCACGTGGACCCGGCGGATCTTTGACCCCGCCCAGCCAAAGCGATTTGGAGTCAAGGCCGAATACGACACCGGGATGTCGCTTTTTTTACCGTAAATGACGGGACTCTCTGTTGACGCGGGGGATCTTTTTGGGTCGGAATGGGTGCGACCAAGGCGGAGTGTGTTCACTTCTGTCCAGAAGAAGGACCTCACCGCCCGTCACTGATCATGTGTCACAGGGAGAGTAACATGACGCATCAAACGACGGAGACACTGCATCCGGCAGCCGTAATGTTCGCGGAGGAGCACAAGCAGGGCCTGATGGACCGCCGCGAGTTTCTCGTGCGCGCTACGGCGCTGGGTCTGACTTCGGCTGCGGCCTACGGTCTGATCGGTGTGAACCAGCCCGCCAAGGCGGCCGGTCACGCGCAACAGGGCGGCACGCTGCGCATGCAGATGGAAGTGCGCGCGCTCAAGGATCCGCGCACCTATGACTGGACGCAGATCGCGACCTACACCGCCGGCTGGCTGGAATACCTAGTGGAGTACAACAGCGATGGCTCGTTCGAGCCGATGCTGCTGGAAAGCTGGGAAGCCAACGCGGACGCCACCGAGTACACGCTGAACGTCCGCAAGGGCGTCAAGTGGAACAACGGCGACGACTTCACCGCCGAAGACGTGGCGCGCAACATCGGTCTGTGGTGCGAGAAGAACGTCGAGGGCAACTCGATGGCCGGCCGCATGGCGTCGCTCATCGACGACGAGACCGGCATGGCGCGCGACGGCGCGATCACCGTGGTGGACAGCCACACGGTCAAGCTGGTGTGCTCGAGCTCGGACATCACGATCGTGCCCGGCATGGCGGACTACCCGGCGGCGATCGTGCACAGCTCGCACAACCCTGACGACATGCTCGGCACCGCGGTTGGCACCGGCTACATGAAGCCCGAATCGCTCGAAGTGGGCGTCAAAGGCGTGATCGTGCGCAACGAGGACCACGAGTGGTGGGGCAACGCGGCCGGCAAGGGCGGCTTCCTCGACCGGATCGAGTTCATCGACTACGGCACGGACCCGGCTGCCACGGTTGCGGGCTTTGAGGCCGAAGAGATCGACATGAACTGGGAATCGGTTGGCGATTTCTCGGACATCATGGACGGCATCGGCCTGACCAAGTCAGTCGTGACTTCGGGCACCACCGTCGTCGTGCGTCCAAACCAGGGCAACGAGGTTTACCAGGACGTCCGTGTGCGCAAGGCGCTTGCGATGGCGGTCGACAACAACGTGCTCCTGCAGCTCGGCATCGCCGGCGCGGGTGTCGTGGCGGACAACTGCCACGTCGGCCCGGTCCACCCCGAGCACGACCCGTCGGTCGGCCGCATCCCGTTCGATCCCGAAGGTGCACGCGCGCTGATGGAAGAGGCCGGCATGCTCGACTTCGAGCACGAGCTGATCTCGATCGACGACGACTACCGCAAGAACACCTGTGACGCGGTCGCCGCCCAGCTGCGCGACGCCGGCATCAAGGTGAAGCGGACGGTACTGCCCGGCTCGACCTTCTGGAACGACTGGGCCAAGTACCCCTACTCGTGCACCAACTGGAACCACCGCCCGCTGGGCACGCAGGTTCTGGGTCTGGCGTACCGCTCGGGTGAAGCCTGGAACGAGTTCGCCTGGTCCAACGCCGAGTTCGACGCGCTTCTGGCCGAAGCCAACGCCATTGCGGACGCAGATGCGCGCCGCGAGGTGATGGCCAAGATCCAGAAGCTCGTCATCGACGAAGGTGTGACGGTGCAGCCCTACTGGCGCCAGCTGGCGCGCCACCACACCGACCGTGTGACGGGCGTGGACATGCACATCGCGTACCTTCCGCAAATCTACAAGTGGGCCATCGCCGCTTGATATGACATCGAAAGGGCCGCAGGCGATCCTGCGGCCCTTTTGCCATCCAGCAGCGCCGCGGCAGACGGCGCGCCAGACAAAGCCGGCCCAATCATCGCCGGCAGACAGGGAAACCCATGGGGATGTTCATTCTCCGCCGCGCAGGTGTCATGCTGCTAACGGCGTTGTGTCTGACCTTCATCGTCTTCTTTATGACGAACCTCTATCCGAACCTCGAAAAGCTCGCCAAGACGCAGGGCAACTTTCGGATGACGGAAGAGGAGGTCATCTCGTACCTCGAGCCGCGTGGCTACACGCAGCCGGTGCTGATCAAATACGCCGAATGGCTGGGCGTGAAGCCAGCCTTTCAGGGGGAGGCCGCAGACGGCCGTCCACTCGGCCGCTGCGTGCGTCCGGGCATGGAGCCGGAGGACATCCCGAGCTTTTGCGGCGTGTTGCAGGGCGACTGGGGCTATTCCACGCAGTTCAAGGAGCCGGTCACCGACATCGTCTGGAAGCGACTTGGCCTGACGGGCTACCTGATGCTGTGGGTCATGCTGATCATGGTGCCGGGGGCGCTGATCATCGGCGTGCTGGCGGGGATGCGCGAGGGCTCGGTCACGGACCG
Source organism: Pseudaestuariivita sp. (assembly GCF_052825805.1). Classification (NCBI taxonomy): domain Bacteria; kingdom Pseudomonadati; phylum Pseudomonadota; class Alphaproteobacteria; order Rhodobacterales; family Paracoccaceae; genus Pseudaestuariivita; species Pseudaestuariivita sp. The sequence continues at coordinate 426,637 of NZ_JBRBVB010000002.1, read as the reverse complement.
GACGCTGTCCTCGGGCGCGATCGTGACGACGGCAACGCCGGAATACGTCTCGGGCGTGATCTTTATCGCGCTCTTTGCCTCGTCTGCGGGGTTCGGGCGCATCTTCAAGGGCTCGGCGACCTCGGCGATGGAGAACCCGAATTTCGAGAACTTCTTTCTGCCGGTCATCACCATCGCGCTTTACGGGCTGGGATATATCGCGCGGATGACGCGCGCCTCGATGGCCGAGGTCATGACGGCGCAGTACATCCGCACCGCCCGCCTCAAGGGCGTGGCCTTCAAGAACATCGTGATGAAGCACGCGCTGAGGAACGCGCTGATCGCGCCCTTCACGGTGATCATGTTGCAGTTCCCTTGGCTCCTGAACGGCGTGGTGATCGTCGAGACGCTCTTTAACTACAAGGGCTTTGGCTGGCTGCTGGTGCAGGCGGCGGGCAACAACGACATCGACATGCTGCTTGCCTGTTCGGTGGTGGCGGTCTTTGTGGTGCTGATCACGCAGCTCATCTCCGACATCGGGTACGTGTTCCTCAACCCGCGCATCCGCGTCAGCTAAGGGAGGATTGGACTATGGAACCTCTCAGCTGGGGTGAAATCTTTGTGCGCATGGCCGGGCAGTTCACGCCCGTCTGGATTGCGCTTGTTGTGCTCTTTGCCGTGTCGATCACGTTCAAGCGGCGGCTCGGGCTTTACGGGAAGCTCTTTGACTCGACGATCGGCATGATCGGCTTTGCGCTGGTGATGTTCTGGGTCTTTGCCGCGCTCTTTGCGCCGCTGATCATGACCCACGATCCGCTCGCGCAGCTCCCGGTGATGAAGAACAAGGTGCCAGGCACGCCCGTCTCGGGCGCCGACGAGGGCATCTACGAGTTCTACCTGCTTGGCGGCGATGCGCTGGCGCGTGACGTCTTTAGCCGGATGATCGCGGGCAGCCGGATCGTCATCACCATCGCGCCTGCGGCGACGCTCTTCGCGTTCATGGTCGGCATCGTGCTCGGCCTGCCGGCGGGGTATTTCGGAGGGACCTTCGACACGGTGCTGTCGTTCCTGTCGAACCTCATCCTCGCCTTCCCGGTGATCCTGCTGTTCTACCTGCTGGTGACGCCGGAGATCGTGCAGACGGGTCTGCCGACGTTCATGGCGATGGTGCTGTTCCTCTTTCCGATCATCTTCCTCGTGATCCTGTTCAACTCGCGGTACTTTACGCAGACCGGCAAGCGGAACATGCTGATCGGGGGCACGGTGGTCGTGGGCGGTATCCTGTACCTGTCGCTGATCTCGGACGTGACGCGGCCGGTGCCGCTGTGGGTGGACATCATCCCCAGCTCGCTCGACCTCTTCAACGTGCCGGGCGGCATCCTGATCGTGTTCGTGTCGGTGGTCTTCGTGAACTCGCCGACGGTGTTCAGGATCGTGCGGGGCCTGACGCTGGACATCCAGACGCGCGACTACGTGGCGGCAGCGCAGACCCGCGGTGAAGGGCCGTGGTACATCATGCTGTGGGAGATCCTGCCAAACGCGCGGGGTCCGCTGATCGTCGATTTCTGCCTGCGCATCGGCTACGCCACAATCCTGCTCGGCACGCTTGGCTTCTTTGGTCTGGGTCTGCCGCCGGAGAGCCCGGACTGGGGGACGACGATCAACGCCGGACGGCGGCTGCTCTCGGCCTTCCCGCACCCCGCGATCGTGCCGGCTGTGGCGCTGATCTCGCTGGTGCTGGGGCTGAACCTTCTGGCCGATGGTCTGCGCGAGGAATCGCTGCGCGATTGATTGACGGCGGGACCGGGGGCCAGCCCCCGGACCCCCGGGATATTTCCAGCCAGAAGAAGATGACTTTTGGCACTGGTCCACTGGGAGGACTGATGAATGGCAAAGCAAGAGTATGACGGGCCAATCCTTGAGATTGAGAACCTGTCGATTTCGTTCTTTACGCGGCTGCGGGAAATCCCGGCGGTCATGGACTTTACCTGCATCGTGCAGCCCGGCGAGGCGATGGGCCTGGTGGGCGAATCCGGGTGCGGCAAGTCCACCGTGGCGCTGGGGGTCATGCAGGACCTTGGTGTGAACGGGCGGATCGTGGGTGGCTCGATCAAGTTCAAGGGCCGTGATCTGGGGGCGATGTCGCCCGAGGAGCTGCGCGACATCCGCGGGTCCGAGATCGCGATGATCTATCAGGAGCCGATGGCCTCCCTCAACCCGGCGATGCGGATCGGCAAGCAGCTGATGGAAGTGCCGATGATCCACGAGGGGGTGTCCGAGAAGGAAGCCTATGCGCGGGCGCTGGAGGTGGTGACAGACGTGCGTCTGCCGGACCCCGAGCGGATGCTGAACTCCTTCCCGCACCAGCTGTCAGGCGGTCAGCAGCAGCGGATCGTGATCGCGATGGCGCTGATGTCCAAACCGTCGCTCCTGATCCTCGACGAGCCGACAACGGCGCTCGACGTAACTGTCGAGGCAGCGGTTGTGGAGCTGGTGAAGGACCTGGGCAAGAAGTACGGCACCTCGATGCTGTTCATTTCGCACAACCTCGGTCTGGTGCTCGAGACCTGTGACCGGCTCTGCGTGATGTATTCGGGCGAGACGGTCGAGACGGGCTCGATCGCGGACGTCTTCGACAAGATGCAGCACCCTTACACGCAGGCGCTCTTCCGCTCGATCCCGCTGCCGGGGGCGGACAAGAACTCGCGTCCCTTGAAGGCAATCCCGGGCAACTTTCCCCTGCCCCACGAGCGCCCGCCGGGCTGTAACTTTGGCCCGCGCTGCGACTATTTCGAGGACGGACGTTGCAACGGTCAGGACATCCCGATGTTCGACGTGGCTGGCGACGACCGGCACGCGACGCGCTGTTTGCGGTTCCAGGAGATCGACTGGAACGCGCCGATGGAGATCACCGACGCCAAGGAAAAGGCGGAGGTGGGCGATGTCGTGCTCAAGATGGACAACCTCAAGAAGTACTACGAGGTCGCGGCCTCGGCGCTGTTCGGGGGCGGCAACAAGAAGGTCGTGAAGGCCAACGAGACGCTCAGTTTCGAGGCGCGCGAGAGCGAGACGCTGGCCATCGTGGGCGAATCGGGTTGTGGCAAGTCGACCTTTGCCAAGGTGCTGATGGGGCTCGAGACGGCCACCGAAGGGCAGATCATCCTCGACAACCGTAACATCGAATCGACGCCGATCCAGGGCCGCGATACCAAGACGGTCTCGGACGTGCAGATGGTGTTCCAGAACCCCTTCGACACGCTCAACCCCTCGATGACGGTGGGCCGTCAGATCATGCGGGCGCTCGAGATTTTCGGGATCGGCAACAACGAGGCCGAGCGCCGCGAGCGGATGCTCAAGCTGCTGGACCTGGTAAAGCTGCCGCGCGCCTTTGCCGACCGGATGCCGCGGCAGCTCTCGGGCGGTCAAAAGCAGCGGGTGGGCATCGCCCGGGCCTTTGCCGGCGGTGCGCGCATCGTGGTGGCGGATGAGCCTGTCTCGGCGCTCGACGTGTCGGTGCAGGCAGCGGTGACGGACCTTTTGATGGAGATCCAGCGGGAGGAGAAGACGACGCTGCTCTTTATCTCCCACGACTTGAGCATCGTCCGCTATCTGTCTGATCGCGTTATGGTTATGTACCTCGGCCACGTGGTCGAACTGGGGACGACGGAGCAGGTTTTCGCGCCGCCGTACCACCCCTACACCGAGGCTTTGCTGAGCGCCGTGCCGATCGCGGATACGTCGGTTGAGAAAAAGCACATCGTGCTGGAGGGCGACATCCCATCGGCGATGAACCCGCCGCCGGGCTGTCCGTTCCAGACGCGCTGCCGCTGGAAGTCCGAAGTCGGCGGTGGCCTTTGCGAGAAAGAAGTGCCGCCGGTGCGCACGCTTCCGAACGGCCATCAGCTCAAGTGCCACCTGTCGGACGACGTGTTGGCGCAGATGGAACCCGTGATCAAAGTGGCGGCAGAGTGATCCAATTCAACAGCTTAAAGGCCGCGCTTCTTGTGATACATGAAGCGCGGTTTTTTTCTTTGGCTCGTTGGGATCACCGGGTGCCATGTCTTAAGGTTATGAGTGAGGACCGCCGCGTAACTGGTTGATCTGGCTTAGCTTCCCCAGATGACCTTCACGTAGTTTCGGGTCTCTTTGAACGGGGGCACGCCGCCGTATTTCTTCACTGCGCCGGGGCCGGCGTTGTAGGCGGCCAGCGCGAGGCGCCAGGAACCGAAAGTGCGATACTGCTCTTTGAGGTAGCGCGCGCCGCCGTCGAGGTTCTGGGCCGGGTCCTTGGGATCGACGCGCAGGTATCGCGCGGTGCCGGGCATCAGCTGCGCCAGGCCAAAGGCGCCGACGCGGCTGACGGCAGTCGGGTTCCAGCCCGATTCCTGCTGCACGAGGCGGAGGAACAGGTCCTCCGGCACGCCATGCCGGCGCGCGGCGGCCTTCGCCATCGGCAAGTACATGCCGCGATACTTGCCGCGCCACTTCTTGGACGTGCCTTCGAGCGAATCCCACTTGGTTGGCGTGACGACCTTTGGCGGCTGAAGCCTGACCGAATTGGAGTATTGTTGCTTGGCCCGATTATCGAGCAGCTTGGTCTGCGATTTGAAGATATGCACCCGCGATTTGCTCGACAGGCTTTCGGCCATCCCCGGCCCTGCCAACAGGCTTAGCGCGAGGCACGCTCCCACAACGTGTCTTTGCATCTGAAATCCCACACCGCTCAAATTTTTCCCGACTATAGGAACATTTGTCTCGAAAGACAGCGGTTTTTAAGCGTTGCAAAATTGCGGTTCGCGCTCGGCGGTTCATTGCCCATTCACACCTTGGCTGGTAGCTGTGAGGTCACGGCTGGGGCAAGGGTGCCTCTGCAGAAATTACGGGGGAAGACCGCATGGCAGGGTCCGTCAACAAGGTCATTTTGATCGGCAATCTCGGGCGTGACCCGGAGGTGCGTACGTTCCAGAACGGCGGCAAGGTGTGCAACCTGCGCATCGCCACGTCCGAGAACTGGAAGGACCGCAACACCGGCGAGCGGCGCGAGCGGACCGAATGGCATTCAGTGGCGATTTTTTCCGAGCCTCTGGCGCGGGTTGCGGAGCAATACCTGCGCAAAGGCTCGAAAGTGTACATCGAGGGCCAGCTTGAAACCCGGAAGTGGCAGGATCAGAGCGGTCAGGACCGCTATTCGACAGAGGTCGTGCTGCGCCCCTATCGGTCGGAACTGACGATGCTGGACGGTCGCGATGGCGGCGGCGGCGGAGGTGGCGGCGGCTACATCGGCGGTGGCGGCGGCGGAGGCTACGATCAGGACCCGTACGGCGGCGGTGGCGGTGGCGGCGGTCAGGACCGCGGCAGTCCTGCGCCCTCGCGCGACATGGATGACGAGATTCCGTTCTAAGAACGCAAATGGGCTGCGCAGAGGGCTGTCTTGGTCCTCTGCGCTTGAGCTGAAAGCAGGTGCTAGCGGGCTGCGAGAGCGTCCGTGAGCGCTGCCTTGACCGTTTCCGCAGGCACGTCATCGGCGACAAAGGCGTCCCCGATGTCGCGCGCGAGGATGTAGCGCATCTGGCCGTCGACGACCTTCTTGTCCTGCGCCATGAGGGCGACCAGCGCGTCGGCGTCGGGCAGGTCGCCCGGGATGTCGGCAAGCGTTGCCCGCATTCCCATCTGTGCCAGATGTGCCGCGACGCGGCTTGGCGCCTCTTGCGGGCAAAGGCCGAGCCGGGCCGAGAGGTCGAACGCCAGAACGCAGCCAATGGCCACGCCCTCGCCGTGCAGCAGGCGGTCGGAGTACCCTGTCGCCGCCTCGAGCGCGTGGCAAAAGGTGTGGCCGAGGTTCAAGAGCGCGCGGTCGCCTTGTTCTGTCTCGTCGCGGGTGACGATCTCGGCCTTCATCTCGCAGGAGCGGCGGACGGCGTGGGCGCGCGCATCGGTGTCGCCTGCGGCCATGGCCGGTGCGTTCGCTTCGAGCCAGTCAAAGAAGTCCGCGTCGCCGAGAAGGCCGTATTTGGCGACTTCGCCGTAGCCGGCGAGAAAGTCCCGCCGCGTCAGCGTGTCGAGCACCGAAAGGTCGGCCAAAACGCGCGCGGGCTGGTGAAAAGCGCCGATCAGGTTCTTGCCGTGGGGCGAATTGATCGCCGTCTTGCCGCCCACCGAACTGTCGACCTGCGCGAGCAGCGAGGTCGGGATCTGTATGCAGGCCACGCCGCGCCGCAGGATCGCGCAGGCAAAGCCGACAAGGTCGCCGATCACCCCGCCGCCGAGCGCGATGACACTGTCGTTCCGCTCGATCTTGTGCTCGAGCAGCCATTCGACGGTCTGCGACAGGTACGGCCAGGACTTGGTTGCCTCTCCTGCTGGCAGGGTCAGCGCCACGTGGCTGACGCTGGCGGTGTCGAGCGCGCCAGTCAGGGTCGCTAGGTGCAGCGCGCTAACGGTTTCATCGGTCACGATGGCCACGCGCTTGCGTTTGAGGACCGGCGTCAGGTGGGTGGCCGCGTCCGCGATCAGGTCGCGCGCGATCAGGATGTCATAGGCGCGCCCGGGCAGCGGCACATGCACAGACTCCACAGGTGCGGGCTCCATCAGAGGACCTCCAAAACGTCGGGACGGGTTTCGAGCGCGGCAAGCACGTGGTCCACCATGTCCTCGATGGCGTAGCCCGCGTCCCCTTTGACCGAGAGGTCGGCCAGCGCGTAGACCGGCGTGCGCGCCTCATAGAGTGCCGTCAGCGTGCCCTTGGGATCAGCCGTCTGCAGCAGCGGGCGGGTGTCGCGGTGGCGCACGCGCGACCAGAGGAGCTCGAGGTCGGCGTCGAGCCAAAGGGCAACGCCTTTTTGCGCGATCGTCTCACGGGTTGCTGGCGCAAGGAAGGCCCCGCCCCCGGTCGAGAGGATCCCCCGCTCGGTCTCGAGCAGGCGAGAGATGACCTCGAGCTCGCGCTCCCGAAAGAAGGGCTCGCCGTCGCGGTCAAAGATCTCCTTGATCGTCATGTTGGCGGCGCGCTCGATCTCGGTGTCGGAATCGAGGAACGGCACGTCCAGACGCGCGGCCAGCGCACGCCCCACGGCGGTCTTGCCCGCGCCCATCATGCCAACCAGCGCCACCGTCTTGTGCAGGCGGCGGTGCGGCGGGAGTGCTGCCTCGGTGTCGGCCATGCCTTGCCCAATCTTTCCCTCGGGGTCTTGAATGACGTGAACTTGCGACAAAGGCCATATATAAAAGCCGCAACAGGCAACAAGACAGCAGGCAGCAGGGCATGTTCCGCATCGTGAAGTGGCTGATTTACCTATGTATTCTCGCCTTTCTCGGGCTGGTGGCCTACGCCTATGTCGGCCCGTTCCTGGGCGTCGACTTTTCCGCGGACGTGCGCGAGATTCGGGAGCCCGTGACCCTTGCGATCGATTAGGTCCAGCGCGCTGGCGCTTTGCCTCGGCTGGGGCGGCGCAGTGGCGGCCGAAAGCGCGGCGCCGCTTGCGGTGATCGACTGGCTTGTCGCGCCCCCCGACGTACGCGCGGCTGTGCCGGCGCTTCCGCGGACGCCGGACGAGCCGCCGGTGACGCGCTCTGCCGCGCGGCCTCGGGTGGCGACGACGCCGCTTGGCGCGCCGACCGTGGACGGGGCGGGGCTTTTGCCGGCGCAGCTGACGGGGTTTCCGCCGGGCGTCTGGCGCGGCAGCGATGCGCGCACGGTGCAGGACCTCTTGATGGCGACGGACACGCGCGGCTCCGCGGTGATGCAGCGCCTCTTTCTGCAGCTGGTCCTGTCGGAGGCCGAGGCGCCGTTGGGCGTTGCCACGCCGGGCGCATTCCTGACCGCGCGGGCGGACGCGATGCGCAAGATGGGGGCCGTCGATCAGGCGATTGCGCTGCTCGAGCATGCGGGGCTGAGGGATCGGGCGGTCTTCGAGCCCTATTTCGAGCTGGCGCTCTTGTCGGACCGCGCGAACCCGGCGTGCGAGGCGATGAGCGCGGCGCCGCATCTGTCGCGCGACGTGGCCGCGCGTGTCTTTTGTCTGGCGCGCACGGGCGAGTGGATGGCGGCGGCGACGACGCTCGACACCTCCGCGGCGCTCGGTCTGATCCCAGAGTTTGACGCGGCGCTCTTGGCGCAGTTCCTCGACCCCGAGTTTGCCGAAGACGTCGCGCCGCCGGCGCTAGAAGGGGTGCCGACGCCGCTGCAGGTGCGCCTGCTCGAGGCGCTTGGCGCCCTGCCCCCGAACACGGATCTGCCGGTGGCCTACGCCGTGCGCGATCTGTCGGGGGACGCGGGTTGGAAGGCGCAGATCACCGCTGCCGAACGGCTCGCCGCGCGCGGTGCGCTCGATCCGGCGCGGCTCTTTGCGATCTATCGCGATGGGCGGGCGTCGGCCTCCGGCGGCGTGTGGGAGCGGGTCTCTGCGGTGCAGAAACTCGACACGGCGCTTGCGGGAGCAGACGCCACGCGCACGGCGTGGGCGCTGGAAATCGCGGTACGCAAGCTGCGCGAGGCCGGGCTCTTGGCGGCCCTTGCCGATCAATACGCACCTGCCATTCGAGATGCCGATTTGCCGATGTCTGCTGCACCAACGCAGGTAGAAATCGCTTCGCTTTCAACGGATTACGGCGCGACCTTCACAGCCTTCGGCGATGCCGTGCCGGCCTTTGCCGCCGCCGTGGCAACCGGAGAAGACGCGGCTTTGGCCAATGCAGGCACACCGTTGGAACGTACCATCGCAAATGGGCTCACAGGCGGCACCTTGCGCCCTGCCCTTGCTGCGCTGCGGCAGAGCGGCAAGACGGGTGAGCTGATCCTGCGCAGCATGGCGCTCTACCTCAGTGGGCGCGAGGGGGACCCGCGCGACGTGGCAGCGGCGCTCGCGGGCTTCCGTGCCGCCGGGCTCGAGGATGTGGCGCGCCGCGCCGCGCTCGAGCTGCTCAGTCAGTCCGGTACGCTGCGATGACGGCGCCTGACAACGGTCACATCTGGATCGCGTCCTTTGTCGAGGCGCAGGCCGCCGAGCTGGGTGCCGCGACCAACACGCAGCTGGCCTATGCGCGCGATCTCAAGGATTTCGGCAGCTGGCTGACCGGAAAGGGCAGCAGCTTTGCGGGCGCCACGCGTGACCAGATCGAGGCGTATCTGGTGCATTGCGACGCGCAGGGGCTGGCCCGGGCGACGCGTGCGCGGCGCCTTTCGGCGATCAAGCAGCTCTACCGCTTTGCCTTCGAGGAAGGCTGGCGGAGCGAGAACCCGGCGATCCAGATCACCGGCCCGGGCCGCGACAAGCGCCTGCCCAAGACGCTGAGCGTCGAGGAGGTGGACCGGCTGATGGAGGCCGCGACGACGCACGGGCGCAGCCCGGCGGACCGCGTGCGCAACACCTGCCTGATGCAGGTGCTCTACGCGACGGGGATGCGCGTGTCCGAGCTCGTCTCTTTGCCGGTGAGCGCGGCGCGCGGCGATCCGCAGCTGCTGCTGATCCGCGGGAAGGGCGACAAGGAGCGGATGGTGCCCCTCTCGCCCGATGCGCGGGAGGCGCTGGCCACCTGGCTCGCGCTCCGCGACGAGGCCGAGGAGGCGGGACGGCAAAAGAGCAAGGCGTCGTCGCTCTTTCTCTTTCCCTCGCGCGGTAAGGCCGGCCACCTGACGCGTCACAGGTTTTACCTGCTGGTCAAGGACTTGGCGGTCGAGGCGGGCATTTCACCAGACAAAGTCACACCGCACACGCTGCGCCACGCCTTTGCCACGCACTTGCTTGCCGGCGGGGCCGACCTGCGCGCGATCCAGACGCTGCTCGGTCACGCGGATGTGGCCACGACGGAAATCTACACCCACGTGTTGGAGGATCGCCTGCGCGATCTGGTGCTGGACCATCACCCGCTGGCCGGCAAAGCCTGAGCGCGGCGCAGCTCGGGAGGCAAGACGTCCTCAGACGGCCAAAACTCGGTAGTGAGCGCGGCGTGATAACCCTGCGTCAGGCCCGCCGCCTCCATCGCTTGAACTTCAGGTGCAGGATCGTAGGTCAGCCGGTGCAGCGTGGGCGTCCCGTCGAGGATCGCGTAGCTGGTGTACGGCGTGCCGTCGTTCGGCGGCATCCCAAGCGCGCCTGTATTGACCCAGAGCGTCTCGCCAATCTGCCGCGCGAAGGGCAGTCCCGAATGGCCTGCGATCACCATGTCCACCGGGCCGATGATTTGACGCAACGCGCTCAACTCTTCGGCAAAGACCGCCTCTGGCGATGTCCGCCAGACAAACCGGGCAATGTCCGTCACACCTCCATGCAGGGCCGCGCAGCGCAACGCTTGGTGGGTAAAGGTCAGAACGTCCGGCAGGCCGGCCATCCACGCGCGGCTTTCGTGCGACACGTCGCGCAACGCATGGGCGTACCACTGCGCCGAGAGCCGGTCACAGGTCGTCCCGGCCTCAAAGCCGCACCCGCAATCCGCCGCGCCCGCTGCCAACTGGCGCTCGCAATTTCCCGCAAGCACGGTGCCGCCTTTGCCTCGCACGAGCTGCACCGTCGCCTCGGCGCGCGCGCAATAGGCCACCAAGTCCCCGGTGCAAACCCGGTGATCGACGGCGATCCCCGTGTCCTCCGCCAATGCAAACAGCGCCTCCGTCGCCGCGAGGTTGGAATAGGCGCCGCCGTACAGCAGCACCTTCCCGTCGAGCTCCGCTAGCTCCTTTACCCGCATGGCCGCCTGCCCCTTGATTGCGCGACACCCGATCCCCATAAGACAGCCACCGCGGCACAAAAGCAAAGGCATCAGGCATGGGCGAGACGGGCGTCACACTCGACAGTGCATTCTGGATCACCTCCGGGTCGATCCTCTTGCTGCTGGTGATGTCGGGGTTCTTTTCAGGGTCCGAGACCGCGCTGACGGCGGCCTCGCGCGGCAAGCTGCGCGCCAAGGCCGACAAGGGCGACGCGGGCGCCGTGCGGGCGCTCAAGATCACCGAGGACAACGAGCGGCTGATCGGCTCGGTCCTCTTGGGCAACAACCTCGTGAACATCCTGGCGACATCGCTCGCCACGGCACTCTTTACGCGGATGCTGGGCGAGTCCGGCGTGGCGCTGGCGACGCTGGTGATGACGCTGCTCGTGCTGATCTTTGCCGAGGTCCTGCCCAAGACCTATGCGATCACCAATGCCGAGACCGCCGCGGGGCTCGTGTCGCGCCCGATCGCCTTTGTCGTGACGATCTTTGCCCCCGTGGTGAGCGCCGTGCGGCTGCTCGTGCGCGGCGTGCTGCGCGTCTTTGGCGTCAAGACCGATCCCGACAGCCACATCCTCGCGGTGCGCGAAGAGATCGAGGGCGCGCTCAATCTCGGCCATTCCGAGGGTGTGGTGGAAAAGGAGGACCGCGACCGGATCCTCGGCGCGCTCGATCTGGCCGAACGCGCGGTCGAGGAGATCATGCTGCACCGCTCCAAGATCGAGATGATCGACGCCTCGAACCCGCCTCTCGAGATCCTGACGCAGTGCCTCGAATCGCGCCACACGCGGCTGCCGGTCTATCAGGACGACCCCGAAAACATCGTCGGCCTCGTGCACGCCAAGGACCTGTTGCGGGGCATGTACCGCCTGATGGAAGGCGACCTACCGTCGGCGGAGGCGCTCAAGGGCTTTGACCTCAAAGAGGTGATGATGGCGCCCTACTTTGTGCCCGAGACGACGACGCTCGACGACCAGATGCGGCAGTTCCTGCGCCGGCACACGCACTTTGCCCTGGTGGTCGACGAGTACGGCGCGCTGCAGGGGCTGATCACGCTCGAGGACATTCTTGAAGAGATCGTCGGCGAGATCACCGACGAGTTCGACGCCAGCGGCGAGGAGGAGGTCGCCCGCGCCGAAGACGGCGACTACCTCGTCGAGGGCGCCATGACGATCCGCGACCTCAACCGCGCCTGCGACTGGTCGCTTCCCGACGAGGAAGCGAACACGGTCGCCGGCCTCGTCATCCACGAGGCGCAAGCCATCCCCGCCGCAGGCCAGGTCTTCTCCTTTCACGGCTTCCGCTTCGAGGTGCTCGCCAAACAGGCCAACCGCCTCACCCGCCTCAAGATCCGCCCGCTTTGACTTTGATTGGGTGCGTGCCGCACGCTCTTTCTTGTGGGGGTTTGACCCCCACACCCCCACATTGGGGCTTTGCCGCCGTCCATTGGGCTCGGACCAATGGCGCCAAATGTACGGCCCCCAAGGTATTTTGAAACCGAAGAAGATATTGACGTAGCGCGCGGTAACCTGATGTTCATCTCTTTGAACGAAGGTTGGGGTGCGGCACAGGGAGAGGTCCCGATGGCCGTAACCGGAGAAGCCCTGCGAGCCTCGGCGGATGCTGCCTCGCAGGGTGGACCCCGGTCCGGGATGGGGCGCTGCGGTCCTGCTTCTCTGGTTCAGAAATACCTAAATCCCCGACAGTCGTTACGCGCGCAGGCGTGTGCCTTTGGGGTCGAACGGTGGCTCAGGCAGGATCGTGGCGCGGTGAGGCTGGCCAAGGATCATGACCTCGACCGCGTCGCCGGGTGCCGCGTCCTTGACGTAGCCAAGTGCGAGCGACATGCCGACAGAATACCCGTAACCGCCCGACGTGACGCGCCCGATGCCGGCGCCGTCCTTGAAGATCGGCTCGCCGCCGGTGGCGTCGGCGTTCGACTGGGCGGTGTCCTCGCCGCTGATGTGCAGCACGACCAAGCGTTCGCGGGCCGGTTTGGAGAGGACTTCGGCGCAGGCGGATTTGTTGAGGAAGTCCTTGTCCATCTTGCAGAGCCGGTCGAGGCCGACTTCCTGTGGCCAGTATTCGGGCGAATATTCGCGCGACCAGGAGCCGTAGCCTTTTTCGACGCGCAGGCTCATCAGGGCGCGCGCGCCGACAGGACCGGCGCCGACCTCTTTCCCGGCCTCGAGGAGGGCGGAGAGGAGCGCGGTTTGGTCCTCGGTCTTGCAGTGCAGCTCCCAGCCGAGGTCGCCGGTGAAGGAGACGCGGAGGGCGAGCACGTCGAGGCCAGCGATGGTGATCCAAGCGGAGCGCATAAAGGGGAAATCGTTTGTTTCGAGCGAGGTGTTCGTGAGGCGTTGGAGGAGCGCGCGGCTCTGCGGGCCGGCGACGTTGAAGCCGCACATGGCCTCGGTCATGGAGGTGAACGTGGTTCCTTCGGGCAGTGGCACAGCGTCGTAGAACCGGCGCTGGTAGCGTTCGGCCATGCCGGACGAGATCACCCAGAACTCGTCTTCGGCAGTGCGGGTGACGGTGGCGTCGCCGGCGATGCCGCCGCGCACGCCGATGAGCGGTGTCAGGCAGGAGCGCCCGATCTCGCGCGGCATGTGGTTGGCAAAGACCGCGTTCAGCCAGTCCTCAGCGCCGGGGCCTTGCACGCGGTATTTGGCGAAGTTGGAGATGTCGATGATCCCCGCCTTCTCCCGCAACATCCGGCACTCGTCACCGACGGGTCCCCACCAGTTCTGGCGGGTGAAGCCGTTGGTGTCTTGCGCGCCGGGCTCAGCGGCGTACCATTGCGGGTGCTCCCAGCCGTAGTTGATCCCGAAGACCGCGCCCATCTCGCGCTGCATCTTGTAGGCGGGGCGCGTGCGGCAGGGGCGGCCGGCGGCGCGCTCCTCGTTCGGGTAGTGGATGGCGAAGCGGTGCGCGTATTGGTCGGCCACGCGCGCCTTGGTAAACGCCGTATCCGCCCAGTCGCCAAAGCGGGCGACGTCCCAGGCGAACATGTCGTACTGCATCTCACCTTCGATGATCCATTGCGCCGCCATCAGGCCCATACCGCCCGATTGCGAGAAGCCGGGGATGATCCCGTTGCAGCAGAAGTACCCTTTGAGCTCCGGCACCGGTCCCATCAGCACGTTGGAATCCGGCGACCAGATCATCGGGCCGTTGATGACGCGCTTGATGCCGGCCGCACCCACGACGGGCACCCGGTCGATGGCGCGCATCATGTTGTCCTCGATCCGGTCCAGGTCGTCCGGGAAGAGGTCGTGTGCGAAGTCGAGCGGCGTGCCGTCTTCTGCCCAGAACCGCACGTCGCGCTCGTAGGCGCCGATCAAAAGGCCCTTGCCTTCCTGCCGCAGGTAGTACTCGCCATCGCGGTCCGCGACCGACGGGAGACGCGCTGGCATGCCTGCGATCTCGGCTATGGTCTCGGTCACGAAATACTGGTGCTCGGTGGGCTGCAGCGGCAACGTCAGCCCCGCCAGCGCGGCGACCTCCCGGCCCCAGAGACCGGCCGCATTGATCACCCAGGGCGTAGCGATGTCACCCTTGGGCGTGCGCACGATCCAGGTGCCATCGGGCTGCTGTTCCGTCGCCGTGACGGGCGTGAAGCGGTGGATCTCCGCCCCCCGCTGCCGCGCGCCCACGGCGTAGGCGTTGGTGACCCCCGAGGGGTCCACATTGCCGCCGTCGGGCTCGTACATGATGCAGCGGATGCCGTCGAAGTTGACCAGCGGATGCAGGCGCTCGGCCTCCTCGCGACTCACCTCGTGAAAGTTCATGCCGTAGAGCTTGGCCTTCGCCGCCTGCAGGCGCAGCTGGTGCTCGCGCGCCTCGGTCTGGGCGAGGTAAAGCGAGCCGGGTTGGAAGACGCCGCAGGACTGACCCGTCTCCGCCTCGAGCTCCTTGTAGAGGCTCATCGTGTAGTGCTGGATGCGGGAGATGTTGGTGCTGTCGTGCAGCCCGTGGATGTTGGCGGCGGCGTGCCAGGTGGAGCCCGACGTCAGCTCGTTCCGTTCCAGCAGCACCACATCGGTCCAGCCCAGCTTGGTCAGGTGATAGAGGATCGAGCATCCGATCACCCCGCCCCCGATCACCACCGCTTGTGCATGTGTCCTCATACCGCCCTCGGCCATCTCGCTTGCCTCCCTGCCTGCGGGCTAACTTGCGGTGAAGGGCGCAGCGCCTCCGTCCTGTTCCCGACATTTCCCGGCCAACGCCCGCCCAATGCCTGCCCAACGCCAGGATGGAACAGGTTAAGCGCGAAACGGGAGAGGTGCTCAGGCAGCGATATGCTTTTCGAGGCGGGCGCGGTCGTGGTCGAACTCGAGCTGGTCGAGCGCGCGACGTCCGGCGCGGGCGCGCGCCTCGGCTGCGGCCTCCGCCAGACCTGTGTCCGGGTGGCGCGAAAGCGAGGCGAGCACCCTTTGCACCTGGATTTGCACGTCGAGATCGCCTGCCCCGTGGCGGGCTATAGGGTCGATCAGGTCCTCGATCAGGTCCTGCGGATCCATCGGGCGCACGCGCAACTGCGGGTAGATCACCTCGTCGCCGCGCGTTTCGTCGGAATAAAGCGACAGGATCCGCTCGCCCCGCGTGATCACATCGATTGCGGTGCCCGGATCGTTGATCCCCGGCGACAGCGCGCGCGTGCCGATCTCGGAGAGCACCAGCAGGCCAAAGCGCGGATCCTGCTCGTGCACCCGCACATCGCCCAGCACGATCAGCTCTGCCAAACGGTCCTGCGCCCCGTCGGGCAGATCGCCCTCGACAGCCACCAAAGGTACATGCAGCGATACAAAATCGCCGGGCATCACAAGCAGCCACAGCGTCAGGTCATGGTCCTCGCACCAGGCGTTCAACGCCTCCTCGTAAATGCGCTGCACGTACCCCGTGCTGCGCGAGGTCATCCGCCGGGCGCGCTCGGGCGCGTCCCCGGTAAACGGCTCGGCGCCCAGGCACGGCGTTTCGAACCGCTGACGCAGACCCTGACAAGTGATCTCCTCGACCTGCCGGGTCGAGGCGAGCAGGCTCCCGAACGTCTGCAGATGCAGGACCCAGCGGATCAGCGACCAGCCGACGTAGCTCAGCACCAGCACCGTCATCGCAAAGAGCACCGTCGCCCCGTCGTCGGGAAAGACGCCGAGCTCGCGCAGCACGATCCCCATCAGGGCATAGACCCAGGCGCCGATGAACGTCGCCAGCGTGTGCAGCGTGACCTCGTCCTGCATCGCCAGGCGGTGAATGCGCGGCGTCCACTGGCTCGAGACGTTGTTGAACACTGCCACCATGACCGTCAGACTGAACGTGGTGACCGCGAGCATCGCATTGGCAATGATGTCGAGCAGCCGGTCCGCCGCCTCCCCCGCCAGCCGCGTCTGCAGCTCCTCGGGTAAAAGCCAGCCCACCGGCTGTGTTAGCGCCATGGCAAGCACGGCCAGCGCGCCCATAAGGGCCACGCGCACCTTGAGCTTGCGCCAGTACTCCAGCGCCTTGCGCCACAGCGTGCGCGGAATTTCGAGCAGTCGTACCATGCGCCTCCGCCTCCACAAGGCGCCGTGCGGCGGTTTTGTTCCCACGGTGCCGTCCACCTCAGAGACACGGACCCTCTGAGACAAGAACCGGGAAAGACACATGTCACGCACCGCAAAGTGCGCCCAGCGACACAACGTGTCGCATTTGCGAAACCATGCCCGCCCCTCAAAACGGTAGCACCCCCTCAGGACAAAGCGCAAAGAGGCAGGAGCCGACATGACGGAAACCACGCGCGTAGCGGTGATCGGGGGCGGCGTGATCGGCTGCTCGGTGCTCTATCACCTGACCAAACTCGGCTGGTCCGACGTGATGCTGCTCGAACGCTCCGAGCTGACGTCCGGCAGCACATGGCACGCGGCGGGCGGCTTTCACACGCTCAACGGCGACACCAACATGGCCGCCTTGCAGGGCTACACCATCCGCCTCTACCGCGAGCTCGAAGAGCTGACCGGCATGTCCTGCGGCCTGCACCACGTGGGCGGCGTGACGCTCGCCGACAACCGCGACCGGTTCGACATGCTCCTCGCCGAGCGGGCCAAGCACCGCTACATGGGGCTCGAAACCGAAATCGTCGGCCCCGAAGAGATCGCCAAGATCGCGCCCATCACCAACACGGACGGCATCCTCGGCGCGCTTTACGATCCGCTCGACGGCCACCTCGACCCGTCCGGCACGACCCACGCCTATGCCAAGGCCGCGCGCATGGGCGGCGCCACGATCAAGACGCATTGCAAGGTCACCGCCACCACCCAGCGCCCCGATGGCACCTGGGACGTGGTGACCGATCAGGGCACGATCCACGCCGAACACATCGTCAACGCCGGCGGCCTCTGGGCGCGCGAAGTCGCCGCCATGGCCGGGCTCTACCTGCCCCTGCACGCGATGGAGCACCAGTATATCGTCACCGACGAAGTGCCTGAAATCTATGAACGATCCGAAGAGCACCCGCATGTCATGGACCCGGCAGGCGAATCGTACCTGCGGCAAGAGGGGCGCGGCCTCTGCATCGGCTTCTATGAACAACCCTGCAAACCCTGGGCGGTCGACGGCACGTCCTGGGACTTCGGCCACGAGCTTTTGCCCGATGACCTCGACAAGATCGAGGACAGCATCGCCTTCGCCTACGATCGCTTCCCCGTTCTGGAACGCGCGGGCGTGAAATCCGTGATCCACGGCCCCTTCACCTTTGCCCCCGACGGCAACCCGCTCGTCGGCCCCGTCACGGGCATGCGCAACTACTGGTCCGCCTGCGCCGTCATGGCAGGCTTCTCGCAAGGCGGCGGCGTCGGCCTGACGCTCGCGCAATGGATGATCGAGGGAGAGCCCGAACGCGACGTGACCGCCATGGACGTCGCCCGCTTCCCGGCGCACCTCCGCCAGGAATTCACCCGTCCCAAGGTGATCGAGAACTACCAAAAGCGCTTCTCCGTCGCCTACCCGAATGAAGAGCTCCCCGCCGCCCGCGGCCTGCGCCGCACGCCCATGTACGACCTCTTCGACAGCATGGGCGCGGTCTGGGGCGCGCAATATGGCCTCGAGGTCGTCAACTACTTCGCCGAAGACGGCGAAGAGCGGTACGAGACCCCCTCCTTCCGCCGCTCCAACGCCTTCGACGCCACCGCGCGCGAAGTTCGATCCGTCCGCGAGGCCGTTGGACTCAATGAAACTCACAACTTCGGAAAGTACGAGGTTACGGGCACAGACGCCCGCGCCTGGCTCGACCGCATCATGGCCGGCCGCATCCCCAAACCCGGCCGCATCTCGTTGACTCCGATGCTGTCACCCAAGGGCAAGCTCATCGGCGATTTCACCGTCTCCTGCCTTGCCGAAGAGCGCTTTCTCTTGACCGCCTCCTACGGCAGCCAGTCCTACCATATGCGCTGGTTTCTCAAACACTTGTCTGGCGACGTTCACCTGGAAAACATGTCCGACCGGCGCACCGGTTTCCAGATCGCAGGTCCTCGCGCAACCGACGTCCTACGCGCCGCCTCCCGCGTGGCGCCGGACATGCGTTTTCTCGACATTGCCGAGGTCGAAATCGGCATGACCCCCTGTATCATCCAGCGCGTCAGCTACACCGGCGATCTCGGCTACGAGATCTACTGCGACCCCATGGCCCAACGCCAACTCTGGGATGCGCTTTGGGAGGCAGGCCAGCCCTTCGGCATCAAACCCTTCGGCATGCGCGCAATGATGTCGCTCCGCCTCGACCGCTTCTTCGGCTCCTGGCTCGCCGAATTTTCACCCGACTACACGCCCGGCGAAACCGGCATGGATCGCTTCATCTCATGGAAGAAAGAGGTTGATTTCATTGGACGTTCCGCCGCCGAAGCCGAAAAGGCAAAGGGCGCGGATCGCCAGCTGATCGCCTTCGCCGTCGAGGCCAACGACGCCGACACCCACGGCTACGAGCCCGTCTGGATCGACGGCATCGTGCAGGGCTTCGTCACCTCAGGCGGCTACGCCCACCACACCTGCACGTCCACCGCGCTCGCGCTGGTCCCGGCGGCATGGGACGGCGATGACGCCGAAATCGAAATCCTCGGCGAGATGTGCAAGGCCAAGCGTCTGCGCACCACGATCTTCGACCCCGACGGCACCCGGATGCGCGGCTGACATGATCCCCGTCGCGATCCTTCTCCTCGCAGCGGGAGCCTCGTCCCGCATGAAGGGTCGCGACAAACTCCTTGAAGAGATTGACGGAACACCCCTTCAAGCCCGCCAATGCGCGCGCGCCGTCGCCACCGGCTTTCCCGTCTACGTCACACTTCCCGCACGCGATCATCCCCGCGCCGCATATGCCACTGGCACAAGCATTGTGGAAGTCCCAGAAGCCGCAGAAGGCATGGGCGCCTCTCTCCGCACAGGTGTCTCCGCTATCCCCGAGGACCACGCAATCCTCGTCCTACCGGCGGACATGCCAGATATCTCCGATGTGGATATATCTCAAGTTATCAGTGCCTTCCAATTCGACCCTGAAGTATCCCTTCAACAAGCCACCAGCGCCAATGGCACCCCAGGTCACCCCGTCCTCTTCCCCCCCGACTGCCGCGCAGGGCTGCTCGCCTCCCAAGGCGACACCGGCGCAAGACACGTGCTCAAAGCCAACGCACACCGCGTGAAACACGTGGCCCTGCCCGGCAACGCCGCCCTCACCGACCTCGACACGCCCGAAGCCTGGGCAGACTACCTTGCCAAGCGCACCCCCGGCGGGTAACGCGGGCGACATGACCGATCTTCGCTTTTACGACACGATGCGCCGGGCCGCCGAGCCCTTTCAGCCTTTGGGTGAGACGGTGGCCATGTACTCGTGTGGACCTACGGTCTACCACGACGCCCACCTCGGCAACCTGCGCACCTATGTCTTTGTAGACATGGCGAAAAAAGTGCTCCGCCACACCGGTCACAACGTCAAACACGTGATGAACATCACCGACGTCGGCCACCTCGTCAGCGACGGCGACGAGGGCGAGGACAAGATGGAGGTCGGCGCCCGCCGCGAGGGCCTGACCGCCTGGGACATCGCCAAGCGCTACGAGGGCGGCTTCATCCGTCAGTGCCTCGCGCTCAACATCGCTGCCCCCGACGTGCTGAGCCGCGCCACAGCCCACATCCCCCAGCAGATCGACATGATCGCGTCACTTGAAGAAAAGGGCCTAACCTACCGGACAGGCGACGGAATTTACTTCGACACCTCCAAGCTGGAGGACTACGGCAAGCTCACCGGCGCCTCCCGCGAGGGGTTCGAGGCGGGCGCCCGCATCGATGCCGGTGACAAGCGCAACGCCACCGACTTCGCCCTCTGGAAGTTCTCTCCCGCCACCGAACAGCGCCAGATGGAATGGGACAGCCCCTGGGGAACCGGTTTCCCCGGCTGGCACATCGAATGCTCCGCGATGGCGCGCGCCTATCTTGGCGACCAGATCGACGTCCACACCGGCGGCATCGACCACATCGCGATCCACCACAGCAACGAGATCGCCCAGACCGAGTGCTGCACGGGTAAGCCCTTCGCGCATACCTGGATGCACGGCGCCTTCCTCGAGGCGACGGACGGCGTCAAGATGGCCAAGTCGTCAGGCGAGTTCCTCACCGTCTTCACCCTGCAAGAGCGCGGCATCGACCCGCTCGCCTTCCGCCTCCTCTGCTTCCGCACGCATTACCGCAAACGCATGCTCTTCTCGTGGAAACACGTCGAGGACGCCGCCACGGCCCTCCGCCGCCTGCGCCTGCGGGTGAAGACACTCTCCGAAGAGTCAGACGCGACCCCGCCGACCAGCGAGGCAGCACAGCGACACATCGCCAAGATCGAAGCCGCGCTCCGTGACGACCTTGCCATGCCGCAGGTCATGGTCGAGCTGCAGACGATCCTGAAATCCAAAGCCCTCGATCCCGGCGAGAAACTCGGCCTCATCGCCGAATACGATCCCCTGCTCGGCCTCGAACTGCGCCGCGAGATCGACGGCCTCACCTCCGACACCCTCGCCCGCGCCGCCTGGGAAGAAGCGACCCGCGCCGGCGGCTCTGACCCCGTGACCCTCTAAAATCCAGTCTTCTTCTGGCCAGAAATATCCCGGGGTCTGGGGCAGAGCCCCAGTCGCGGTTTACCAAGCGGCACACACGCCAATTCGACGCGGACCCCCAAGCGAGGCCGCCCGCAAGGGCGGACGAGCGCCTCAGACAAACGCGTCCGGCATCTCTTCCTTACGGCGCGCGACAAAGGCGTCGATGGCCTCGCGCTTGGCCGGGTCAATCGCCGGCTGCTGGTACTGCGACAGCAAGGTCGCCACGCGCTCGGAGGCCAGCTGGTTCGTGTCGCGCGCACCCTCGTCGGCCCAGGTCTCGAACGGTTTGTAATCGAGCAGGTTCGACCGCCAGAACGCCTCCTTGAAGTTCGCCTGGGTGTGTGCGCAGCCAAGGTAGTGTCCCCCCGGCCCAACCTCGTGGATGGCGTCCAGCGCCTGCGCGTTCGCATCCGCCGCCACGCCCTCGGCCAGCTTGTGCAAGACCCCCAACTGATCGGCGTCCATCACGAACTTCTCGAAAGAGCTGACAAGCCCCCCCTCGAGCCAGCCGCAGGCGTGCAGCATAAAGTTCACCCCGCCCATCAGCGCGGCGTTGTGCGTGTGCGCGGTCTCGTAGGCGGCCTGCGCGTCCGGCAGTTTCGACCCGCAAAGCCCTCCGCCCGAGCGGAACGGCAGCCCAAGGCGGCGGAAGAGTTGGCCGGCCCCGTAAAGGATTTGCGATGCCTCGGGCGTGCCGAACGTGGGCGCGCCGGAGTTCATGTCGATCGACGTCACAAAGGCGCCCGCAATCACCGGCGCACCGGGGCGCACCAGCTGCGAATAGGCAACGCCAGCCAGCACTTCGGCCAGCACTTGTGTCAGTGTGCCTGCCACCGACACCGGCGCCATCGCGCCGCCCACGATGAAGGGAGAGACGATGCAGGCCTGGTTGTTGGCAGCATAAACCTCCAGCGCGCCCATCATCACGTCGTCGAATGTCATTGGCGAGTTGATGTTGATGAGCGAGGTCATCACTGTGTTGTCCTGCACGAACTGCTCGCCAAAAAGCAGCCCGCACATGTCGACGCTGTCCTGCGCCCGGCTCGGCTCGGTGACAGAGCCCATGAAGGGCTTGTCCGAGTAGATCATATGCGCGCGCAGCATATCGAGGTGGCGCTTGTTCACCGGCACGTCCGTCGGCTCGCACACGGTTCCGCCAGAGTGGTGCAGCCACTTGGACATGTACCCCAGCTTCACGAACTTTTCGAAGTCGGCCATGGTCGCGTAGCGGCGGCCTCCTTCGGTGTCGCGCACGAAGGGCGGGCCATAGACGGGCGCGCAGACCAGAGTCTTCCCGCCGATCTCGACGTTGCGCTCGGGGTTGCGGGCGTGCTGGGTGATCCGCGCGGGCGCAGTGGCACAGAGCTTGCGCGCGAGCCCTCGGGGAATGCGCACGCGCTCACCATCGACGGAGGCGCCCGCCTCCTTCCACCGCGCCAAAGCGGCGGGGTTGCTGACGAAGTTGACGCCGACCTCTTCGAGCACCGCCTCCGCATTGGCCTCGATGATCTCGATGGCCTCGGAGGTCAGGATCTCGAAGTTTGGGATGTTGCGCTCGATATACCGCGCCGCTTCGATCTTGACCGACGTGCGCTCTGCCCTGCGTGCCGCGCCGCCGCCGCCACGTGCCCGCCGCCGTGTGCCTGCCTCTGCCATCGTCCCGCTCCCCTCGCGCTGATCCTGCCCCCCGTGACTAGCGCTGCGCAAAGCGGCCCGGCGCGCCCAAAGCGGCAGTTGCGACGGAAAACCGACATGGCGCGCGGGGCGCGGGCCGCAAGTCCGCCTAAGGCGCGACTGCCACGGCGCGGGGAAAGCGCAGCTCGAACCGCGCGACGGCACCCGGCGCGGCGCCAAAGGTGCCGCCCAGCATCGCCGCGCTCGACCGGCAGACCTGCAGGCCCAGCCCCGAGGCCCGCGCCATGTCGAAAGCCTCGGGTAGGCGCCCGCCCGTGTCGGTCACGGCAAACACGATCTGCGCAGGGTCATCATCACCCGCGCAGGTCACCGCAATCGGCCCGTCACCGTTGCCGTGCTTGGCCGCGTTCTGAATCAACTCGACGCAGATGAGGCCCAGGTGCACGCTCTGTGCCGGGCTCAGCTCCAGCGCGGGGGCGGCCTCCAGCACGATCCGGCGCCCCTCGCCAAGTGCCTCACGCATGTCGGTCAGCAGCGCCTCGAGGAACGTGTCCGCATAGATCGTCCGGTCATCCACCTGTGCCTGCAGCCCTTCGTGCACCCGCGCCACGGCCAGCACCCGCGCAGAGGCCGAGCGCAGCGCATCCGCGACCTCTTCGCTCGAGGCGCGCCGCTCCTGCAGGCGCAGCGTGGTCGAGACCAGCGCCAGCGAATTCTTGACCCGGTGGTCCATCTCGCGCAGCAAGTGCGTGCGCTCGGCGAGCAGCGCCTCCTTGGCCGCCAGCTCGGTGTTGAGGTCATTGGCGCGCATCTGGAGCGCGCGTTCAAGGCCCACCCGCTCTGTCACATCGCGCGAGGTGGCCACGATCCGCTCCACCTGCCCCTCGCCGGAGAGCACAGGGATGACCGTGACCGCCCAGACCCTGTGCGTGCCCTTGGCGGTCGGGCAGATCGCTTCGAATTCGGCAGTCTGGCCCTTTTGCGCCTGGCTGACGGCGCGCGCCACCAGCTCCTTTTGCGCCTCGGGCCAGAGCGCTGGCCACGGCGCGCCGCGCACGTCTTCGAAATCGTCGATTTCCATCGCCGCAAGGCCGTTGCACGACATGAACGTCAGTCGCCCGTCCATATCCAGCACCTTGATGCAATCGTCGGTGCTGCTCAGCAGCGAGATCGCGAAACCCTGCGGATTCTCCTCGAGCCCCTCCAGCGCATCCGCATCGCCCGTGTTGATGCTACGTTCAAGCATGCCGCCTCCCTCTTCGACCGCTGCACACAAATTTCGGCGCGGACTGTACCCGAGCGGGAAAATAAATCCAGCATTTCGACGCGCCTTGGCGTCAGGAACGCAATCACAAATTGCCCCCATGATGCAGCGGGTGCTATAGTCGAAAACAACGAGATGTAGCGGGCGACACGAGGGACTGACGTGAGCGACACACCTGATCTGCCGGGCGAAGACGAGGACCAGCCACAGCGTCCGTCCTACGACGGACCGACCGTCTCGATCGAGGCGGAGATGAAGACCTCCTACCTCGATTACGCCATGTCGGTGATCGTCTCCCGCGCGATCCCGGACCTGCGCGATGGCCTCAAACCCGTGCACCGGCGCATCCTCTACGCGATGCACGAGACCGGCAATACCGCCGACAAATCCTACCGCAAATCCGCGCGCCCGGTGGGCGACGTGATGGGCAAGTACCACCCGCATGGCGACAGCGCGATCTACGACGCGCTCGTGCGGATGGCGCAGGATTTCTCGATGTCGCTGCCGCTCCTCGACGGTCAGGGCAACTTTGGCTCGATGGACGGCGATAACCCCGCCGCCATGCGCTACACCGAAGTGCGCATGGACAAGCCCGCGGGCGCGCTGCTGGCGGATATCGAGAAAGACACGGTCGATTTTCAGGACAATTACGATGGCAAGGACCGCGAGCCGACGGTGCTCCCTGCCCGCTTCCCCAACATGCTGGTCAATGGCGCGGGCGGGATCGCCGTGGGCATGGCGACCAACATCCCGCCGCACAACCTGGGCGAGGTCGTCGACGCCACGCTGGCGCTGATCGAGGACCCGGACCTCAGCTCCGAGGACCTGATCGGGTACGTGCCCGGGCCCGACTTTCCCACGGGCGGCGTGATGCTCGGACGGTCCGGCGCGCGCAAAGCCTACCTCGAGGGGCGCGGCAGCGTCATCATCCGCGCCAAGACGCGCGTCGAGGAGCTGCGAAAGGACCGCTTCGCCATCGTCGTCGACGAGATCCCCTATCAGGTGAACAAGGCCACCATGATCGAGCGGATCGCCGAGGCCGCGCGCGACAAAAAGATCGAAGGCATCGCCCATGTGCAGGACGAGAGCGACCGGCAGGGCGTGCGCGTCGTCGTCGAACTCAAGCGCGACGCGACCGCCGAGGTAGTGCTGAACCAGCTTTACCGCTTTACCCCGATGCAGACCTCGTTCGGCTGCAACATGCTGGCCTTGAATGGCGGCCGCCCCGAGCAGCTGACGCTGCGGCGGTTCCTGACGTCCTTCATCGACTTCCGCGAGGACGTGGTGGCGCGGCGCACCGCCTTTGATCTGCGTAAGGCGCGCGAACGCTCGCACATCCTTTGCGGTCTCGCCGTCGCTGTGAGCAACGTCGACGAAGTCGTCGCCACCATCCGTGCCTCCGCCGACGCTGCCGAGGCGCGCGAAAAGCTGATGACCCGCCGCTGGCCCGCCGCCGAGATCGAGGGCTACCTGCGCCTCATCGACGATCCCTTGAGCAAGATGAACGACGACGGGACTTACAACCTGACCGAAGTACAGGCCCGCGCGATCCTCGACCTGCGCCTGCAGCGCCTCACCCAGATCGGCGTCAAGGAGGTCACCGACGAGCTCGAAGAGTTGGCCGGAAAGATCAAGGAATACCTCGACATCCTGTCGTCCCGCGAGCGGATCATGGCGATCATCGCGTCGGAGCTGCGCGAGGTCCGCGACGCCTTTGCCGTGCCGCGCCGCACAGAGATCGTCGAATGGTCCGGCGACATGGAGGACGAGGACCTCATCGAGCGCGAGGACATGGTCGTCACCATCACCCAAGGCGGCTACATCAAACGCACCGCGCTTGCCGACTTCCGCGCGCAAAAGCGCGGCGGCAAGGGGCTGTCGGGCGGCACGCTCAAAGACGACGACGTGGTCACGACGCTCTTCGTCGCGAACACGCACACGCCGCTGTTGTTCTTCACCACCGACGGGATGGTCTACAAGCTCAAGACCTGGCGTCTGCCCGCGGGCGGGCGCACCGCCAAGGGCAAGGCGATCGTGAACATCCTGCCGATCCCAACGGGCGTGTCGATCGCCGCCATCATGCCGGTGGACCGCGACGAGGAGGATTGGGACGACCTGCAGGCTGTCTTTGCGACCTCCGCCGGTACCGTGCGGCGCAACAAGCTGAGCGATTTTGCCAACGTCATGCGCAACGGCAAGATCGCGATGAAGTTCGAGGACGAGAACGCCGGCACCCGCCTCATCAACGTGCGCATCGCGTCGAACGAGGATGATGTGATGCTGTTCACCCGCTCGGGCCGGGCGATACGCTTCCCGGCGACGGACGTGCGCGTCTTCAATTCGCGCGCCTCCGTCGGTGTACGCGGGATAAAGCTGGGTGCGGACGACGAGGTGGTCTCTATGTCGGTGATCCGCCACTTCGAGGCGACCCCCGACGAGCGCGCGGCCTACCTCAAGATGCGCCGCGCCATGGCCGGGATCGCGGATGACGCAGAGGTGGAGGACGAGGAAGGCAACGCCAACGCCCAGCTCCCGCAAGAGCGCTATGCCGAGATGTCGGCAGCCGAGAACCTGATGCTGACGATCACGTCGGGCGGGGCCGGCAAGCTCAGCTCGTCCCACGACTACCCCGTGCGCGGACGCGGCGGGATGGGCGTGACGGCGATGGACAAGGCGATGCGCGGCGGCGCGCTGGTGGCGTCCTTCCCGGTGGAGATGGACGACCAGATCATGCTCGCGACCTCGACCGGCCAGTCGATCCGTGTGCCGGTGGACGGCATCTCCTTCCGGTCACGGTCCGCGGGCGGTGTGCGGGTGTTCAACACCGGCGCGGGCGAGGAAGTGGTGTCGGTCGCCTGGATCGCAGACCAGGGCGAGGAAGAGGAAGCCCAGGATGGGTGAAACCACCCATCCTACGTTCGGCGCAAAACGATCGCGCGCGCCCTGTAAGACGCCAGCACACCGTAGGATGGGTGCTCGCACCCATCTCCCCCATTTGAGAATTCAACCAGTTTCGGCAGTGCCCACCTTACTGGTAAGGTGGGCACTGCCGAAGAGCGCTCGGATCCCTAAGCGCAAAGCCCCGTGAACTTTTCACGCAGATAGCCCAACAAAGGCTCGGCGCTCGGCGCCCGCCCACAGGCATGCGTGATCGTCTCAACCGGCGAGCGAAGCCCGCCAAACTGCTGCAGGTTCTCCCGGAGCCACGCCAACGCCAGCCCCGTTTCGCCCCGTGCCAAATCGTCCTCGAGACCCGGCACCGCCGCCCGCAAAGCCTCGTAAAGACACCCGGCATAGACATTGCCCAAAGCGTAGGTCGGAAAGTACCCGATCAGCCCCACGGACCAATGCACATCCTGCAAACACCCGTTCGAAGCCTTATCGACTGGATAGCCAAAGTCCGCCTCAAACCGATCATTCCAAGCCGTTTCAAGGTCACGCACCGAAAGATCACCCGTCAGCATCGCTCGTTCCAGGTCGAACCGCAGCATGACGTGCAGGTTGTACTGCAACTCATCCGCCTCGGTGCGGATGTACCCCTTCCGCACTGCATTTACCGTCCGGTAAAAGGCATCCGCGTTCTTGCTAGGCGCCCGGCTAAATGTCTCCGACATCAATCCAAAAAGATGCCCGCAAAAGGCGCGCGACCGCCCGAGCTGGTTTTCATAAATCCGGCTCTGGCTCTCGTGCACGCCCATCGACACGCCCCGCCCAAGCGGCGTCAGCGCGTAAGCGGCGTCGATGTTCTGCTCGTAGCCCGCATGGCCGACCTCGTGGATGGTCGAGTAGAAACAGTTGAAGGGATCTTCCAAAGCCGTCCGCGTCGTAATCCGCACATCATGGCCCGAGCCCGACGAGAAAGGGTGCACCGCCTTGTCGATCCGTCCCCGGCCCATGTCATAGCCAAAGGTCAGCGCCAGCTGCTCAGAGACTTTGAGTTGCCCCGCCTCGTCCCACACGCCGTCCAGCGGCGCCGGCGCGGGTCCGTCCAAAGCCATCGCGCGCAGTTCCACAAGTTCCGGGCGCATCGCGGCAAACATCTCTTCGAGCTGCGCGGCGGTCATGTCCGGCTCGAAATCATCGAGCAGCGCGTCGTACACAGGCCGCCCTTCGGCCAGCGCCTCCGCCTCCTGCCGCTTGAGCGACACCACGGTCTCGAGCACCGGCGCAAAGGCAGCAAAGTCATCCGCCGCCCGCGCCTCGGCCCACTGGCCCTGCGCGATCGAGGTGACCTTGGCGATTTCAGAGGCCAAGGCAGCCGGCACCTTGCGCGCCCGGTGAAAACCCTTGCGGATCTGCGCGACTTGCGCCGCCTCGACCGCACCAAGCTCCGCACCGTCCAAAGCAGCCAGCGCTTCACCAACCTCCAAAGACGACCGGCGGGCATGCAACACGCCCTCGATCGCAGCCATCTCCTCGGACCGCTGCGCCGCCGCGCCGCGCGGCATCATCGTCTCCTGGTCCCAGCCAAGCCGTCCGGCGATCTGGCCCAACGCCTCGGTCTCACGCTGGTAGGCCATCAGGCCGTCATAGGTCTCGCGTTGCGCCATGGCTCACGCCTCCCGAATGGATGTTGCCAGCGGATAGCGCGCCAGGAACCGCGCGCGCAGCACCAGCACCCAGAGCACAACCGCACCGAACTGGTGCACGATCGCGATGTGCAAAGGCGCGGCGTAAAGCACAGTCACAACGCCCAGCACCATCTGCACCAGCAGCATCGCCAGCACCGCGTTGAAGGCGAAACGCGTGTGCCGGTTCGGCGACTTGCGCGCCCGGAACCAGACGCCGATGCCAAAGAGCATCAGCAGATACCCCGTCACCCGGTGCATGAACTGCACGAGCCCCTCGTCCTCGAAAAAGTTGCGCCAGATCGGCTCCAGCTCGAATGCGTAGGGTGGAAAGACCTGCCCGGCCATCAAAGGCCAATCGGTATAGGTGCGCCCCGCATCGATCCCCGCCACCAGCGCGCCCAGCAGGATTTGCAGGAACGACAGGTGCAAAAGCCCCGTCCCCATTCCGAACAGCGCCCGGTCGCTCGACCGCCGCGCCTGCAGGATGTCGCGCTCCGTCCGGCCCAGCTTGAACACGTACCAGGCGATGAGGCCGAGGATGACAAAGGCCAGTCCCAGATGCGTCGCGAGCCGGTAGGAGGCGACGTCGAGCATCGTGCCCGTCAGACCCGAGGCAACCATCCACCAGCCGATCGCCCCCTGCAGCCCGCCAAGCGCGCCAAGAAGCAGCAACCGCCCCGTCCAGCCCGGCGGGATCTTCCGCGCGATGAGAAAGCCGAAAAAGCCAAGCGCCCACACTACTCCGATAAAGCGGCCGAGCTGGCGGTGACCCCATTCCCACCAGTAGATTACCTTGAACTCCGCGAGGCTCATCCCCTTGTTTTGCAATTGGTATTCGGGAATAGCGCGGTACTTTTCGAACTCAGACTCCCAAGTCGCCGCATCCATCGGCGGCAGCGCGCCTGACACCGGCGCCCATTCGGTGATCGAAAGCCCCGAGTCCGTCAGCCGCGTCAGCCCGCCCACGGCGATCATCACCACGACCAGCGCGAAAAGAGACATGAGCCACAGCCGGATGCCACGCCGCGCGTAGCTGCGCCCCCGGTCGATGACGCCCTTGGCGCTTGTCGTGTCCGCGGGTTTTTGGGCGGTGCCGACGTCTTCGAAAATACTGCGTTTTTGCGCCATGTTACCTCCGCTCGGGCCTTGCCGCGCAACCTATGTGGGGCGCGTGCCGGGGGCAAGGTGGGGCGGGTGTTCGAAGGTGGTGACATTGCGGCGCATGGTTTGATCCACGTGCCTGCGCGGAATCAAGGCGCAGCCTCCGCGCATCGGCGGGCCCTCCGTCGCACCAAAGGTGCGCCACGCATAAATGACATGCCTGTGGCATGACGGCCCGGCGATTTGTTAGGGCTATGTGCATCGCTTGAATGACGCCCGGACTTGGCAGGCATAAAGGCGCATAGAATGCGTGTTGTTCGCCGGTCCAGGGCCCGACGATGCGCTTAACGCCCTACCCCCGCTCCTTCCAGCGCACCATCTGCCGCAGCATGCCGTGCAACATCTGCACGTCGGCGCGGGTCAGAGGCATGCGCGACCACATGTTGCGCAGGTTCTGCTTCATCCCCTCCGCCTTGGCCTCGGGGAAGAAGAACCCCGCCTCACCCAGACGATCCTCGAAATGCTGCGTCAGGTGTGTGCGCTCATCGCCCGTCGCCCAGTCGGTGCCGGCAAGCTCGGCACGCACGGGCGCCGTCTCGTCAGAGGTCAGCCGCCACTCGTACCCCGTCAGCAGCACACACTGCGCGAGGTTCAAGGACGGAAAGGCCGGGTTCACCGGCACCGTGATGATCGCATTGGCCCGCGACACATCATCGTTTTCAAGTCCCGCCCGCTCGGGACCAAAAAGCACGGCCACCTTTTGACCCGCCGCAATCCGAGCCTGCGCGTCCTGCATCGCCGCCTTGGGGGTAAAGACGTCCTTCGTCAGTCCCCGAGGCCGGGCCGTCGTCGCATAGACATAGGCGCAATCGGCCAGCGCCGCGTCGAGATCGCCATAGAGCTGCGCGTCGTCCAAAAGACGCCCCGCCCCGCTCGCCATCGCCACCGACGCCGGGTTCGGCCAGCCATCGCGTGGCGCCACCAGCCGCATGTGATCGAGGCCAAAGTTCCACATCGCGCGCGCGGCGGCGCCGATGTTCTCGCCCATCTGCGGGCGCACAAGCACAAAGGCCGGTTGATCCATCGTCTGAGACATGCGCGCCTGTTAAGGCCGCTCCGCGTTCCGCGCAACCCGTGCGATAGGACTTGGCGCGGGCCTGCCTTTGGGTCTATGTGCAGCGCACAGCAACAAAAAAGACCGATCCCATGGCCGAGCCGGACACAGCGCAAGTCTACCTGTCGACCCCGTCCGAGCTGGACCTCGGCAGCTTTTCCAAGACATTTGCCGCAGCGCTCGACACGCACCCGGTCGCCTGCGTGCGCCTTTCGCTAGCGACCCGGGACGAGGACCGGATCATGCGCGCCGCCGATGCGCTGCGCGAAATCACCCACGCCCGCGACGTGGCGCTGGTGATCGACACGCACGTGGCGCTCGTCGACCGGCTAGGGCTCGACGGGGTGCATCTGGGTGACGGCGCCCGCTCGGTGCGGCGCGCGCGCAAGGACCTCGGCGCCGACGCCATCGTCGGCAGCTTCTGCGCGGCGAGCCGGCACGAGGGCATGACCGCCGGCGAGGCGGGCGCCGACTATGTCGCGTTTGGCCCCTTGCGTCCCGGTCTGCTCGATGCGGGAGACGCGGTCGACGAAGAGGTCTTCGCCTGGTGGTCCGAGATGATCGAGCTGCCTGTGGTGGCCTCGGGCGGACTCGATCTCGAGGCTGTGCGCCGGCTCGCCGGCATGGTCGATTTCTTCAGCCTCGGCGATGAGATTTGGAGCGCCGACGATCCTGTCGCAACGCTCGGCAGCTACCTCGACGTGATGCGCTGAGCCGTCTGGGACGGGCCATGCCCTGACCGCACTTGCGCTTCGAGCGCCGTGGCCAGCGTCTTGCGCGAGGCGTGGTCCGACACTCGTTGCGGCGGATGAAACGTCAGATGCACCGCGCCGCGCCCTCTATGCGCCAGTGTTGCGAGCAGATGCGCGCCGAACGCCATGTCCCCCCACCAGCCGTAAAGCCGCGGATCGCGCCCCTTCGGCGGCATGTAGGTCACCGACACGGCCTGTAGCTGCATGTCATCGCGCAGCGCATCCGCAAAGAACGCCTGAAAGAGCGTCGGCTTGAACGCCAGCACCTGCATCCCGTCGGTCGAGGTGCCTTCGGGAAAAAACAGCAAGCGGTGCCCGGCTGCGAGGCGGTCCTCGAAGACCTGCGTCTGCGCCTGCGCCTCTTTCCGGTCGCGCTTGATGAAGACCGTGCCGGTGGCGCGCGCGAGCCAGCCGATGCCCGGCCAGCCGGCCACCTCCGACTTGGACACGAAGTAAAGACGCCCCGGCGCGTTCAGCACAAAGATATCGAGCCAGCTGGTGTGGTTTGCCACCAACGCGCCCGGCCCCGTCAGCGGCTTGCCAGAGATGGTGAGCTTAAGTCCCAAAAGCCGCAGCGCCGCACGGCAGACCCCCACCGTGATGCTCGGCGTCCAGGGCCGGTGAACCCCGTAGAGCGGGCGCTCGATCAGCCGCACCAGCAGCAGCACCGCGAGCCCGCCAAAGGTGATCAAAGCCACCGGAAGACCGCGCAGAACCACCCGCAGCCAGCCGCCGAAGCCTTCGGGGCGCCAATCGGGCGGTGGCACGGGACTGTCCCAGGAGGTCGTCATCCCGGCGCGCCGGTGTAAATCCGGCTTTGCGCGGTGTTCATCCGCGCGGTGTCGAGCACGAGGCATACATCGGTCGTATTGAACGCGTGATCGACGAAAGCTCCCTCGCCGACCACGCCGCCCAGCTTGAGATACGCCTTGATCAGCGCCGGCACGTCCCGCATCGCGGCGAGCCTGTCGATGTCTTCCAGCGGCATCAGCTCCAGCGGCCGGCGCCCCGAGCCGCATGCCGTCACGCGCAAAGACGCAGGCGCGAGATAGCGCGCGCCAAGCAGGGTCAGGGACGGCGCGAGCCGTGCCAGGTCGGTCCCGGCAAAGCTCGCTGTGCCGAAGAGGATCTCGATCTGGTGCTCGGCCACGTAGCCTGCCAGCGCGCCCCAGAGCACGCGCATCGCGCTGCCGCCCCGGTAGTCCGGGTGCAGACAGGTGCGCCCCAGCTCCAAAAGACGCCGGCCCGAGGCGCAGAGCGGCGTGATGTCGAACTCGCCTTCGGTGTAGAACCCGCCCGCGCGCGCCGCCTGCTCCGCGCGCATCACGCGCGTTGCACCGACAATCGCCGGGGCGCCCGGTGTGCCGCGCGCCAGATCGCAGAGCAGCAGATGGTCACAAAAAGAGTCGAACTGGTCCCGCTCCCGCCGCGCGGCTTGGTCGACAAGCGGGCCCGTGCCGCCAAACTCCGCGACAAATACTTCGTAGCGCAACGCGTAAGCTGCATCGCGCTCCGCGTCAGTCTGCGCCCAGACCGCCTGGACTTGAGCGGCCTCCGGTTGGGCTACGGATGGACGCGTGCGCAGCGCCTGCGCGTCGACGCTCATGCTGAAGTCCGGGCCAAGATGTTGAGACCACAGCACTTAGGCGAACCTGCGACACTTTTACTTGCCTCAGAATTGCAATGCGAGACTTGTGCAATTATAGGTTGCATGCAGTACATACGAATTAATTAGTATCAGACGTATCGAATACGAGTTCCAGTGAAACGCGATCTGCCTGCATGACGACCTTGCCCTTCTCCCGGAAATTGATGGTCACCCGCCCGTCGACGTTCGACTGCACCTGCCCCACGCCCCATTCGGGGGCATCGGAGTTGCGCACGAGCATCCCGGGCTCGAGGATCGCCGCCAAATCGCTCACGCACACCACTCCCCATGACAAAAGGCGCTTTCCGTGACCCAGGCCACGCCCACACTCTCGGCCCTTCTGGCCTCCCGCATTTGCCACGACCTGATAAGTCCGATCGGCGCGATAAACAATGGCCTCGAGCTGATGACGATGACCGCCTCCGGTCCGGCCAGCCCCGAGATGGTGCTGATCCAGGACAGCTGTCGCAGCGCCTCGGCGCGCATCCGCTTTTTCCGTATCGCCTTCGGCCTTGCCACGATGAACCAGCGCATGGGCGCGGGTGAGCTGCGCAGCATCCTCGCCGACTTCACCGAAGGCGCGCGCCTTCGGGTCACCTGGGGCCCCGATGGCGATGCCGCGCGCGAGGGCGCCCAGCTGGCATTTCTCGGCATCCTGTGTTGCGAAACCTCCATGCCCTTCGGCGGCACGATCCGCGTCGACGAGTCGGGCGGACGGTGGAAGCTCAGCTGCGAGGCCACCAGCCTCCGCCACGATCCCGCCCTCTGGGCGGCGCTCGACGGCACGGCCGAGGTCGCAACGCCCGCGCATGTCCACTTCGCCGTCCTGCGCAGCTTTGCCGAAGCCGCAGGCCGCGCGATCACCTTCGAAGCGACGGAGACGTCGCTCCAGTTGATGATCTGAGCGCAAGAACATCTCGGCATTGCGCGTCTTCGTCACGCATCTGAAAGATCGTATTGTACGGTTGGTGAAACCCACATGTGGCGACAGCAACCAGGCCGTCGACATACCGCACCTGAACGTAGCGCGTCTCTCCATCCTCGAGGTAGGGAAACGAGTCCACCGTTGGCCTGAAAGCGAGAGGCGTGTGGGATTCGTAATCGTCTCCCAAGACTGAAATCACTTGATCACGCGTCATGCCGACAAAGACGCCGGGGATGTCCGTTTCTTTGACCTGAGCGGCTCTGGGAACGGAGCAACCTGCTCCGGCGCACTCCGTTTCGAGCGTTTCGGCCGCACATCCAGCCACCACTACCAAGACCGTTGGCAGGAAAACGGACTTCAATGACATCGCGCGCGCCCTTCGTTTGCGTGACCAAGCATGGTGCGCATTGTAACCTTAAATCTGCGAACCACGGTCGATGTAATAAGAACCCGATCCGCTGGAAGCCGTCACTGTATCTGGTCAGGCGCATCGTCCTCAGGCACGCCCTCTTCCTCCCCCTCGCGTCCCGGCACGACGTAGCGCTCTTGCATCCAGCGGCCCAGATCGATGTCGGCGCAGCGTTTGGAGCAGAACGGGCGATAGGCGCGGACCGTGTCTTCGCCGCAGATCGGGCATGCCATCGCCTACCCCTCCGGCAAGAGCGGCAGGGTCGGCACGCGCACCCGCGCGCGCTGCAGCTCGAGATGGCCGAGCGGCGTCCAGCCGGCCAGCGTCGTCTCGATCGTCTCCGCGCGCAGCGCCGCCTTGATCACGCTTTCGACCGTCTTGCGGTCCTTCTTCGGCATGGGCGCGAGGTCCACGACGACTTGACCGCCGAGCCCGCGCAGGCGCAGCGCCGCAGGCAGCGCGCGCAAGGCGGCGATGTTCGCCTTGGTCCCGGCGGCAAAGCTGGTGTCGGCGCCGGTGTTCACGTCCACCGTGGTCATCGCGCGGGTCGTCTCGACGAACATGTCCGCGCCGCCGGTCAGCGCCACGCGCGGGCTCTGGAGCGCGTCCAGCGCGTCAAGCACGCCGTAATCCTCGAAGGAGCCTGCTGCCGTCGCGACCTCCGCCGGGGCCGTCCAGTCGCGCCATGCGCAGACATGCGGTCCGTCGCCGGCGTGCAGCTCAGCCATCGCGTCCTGTGCGGCCAGCACCTCGCCCGCCAGCGCCTCCATCGCCAGGATGTCATCCGCGATCTCGGCATCCTCTGCCGCCTCGCAGGCGGATCGCAGGATCAGGCCGTGAGTGCCCTCAGTCGCCTCGTGCGCCAGCGCGCGCAGATCTTCGGCGCGGTCCTCGTCTCGGATGGCACGACTCACGTTGAGGCCCGGCGCGCCCGGCGTGACAATCGCGTAGCGGCTCTTGAAGAGCAGGCGCGTCGTGACCGGGATCGCCTTGCCCGGCTCGGCAAAGCCCGTCACCTGAACCTTGAGCATCTGGCCCGGCGCGATCCCCTTGGCTTGCCGCAAGAAGAGCCGCCCCGCCGGACTGTCGAGAAAGACGCCCCCCTGCCCCTTGGCCGGACGCTGCGCCTTGGCGCAATAGATCGTACCGGGCATGGGCGCATCGGGCGCGATCAGCAGATCGTCGAGCACGCCGTCCACCATCAGCGCCGCCGCCTCGCGCCCGCCGAGGTGGTCAAGGCAAATCACCCGCCCCTTCATCGCGTCCACACCGGGTGGCCGGCAGCTTGCAAGAGGTTCGCCGTCTCGTGCAACGGAAGGCCGACGATCGCAGTGAAGGAGCCGGAAATCCACGGGATAAAGGCCGCCGCCGGCCCTTGGATGCCCCAGCCTCCGGCCTTGCCGCGCCAGTCGTCGGTGGCGAGGTAGGCGGCGATCTCGTCTTCGGTCAGGACCTTCATGCGCACTTGGCTTTCGACCGGCTTGACCCAGGTCTGCGCGTCGTTCCTCACGGCAACCGTGGTGATGACCCTGTGCCTCCGGCCCGACATGAGCCGCAAAAAGCCGGCCGCCTCTTCGATGTCCGCTGGCTTGCCGAGGATGCGCCGCCCCACCGCGACGGTGGTGTCGGCACAGAGCACCACGTCGCCCGGTTCTGCGGAAACAGCGGCGACCTTCTCTTCGGCGATGCGGATGTTGTAGGGGCGCGGCAACTCTCGAGGACGCGGGTCCTCGTCGATATCGGGAGGGCGCACGTCATGTGGCACAACACCGATTTGCGCGAGCAATTCAAGCCGCCGGGGCGAGCCCGATCCCAGGATCAGCCGCGGCGTCACGGGTTACTTGAAGCGGTAGTTGATCCGACCCTTGGTCAGATCGTAGGGGGTCATCTCGACCTGCACCTTGTCGCCGGCCAGAACGCGGATGCGGTTCTTGCGCATCTTGCCTGCCGTATGTGCGATGATCTCATGGCCGTTTTCAAGCTCGACCCGGAACGTCGCATTCGGCAGGAGTTCCTTCACGACACCGGGAAATTCGAGCGTATCTTCCTTGGCCATGGTCTCTCCTTGGTATGGTTGCGCCGTCGGGCTTGCTTTCCTCGGGCGCGTGGGCGGTAAATGGGCCGGTTGGCGGTGTAAATCAAGGCAAAACTTGAACGATTAGCGCAGTTTGATTGGTGTGATCGGCGCCGGACCGGGCGCTTGCTCGTCCCAGTGGGCGCGGTTCAGCACCACGCCGTCCGCGCGGACATGGGCGATCTTGGCGAGGTCGATGTCGGCAAAGGTCCAGCCCGGCACGTCCATCTCGCCTTCCGCGATCACGCCTGTTGGCGGAAAGCCCGTGTCGGGCGGGCCAAAGACGCCGCCGCGCCCGGTGTTCATGTCGACCGCCGGAGACCAGTCAGCTGATCCAATGGTTGAAGACATGACCGTAACGCATTGATTTTCCAACGCACGAGCCTGCGCACCGATGCGCACTCGACTGTAGCCGGAGAGCGCTTCTGTGCAGGACGGCACGAGGATCACGTCGGCCTCGGTGACAGCGCGCCCGAGCAGCGGGAATTCGGCATCATAGCAGATGAGAATGGCGATCTTTCCAAGCGCAGTGTCGAATATTTTCATTCCGGGAGAACCCGTTACACGCCATTCTTCACGTTCGAAGCGAGTCATGATCTGCTTGTCCTGAAACCCACGGTCGCCTTTGGGGCCAAAGAGCCGTGCGCGGTTTGTGGGACGTTGCAGCGTATCAAAACAAGGCGCGGAGGCCGCGACGACATAAAGACCATGCTTTGCGGCGAGGTCTGCGTGCAAATCATCGACGTCAGCGAGGCGCTCGGAGACCGCGTGCAATGACGCTTCGAGGTCTCCGGCGATCTCGACGCCTTGCAGCGTCGCAAGCTCCATCGCGCCGTATTCGGGGAAAAGGCACAGGTCCGCGCCACCATCCTCGGCCGACTTCACCCATTGCGTGAGCTTTTCCGTGTAAGCCTGCCAATTGTCGAGAAAATCGAGCGGATAGGCAGCAGTTGCAACACGCATGGTCAAAGCCTCTTTGCCCAGAATTGCAAATCGTGAGACGTCTCGGCTTCGCCACCGATCTCGGTCCAGGAGAACGACGCAACGGCACCCTCGACCGGCGCGTAGCCGCGTTTTCGCCAGAACGGGTCGAGCGGCTTGTAGTCCGCTGGGCGGCGCGGGTCGGAAGGTTCTCGCACGACGCTGCAAAAGGTGGCATGTGTGAGGCCGAGGCTGCGGGCCTGCGCCTCGCGCGCGTCGAAAAAGGCGTGGCCGACACCCTGCCCGCGATACTGCGGCAAGAGCACGCTTTCGGCGCAATAGAATGTGTCATCGAGCGTCAGGTGTGAGCCCTGAAGCGCTGCGGCAAACTCATCGGCGTGGTGGCGGAGCGGCATGCCGGTTGCGGCGCCCACGATGCGCCCCTCATCGGTAGCCAGCGCGATCACCGCGCCATCGCTGGTGGCGTAATCCTCGAGGTAGCGCTCCTCATACGCCGCATCGCCGTCGTAGAGGTAGGGCCAGTCGCGAAAGACAGCGATCCTGAGGCGCGCGACATCGGGCAGAACGGCGCGCACCGCGGGTCCCGTGAGCACACGCGTGCGGATCACCCGCCCACCTGACGCGTCCAGTCGGCGAGGTTGTAGTAGGTCACCACGCGGGTGATCTTGCCGCCTTCGAGCGAAAAGAAAGAGCCTGCTGGCAGCTTGTAGGTCTGGCCTTGCGCCTCCGGCAATCCTGCGTCGGTTTTGAGGTAAGTGCCGTTGACGGTGTATTCGGCGGCGGCGCGGGTGCCGCCTTCGGCAGAAAAGATCACCATATCTGTGAGCTTCTCCGCGTAACAGACTGACATATGGTCACAAAATGCGCGGAAGGCTTCCGTGCCACGGCGCACTTGCCCTTCGTTCACATGGTGCGCGACGTCAGGGGCGAGGCACGCGATCATGCCGTCGATATCGCCGGCATTGAAGGCGTCGAAATAGCGTTGAATCACGTCCATGGCAGCTCCTCAGGGCGTTCCGAAGCGGTCGATCAGGCGGCCCCGGATCTGGTCGCGGGCGCCGCGGTACTGGGCGAGCTTGGCCTCGCGTGTCTCGCCCACACCGGTGGGATCCATGATCGGCCAGTATTCCACTTCAAGGTGGTAGTACCGCGTCAGTTCCAGCGCGCGGCGCTGGCTTGCGGGTGAAAGGGCGATCACCAAATCGAACGAACCCAGGTCGTCGCCCCATTGCTCCATCTCATCGAAGGAGCGCGAACGATGCCGGGAGAGCTCGACGCCGATCTCCTCGCAGACGGCGATGGCAAAGCCGTCAATCTCCAAGTCATTGTAAACGCCGGCAGATTGCACGTAGGTACCGGTGCCGTAGAGCTGCTTCATCATGCCTTCGGCCATGGGCGAGCGGATCGCGTTGTGGTCGCAGCAAAATAGGACGGAGGTGGGCAGTGTCTGGGGTTTGTCCGGGTCCTCGTCCTGCATCGCTCAGCCCCCGAAGTGCAGGACGCAGACGAGGGTAAAGAGGCGCCGGGCGGTGTCGTTGTCGATCTGCACCTTGCCGCTCAAGCGTTCCTCGAGGATGCGCGCGCCTTCGTTGTGGATGCCGCGGCGGGCCATGTCGATCGTCTCGATCTGGGCGGGGGCGGCGGTTTTTACGGCGTCGAAATAGCTTTCGCAGATCTGGTAGTAGTCCTTGACCACCTGCCGGAAGGGCGAGAGCGAGAGGTGAAATTCTGCAGCCGGATCATCACCTTGCGTCTTTACATCAAAGACGAGGCGCTTCTCGCGGATCGAGAGGTCCAGCTTGTAGGGGCCGTCCGGCACCGCGCGCCCGTCGCGGGGCGGCAGGGCAAAGGTGTTGTCCTCGAGGAGGTCAAAGATCGCGACCTTCCGCTCTTGCTCGATCTCGGGCGTGGGCGGGGCGAGGTTGCTGTCATCCAGCGCGATATGGGCGATGCGCGACATGGGCGGTGTCCTTTGGATCTTGCGGGTGGCCTAGCCGAGCGCGGGGCGCTTGGCAATCGCTACGCGCTGGCGGGCCTGCGTCAGGAGATGATGAGACCCGTGACAAGGAGTGCGATGCCGAGAAGGCGCGGGACGTGGTCGGGAAAGCTGTCCCGAAAGCCGCCGGCGAGCGGGTAGAGCTGCAGGATGAACGGCAGGAACACCATCTGGAAGGCCGGGTAGACCCCGTTCCAGCCGGCATCGGGCGGATCCAGAGCGGAGCCGAGGACGAGCGCAGTCGCGGCGAAGGGCCATCCGTAGGTGACAAACGCGCCGAGGCGGGTGTCGTCGGCGGGGCTGGAGAGGTCGAAGGGCGGTGCGAGCTTGGGTGTGCCTTCGGTTACGAACGCGAGCACTGCCCCAATCACCGCTCCGACCGCGAAGTTGAGCAATACCTGAGGGGGCGCGAGCCTCGGTCCTTCCCATTGGATCAGCGTCATTACTGCGAGATAGAACATCGCAAAAAGCCAGGCATAGAGCCAGCGCCGCAGATCTCGCAGCTTAGTGGCGCCGGTCAGCGTCGTGTTGCGCCCCGCTTGCGCGGCGTCGAGGCAGTCGGTCGCCAAAAGGACCAGGGCGATCCCGAGGAGCACGCGTGGCAGGCGGTCCGGCTGGTCCGGGAACACTGCAACCAGCCCGCCAAAAACCAGCGCAAGCGCCAGCCGGAAGAAGAGACGCGGCGCCATCAGTTGAGCTTGGAGAGGCGGGCTGTGACACTGAGGCCGTGTGCCTCGAGGCTTTCGGAGGCGGCGATGCGCTCGGCGGAGGGGCCGATGGCGCGGAGGGCGTCGGGGGACATCTTGGCCAGTGTCGTGCGTTTGACGAAGTCCATGACCGACAGCCCTGACGAAAAGCGCGCGGAGCGGGCGGTGGGCAGGACGTGGTTGGGTCCGCCGATGTAGTCGCCGATGGCTTCGGGCGTCCACTGGCCGAGGAAGATCGCACCCGCATGGGTGATCTCAGCCGCCAGTGCGTCGGGGTCCGCGACGCAAAGCTCGAGGTGTTCGGGCGCGATGCGGTCCGTGAGGGCTGCCGCCTCGGCGAGGTCCCGAACAGTGACGATGGCGCCAAAGTCCCGCCAAGAGGCGCCCGCGATGGCGCGGCGCGCGAGGGTTTCGAGGCGTTTGTCGACGGCGGCGGCGACTTTCTCGCCAAAGGCTGCATCGGTCGTGATCAGGATCGACTGGGCGCTTTCGTCATGTTCAGCTTGGCTCAGCAGATCGAGCGCGATCCAGTCGGGGTCGTTGTCTGCGTCCGCGATCACGAGGATTTCGGAAGGGCCGGCGATCATGTCGATGCCGACCTTGCCAAAGACGCGCCGCTTGGCGGCGGCGACAAAGGCGTTGCCGGGGCCGGTGATCTTGTCGACCGGCGCGATGGTCTCGGTCCCGTAGGCAAGCGCGGCGACGGCCTGCGCGCCGCCGATGCGGTAGATTTCGTCCACGCCCGCGGTCTGCGTGGCGTAAAGCACGAGCGGGTTGATGGCGCCGTCCGGGGTCGGCACAGTGATGGCGAGGCGCGGCACACCCGCCACCTTGGCTGGGATCGCGTTCATCAGCACCGACGAGGGGTAGGACGCGAGCCCGCCCGGGACGTAAAGCCCTGCCGCAGACACCGGCGTCCAGCGCCAGCCGAGGGTTGCGCCGGTCTCGTCCGTCCAGCTCTGGTCCTCGGGCAATTGCCGTTCGTGGTAGGCGCGGATGCGGGCGGCGGCGAGGTCGAGGGCGGCCTTGTCCTCTGCCGCGACCTTGGCGCATTCGGCGGCGATCTCTTCGGGCGTGAAGCGCAAAGACTTGGCCGTGAGCGCGATCCGGTCGAACTTTTCCGTCAGCTCCAGCACCGCCGCGTCGCCGCGCGCGCGCACGTCGGCGATGATGTCTGCCACCACCGCGTCGACGTCGGGGCTGTCCTCGCGTTTCGCGTTCAGGAGAATCTGGAAGCGCGTTTCGAAATCGGCGTCGGTGGTGCTGAAAAACTGCGGCATGGGCGTGTCCCTCTTTGCGCCGCGATGTAGCCCGGCGCGCAGGGGCTCGCAACCGTGCGTAAGGTGGGCAGGCGCGCGGTGAAAGCACGCATCGGCAGTGCCCACCTTACCGCTATGCGGCGCGGTCTACCTCTTCGGCAGTGCCCACCCTACCCGCGTTTCACTCGTGCGTCGGCGTCTTGCCCGAGGGGGCGGTGTAGGGGCGCGTGACGTCCTTGAGCCTCACGTCGAGCGCCTCGACCTCTGCCCGTATCGCGCCATCGCCTGCCAGCGTCAAAGTCACATGCCCGGTGCCGTCCTGGCCCGGCGTGAACTCGATGGCGAGGAGCGACAGCACCGTCTCACCATTCCCGCGCGTCACGCCCTGACTTGCCACACCCGTCACGTCCGAGATCACAAGGAGCGCGCGGGTGCGTTCGGTGGCGACGTCCCTATCCTCCCACCGGAAACGCCCGACCAGTAGCGCCAGCTGCCGGTCCTTGCGCCGGTAGGTCATGTCCGCAGCGGTGAAGACGGCGTCCTGCGCGAGCGCCGAAAGCACCTGCAGATCCTCTAGGTCGAGGGCCGCGATGTTCAGCGGGCGGGCATTGCCGTCCTCGAACCGGGCGTCCTGGCTCATATCCCGCGCACCCGCTCGATCTTGGCGCCGACGTTGCCGAGCTTGTCCTCGATCTTTTCGTAACCCCGGTCGAGGTGGTAGACGCGGTTCACAGTTGTCTGCCCTTCGGCGGCGAGGCCGGCGAGGATCAGCGAGACCGAGGCACGCAGGTCCGTCGCCATGACAGGTGCCCCTTTGAGCCGGTCGACGCCGGTGACCGTCGCAGTCCCGCCCTGCACGTCGATGTTGGCGCCCATGCGCACCAGCTCGGGCGTGTGCATGAAGCGGTTTTCGAAGATCTTTTCCTCCAGAACCGAGACACCGTCGGCGGTGCACATCAGCGCCATCATCTGCGCTTGCAGGTCGGTGGGAAAGCCGGGGAAGACCTCGGTGGTCACGTCCACTGCCGAGACGCGGCCATTCTTGCGTGCCACCTTGATGCCTGCGTCGGTCTCAGTGACCGAAACGCCCGCGGCGTCCAGCTTTTCGCAGAACGCCTCGATCAGCGAAATGCGCCCGCCGAGGCACTCGACCTCGCCGCCCGCGATGACCGGGGCGAGCATGTAGGTGCCAAGCTCGATCCGGTCGGTCACCACGGGATGCGTCGCGCCGTGCAAACGGTCGACGCCCTGGATTTCGATGGTCGAGGTCCCCTCGCCCGCGATCTGCGCGCCCATCTTTTTGAGGCACGACACGAGGTCGACGATCTCCGGCTCACGCGCCGCGTTCTTAAGCACAGTCGTGCCCTTTGCGAGCGTCGCCGCCATCACGAGGTTCTCCGTCGCGCCCACCGAAGGAAAGCGCAGCTCGTGCACCGCGCCCTTAAGCCCGCCACGCGCGACGGCGTGCAGGTAGCCGTCTTTGAGCTCGATCTCGGCACCGAGCGCCTCGAGCCCGATCGTGTGGATGTCCATGGGGCGCGCGCCAATCGCGCAGCCGCCCGGCAGCGAGACAACCGCGTGGTGCTCGCGCGCCAGCATTGGGCCGAGCACGAGGTTCGAGGCACGCATCTTGCGCACGATGTCATAGTCGGCGGTGTGGTTCGAGATCGTGTGCGAGGACATCGCCACCACCTGCCCCTGGCTGAGCGCCGAGACTTCGGTGCCAAGCGATGAGAGCAGCGCCGTCATGGTGCGGATGTCGCTCAGGCGCGGCATGTTGGTCAGCGTTAACGGCTCTTCGCTGAGCAGCGTCGCCGGCATCAGCGTCAGCGCCGCATTCTTGGCCCCGGCGATCGGGATCTGCCCCTCGAGCGCGCCGCCGCCCGTCACGATAATCGAATCCATCAGGTCTCTCGCTTGCTCGTGGAGGGCTCCGTGCCCTCCTGCCCCTCGGGTCGTGCCTTGGCGCGCGCTTTGGTCTGTGCCTTGCGCCGGCCGAGGTTGGTCTTGAGCGCGGCTTTCAGCCGGTCCTCGCGTGTCTGCGCGGGCTTTGCCTTGCCTTGTTTGTCGTCTTTTCCGCTCATGGGATCACCTGCTAGCGCAGGCGCGTCGCGGCGTCCAGAAGTGCGCGCCCGAGGTGCCGCGGATCGGCACGAATTTTCGCGCGCAAGCCGCTTGCACGGCCCGGCGTTTGCGTCTAACAGACCGCAGCGCGCTGCTGTAGCTCAGAGGTAGAGCACTCCCTTGGTAAGGGAGAGGTCGAGAGTTCAATTCTCTCCAGCAGCACCACTTGCCTAAGGCTACTTGGTTTGGTCAGATCGCTACTCGCCCAATTGCTTTTCTAAAGCCGAGCGTTTCTTTTGCTCGGAGGCCGCACGTGCTAAAGCGGCATTCAGTTCAGTCCCAAGCGACTGGATTTGAACGCGAGTTGCCGCATCGCGCGCTTTTGCATCGTCAAGAAGCGCCTGCAGTTGGCCAAGTTGTTCACGCAATGCAGAAATTTGATTCAGGAAAAACTCCGCTTCGCGAATAGCTTCAGTTGCCCTCTGTTCAAACGCATTAGCCCGTGCATTGGCGACGTCTCTTTCAGTTTTAATTTGCTCCAATTTGTCGGGGCTCGTTGTCAAATCGATCCGCTCAATCGCTTCAGTTAATTCAGAAGTCAAACGCCTGTTTTCGTCTTCTAGATTGATCATTCTTTGTCTTATGCTCGCGTGTTCTGCGGACAAGAACTCGTAGTCGGATATGGCCTCTTGCGACATATCGCGGAAAAACGTTTCGCGGAAGCGGACACCAGAGTCGTGGAGAAAGGCATGGAAACTCAGCTTCAGAAACCCGCACAATTCGAAATGGCGCGGCGACCCCGGGTCCATGTCGAAAGCTCGCAAACATGTTTGCGTGACAAAGCTTTCAACTTCGGTTTTCAGCCAAGTAGGTGAAGCAGCATCATTGGTCGCGCTCCACTTAGTGCCGTCTTCTTGCGCTGAACAGGTG
Source organism: Pseudaestuariivita sp. (assembly GCF_052825805.1). Classification (NCBI taxonomy): domain Bacteria; kingdom Pseudomonadati; phylum Pseudomonadota; class Alphaproteobacteria; order Rhodobacterales; family Paracoccaceae; genus Pseudaestuariivita; species Pseudaestuariivita sp. The sequence goes on along the minus strand of NZ_JBRBVB010000002.1, from coordinate 382,457 downwards.
CCTGCAAGAAAAATGAATGCCAATATTGAAAAGCGCATAGCGTAGCCTCGGTTACGGTTTTGGTAGGCTAGCAGTAAGGAAGCCGCCAAAGCAAAGAATGAGTTGTTAGGCAGTGGATGGTGGGTGATGAGAGACTCGAACTCCCGACATCTTCGGTGTAAACGAAGCGCTCTACCAACTGAGCTAATCACCCGGTGACGCTCGTCTAGCCAGCAGGGCGGCGGGGCGCAAGGGGTTTGGCGGTGCGGCAGGCGCGCGTCAGTGTGAGGGCGCCAAGAGGCCGAGCCGGCGCAGGTGCGCGAGGTACGCGGTGTTGAGCGCGGCGGCGCCACCGGGCGGCAGGGTGATCTTGAGTTCTGGGCGTTCTGTGGCAAAACGCTGCCAGGTGGCGATCAGGTCGTCTTGCGTGCGTGTGCCGTCGATCAGCGGGACTATGGTTTGTGCGATCGGGTCCAGCGTGACGGCGGTGTGCGACTGGCTGGTCACCCAGTCCTGACCTGCGGCAAGCTGCGCACGGGCGAGCGTCCAGACCTCGGGGCGATTGGTCTCGGCAGGCTGGCTTCGGTGGGGTGCGGTCGAGAGGTTGACGTGCCCGGCCATGGCAAGGCGCAGGGCGGCGCTTGCGAGGCGGTCCTGGCCGGCTTGGTCCTTGGCGTTTGCGATGAAGTCTTGGAACGGAATTGTGTCGGGCGTGCTGGCGCCGAGGGCGTCGAGGGCCTGGGCCAAGTCTGTGTCGTTGGTCTGGATGGCATGGCCGTCGGCGGTGCGCAGGTGGGTGCGGTCGGAGGCGGCTGATCGGTCGATCCGCAGAGTGGTCGAGAGGTGAAGGCCGGCAAGGCGGTTCGGGCTCGGAGCAATGTGGTCCGGCATGTGTGCCGCGTGTGCCAGAACGGATTGGCGGTGGGCCCGGCCAGTGGCGAGGTCCCGCAGGTGTGCGGCCGCGGTGAAATCGGTGCCAGACGTGACGGCGGTCAGGTCGCGGACATGCGACGCCGGCCGGGCGTCGCAGACGTAGGCGAGGCCATGTGTCTTTGCGGTGCTGACAAATTCAGGGAAGGCAAAGGGGCAGTTGTCCGCGGCCAGATACTCGGCCATCAGGTACGTTGTCGACGCGCCCACAAGCGCTGCGCTTTGCGCGCGCAGCTCTGCGCCGTAAGGCGTTTCGGCGTCCGAGGCTTGAACGACGTGTGCAAACCGGGCCTTGGCGGCGGCGACGCGTGCGTGCGGGGGCTCTGAGGGATCGTCCCCGGCGCGAAAGATGTCACGCACCAGCCCGCGGGCGTGCCATCCGGCGCGCACGTTGTAGCTGACATAGGCCAGCCCCGACGGCGCGAGGTGCCGCGCGATGAGCGCAAGTAGCGCTTGCTGCGTTGCCTCCGGCACCCAGCTGAAAACGCCGTGGCAAAGGATGTAGTCGAACGTGCCGGAGACGGCGCCAGGCGCGGCGATGTCGCCCTTCGTCAGCGTAAGGTTTGGCGCACCCACGGCATCCCTGAGCGCCCTGCCCTCCGCGACGTGCCGTGGGGAGAGGTCGATGCCGGTAAAGCTGGCCTCCGGAAAACGCAGCGCCAACGGGAGGAGGTTGCCACCCGACGCGCAACCAAGCTCGAGCACGCGCGCGCGCGGCACATCCGGCGCGGTGAGGCCGGCAAGCTGCGCCAAAGCCGCCAGATGCGCGGGCTGCGTTTCGGCAATCGGGTGCGAGACATAGGGCAGCGCCTCGTAGTCGGCTCCGGTGTCTATGGCGACCTCCCTCCCCTCTGTTTCCGCACCCATGCCAATCCGCGTGAGCGGCGCAAATCGTTGACTCACGCAAGGGCAACATGAAACATGCCGATAGGGACTTTTACCAATTCACATCACTTATTTTTCGGGGGACGTGCCATGTCCGGCAACCTTTTTCTGACCGCGGACGGCCTGAGAGGCGCTGCGCAAAACGCCAGCACAGATAATTGGGTGTCGCTGGGCGGCTATTCCTACGAGGTGAACCTCGACACGGGCGGGACCGCCGAGGTCGAGTCGATCACGCTCACCTTCAACACCGACGCGGCGCTTGCCTACTTTACCGGGCGCAACGGGGCGTTTGTCGAGGACCTCTTCATCTCGCAGATCGTGCCGGGCGGTGAGACGGGCGAGCAGGTCAAGATCGACCAAGCGCTGGTGGCGACGATCAACGACACGGATGAAGGCTTCAGCACGAATCTCGCCCTGACCGACCTCGGCAAAGTGGTGCCGCAGAAGGACATGAACGGCGGTGATTTGCCGTCGCTGACGGCCTCGGTGTCAGGTGATGAGGTTTCGGCCACGATCAACGAAGACCCTGCCAGCGAAAGTGTACGCCCGGTGGAGGGCGACGTGTCCTACTACCTGGCCATCGACGGGATCGCCGGCAGCGCCACCGATCCATTGGTGGGCGGGCTGCACGTGATCGAGGATTTCGACTACACTTTGACGTCGAGCGCATCCGGTGGCGGGAGTGGCTCCGGTCTGACGCCCATATTCACGGGGTCCGAGCTGTCGGTCAGCTTTGACCAGCTGACCGGGCTTGCCGAGATGACCGAGGCGCTGACGACGGGCGCAGCGATCCCGGAGGTGGCCATCGTCGGTGTCGCCAAGGATTCGGACGGCAAGGCGGTGATCGCGCAGGAGCTGGTGTTCGACACCGTGAAGCTGACGTCGCTCGACACAACGGGCGACGGCGCCACCGCTGCGTTCGCGTTCGGCGATTACGCCAGCTTTACACATGTGGAGAACGCGGGCACTCCGATCATAGAAGCGGCGCAGGTGCGCATGCCGGGTGACAGCGAACCTGAAGGGGAAGTCAGCGCCGATTGGTCCACAAGCCTGCCCACGCTGGCGGCAAACCCGGACCTGACGTATTTCCTGGAAATCGAAAACGGGCGCGGGGACAGCTCAACCAAGGGCCTTGAGCGCGCCTACGTGATCGACAGCCTCAACCTGTCGCTGAGTGCGGCGGACGGAACCGGCAGCGGGCCGGACCTCAACCTCGCGCTGACACTTGGCAGCGATCAGGGCGCAAATGTCCTCTTTGACGACGTCTTCAAGGGCGAAGTGGTCAAAGCGCGCATCGTCGGGCTCGAAGACGGGGACTTTGAAAAGAGGATCGTCACCTACGACCTCAAGGATATGGCCGTGACCTCGGTCACGGATACCGCGGATGGCGGCGTCGATCTGAGCATCGGCCTGACGGGCAACGGGGGCGTCACATTCGGGGCGTTCGATCTGACGACGCAGGCCGTGAACTCCAACAACCTGCTCGAGGCGACCGGACAGACCGGCTGGGACTTCCAGGCCAACGATGAGGTCGCTTTTGACAACGGCACGATTGCGGGTGCCAGCGATAGCACTGCAGCGGATTTGCCGTCGTCGGGGCTCACGTACTTCGTCAAGCTTGACGGCATTTCAGGGCCTGAAACGGTGGACGGCGCAGGCGGCTGGATCGAGGTGCCGGAGGCAGGCACGCTTTTGTCGGCCAAGGAGTCCGGCACTCGCGCGGCACTGGACCCGATTGGCCTGACGCTGGCCGCCTCCCCGGGTGTGGCCGCGCTCGGCGACGCGCTTGTGTCCGGCGCGGTCATAGACCACGTGCAGGTGCGCGGCGTCGACAGCGCGGGCCGTGTGGTGGATGCGACGGACCTCGCCAACGTGCTGATCTCCAAGCTGGAGCTCGGCAGCGCGGCACCCAAGGTGACGCTTGAGTTCAGCCAAGCTGTGTTCAACGACATAGGAACAGCGCCGCCGGACTTCACGCAAACGACCAAGCAAGGCGCGTCCGGGTTTGATATTGTGACGAACGAGACGCTGTCAAACACTCCCGGCGTGCCGTCCTCGGGGACCTCCCCGGGTCTCGCGACCCCGGACACCTACAAGCTCGCCTTCGAGACGGCGCCCGGCCAGCCGAGCTTTGCCGGGACCAGTGCCGGCCTCGATGTCGAGAGTTTTGACTACACGCTGGGGCGCGATGTCTCCTTCAGCGCCACTGGCTCTTCTGGCCCTACGGTCGGTGCGATGGATCAAACGATCCTCAACGTGACCTTTGCCGATGACACGGCGCTGACGGAATTCACCGCCGCCGCGGTCACGGGCGCGCGCCTGTCCGCGCTCGAGCTGGTAGGGAGCGCTCCTATTGGCACTGCTGGCGCGGACGTGCGCACCGTGCGCGCCAACGACCTGACCGTCACCGAGGTGACCGACACCGAGGATGAAGGCTTCACAGTCACGTTTGCCGTGAACGCCATCGGGGAGGAGATGATCCCCGTCCTGGCCAGCGGCGCGCTTCAGCCCGCGGTCAGCTTTGCCCATGTGCCCGGCGCGACCGGAGTGCCGGACTACGACGACCTCGTCTCTCCGGCCGGGACCGAAGGCGTCAAACACGCAACCGCCGACGCGACCTTCGTGCGCTTTGACGGGCTGCCCGGCGAGCCCGGGCTCACGGTTGACGGCGAGGCCGGGTTCTACGAGCTGGAGGGCTTTGACCTTGGCGCGGTGGCCGCGGCGCTTTCGGGCGGTGGCACCGCATCCGGGCCGGGGTCCTTCGACGGACTGCTGCTCAAATCCGTCTCCCCGGAGCTGCGCGCGCAGCTGATCGACGTGATGAGCGAGGGCGGATTTTTCGAGACCGTCGAGCTGCGCGGCACCGCTGGCGGCACGGTTGTCAAGCACATCGACCTGAGCCTCGTGCAGATCGCGCGGGTCGATACGGAGCAAACTCCGGACGACACGGACCTCAAGGCGACGCTTGAGTTCCGACAGATCGTGCTGCGCACGCTCGGGTTTGAAAACGGGGAACAGACGGACGAGGCCGCCTTCGGCTGGGACGTGACCCGCAACCAGCTGGTCGATCCCGGCCGGCTCGCGCTCGAGCTCGTGGACACGGACACCACCCCCAACGTGCTGGCGGAAAACACACCCATCGGCACCTACGCCGACGTCGACATGGCCTTTGGCGAAGGCGCGACCTTTTCCCTGTTGGACGGGCCGGATGGCGTCTTTGCCATCACCCGCGACACTGGCCAGATCGGCGTGATCGGCAACATCGACTTTGAAACGCTCGGGCCGTCGGTCGACGTCGTCGTCGAGGCGCGGTCCGAAGACGGCGAGTCCAAAGCGTCCAAGGTGATCACCTTTACCATCGAGGACGTGGCAGGCGCGCTCATCGAGGGCGACGACACCGATAACCTCCTGGACGCGACCGGTGCCGACGACACCCTGCGCGGTCTCGGCGGCAACGATACTTTGCGCGGTAACCTACAGGCGCAGCTGATCGAAGGCGGGGGCGGCGCCGACGAGATCTTTGCGCAAGCCGGCGATGACGTGGTCGACGGGGGCGCGGGCGCAGACCTGGCCCTCCTCGGCAATGGCAACGACCTTTATACCGACGACGAAAGCACCGGCGCCGATGGCAAGGACACGGTCGAGGGCGGCGACGGCAACGACACAATCCGCGGCGGCGCCGGCGACGACAGCCTGCTTGGCCAGAACGGCAACGACTGGCTCTACGGCGAGGACGGCAACGACTTCATCGCCGCGGCCAGCGGTCAGGACCTGATCTTTGGCGGCCTCGGCAACGACACGGTCTTTGGCGGATTTGGCGCGGACTATGCAGAGCTTGGTGGCGGGAACGACGCCTACACTGACACGGACGAAGGCGGCGAGGCCGGGCGCGACCTGGTGTTTGGCGGCGCTGGCCGCGACACGATCAAGGGCGGCGCCGGTCAGGACACGATCCGGGGCGGCGGGGACGGCGACGAGCTCTTTGGCAACAACGGCGGCGACTCGATCTTTGGCGATGACGGCGACGATACGATCTTTGCGCAGCTCGGCAATGACACCGTCGATGGCGGTCTCGGGCGCGACTTCGTGCGGCTCGGCCAGGGCGCTGACCTTTATGTCGACCGGGCAGAGCCGGGCGGCGCCGGGCAGGACACCGTCGCAGGCGGCGCGGGCAAGGACACCATTCTGGGTGGCGGCGGCAACGACAGCTTCATCGGGGGCGGCGGCGACGACGACATCTCGGGCGGCGCCGGCCGCGACACGCTGATCGGTGGCGCCGGCAACGACACGCTCCGCGATGCTGACGGCGGCGGCTTTATCGCGGCAGGTCAAGGCGCGGACCTGGTCGAGGTCTCCGGCGGTGCAACGACCGTGCTCCTCGGCGCAGGCAACGATGCGCTCGACGGGGGAATCTCTAGCTTTGCCCTCGACGCGGTCGGCGGGGTTGGCAATGACACGCTCGAAACGGGCGTGGGCAACGACACGATCGGCGCCGGGACAGGTGCGGATTTCATCAGAACGGACGACGGGAACGACTCGATCCAAGCCGGCGCGGGACGCGACACGATCTTTGCCGGTGATGGAGACGACACCGTGGTCGGCGGCAACGGGGATGACGACGTTCGGCTTGGCGACGGAGACGACCGGTTCCGCGATGCCTCAGCCAGCGGCGATCAGGGCAACGACACCGTCTTTGCCGGGGACGGAAACGACAAGATCTTTGGCAAGAGTGGCAACGACCAGTTCTTTGGCGAAGACGGCGAGGACGAGATCTCGGGCGGCGCCGGCAGCGACATCATCGACGGCGGGCGCGACGCGGACATGATCTTTGCCGGGTCCGGCAACGATACCGTCACGGACGGCGATGGCAGCGACCGGGTGTTCTTGGGGTCCGGCTCGGACGTCTTCGTGTCCGAGGAAGGCGGTTTTGAGTCGAGCGACAACGACACGATCACCGGCGGCGGCGGCGCGGACAGCTTTCTCTTTACCGGCCAGACTGGCGACGACCGGATCACGGATTTCGACGTGAGCCAGGACCGTCTGCTCATGGCGGAGAACCTGTTTTTGACCGGCGGCTCGGCGACGACGGCAGCGGAAGTGGCGAACAACTTCACCACCTACACCGGCGCAGGCGCGACCATCACTACCGACGGCGGCACGCTTTTCGTCAGGAACATTCGCAACGCGTCCGAGATGGAAACGGTCATCGAGATCATCGACCCCAGCCCGCTCTTCTAGGCGCTGCGGCATCACGGCCAAAGGCGCGCCGACCGGAGTCGACGCGCCTTTTGTGTTCTTGCCTGTAGACGTGAATTACGCGCGCGCCTAAGCGGCAGGCGCGATGGGCGAGTCCGTTGCGAGCAGCAGGATGTCGTCGGCGGTCAGGATGCCCCCTGCCCCTTCGACCACGGCCACCACTTGCGTGCCCATGCGGATCTCGGCGTCAGACATGTTCGAGCCGGTTGCGACCACCTCGAGGTCGTCCACACTTTCCTCGCCCTGCAGGACCACGACGAGGCTGTCGGCGCCCGGCGTGAAGTCGAGCACGCGAGAGGCGTCGTCGGCGTCGTCCACACGCGCGTAGAGCTCGAACCGGTCCATGTCCGCGCCGCCCGTCCCGATGTCGCCGTCGTCCAGCGTCAGCGTATCGTTGCCGCTCGAGCCGTTGAGCGTGTCGGCGCCGTCGGGGTTATCCGCATCGAAGAACTGGCCGAGGATCAAGTCGTCGCCGAGGCCGCCATCAAGCAAGTCCTCGCCTGTGGCGCCGCTGACCGTGTCGTCGCCGGTGCGGCCAAAGATCGTGTCGTTGCCTTCTTCGCCTTCAAGCGAGTCGTCGCCCGTGCCACCGTCGAGGAAGTCGTTGCCGACGCCGCCCGCAATTGCGTCCGACCCCGAGGCGCCTGTGACCACGTCATCACCGCCACCGCCCGCGATCTCGTCGTCGCCGCTGGCGCCGTCGATGTCGTCCGCACCGCTGTTGCCTGTGATCTCGTCATCGCCGGAGCCGCCGACCAGCTCGTCATCACCTGCACCGCCTGAGATCGTGTCGTCGCCTGCAAAGCCGAAGAGCGAGTCGTCACCGCCACCGCCGGAAAGGGAATCGTTGGCCGCACGGCCGGAAAAGCGCTCGTCCTCGTCCGTGCCGTTGAACGTGCGCGCAAGGTCGGTGTCCGGGTCTGGGTCTGGATCGGGTTCCGGGTCCGGGTCGGGCATGTCGGGATCAGGCATCATACCCATGTCATCATCGTCGTCGCTGCTGTCACCGTCCCCGTCAAAGAGGCCAAAGCAGTAGCCGAGAAACACGACGTTCAACAAACACAAGAGCGCCCACATGGCCGGTCTCCTTTGCAGCAGGGTTCACTCCTCAAACTGCGTCAGGCGCCACAATCCCGGCAAATTTTATTTGAAATTACATGGTTAACGGTCACAGGTCGCCGTCATCGCCGGGCATTGTCACCGCTTGTGCAACAAAACTCACGCATAACGTGTCCAATCGGCGATCCCCTGCGGCCATTCCGGGCGGAGATACGCCACCATCCGGCGCGTGGCGGTGGCTGAGTCGGGCGCCGTCCAGGGCGCGATCCCGTGCAGACACATATGGTGCAGCAGCAGCGTCTCACCCGGCTGCGCAGTGAGCGGAATCCGGGTGCAGGTGTCAAAGACCTCGCGCCGCGCGGCGTGGTACGCCTCCGTCAGATCGACCTGCGTGGGGGCCTGCGCGCCTTCCAGCAGCGGCAGCAAATGGCGCGCAATGATATGATGGCTGCGGTCCCACACCACCAGCGGGGCAGCACCCTCTGGCACAGGGTTGAGCGGCATCCCGAGGACAAAGGCGTGCGGCTCTTTCAGCATCCTTCGGCGCTCCGGCCCGACGGGCAAAAGCCCGTCCACATGCGCCGCGTCACGCCGGAAGCGGTAGCGGAAGGCGCCGTCGCTTTCCCCATCGCGGGGGCGCGGGTAGCCGGGGAACATCACCGAGAGCTGCGCAGGATGCAGCGGCGGCAGCACATGGCCAAGCGCATGCCAGAGATCGATCGCGGGACCGGTAAGCGGCGGACCATCCGGGAGCGCACCCGCCGGGTCCGTCGGGAGTGCGTCGACGCCGACGAACCATGTCCCCTCGCATTGGTATTGCGCCGCGTGAGCCGGATCTTTGAGCGCGGCTTTGGCGTGCGGCAGTGCCGCCTCCACCCAGCGGGAAACACGCGGATCCAAGGGCAAATGCACCCAGCCACGGCTGCGGAACGTCGCGGCGTCCGTCATGCGGATGCGGCGTCCTGCTCTTCACCCACCGCCGACAAAGCGCGCAGCAGGACTTCGGGACCCACACCATCACTATGCGCCTCGCTCGACAGCACTTGCCTCCACCGCCGCGCACCAGGGCGCCCGGCAAAAAGCCCGAGCATGTGCCGCGTCACTTGGTGCAGACGCCCGCCGGAGACCAGGTGCGCCTCGATATACGGCAGCATCTGATGGACGACCTCGACGGCCTCCGGGTCCGTCCCTTGCCCGGTCAGCATCCGGTCCGCCGGGCCAAGGATGTCCATCGGTTTGTGGTAAGCGGCGCGCCCGATCATCACGCCGTCGAGGCCGCTGGCAAGAAAGTGATTGATGGTCTCCCACGTCTCGATCCCGCCGTTGATCGACAGCGTCAGGTGGGGAAACGTGGTCCGCATCTCCTCGACCAGAGCGTAGTCGAGGGGCGGGATCTCGCGGTTCTCCTTGGGGCTGAGCCCCTGCAGCCACGCCTTGCGCGCGTGGATGATGAGATGGCGCGCCCCCGCCTCCGACACGCGTGTGATGAAGTCCGGTAGCACGTCACGCGGCTCCTGCTCGTCGACGCCGATGCGGCACTTGACGGTGATCGGCACGGGCGCGGCGCTAACCATTGCCGCAACGCACTCCGCCACACGCGGCGCGTCGCGCATGAGGACGGCGCCAAAGGTGCCCGACTGAACGCGGTCTGAAGGACAGCCGCAGTTGAGGTTGATCTCGTCATAGCCTGCCTCGGCACCAAGCCGCGCGGCTTCCGCCAGCTCCGCCGGATCCGAGCCGCCGAGCTGCAGCACCAAGGGGTGCTCGCCAGCGTGCTCGAGCAGATGCAGCGCCCCGCCCCGCACCAGCGCCGGCGCGGTCACCATCTCGGTATAAAGCACCGCGCGTTTCGAGATGATCCTGTGCAGCGCCCGGCAATGCCGGTCGGTCCAGTCCATCATGGGCGCGACGGAAAGCGCGTGCGGGTGCGGGGTGTGCGGGGTCATGGGCTGCATGTGCGCCGGGGCGCGGGTGGAGGCAAGGGGCTTGGGTGCCTGCACCTTTCATCTATGCGCATTGCTCTTTTTATAGCTAATTATTTTGAATTTCTCTTGCGCAAAGTGAGCCTCTATATCCCGGCTCAGCAGAGATGCTCTGACCTCGGTCGAGGCCAGCTCCTCATTCCTTGGAAAGGATTGACCCATGAAAAACGCATTTAAACTCGGCACCAGCCTTGTTGCCTTCACCCTGCTCGTCGGCGTCTCGCCGGTTGCGGCGCAGTCCATCGTCGGCGGCGAAAGCGTCGCGGCAGAGCGCAATGAAGCGCTGACCGACGCCATCGCGGACGACGCTGAGCGCGAGCTCGCGCGGTTCGGCAACGAAGGCCGCCCGCAAGGCTTTACCGGCTCCTTCGCGCTGCGCGCCTCGGCGGCGACCGGCAACAGCGACAGCGTGGACGTGGGTGTCGGGACCGACCTGAACTATGTCTGGGGTCCGAACGGGATCGAGCTGCAGCTGAACTACGCCTATGGCGAGACGGACGGTGAGAAAACCGAAGAGAGCCTCTACTACGGCCTCGAGTACACCCGTGATTTCACGCCCGCCGTCTACGGCTTTGGCAAAGTGCAGGGCTCGGTCGATGCCTTCTCGGATTTCGAGAGCGACACGTTCCTCAGCTTTGGTGCCGGCTACCGTATTCTGAACGACGACAGCACGCAATGGTCGGTGCAGGCCGGCCCGGGCTACCGTGTGGCCGAGATCGACGACGCGCTGCGCGGCGACATCAGCGAATACGCGATCGGCGTGAGCTCGGACTACGCGCAGCGCATCACCGAGAATGTGTACCTCACGAACGATACCGACGTGATTTGGTCGGAGAGTGACACGGCGGTGTTCAACGATCTGGCCCTGAGCGTGTCGGTGACCGAGCAGCTGGCGCTGCGCACCTCGATCCTGACCGAGTACCACTCGGAAGTGCGCAAGGGCATGAAGAACACCGACAACACCTTTGGCGTGTCGCTGGTGTACGCGTTCAACTAAGGCGCAGCCCTGTGTGCCGGTCCTGCGCTTGTTGGGTGCGGTATGCGGGGTGGAGGCAGAGCGGGCGGTCCTTTGGGGCCGTCCGTATTTTTGCTCAGTGAACACTGGCTCTTAAACACCCGCTCAATTCAATACGCCCGCCTGACGTTTACGTCAGGCCGCGTCATGCCGTAGGCATGCCTCTAGCATGACCCGCCCCCGTCAAACTGAAGGTTTGCCTTTGGCAAAACGGGCGGCGCGATGCGCCACCCCGCGGGACGGCGCGTGCGGTTCCCTTTGCTCTACCCGCTCAAGCGGCCGTTCGAGTCCAGTTTCACGGCTTCACCTGTGGCAGCAGCGCGGGCCACTGCTTGGACCACAGCCAACGAGCGCAGGCCCTCTTCGCCGGAGACCAGCGGTGCGGCGCTGCCGTGGATGACTTCAGCGAAATGCGTCAATTGCCGCTCGAGGGGGTCGTGCATCTCGGCCTTGAGGGAAGTCGCTCCGATAGGGGACCACCAGTCGGGCGTCTCGGCATGACGCCAGAGGCGCAAGTCCGGCAGCGAGAGGCTGCCGGTGGAGCCGCCGATCAGGTAGCAGCTTTCTGGTGTCGCCGGGTAGACGGGGTTTTCTGAGGCCGTGAGCTCCCAGCTCCAGGGCGCGGCGATGGCGTCGGAGACCGACAGCGTGGCGACGGCGCCGCTGGCGAAGGTGAGGATGGCGGAGGCCAGGTCCTCGTTGTCATAGCCGCGCCGCGCGGGCGCGGCCACGGCGCGGACCTCCACCACGTCTCCGCAGAAATGCCGCATCAAGTCGACGTCGTGCACGAGGTTGACGGAGATCGGACCGGCGCCGGGCTTTTTGCGCCAGGGGGCGGCGTCGAAATAACTGTCCGGTTTGTAGAACCAGCAGGTGGCCTGCACCGCGCGGATGACGCCGATGTGGCTGGCCTCGAGCGCGGCCTTGGCGGCGGCGATCCGTCCGTTGTGGCGGCGGTGGTGGCCGACGAGGACAGGGGTGCCGGTGGAGGCGGCCGCATCGAGCAGGGTCTGCGCCTCGGCGGAAGTCACTGCGATGGGCTTTTCGATGAGCATGGGCAGATGTGCCTCTGCCAGCTGGGTGCCTTGAGAGACGTGCAGCGGCGTGGGCGTGGCGAGGATCACGCCGTCGGCGGTGCCGGCCTCGATGAGGGCCTCAAGCGTGTCAAAGACGGGGGCGTGCGTCTCGGCGGCTTGGCGGCTGTCCGCGTTTGCCTCGACGATCGCCGCGCATGTGAGGCCCGGCACCCGGTGCAAAGCCTCCACGTGGCGTTTGCCGACAAGGCCGTAGCCGACCACTGCGATGCGCGTCTGTGTCATGTGCGTCCCCCTGCCCTTGGCGCAGGTCTAAGACGTGGCGGGCACGCAGCGCAAGGAGACGATCTGGTAGGGCGTGAGGGTGAGGGTCACGGTGCCGTCTGTGATGGGCAGCGCGCGCAGCGGGTCCTCGAGGAGGGAGACCTCGGTCACGCTGGCCATGGGTTGCGCGAAGGAGAGTGTGACCGGGCCGCGGCGGCGCTGTGCCTCGTAGAGACGGACGATGAAGCCGTTGCCGTCTTCAGCGGGTTTGAGCGTTTCGATGGTGACGTGGTCCACATCAGCCGTGACGGGCGGCGGGACCGGCGTCTTGGGTGTCCCGGCGATCAGTTGCAACGGGGCGTTGAGGCGGCGGGCCTCGGCGCGCACCAGCGGCAGGTCGGCGGCGTGGGGCAGCAGGGAATAGGTGAACCTGTGCAGGCCCTGGTCGGCGCCGGGGTCGGGGTTTGTGGAGGATTTGACCAGCGTCAGCCGGATCGCGTTCTCGCGGATGTCGTAGCCGTATTTGCAATCGTTGAGGACGGCGACGCCGAAGCCGGTCTCGGAAAGGTCCGCCCATTTCTGCGCGGGCACTTCGAAGCGGGCGTAGTCCCAGGAGGTGTTGCGGTGCGTGGCGCGCTCGATGTCGCCCCACTGGATGTCGTAGCGCGCGCGGGAGGCGTGCACGTCGACCGGGAAGGCAACTTTCAAAAGCGTGTGCTGCTCGGCCCAGTCGACCTCGGTTTCAAAGTCCACACGTGGGCTGCCCGCCGCCAGCCGGATGGTCTGGCGGATGGCGCTGTCGTTGTAGCTCCACGTGAGGCGGAGGGACGCGCGCAGGGGGCCTTCTTCGAGCACCTCAATCCGGGCGGGGGTGTGGACACGCTCGCAGCGGTCGTCGTGGAAGACGTCGATGTCCCAGGCGTCCCAGCTGATCGGGCGGTCCTCGAAGAACCACAGCTGGTTGCCGTCCTGGTCGGGTGCCAGCACCTCGCGCCCGGTGGGCCGGTGCAGGACGCGGGTCAGCGCGCCGGTGTTGTCGATCTCGAGCCTGAGATGCGCGTTTTCGAGCGCCACGCCCCGGCGCTGGCGCGTGAGTGTCACCGTATCGCGCGGCGTACATTGACCCAGCGGAGCCAGGCCGTAGCCAGCGACGGGATCCACGGCGATGAGCGTGCCCCCCGTGACCTCTTGCGCGGTGTGATCGCGCGCGACCGCCTTGGGCACCAGCAGCAGCGTCTGGGAGGACACCGGCGCGGGGTTGAAGAGGCTGTGCCCCTGCCCGTTCAGCATCTGCGCCATGGCCGCGCGCTGCACCCTCTCGGTGATCTCCGCCATCTCGGCAAAGTCGGCGCGCGCTTTGACAAAGACCGCGGGGATCGACGTGCCGGTGAGGATGTCATGGAACTGGTTGAGGCAGAGCATCCGCCAGGCGCGCGTGAGATCCGCACGCAAGCCGTCCGGGGCGCCCATGGGATAGGCCATGACAAGCGCGGCCTCGGCGGCGTGCAGCGCCTCTTCGGTGCGGCGGTTGGCGCGTTTGATCCAGGCTTGCGTCGTGAGCGTGCCGCGGTGGCCTTCGAGGTAGAGCTCGTCGTTCCAGACCGGCAGGCGGCGCGCTTGTTTGCGGATCGCCTTGAGCGCGGGGCCGAGCCGGCCCATCTGCACCTGCGGCGCGCCGGGCATGGCGGCAAAGGCGCGGGCCTTGGCCACCAGATCCTCGTTCGGGCCGCCGCCCCCGTCGCCGTAGCCGTAGCAGATCAGGAAGTCGCGCATGTCGGGGCCTGAGGTGGCGTTCTCGACGGTGCCTATGACTTCGGCGGCGCTGAGGTCGGATTTGTAGTTCGTCGGGAACGGCAGGTGCTGCACCTCGCGCGGGGTCGTCAGGAACTGCGCCAGCACGCGCGTGCCGTCGATTCCCTGCCACCAGAGCGTCGAAGAGGGCATGCGGTTGTACTGGTTCCAGTTGAGCTTGTTGGTGACGAAGTATTCGAGCCCCGCCAGCTTCATCAGCTGCGGCAGCGACCAGGGAAAGCCGAACGTGTCCGGCAGCCAGAGCACAGGCGTTTCCACGTCGCCGAAGGTGTCGCGGTAGTACTGCCGCCCGAGCAGGATTTGCCGCACCAGCGCCTCGGAGCCGGGGATGTTGCAGTCGGGCTCGACCCACATGCCGCCCATGACCTCCCACCGGCCTTCGGCGACGCGCGCCTTGATGGCTTCGAAGATGTCGGGAAAATCCTCTTCGGTGTAGGCGTAAAGCTGCGGCTGGGAGTGGGAGAAGGTGAAGTCCGGGTCCTGCTCCATCAGGCGCAGCACGTTGGAATAGGTGCGCGCGTTCTTTTGCCGGATCTGCGCGATGGGCCAGAGGTAGGCGATGTCCATATGCGCATGGCCGATGGCGTGCAGGCGTTCGGGGTTCGGCGCGCCGGCGCTTTCGAGCCCGTGCTGGAGATGGCTCAGCGCGTGCGGCACCGACTTGCGGAAACGCGCGCCCAGAGGGTCGCGGGTGTCGAGCGCCAGAAAGGCCGCGTCGAGCGTTTGCAGGATGCGGTCACGGTGCCGGTCCCCGCGCTCGAATGTCTTGGCCACGTCCAGCGCACATTCGGCAAGCAGCAGGAATTCGCGCAGCGCGCTGTCGATGTCCACGACGTGACAGGTGTGGATCTGCAGGCGCGCGGTGCTGGTGGGATCGGGCGGCCAGCCTGTGAGACCGGTCCAACCGTGCAGCATCAGTTGGTGCGGTTTGCCGTCGGCGAGCGCGGGATCGAGCCGGATCGTCCGGTGATAGCGGTCTGCCGAACAGAGCACCTCTCCGTCGATGCTCAAAAGCGCCTCGGGGTGGGTGAAGATGTCGCCCGCCACACCCAGCGGCAAGTGCAGCGCGGGACAGGTGAAATCCGTCGGCACCGTGAACGCTGCCCGCAGCACGAAATGCGTGTCCTGCCCGACCCAGTAGCTGTCCCAGGCGACCGTGCCACGATCGACACCGCTGCCCGGGCGCGCCTCGGCGTCCTCGAGCTCTTCAAAGGTGAACTCCGGCAAAGGCGCACGCGCCCGATGCACATGGGGTGCGATCAGGGCGATGCGTTTGGCAATCTTCTCCGCGGTGAAGCGCAGATTGTGATTCATTCGCCGACTTTCAGCTCGAACCCGGGCACGTTGCCGCGGAACACCGTCTGCTCTGCCGCACCGCCCGACGCCAGCGCCTCGAGCCCCTTTTGGCCGTCCTCGGCGGACCCCCAGTCTCGGGTCAGGTCCGGCCAGGGAATCGAGTCGATCAGGAGCCGCGTGTAGGGATGCTGCGGGTCGCCAATGACTTCGCCCGGTGGTCCCGCCTCCACCACCCGGCCATGGTAAAGCACCATCACGTAATCGCTCACGTGGTAGGCCGTGGCCAGATCGTGCGTGATATAGAGGATCGAAATCCCGTGCTTGTCCTTGAGATCGTGGATGTTCTTGAGGATCGTCGCGCGCAAGCTGGCGTCCACCATCGAGACCGGCTCGTCCGCGATCAAGAGCTTGGGCGAGAGCATGAGCGCACGTGCCACAATCAGGCGCTGGCGTTGCCCGCCCGAAAGCTGGTGCGGGTAGCGGCGCAGTACCAGCGAGGGGTCGAGGCCGACGGCCACGCAGGCCTCTTCCATCGCTTGCTGGGTGTGCGCCTCAGACTTGGCAAAGCCGAACTGCTTGAACGGGAACTTGAGCGCGTGATCGACCCTGTAGAACGGGTTGAAGCAGGCGTAGGGGTCCTGGAACACCGCCTGAACGTCCTTGCGGAACTCCAGCGCCTCGTCCTTGCTGAGGCGGTTGATGTCTTTGTCCCGGAAGGTGACCGTGCCGCGCGTCGGCGGGTTAAACCCGAGCATGAGGCTACCCATCGTCGACTTGCCCGAGCCGGATTGCCCCACGACGGAGATGATCTTGGGGACCTCCCCGTCGAGCGAGAAGGACAGCGGGTGCAGCGCCGTGACGCTCCCGTACTCCTTGACCACCTTGTCGAACTGGAGGAGCGGCCCGGGCGCGCCGCGCAGCACTTCGGGCGTGCTTTCGATAAAGCTCTGGCCGCCCACCAGCGGCACCGAGGAGATCAGCTCGCGCGTATAGGGATGCTTGGGCGCTTCGAGGATTTGCTTGACGGTGCCGTATTCGACCAGCTCGCCGAGCTTCATCACCGCCAGATCGTCCACCGACTGGGCCATCAGCCCCATGTCGTGCCCGATCAGGATGAGTCCCGCGCCGATGCTTCCCTGCACCTGCCGCAGCGTCTGCATGACCTGCCGCTGGGTGATCACGTCGAGGGCCGAGGTCGGCTCGTCCGCGATGATGAGGTCGGGATTGAGGCAGACGCCGATGGCGATGCAGACACGCTGCTTCATGCCCCCCGAGAGCTCGTGCGGGTAGAGCTGGCCCACGGTTGCAGGCAGGCCGACGCTTTCGAGCACTTCGCGCGAGCGGCGCTCCAGCGTCTCGCGGTCGGTCTTGCCTTCGTGCGCGACGATCCCGTCCCAGATCTGGTCCTCGACCCGCATCACCGGGTTAAGCGAGTTCATCGCGCCCTGCGGGATATAGGCGATCTTCTTGAGCCGCACGCGCCGCATCTCTTCGTCCGAGAGGTTGAGCACGTTGGTCTGAGAGAGCGAGTTGAGGTGAATTTCCCCTGCGGACACGAAGCCGGGCGAGGCGAGCATGCGCATGGCCGCGAGTGCCGTGGTGGTCTTGCCGGAGCCGCTTTCGCCGATGAAGCCGATGCGCCGTCCCTCGGGCACCGACAGCGTCATCTGCGAGACCGCATGGACGACGCCCTTGGAGGTGGGGAAGTCGATGGAGACGTCTTTGATGTCGAGGATGGTCATCGGGCGGTCCTCTTTTTCGCATCCCTTCCCGGACTTGATCCGGGACCTTTGTGTGTGTCTGTCGTGAGGTCCCGAAGCAGGCCCGGGACGGGTGCGAGAGCTGATATCAATGCCGCCGTTTGAAAGGTGCCAGCCCCCGGCCGCGGGTGGGGGCATAGCCCCCGCCCATGGGGGCGGTCGGGGGCTGTCCAGCCAAAGGCTGGACCGGTGCAAACTACTAGCGAAGCACTGTCCATCACAGTTTCCTCAGCCGGGGATTGGAGACTTCATCCAAACCAAGGTTGATCAGCAAAAGCCCAATAAACATCACAGCGAGCAAGGCCGTCGGCAGGCCCCACCACCACCAGAGGTTCTGGATCAGCGCGCCCGAGTTGATCGCCTCGTAGATCGTGCGCCCCAAAGTCGGGATCCTCTGAGGACCAAGGCCCAGCACTTCCAAACCCACGGCCGTCACAATCGACGTCGTCACATTCGCGATGAAGGAGCCAAAGAGGTACGGCACCAGGTTCGGCATCATCTCGCGGAACATGATGTGGGAGGTCGAGGCACCCGAGAGCCGCGCCATCTGCACATAGCCGCTCTCGCGCATCGACAGGACCTGCGCCCGGATCAGCCGGGTCGGCGACTGCCAAACAAAACCCGCGATCAGCACCGCCATCATGGTCAGGCTGACGTCTCCAAAGGCCGCCTGAAAGACCACAAGGATCAAAAGCGGCGGGATCGTGATCATCACGTCTGACAGCACGCGGATCACATCATCCGTGCGACCTCCCAGAAAGCCCGCCGAGAAGCCGAGAAAGATGCCGATGCTCATCCCGATGATCGAGGCCAGAAGGCCCACCAGCAGAGAGTTCGGCGCCCCAATGATAATGAGCGCCAGAATGTCCCGCCCTGCCCCGTCGGTCCCGATGGGATGCGCCAGCACCCCCTCCTGACCGCGCAGGTTCTCGAACCCGATGGGCGGCAGCTTCAACGGCGCAGAGCCCGTGAACACCATCTCGGTGTCCCAGAAAAGCCGCCCTAGGATACCCAGCGCGATAATGCCCAGCAAAAGCCCCGCGCCCCACATGAGCTTGGGATTGCGCCAGGGATTGTCGAACCGCTTCATCCGGCGGATTTGGGCGCGTGTGAGAGTTGTCTCTGCCATGATCTACTTCCCGTGCCGGATGCGTGGGTCGATCAGCGGGTAGACCAGATCGACGATAAAGACCGAAAGCGCCGTCATTAGGATGATCACGTAACTGACGCCCTGAATGACCGGGAAATCCTGATCGAGGATCGCGTCATACAGAAGCTTGCCCATCCCGTTATAAGCAAAGATGCGCTCCACCAGCACCTGCCCCGCGATCAGCAGCCCAATCTTGAGCGCAAAGGCCGTGATCTGCGGCAGGATCGCGTTGCGGATCATGTACTTGTAAAGGATGTACCGGGGTCTCAGGCCCTTGGCCTTGGCCAGCGTCGTGTAATCCTCGCCCTGCACCGTGATCATCAGACCGCGCATCCCAAGCGCCCAGAACCCGAAGGTCACGATCACGATGGAAAGCGCTGGCAGAAAGCCGTGGTACATCACGGAGGTAGCAAAGTCCCAGGTCCACCCCGGCTCCACCGTCAGCCCGTAGGCGCCCGTCAGCGGGAAGAGCCGCAGTTTGGCGGAAAAGACGTACATCAAAAGAAGCGCCGAGAGGATCGGCGGGATCGAGGTGAACACCATTGCCGTCGGGATCGCCACCTTGACCAGCTTGGGAGAGCGCTCCCACACCATCAGCGCGCCCAGAAGGTTGCCGATAAAGAACGTGATGGTGATCGAGATCAGCATCAGCCCCAGCGTCCATGGCAGCGCGTTGGCGATCAGCACCGAGACGGGCGTGGGAAAGTTCGCGGTCGACAGGCCAAAGTCGAACTTCAGGACGCCCCACATGTACTTGAAATATTGCACGATCAGCGGCTGGTCGATCCCGAGCTGCGCGCGCAGCTGCGCCAGCACCTGATCGGAATTGTCGACCGAGCCTGCCCCCGCCGCCATCCGCCCCAGCGCGATCTCGGCAGGGTCCACCGGCGACAGGCGCGGGATGATCCAGATCAGCGTCGCGGCGATAAAGATGGTCAGGAACAGGGTGATGAACCTGTTGACCAGGTAGTCGCGTGGGATACGCCCCATGCGCTGTCCTCCGTCTGTTGGCGTCCGCCCGGCTTATGGGTGCCAGGTCGGGTCTTGGGGTCCCCGGGCCACGACGACGTGCAGCCCGGAGCGAGGGTCAGGGAGAGACCCCTAGTGTCGTGCGATCACTCGGCCTTGGTCAGATTATGAATGATCTGATGCGTGTGACCCCACCAATGCGCCGGGTGGTTGTAGGCGTTCTCCGCCGTCGGCCAGCCGGTCCAGTAGGTGGTGTTGAACGGCAAAAGCTTGGCCGCCTGCACCAGCGGGATGAACGGCATCTCCGCATCGAGGTGCTGGTAGGCATCCGCCACCAGACCCGGAAGGGACGGATCGTCGCCCGCAAGGCCCGCCATCGCATTCACCGTCTCGGTGTAGGCCGCTGCAGCCTCGCTGTCCCAGCGCGCAGTGTTGTTGAACCCAGGCGAGCGTTCCCCCACCGGCACCACGCTTTCGTTGGTGTAACGGCGCATCGAGGTCCAGGGCTCGTTCACCGACCCGCAGGAGAGCCAGCTGTAGGACATCTCGTATCCGCCGAAGGGCAGGACTTCACCCCAGAAGACGCCGTTCTCGACCGGGACCGCCTTGGCGGAGATACCGGCGCGGTTCAGCTGCTCGACCACCACGTCGATGGTGCGCGTGTACTCGGTCGAGGCCGAGTTGACGTGGATGTCAACCGAGAGTTCTTCGCCGTCCTTCTCGTAGATGCCGTCCGAGCCAAGCGTGTAGCCCGCCGCCTCGATCGCCATCTTGGCCGCGTCCACATCGGCCGAAGCAGAGAGGCCGAGACCCGCCGCCTTCACCGCGTCCGCGAAGGGCGCCATGGAGCCGTAGGCAGCAAACATCGTCTCGGAGGGCACGGTGGTCCCTTCATAGGCGACATTCACGATCTGGTTGCGGTCGATGATGTCCGCCACCGCCTTGCGCATGGCCGGGTCCGACCAGGGCGCGATGGTGGTGTTGATCTCAAGCTGACGCGCGCAGGGATCAGGCCAGGCGTAGGGATAGCCGTCGTGCCAGGCGATCACGTTCGGGTTCTGAGCCTGCACGGCCTCGAAGGTCCCGATGGAGACGCTTTGCGACGCGTCGATCTGGTCGGTCGCCATCAGCTGCGCGCGGCTTTCCTCGCCGCCGGTTTCGAGCCAGATCAGGCGCTGCGGCTCGGGCAGATCGTTGAAGCCAGACTTGGCACCCCACCAATCGTCGTTGCGGTCCCAGATCATCCGGTTGGTCGCGCCCGACGCATAGGTGTAAGGCCCGGTGCCGATCGGCGGATAGAAGGCAAAGCTCGCCGGGTTCTCGGCCGCCGACCAGACATGCTCCGGCATGACCAGGAAGGAGCCGAAGATGCGCACGCCAAAGTTCTCGGTCGGAAAACGCGGGTTGCCGGTCTTGAGCATGAACTTGACCGTCAGGTCGTCGACCTTCTCGACGCTGGCGACCTGCCCGCGGATGGTCGCAGCCTCGCGCGCCGAGAGCTCCTCGTTGCCAAGCACCATGTTCACCGTAAAGACGACGTCGTCGGCGTTGAACGCCTCGCCGTCGGACCACTCGACACCCTCGCGCAGGGACATGGTCCACTCGGTAAAGTCCTCGTTCGCCTCGATGCCGCTCGCCAGCCACGGGTCAAGCTCACCGGTGGTGTAGTTGAGGATGAAAAGCGGCTCCCACATCGCCTGGTGCGCGCCGTGCATCCGCTTGGTGCCGGCGGTGAACCAGTTGAAGTTCTCGGGGTCCTTGATCGTCCGGTCGAGGTCAAAGATGACCGTGTCCGCGCGGTCCACACTCTGAGCGAATGCGGGCGCAAACCCCGTCAGGGCCACGGCGGATGCCATGAGCGCTGCTTTGGTAAATCGCATGTTGCGTCTCTCCATGTTTGCAGTCTCCCCCCTATGGAAGACCAATGTGTGCCGGGCTTGGGTGCCCGATCTCAAGTCCCGGTTTCACGCGCCGGAACGTGCGTAGTCCATCACCAGAACCCGTGTGGACCCCGGCAATGTATCCCTGGTGATTTCGGCCTCGCAGCCGAAGGCAAAATCGACGTCCTTGTCCTCGTCGAAATGACTGAGGAACGCCTCGATCCAGTGCAGATTGCGCGGCTTATAGGCCAGCGTGCGAAAATGCATCGGGATCACGACCTTGGGTTTTGTGATATCGATCAGGCGCTTGACCTCTTCGAGCCGCGTGACGAACTGCCCGCCCGCCAGTGTCAAGAGGACGTCGACCCCCTCGAAGAACGCCACCTGCCGGTCGTTGAGATCGTTGCCGATGTCGCCCATGTGTCCGACCTGCATTCCGTCCACCTCAAAGCGGTACATCGCATTCGCGCCCGGCTCGTGCAGCGGGTGGTCCTCGACTTCCATCGCCTCGATGGCTTTCACCTCGACGCCCGCCACCTCCATCACCCCGCCCGCGCGCACGGCGTCGAGCGTGTTGAGGCAGACGGGATTGCCCTTGATGAGGTCCGACCGGCAATGCGCGCTGTCATCGTCCGAGGAGGTGAGCACCAGCTCCGCCGGGTCCTCCATCGGCGCGTAGCCGAGCTCTTCGGGCGTGTAAGGGTCACAGACGATGCGGAACCCGTCGCTGCGGGTAAGCATGAAGGCCGCCTGTCCGTACCACTTTACGCGCATGTCATGGCCTCAATTGTTTCCGACAACGTGGGGAGAACTGGTCTGAGTGATGTCATTGTTCTCGGGACGTGGATGATGCACCCAGCGCCCCGACCGATCGACACCCCGGCAGAGGATCGCCTCAACGCCCTTGGCCCAGCCTTGATCGGTGATCTGCACCTCCGGCGGGCAGTAGCGCAGCGTCAGCCCGCAGCGCCGCCGGTCCGAGCGGTTCGCCACCGAGCCATGCACCAGCATGTCCGCGTGCAGCGACACCTGCCCCGCCTTCAGCGCATTGGTGAATGGGTCGCCCATCGCATCGGTGATCGCGATCCCTTTGTGAAAGACCGAGCCCTCGCCCATTTCCGTCTCCGCGATCACTCCCTGATCGTGGCTGCGTGGGATGAACTGCATCGCGGAATTGTCAGCATCCGCGTCGTCGATGGCGAGCCACACCGTGACGGTGCGCGCCGGGCTCAGCGACCAGAAGCTCGCGTCCTGGTGCCACGGCACCGCCTTGGGATCATGCGGGCGTTTCGACAGGATCGCGCTCGCCCAGCACAGGATGTCCGGTCCGATGATGTCCTGCACGAGGTCCAGAATACGCGGGTGGTTGGCAATGTCCCAAAGCCCCGCCAGCCGCGCCTGATAGCAGTTGATGCCATAGGCGCCAGCCTCGCCCAGATCCGCCATCCAGCGGTCCACCTGCGCGCGGAGCGCAGCAACTTCGCCGGTGCTCAGCGCGTCGAACGGCTGCACATACCCTTCGAGGTTGTAATGCGCCACGTCAGCGGGCGTCAGTGTCCGTGCCAACCCGGGCAAGCCCGGTTTGAACGACAAATCGAGTGCGTCAGACCGCATTTGCCGTTTCCTCCCTGCCTACAAATTAGACACTTCCCCAACGGCAGCCAGTGGCGCGTTTTGACAATTTTTTGTCCCCCCTTGATTTTTTGACTGCTCTGAACCCGTGATTGCGGCTAGTTTGACGTGATGAAGACACGCCGCTTTGTCATCGAATCCTACCTCGCGCCGGGGGACGCCTTTCACATCGCACGCAAGGACCTCGACGCACGGCGTCCGGCCTTTGCGCACACGCATAATTACTTTGAGCTGTTCCTGATCGAGCGCGGCGCGACGCGCCACCGCATCAACGGCCGGTCCGAGACGCTCGAACGTGGTGCGCTCGTGTTTGTCAGGCCCGAAGACCGGCACGCCTTTCAGGCCTCGCACGCCGCCGGCTGCCGCATCTTTAACGTCATGTTCCGCACTTCCACCGCCGCACATCTCGAAGCGCGGTACGGCAGCGAGCTCGGGCAACGGTTTTTCTGGAGCCTTGCTGCAGCGCCGGACACCTACCAACTGGCAGGTCTGGGGCTGGAGCGCGCGCTTAGCGCCACGACCGATTTGATGCAGGCGCCCCAGTCCCTCGCCGGAATCGAGCAGTACCTGCTTTACATGATGAGCCGCGTGATCGACCACACCAGCCGCGCCGCCGAAGACGTGCCGCGCTGGCTTGCCGCCGCCTGTCACGCCGCGCGGGCGCCCGATGTCTTCCAGAAAGGCGCCGCTGGTTTCGTCGAGGCGGCAGGCCGCGGTCATGCCCATGTCTGCCGCGCGACGCGCAAGCATTACGGCGTCTCGCCAACGACACTCGTCAACCGCATCCGCATGGAGCACGCCGCGCAGCACCTCGGCACCACCGATCTACCGATCTCGGAAATCGCGCTGACTTGCGGGATCGAGAACATCAGCCACTTTTACAAACTTTTCCGCGAGGCGTACGGGCACACGCCCCGCCAATACCGCAAGCAGCACCAGATGGACCCCGTTCAGCCGGTGCTGGCGCCCTAAGTACGCGACGGTTGGCTCGCTATAAATTCGCTTAACTTAAAGCGCCCGCTTGAAAGGCACTGTCAGGCCGCGCCGTCCCGCCCCCGAGGGGCGGCGCGTGCATAACAGTTGCTAGTGCAACCCGCCAACGGCCTCTTGAATTCAATTCTGAACCTACCCCACCGAAATCAACCGGATCGCTTGATCCTGCTCCATCAGCCACAAAAGAAACCGCACCGCCCGGCCCCGGTCGCTGGTCAGGCCCGGGTCTTTTTCGAGCAACGCCCGTGCATCCTTTTGCGCCGTCGCCATCAGCCCCGACTGCCGCTCGAGATCGGCGATGCGGAACCGTGGCACGCCTGACTGCGCCGTGCCGATCAGATCGCCGGCGCCGCGCATCTCGAGATCGACCTCGGCAATCTTGAACCCGTCCTCCGTCTCGCGCAGCGTCTTGAGCCGCCGCTCGCCGCCCTCGCTCAGCGGCGCCTTGTAGAGCAGCAGACACGTCGACGCCTGATCCCCCCGCCCTACACGACCCCGAAGCTGGTGCAGCTGCGCGAGGCCAAAGCTCTCCGCTCGCTCGATGACCATGATCGTGGCGTTCGGCACGTTCACCCCGACCTCGATCACCGTGGTCGCGACCAGCACCGACGTCTCACCAGCGACAAACCGCGCCATCGCCGCGTCCTTCTCCGCGGGCGGCATCTGGCCATGCACCAGACCCACAACCCCCTCGCCAAGCGCCGCGCGCAGGCTCTTGAAACGGTCCTCGGCGGCGGTCATGTCGACGGTCTCGCTCTCCTCGACCAGCGGGCAGACCCAATAGGCTTGCCGGCCCTCCCCGATTGCCTGCCGCAACCGCGCCACGACATCCTCGATCCGCGCCGTCGGCACGAGGGCGGTCGTGATCGGCTTGCGCCCGGGCGGCTTTTCATCGAGCACCGAGACGTCCATGTCGCCGTATTGCGCGAGGCTGAGCGAACGCGGGATCGGCGTTGCGGTCATCACCAGCACGTCCGCCGCCGCGCCTTTCCGCCCCAGCTCGAGCCGTTGGCGCACGCCAAACCGGTGCTGCTCGTCGACAATTGCCAGCCGCAAATCACGGAACACCACGTCCTGCTGGAACACCGCATGGGTGCCGACGAGAAGCTGGATATCGCCGCGCTCCAGCGCAGTCAGCTTGGCCTGACGTTCGCGCCCCTTGTCGCGCCCGGTCAAAAGCTCGAGCACGACGCCCGCGCTTTCCGCCAGCGGCTGCAGCCCTTCGAGGTGCTGACGCGCGAGGATTTCCGTCGGCGCCATCAGCACCGCCTGCCCGCCAGCCTCCACCGCGGTCAGCATCGCCATGAGCGCAACCAGCGTCTTGCCCGAGCCGACATCGCCTTGCAGCAGCCGGTTCATCCGGCGCGGGCTTGCCATATCCTCGGCGATCTCCTTAACCGCTCGCGCTTGCGCGCCGGTCATGTCATAGGGAAGCGTTGCCAGTACTTTGCGCTGCAAAGCTGACGTGCCACGTGAACTTTGCCCCGGCCCGCTGCGATGTGTGCGGCGGGCAAGTGCAAGCGTCACCTGATGCGCCAGGACCTCATCATAGGCGAGCCGCATCCGCGACGGGTGTTCGGCAAACAGGTCCGCCAAACGGGCCGGCGCGTGCACCGCCCGCACCGCTTCCGCCCAGTCCGGCCAGCCGTGCTGGGCCTTGAGCGGTGCGTCGATCCACTCCGCCCCTGCCTCCGGCACGCGAGTCAGCGCGCTTTGCACAGCTTTCGTGATTCCCTTTTGCGTGACGCCCGCGACCAGCGGATAGACCGGCTCGAAACTGGGGATCCTGTACGCCTCGGCCACCGGAACAACGTGATCGGGGTGCACGATGTTGATCTGGCCATCAAAAAGCTCTGCCTTGCCCGACACGAGCCGCCGCGCGCCTTCGGGGAGCTGCCGCGCGAGGTAATCGCCGCGCGCGTGAAAGTAGACGAGCTGAAGCGACGTGCCGCCACCCTCGACAAAAATCCGATAAGCGCCGCCCTTGCCGCGCGCCGGCACATGCGCGCCAACCTCGACCTCGACCGTGACAACGCGCGGGAAATCAAGGACTTGCAGGTCAGACACCCGCGCCCGGTCGATGCCGGAATACGGCAGAGTAAAAATCAGATCGCGCGGTTTCGCGACGCGCAGCGCCTCGTAAGCCTTGGCGGTCTTCGGTCCGATCCCCTCGAGCGTTTCGAGCCCTGCAAAAAGCGGGAAGAGCGCCGGCGGACGGCCCTTTTCGACGGGTGGGCCGTCATCTTTTGAGGCAGATGAATGCGCTTCGGTCATGTCCCGTTAATGAGGGCGAGCCAGGCAGTCTCGTCCAGCGTCTCGACGCCGAGCTCTGCCGCCTTGGCCGCCTTGCTGCCTGCGCCGGGGCCAGCGACGAGAATGTCGGTTTTGGCCGAGACCGATCCTGAGACCTTGGCGCCGAGCGCCTCTGCGCGCGCCTTGGCTTCGGCGCGGGTCATTTGCTCGAGGCTGCCGGTGAACACCACCGTTTTGCCGGACACCGGAGAGGCTTCGGTACTGGGAGCCGATTCATCCTTTACATCAAGATGTGCCATCAAATCATTGATCGCGCTGCGCTCTTGCGCTTCACCGAGAGCGTCGCAGAGGGCCAAAGCTACCGTCGCGCCGATGCCGTCGATGCCGATGAGGTCTGACCAGGCGGCTTGGGCATCGGCGCTCGCCGCGCCCAGGGCCGCGTCTCGCACGGGCTTGATCCGGGCGCGGCGCCCTTCGGCGGCAGCGGCGCTGCGTTCGGCGCGTTCAGCCTCGTCGGCCCGGCGGAAGGCTTCGGCAGCGGGCTGTGCGGCGTCGACCGTCTCGAAAAGCGCGACGGGCGTGCCGAAGGCACGTGCGAGGTCCTGGGCGGCAACCTCTCCAACGTGGCGGATGCCGAGCGCAAAGAGGAACTTTCCGAAGGCCACATCGCGCGCGGTGTCGATGGCGTCAAAAAGGTTGGTCGCGGATTTCTCGCCCCACCCCTCGCGGTTCTTGAGTTGCTGGAGGCCGGAGCCGTAGCGCTCGCGCAGGGTGAAGATGTCGGCGGGGCGCGCGATCCAACCGTCGGCGTGGAATTGCTCGACCTGTTTGGCGCCAAGGCCGTCGATGTCGAAGGCCGCGCGGGAGACGAGGTGCTTGAGCCGTTCGACCTGTTGGGCGGCGCAGATGAGCCCGCCGGTGCAGCGGCGCACGGCATCGCCGGGCTCGCGCCGGGCGGGGCTGTCGCAGACGGGGCAGACTTCGGGGAAGACGTAGGGCTCGGCGACCTCGGGGCGCGCGGACAGGTCAACGTCGGCAACTTTGGGGATGACATCGCCCGCACGGTAGACCTGCACGAGATCGCCCACGCGGATGTCCTTGCCGTCGCGAATCGAGGCGCCGTTTGCGTCGCGGCCGGCGATGTAATCCTCGTTGTGGAGGGTCGCGTTCGAAACGACGACGCCGCCGACTGTGATCGGCGTGAGGCGCGCGACGGGGCTGAGCGCGCCGGTGCGGCCGACCTGGATGTCGATGGCCTCGAGGCGGGTCCAGGCGAGTTCGGCCGGAAATTTGTGCGCGATCGCCCAGCGGGGCGTGGTGGAGCGCAGGCCGAGCCGGTCCTGCAGCGCGAGGTCGTCGACCTTGTAGACGACGCCGTCGATGTCGTAGCCAAGGTCCGGCCGCTGCGTGCCTATCGCGTTGTAATGGCTGACAAGTTCGGAAACGTTGGCGCAGGTCCGCGTGAGCGGGTTGGTCGAAAAGCCAAGCTCTGACAGCCGCGCGATGGCGCCGCTTTGCGTGTCTGCGAGGGGGTCCGAAAGCGCACCCCAGGCGTAGGCGAAAAAGCGCAGCGGGCGGCTTTGCGTGATCGCGCTGTCGAGTTGGCGGAGGCTGCCGGCGGCGGCGTTGCGCGGATTGGCGAAGGTCTTGGCGCCGGTGGCCTCCTGCCGCGCGTTGAGGTCGGCGAAATCGGCGTGGCTCATGTAGACCTCGCCGCGCACTTCGAGGAGGTCCGGGGCGCCGTCGAGCTGGTGCGGGATGTCGTCGATGGTGCGGGCGTTGGCGGTGACGTCTTCGCCGATCTGGCCGTCGCCGCGGGTGGCGGCCTGCATGAGCGTGCCGTTTTCGTAGCGCAGCGAGAGGGAGAGGCCGTCGATCTTGGGCTCTGCGGTGTAGTCGAGCGGATCACCCGTGGCGAGGCCGAGGTAGCGGCGGATGCGGGCGTCGAAATCGGCGATGTCCGCAGCGTCAAAGGCGTTGGCGAGCGACAGCATCCGCTGTGCGTGGGTGACTTTGGAAAAGCCTTCGGCGACGGGTGCGCCGACCTGGTCGGAGGGACTGTCGGCGCGTTTGAGGTGGGGAAAGGCAGCCTCGATCGCGGCGTTGCGCCGTTTGAGCGCGTCGTAATCTGCGTCAGAAAGGGAGGGCGCATCGTCGCGGTGGTAGGCGATATTGGCCGCGATCAGTTCCTTGGCCAGCGCTTCGAGGGCGGCTTCCGCCTCTGCCTCGGTCATGTCGGTGATCGTTTCGGAAGTCTCGGCCAAGTCCGCCCCCAAACAGCATTGCGCGCGAGACATGTGATAGGGTGCGGGGCGAGGTCCGTCCAGTTGCTGAGAGCGAATTGGCTGTGCCTTTAACTCGGGCCCATGCTCAGGCCCGGGTCCGGGCTCACAGGCGCCGGACCCCTCGGGAGCAGTGGCTTGCGCGTTACGCGCTGACGGCGAGGCGCTGTGTTTCCGCGACCGGCTCGGGGTCGCGCAGAACGTAGCCCCGGCCCCAGACGGTCTCGATGTAATTGTCGCCGCCGGTGGCCTCGCTGATCTTCTTGCGCAACTTACAGATGAATACGTCGATGATCTTGAGCTCCGGCTCGTCCATGCCGCCGTAGAGGTGGTTGAGGAACATCTCCTTGGTCAGGGTGGTGCCCTTGCGCAGGGAGAGGAGTTCGAACATCTGGTATTCCTTGCCGGTCAGGTGGACCGGCTTGCCGTCGACGCTGACGGTCTTGGCGTCGAGGTTCACCGTGATCTGGCCGGTGTTGATGACCGATTGCGCGTGTCCCTTGGAGCGCCGGATGATGGCGTGGATGCGCGCGATCAGCTCTTCACGGTGGAAGGGCTTGGTCAGGTAATCGTCGGCGCCAAAGCCGAACCCCTTGATTTTGCTTTCAGTATCGTCCGAGCCGGAGAGGATGAGCGTCGGCGTGTCGATCCGCGCCATGCGCAGCTGGCGCAGCACCTCGTGGCCGTTCATGTCCGGCAAGTTCAGATCGAGCAGGATCAGGTCGTAATCATAGAGCTTGGCCAGGTCGATCCCCTCCTCCCCCAAATCCGTCGCGTAGACGTTGAGGTTGGCATGGGTCAGCATCAACTCGATGCTCTTGGACGTTGCCGGATCGTCTTCGACCAAAAGGACGCGCATCGCATTTCTCCACTGTCAGGGCGGTTGCCTGCGAGTATGACCCCCAAGAAGTTAACCAGCCGTTACCGTTATCGGAAAATTACGAGAACAACTTAAAGTTGTCTACACTTTTGCGCTGCGGTACTTTTGCAGGGCCGTCGAACGCAGCGCTTCCTCGCCGTGTTCCTCGGTCAGGCGCACCCAGGCGGCGAACTCCTCGTTGGACAAACCGTAAAGCTCGAGCGCCTCTTCCTGGCTCATCAATCCGTAGGCGACGCCGCGGATCACGGCGGCCTTGCGGGAGGCGACCCAGCGGCGCGTGCCGGCGGCAGGCAGGTCCGCGCGGGTCATCGTGCGCCCGTCGGGCAAGGTCACGGCGCGCGAGCCATCGACTTTCTTGAGAAACATGTCTGTCCTTTCCGCGCCGCGGAGGGCGCCTCGTTCGGGGGCAGTCATGGCGGCAAGGCTTTAACGGGCGGTGAAACGCGGCCTTGAGAGTGTCTTGCATTTTCCCCATATTGTGTGCTTTACGACGCCCTTCACCCAAGACCGGAGCCTGCCATGCCGCTTGATGCGCGCTTCAATTCGCTGGGATTCGCCAAGCCGCCGTCCGAGACGCGCGTGGTCGTGGCGATGTCCGGAGGGGTCGACAGCTCGGTTGTGGCCGCTGAGCTCGCCTCCGAGGGGTATGACGTGGTGGGTGTGACGCTGCAGCTTTACGATCACGGCGCGGCGCTGGCCAAGAAAGGCGCCTGCTGCGCCGGGCGGGACATCCATGACGCGCGGCGCGTGGCCGAGGAGATGGGCTTTCCCCACTACGTGCTCGATTACGAGAACGTCTTTCAGGAGGCGGTGATTGACGAGTTCGCCGAAAGCTATCTTGGCGGCGCGACACCGGTGCCGTGCATCCGCTGCAACGAACGGGTGAAGTTCAAGGACCTGCTCGAAACGGCCAAGGACCTTGACGCCGATTGCATGGCGACGGGGCATTATATCCAGCGCAAGATGGGTGCTGGCGGGCCGGAGCTGCATGCCGCGGCGGATGCGGCGCGCGACCAGAGCTATTTTCTGTTTTCCACCACGCCCGAGCAGCTGAGCTATTTGCGGTTTCCGCTGGGGCATCTGGCGTCCAAGGCGGAGACCCGAGCGCTTGCGGCGCGCTATGGCCTGCCGGTCGCCGACAAGCCTGACAGCCAGGACATCTGTTTCGTGCCGGATGGCAACTACGCCAAGGTCATCGAAAAACTCCGCCCGGGCTCTGCTGAGCCGGGGGAGATCGTGGATTCCGAAGGCCGTGTGCTCGGAGAGCATCGCGGCGTGATCCATTACACCATCGGGCAGCGCCGGGGGCTTGGCATCGGCGGGCTCACCGAGCCGCTCTACGTGGTCAAGCTGGACGTGGAGACGCGTCAGGTCGTTGTGGGTCCCAAGGCGATGCTGGCGACCCGCACCATTCCCGTGAAAGAGGTCAACTGGCTGGGCGATGGCGCGTTCGAGGATGTGGCCGAGCGGGAGATCGCTGTGAAAGTGCGTTCGACCCGCCCTCCGGCGCCCGCCATCCTGCGCGCCAAACCGGGCAGGCTGGCGGAAGTCGAGTTGCTCTCGCCCGAAGAGGGCGTGTCGCCAGGACAGGCGTGTGTGTTCTACGATCCGGGCAGCACGCGCATCCTGGGCGGCGGCTGGATCTGGCGCGGTTAGGCGGGTGGATGGGTGCAAGCACCCATCCTACGGGGCGCGCTGATATGTAGGATGAGGTGCTTGCACCCATCCCGGTCAGCCGATGTCAGCGGTCACGTGGATCAGGGTTGGACCGTCTGCTTTGAATGCAGATTTCACCGCCGCCTGCATCTCCGAAAGCGTGGCCGGTTTGACCGCCGCCGCCCCCCAGGCCCGCGCCAAGGCGCAGAAATCCGGGTTGCGCAGTGTGACCGCGTTGGGCGCGATCTGCGCGCGCACCATGCTGTCCTCGATCTCTCCGAGCTTGGCGTTGTCCCAGACAAAGATCGGCAGCGGCAGGCCCAGCTCGACCGCCGCGCCAAGCTCCTGGATGGTGTATTGCAGGCCGTAGTCCCCCGCGATGGCCAGCGTCGGCTTGCCCTTCCGCCCCATCGCGCCGCCGATCGCGGCGGGCAGCGCGTAACCGAGCGTGCCGAACCCCGTCGGGTGGTGCCAGTGGACGGGGCGGTCCATGTCCCAGACCTCCTTGGTGGCGTAGGCAAATTGCGTCATGTCCGAGTAGATCATCGTGCCGTCCGGCAGTGCGTCCTCGAGCGCGTCCGCCACCCTGAGGATGCCCGGCCGTTCGGTGTCGACCTCGCGCCGCCACGTCTCCTTTTGCGCGGCCACCTCCGCCGGGTGCCAGGTGCTCGCCCCCTCTCCCAATGCGCTTTCAAGCGCCTCAAGCCAGGCACCTGCTTCGGCATGGTGGAGGTGATCTCCCGGCGCGGCGGCGGCGAGCACCTCGGCGTCGATGTTCACGACCTCCATCGGGCAGGCATGTCCCAGCGCATCGCGCCACAGGTCGCCCTCGCTGAGGTCGGTCCCGACTGCGACAACCAGATCCGCCTGGCCAGCGATTTCCGCGCTCGAGGGACGCGCGAGGTAGCTGCCGAAGTGCAAGGGCGCCTCCGGCGCGATCACCCCGCGCCCCGCATAAGTGACAAACGACGCTGCCTGCGCCTTTGCCACAACCCTACGCGCAGCCTCCGACGCGCGCGACGCACCACCGCCAAAGATAAAGAGCGGCTTGCCTGCCGCAGCAATCCGCGCCGCCACCTCTGTGACCGCCCGAGCCTCCGGCAACCGCGCCCTGTGCGGCGCGCTGTGCGCAGCAGCTGGCGCCTCCGCCACGCCCTCCAGCAGCTTGATCGGCACCGTCAGGTGCTTGGGGCGCTGGCGCTGGACTTCGGCCTCGACAAAGGCGCGGTCGATCAGCGCGTAGGCGGCCTCGGGTGAGCGCGCCGTCTCGGACCAGTCGCAGACCGCCCGTCCCGCCGCCTCCTGATCCAGCATCTGGTGCAATTGCCCGCGCCGCGCCGCCGTCTCGTCAAGGCAGGACGAGATCACCAGCACCGGCACGCTGTCCGAATACGCCTGTCCCATCGGCGTCATGATGTTGCAGAGCCCCGGCCCGGTGATCACGTAGGCCACGCCCATCTTGCCCGTCGCCCGCGCATAGCCGTCCGCCATGAACCCCGCGCCCTGCTCGTGCCGCGCGAGCACGTGGGTGATCCCGGCCTCCTCGATCCCGCGGTACATCTCCTGATTGTGCACGCCGGGGATGCCAAAGATCACCTCGACCCCGCGCTCCTTGAGCATATGGGAAATTTGTGCGCCAAGCGGCATTGCAGGCATCAGGCCCTCCAGAAACGTGCGGTGAACAGGACAAAGACGGCCATCAGCTCGAGCCGTCCGACAAGCATGGCAAGGGTCAGGATCACCTTTTCGGTGTCTCCGAGCCCCGCAAAATTCCCGGCGGGCCCGATCTGATCGCCGAGGCCCGGGCCGATGTTCGACAGCGCCGCTGCCGCGCCTGAGACGGCCGTCACGATGTCTTGACCGGCAAGGCTCAGCGCCACGGACACCCCGCCCAGCGTCACGAAGTAGAGCACGAAGAACGCCATGACCGAGTTCAGCACGTCCTCGTCCACGGGCCTTCCGTTGTACTTGGGGGTAAAGACGCCGTGCGGCGCGAGGATCCGGCGCACCTGCGCGCGGATCGAGGCAAAAAGGATCTGGTAGCGGAACACCTTGACCGAGCACGAGGTCGAGCCCGCGCAGCCCCCGATCAGCCCGGTGAAGAAGATCACCGCGACCACGAACGGCCCCCACAGCTGGTAGTCTGTCGAGGAATACCCGGTGCCGGTGATGATCGACGTGGTGTTGAAAAGCGCCTGGCGCAGGGCTTCCTCCGAAATCCGCTCGAACCGGAGCACATAACTGAGCGTGATCAGCGCCGTGATCGCAAAGACAAGCGACAGGAACGTGCGCACCTGCGGGTCCTGAAAAAGCGGGCGCGCGGTGCCGGCGGTGATCTGCACGAAGCGGACATACGGCATGGCGGATGCCAGCATGAAGACCACCGCCACATACTCGGCAGCCCCGGCGTAGGCGCCGAACGAGGCATCCGCGTTGGCGAACCCGCCTGTCGAGAGCGTCGTCATGGCGTGCACGGCGGCATCGAACGGCGCCATCCCGCACAGGGCATAGGCGAGCGCACAGGCAAACGTCAGACCGATGTAGATCGTCGAGATGCGCGCCGAGATCTCGGTGGCCCGCGGCAGGATCTTCCCAAACGTGTCGAACCCCTCGGAGCGAAAGATCTGCATGCCGCCGACCCTGAGCTCGGGCAGGAACACCATGGCGACCACGATGATCCCGATCCCGCCGAGCCACTGCAGGATGCCGCGCCAGAGCAGCAGCCCCTTCGGCAGATCATCGAGCCCGGTAAAGACCGTGGCGCCCGTCGTGGTCAGTCCCGACATCGCCTCGAAATAGGCGTCGACGAACCCGGCCCCGGTCGCGCCAAGCATGAACGGGATCGCGCCAAACAGCGGCAGGGCAAACCAGACGCCTGTGGTCAGCAGGAACGTTTGTTGCAAGCTGAGCCCCCGTCCCACTCCGTTCGAGCAGGAGATCGAGATCACAAGCCCGCAGAACACCGTCAGGATCGCGCTCTCGGCAAAGACCGGCCAATGCCCGCGCCCCTCCCACAGATCGACCACGAGCGGGAGCAGCATCGTTGCGCCCAGCACCGAGACCAAGAGGCCAATGACATATCCCACCGGGCGGATGTCGAACATCGCCAAGCCGTCGCGCAGCCGCGCAGTCCTGTCAAGCGATGGTCGTGTTGCCAAGGTTGGATTGGGGGCCAGCCCCCAAGCCCCCGGGATATTTCCCGCCAGAAGAAATACGGACCGGGTTCCAGCTTCTCTGGTTCGAAAATACCTCGGGGGGCCGTTCATTTGACGCCATTGGGTCAAGCCCAATGGACGGCGGGCTGGCCCCCATGTTGCGCGACGCTTGCGGTGTCGTGCAGCGGTGGGTTAGCGTCGCGACATGACCAAGTTCCTCGACGAAGCGTATGACCTCGACGGCGTTCAGGCGACGCAGGAGCTCTATGCGCGCTGGTCGGCGACCTATGATGCGGAGGTGGCCGAAGCAGGCTACGCGACGCCGCCGCGCTGTGCGGAGGCGCTTAGGGCGGCCATGGCGCGCAGTGATCTGCCCATCCTCGATTTCGGCTGCGGGACGGGGCTTTCGGGCGTGGCGCTGCGCGCGGCGGGGTTCAGCGTGATCGACGGCTGCGACATCTCGGCTGAGATGCTCGCGGGCGCGGCGGCGCGGGAGGGGGTTTACCGCAACTTGACGGCTTACGATCCCGCAGGAGACCTGCCGTTTGCGGCGGGCGACTACCATGCCATCGCGGCCATCGGCGTGATCGGCGCAGGTGCGGCGCCGGCAGAGGTGCTCGATACGCTGGTCGATCACCTGGAGCCGGAGGGGCTCTTGGTCTTTTCCTTCAACGACCACACGCTGGCCGATCCCGTCTACGAAAGCGCGCTCAACCGGCATCTGGACGCGGGGCGGGTCACGCTCCTTTCAAAGGAGTACGGGCCGCATCTGCCGGGCAAGGGGCTCAATTCCTTTGTCTACGTGATCCAGCGCCAGTGACGGGTGCACCGTGAGCCGAGCGCTTTGACCCGGGTCACGCGGTTTGCGCCCTCGCCCACGGGTCCGTTGCACCTCGGCCATGCCTATTCGGCGCTGGTTGCGGCGGAGGCGGCGGGCGACAACGGCATGTTTCACCTCAGGATCGACGACCTTGACCAGAACCGGTCGCGGCCAGCGTGGGAAGCGCAGATCTTCGACGATCTGGCGTGGCTCGGGCTCACATGGCAGGTCCCGGTGATGCGCCAGTCGGAGCGAACGGCGCGGTATGCGGCGGCGCTCGACGCGCTCTGGGCGCGCGGGCTGCTTTACGTCTGTACATGCACGCGCCGCGACATTGCGGAGGCGGCCTCCGCCCCGCAGGAAGGCGCGCCGCACCATGGGCCAGACGGGCTGATCTATCCCGGCACGTGCCGGAACGCGCAGCCGCGCACGGGGTCAAGGCCGGAGGGCGTCTTGCGTCTTGATTGGAATGCGGCGGACCTGCCGAACCTGAGCTGGCGCGAGCACGGCGCCACGCAGACGGTCACCACAAGAGAGCTGAGGGAAGAGGTCGGAGACATCGTCGTGGCGCGCAGGGACATGGCGGCGAGCTATCACCTGGCGGTGGTGCTCGACGATGCCGATCAGGGCGTCACGCTGGTCACGCGCGGCGCGGACCTGGCGCCCGCCACCAAGATCCACCGGGCGCTGCAGCACCTCTTGAACCTGCCCGTTCCGGGCTACGCCCATCACCGGCTGGTGCGCGACGAGACCGGCAAGCGGCTGGCCAAGCGCGACGACGCGCGCAGCATCGCCGCGTTTCGTGCCGAAGGGCACACACCGGCGGAGATTGCGCGCATGGCCGGCCTCTGACGGGGTCACAAAGCCTGCTCAATTGTGCCACTTTGAACGTGTAGGTCGCACTAGCCTGTGCGCTTTGGCGCGCGGCTGAGGTCTTGTTTGGTCACCGCGCGCAGGGGTTTTCGTGCTTTTCACCGACCTGATATTCTGGGTGTTCTTCGCTGTCGTCGGCACGGCTTACGTGCTTTTGCCGCACAAGGCGCAGAACCGGATGCTGCTGGTGGCCAGCTACGTCTTTTACGGGGCGTGGGACTGGCGCTTTCTGAGCCTGATCGTGCTCAGCACCTTTGTCGACTACGTGATCGGGCAGAAAATCCATGCGGAAAGCGCGGAGGTCCGGCGCAAGCGCCTGTTGATGATCTCGGTGGCGGTCAACCTCGGGATGCTGGGGTTCTTCAAGTATTTCGGGTTCTTTACCGACAGCTTCCAGGCGCTCGCGCGCACGATCGGCTACGAGCCCGACCCGCTGACGCTGAGCATCATCCTGCCTGTCGGCATCTCGTTCTATACGTTCCAGACGATGAGCTACACGATCGACATCTATCGCCGGCGTCTGGCGCCGAGCAATGATTTCCTCGATTTCGCTCTGTTTGTGGCGTTCTTTCCGCAGCTTGTCGCGGGACCGATCGAGCGGGCCAGGAATCTGCTCCCGAACATCGCGATGCCGCGTGTGCTGACGTGGGAGAACCTTGGCCGCGGCGCCGTGCTGTGCCTTTTCGGTCTGATCAAGAAGGTGGTGATCGCCGACGGCATCGCGCCGTCGGTCGATGCGGTCTTTGCCAATCCCGATCCGACGCAGCTCGACGTGCTCTTTGCGATCTATCTCTTTGGCATCCAGATCTATTGCGACTTTTCGGGCTACACCGACATTGCGCGCGGTGTCGCGCTGATCCTCGGCTTCCGGCTCATGCGCAACTTCGAGCAGCCGTTCTTTGCCACCAACCCGCAGGAGTTCTGGAGACGGTGGCACATCTCGCTGTCGACCTGGCTCAAGGATTACCTCTACATCTCGCTGGGCGGCAATCGCGGCGGGGAGCTCAAGACCTACCGCAACCTGATGGCGACGATGGTGCTGGGCGGGCTCTGGCACGGGGCGGCGTGGAACTATGTGCTGTGGGGCGCCTACCAGGGCGCAATCCTTGCGATCCACCGGGCGGTCTTTGGCACGAAGGAGGCCGTGCGCACGGGCGTGATGGCCGTGGTGCAGCGCTGGGTGGTCACACTGCTCTTCTTTCAGGTGGTCTCGTATGCGTGGATCCTCTTTCGCTCGACCTCGGTGGAGCAGATCGTGGACCTCAGCCAGCGGCTCTTTGCGGGGCCTGCGGGCATGACGTTGCCGATGCCACCGCTTGCGACGCTGCTGGGCGTGATGTTCCTCTTTGTCTGGGACCTCCTGGCGGAGTGGACCGGGAAGGCGGCCTTCTACCAAACCTGGCCGATGGTGATCCGCGCAGGGCTTTATGCCGGGATGGTGTACCTTTTGGCCTTTGGCGCGACGACGCAGACGTCAGCCTTTATCTACTTCCAGTTCTGAGGAGACAGAGATGAAGCGCACCGCCCTCCTCGTCTCGCTCACCGTCGCCTTTCTGGCGCTGCTCGATTTTGGCGTGGCGCAGGCGCTGCGCTGGGCCGAAGGGTCCGGGCGGCTCGGGAGCCTCGTGCAGTATTTCGAGTACGGACGCTCGGTGCCGGGCAAGCACGCCCGCTGGGCAGAGGCGCCGGGCACGCCGGGCAACCTCTACGAGGTGGCGTGGCGGCCTGACATCCTGGCGATGTCGAAAGCGGAGTTTGCGCAAGGCGCCGCGGACGCCAGCGTGCAGGTGCGCAGCTACAGCATGTCGTTTGTCGAGAACATCCTTGGCGCGGCAACGGCGCAGTCGGACACCCTCCGCGTCGACAGCCATTCCGGGCCAAGCGCGCCGCCGAACTTTACCTACGGCATGTTCCTCGAGGACCGCGCCAACCGGCGCGCGGGCGAGGTCGTGGTGCTGGGCTTCGTCTCATCTGCGGTGCCGGGCATGGCCGCCTTCACCAACGCG
This sequence comes from Pseudaestuariivita sp., assembly GCF_052825805.1. Lineage (NCBI taxonomy): Bacteria > Pseudomonadati > Pseudomonadota > Alphaproteobacteria > Rhodobacterales > Paracoccaceae > Pseudaestuariivita > Pseudaestuariivita sp. Next base: position 344,636 of record NZ_JBRBVB010000002.1, on the reverse strand, counting down.
ACGTGGATTTTCGAGCAGCCGGCGCCCTTTACCTACCCGGTGTTTGTGCCGGGTGAGAGCGGGCTTGTGACCGTGGCGCCGGTTGTCGGAAGCCTTGCGGAGCTCGAGGACCCGGCCCAGGCGCGCCTCTGGCAGATGCAGCAGGCGCGCTACGATCCGTTTTACTCAGCCATCACGCATGGGGCGACCTGGCTCGACGCCTCCCCCTTTGCGCGGCTGGTGCGGCGCGCCTGGGCGACCGCGCATGTGGAGAACGTGCGCGCCGATGTGCTGCACGGGCAGGCTTATCCTTACGAGGAGGTCCTGCGCGGGATGGTGACGGAGTTCGCCGCCACCGCACGCGCCGACGGGCAGGAGCCGTGGGTGTTCTTGATCCAGACGCGCGATCCGCGCGATGCGGACCTTTTGGCACTGTTGCAGGAGACGCTGGAGGCGGAGGGCATCAACTATCTGGCCTCTGCTGAACACATCGACCTGCGCGATCCGACGAACTTTATCTCGGACGGGCATTATACGCCGGAGGTCGATGCGATGTTCGGGCAGATGTTTCTGGAGGCGGTGGGGGCGCGGTAACTTCACGCCGTTCGATTTTCAAACCCTGCGCAAAGCCAACACCGCATTCAGCCCGCCAAAGGCAAATGCATTGGAAAGTGCCACGGTGACCTCCGCCTCACGGGCCTCGTTCGGCACAACGTCGAGCGCGCATTCAGGATCCGGCTCTTCGTACCCGATGGTCGGCGCGACCACGCCATCGCGCAGGGCCATGATGCAGGCGAGCAGCTCCACCGCGCCGGTGCCGCCGATGCAGTGGCCGTGCATCGACTTGGTCGAAGAGATCATCACCTTGTCCGCCTGCGGGCCGAACACATCGGCGACGGCGGCGCATTCGGTCTTGTCGTTGGCAGCCGTCCCGGTTCCGTGGGCGTTGATGTATTGCACGTCCGAGGCGTCGATGCGCGCGTCCGCGAGAGCGCCTGCGATGGCCCGCGCGGCGCCTTGCTTGGACGGCATCACGATGTCGGCGGCGTCCGAGGACATGGCAAAGCCGATGACTTCGGCGAGGATGTCGGCGCCGCGGGTGCGGGCGTGCTCGAACTCTTCGAAGACAAAGACGCCCGCCCCCTCCCCCTGCACCATGCCGTTGCGGTTGGCCGAAAACGGCCGGCAGGCGTCCTTGGACATCACCCGCAACCCTTCCCATGCCTTGACCCCGCCAAAGCACAGCATGGCCTCGGACCCGCCGGTGATCATCACGTCCGACATGCCCGTGCGCACCGCCTGAAAGGCTTGCGCCATCGCGTGGTTCGAGGACGCGCAGGCGGTCGAGACAGTAAAGGACGGGCCTTTGAGATTGAACTCCATCGAGACATGCCCGGCAGCCGCGTTGTTCATCAGCTTGGGGACCACGAAAGGGTGCACGCGGTTCTTACCGTCCTCGTAGACCGAGCGGTAATTGTCATCGAGCGTGTTCATGCCCCCGCCCGAATTGCCGAGCACGACGCCCGCCCGCGCGGCAAGCTCACCGGCAAAGGTCAGCCCCGCCTGCCCGATTGCCTCGCGCGCGGCGATCAGCGTGAATTGCGTGAACCGGTCGTAAAGCGCGATCTGCTGGCGGTTGAAGACGGTCTCCGCGTCGAAATCATGCACCTGCCCACCGATGCGGATGCTGAGGCGGTCGACGTCGCGGATGTCCAGCGGACCGATCCCGCAGCGCCCCTCGCGCATCGCTTCCAGCGTCTGCGGCACATTATGGCCAAGCGCGTTGATCGTGCCCGCCCCGGTGATGACGACGCGGCGCATCCCTCAGCCCTGCTCTGTCACCAGCTTATGCACCTCGCGCGCGATGGTGGCGACCGACGAGATGTCGAAATCGCTCGCCTCGGGCGCGTTGGCGTTGAAGGGGACCTGGATGTCGAAGGCTTCCTCGATGGCGAAGATGCTCTCCACCAGCCCCAGCGAGTCGATCCCCAGCTCTTCGAGCGTTGCCTCGGGCGTGACATCGCCGGGTTCGAGCAGCGCCTGCTCGGCGATAATCTCTCGCACCTTTTGCTGGACTTCGGGCAAGCTGGGCAAAGCGGTCATCGGCGCGTCCTTCACGTCGTTGCCGCCGATTTAGTCACTCGGCCCGTCTTTGAAAACCGCCTTTTTGAGACGCGCCACATCCGCCATCAGACGCGGCAGGCGGCGGGAGGCTTTGTAGGTGGCCGTGTGCGTCTCCATCTTGACCGCCGGGTAACCCATGACGGCCCGCCCCGCCGGCACATTCGCCAGGACAGAGGAGGCCGCGGCGATCACCACGTTGTTCCCGATGGTCAGGTTGTCGGCCACGCCAGCCATACCGGCGACGACCACGTTGTCACCCAGCACGGAAGAGCCTGCGATGCCCGCGCCCGCGCACAAAAGGCAGTTGCGTCCCAGCACGACGTTGTGGCCGACTTGCACGAGGTTGTCGATCTTGCACCCCGCCCCGACCCGCGTCGGGCGCACGGTGCCCCGGTCGATGCAGGCGTTGGCGCCGATCTCCACATCGTCCCCGATGACGACGCCGCCGAGGGAGTGGATGCGCGCCCAGGCTTGCGCCTCGGCGGTGACGCTGTCTGACATGGCGCCGCGCACCTCCTCGGCGTTCGACGGCTCGGGCGTAACGAATGAAAACCCGTCCCCGCCCACAACGGCGCCCGGCTGCGCGATGAAATTGTCGCCGATCTCGACCCGTGCTGCGATGCGCACACCCTCGCGGATCAGCGCCTTGGCCCCGATGACGGCCCCTGCCCCGATGGAGACCTGCGGCCCGATCACCGAGTTCGCGCCGACCTTTGCGCCCGCACCGATCACCGCCAGAGGCCCGACACTCACACCGTCGCCGAGTTGCGCGGAGGGATCGACAAAGGCAGTTGGGTGCAGGCCCGGCGGGTACCCCTCCCCGAGGTCCATCATCGCCGACGCGCCTGCCAGAGCGTACCGGGGGCGTTCAGAACAGATCGCCCCCTCAAGCCCAAGCGCCTGCCAATCCGTGCCAGCGGGCAGCAAAGCCGCGCGCGCCTTGCCCGACGGGACCGCCTCGATGAAGGCCGGCTGCATGGCGAGCGCCAGGTCTTCGGGCCCGGCGTCCGCAGGCTCAGAAATGCCGGTGATCACGAGATCAGCGGCGCCAAAGACCTCTGCCCTCAGCGCCGCGCCGATGTCTGCCAATGTGGTGCGCATATCTGCTCCGCTGTGACGCGCCGAGGCTTACCCTTGAACTGCGCCCAGCGAAACCCCGGCGTTCTGCAGCGCCCGGAAGACGCGCGCGTCGCGGCCGTAGATGTCCCGGCGGAACCGCAACTCGCCTTTAGCGGTCGTGAAGGCCGTCCGGTAGACGATGTGCACCGGCACGGGCGCCTCGAGGTTCACCCGCCGCTCCGCGCCTGTGCGCAGCACCGACTGGAAGTAACCCTTGGGGTCCGCCTCTTGCGCCGAGAGCAGCGCGTAGCCGAACTCGAAAGGCTCGGCGAGCCGGATGCAGCCATGGCTGAACGCCCGCACTTCACGACCAAACAGGTTCTTGGCCGGCGTGTCGTGCAGATAGATGTTGTGCTTGTTCGGGAACATGTACTTGACCAGCCCCAGCGCATTTGTCCGCCCCGGAGGCTGGCGCATGTTGAACGGGAACGAGCTGGCCGAATACTGCGCAAAGTTCACCGCGCCGCGGTTCACCACACGCCCCCGGCTGTCGGTGATCTCCAGATGGCTCACCGCGTAGGGGTTGGCGCGCAGCTTGGGCAGGTACTCCCCTGTTGCGATCGAGCGCGGCACGTACCAGGACGGGTTGATCACCATATGATCCATCTCGTCCGAGAATTCGGGCGTCTGCCGATCATACGTGTCCTTGCCGACCACCGCGACGGTCTCGAACGTGACCTTGCCGCCGTCGATGATCTTGGCCGTGAAATCTGGGATGTTCACGAGGATGTGCCGCGCGCCCAGCCCCTCCGGACGGTTGAGCCACCGCTCGCGCTCCATCGCCACCAGCACCGACTGCATGCGGCGCTCGAACGGCACGTTGACCTCCGCCATCGTGCCCGCGCCTGCAACCCCGTCCGGCGTCAGGCCGTGTGCCTCTTGGAACGCCATGACGGCCGATGCGAGCCGGTCGTCATAGACAGCCGAGGCCGAACGTGTGCCGTACCCCATCGCCGCCAGACGGTTGCGCAAGGTGGCGACCGCGGCGCCGGTCTGGCCGGGTTTGAGCGAGTTTGCCTGCACCTTGGGGCCCCAGGCCCCGCGGTCCAGCTGGTGCTGCATCTGTATCTTGGCCTTCATCAGGCGCGTGTACTCGGGAGAGGCCGGCGGCAGCGACGCGATAAAGGCGTGCGGAGCCGAGGTCGCGATCCCGGTCAGGTAGTCCGCACGGTCCCGCAAAGGCACCTCGCGCGGCATGAACTCCGCGTCGATCCTCTGCGGGTCGAGCGCGCCCGTCTGCATGTCGGCGGCATAATCGACAAAGGCCCGCGACAGGTCGACCTCGAGCGCGGCGCGCGCCTCGGCGCCCTGTACCGAGCGCATCCGCGACATAAGCGTGCCCAGCCCGTATGTCTGTGCAGGCAGCCCGTGCATGGGCGCCGCACGCACGGCGGCGATAAACGCCTCGCGCCGGGCGGCATCATCGGCATCGGTGCCGACCCAGATCGGCTCGAACTTGTTGGACTTGTAGAATGCGGCCAGCGCGTCATCGCGCGAAGCCGCCTCGGCAATCGCCTGTTTGAACGCCGTGACTTCCTGGAAAACGGACCCCTCGGCCTGCGCCGCACCGCTCAGAACCACGGCACTTGTCATCATGCCCGCACATATCGCGCCGAAACGCGCCGCCCGCCGGGTCACCCGCTCTGTAAAACGTCTCATCTCAAATCCCGCTCTTTGTTCTATCGGCAAAACACCGCTGCTCCCATCATCCGCGACCACACCGCGCTGTCCATTCACAAACGCGAAAACAGGGCAAAAAGTCGTTGCGCATTTGACTCAGTGGCAAACCAATCGCACCGGGCCGCCACAGTTCCCACTTTTTGAGCGCGAATCTGCCGATTACGCTTGATCGCTAAAAAGCACCTGGAAACGAGGTTGGTGGAATGCCGCGAATCTGGCATACCGACCGGACATCTGGGGATGATTGGCAGAAGCCGGGATAAACCCGGCACCAGGCAAGCGACGAGGCTCGCAATGACAAGACAGAACGGCGGTTTTACGCGCCGTGGCATCCTGGGCGCATTTGCTGCGACCATGGTTACTGCGGCACCAACGTACACAAACGCGGCTGGGTTCCTTCGGGGGTCCGGTGATATTCGGCGGATCAAGATGTATTCCGGGCGCACCGGGGAACGCATCGACATGATCTACTGGGTCGAAGGCGACTATATCAAGGACGCGGTCACCGAGGTGAACCGCTTCATGCGCGACTGGCGCAACAACAAGACCTACAACATGGACCTGCGCACAGTCGACATCATGGCCGCAGCCCATAACCTGCTCGATACCAATGAGCCGTACATGCTGCTCTCTGGCTATCGCAGCCCGGAAACCAACGCGATGCTGCGCTCGCGGTCCAAGGGTGTGGCCAAGAATTCGCTGCACATGCGCGGCCAGGCGGCAGACCTGCGGCTCAATTCCCGGTCGGTCGGTCAGATCGCGCGGGCAGCAGGGGCCTGCAACGGTGGCGGCGTCGGCCGCTATTCGGGCTCCAATTTCGTGCACATGGACTGCGGTCCCGTGCGCGTCTGGGGGCGCTGAGCGCCCTCTTCCCCGGTCGGGGGAACTATGTCTCAGGCGCAAACAGACGCGCTTTACGAGACGACCCAAGACCGCACTACTGAAGAACCCAAGACTTAAGACCCAAGACTTCTTCACCACGCTACAGCGAAAAAGACGCAGGGCTCCCTGCGTCTTTTTTGGTTTCTGGTCAGAGGTTTGCGCGGCGCTCTTCATGCATCGGTTGAAGTTTGGTGATTCCTCGGTCGGCTGAAGGCTGGGTTTGCAAAGATCTCAAAGAACCAAGTGCCTCCAACGCTCCAAATCGGAAAACTAGAGACACAACCAAATCAGAACCTAGTGTCAGATCAGAGCACCCGCCTGACGGGCACCGTCAGGCCGCGCCGACCCGCCCCCATGGGGCGGCGCGATTGCGCCACCCCGCGGGACGGCGCGTGAACCACCGTTTCAACTGCGTTTTATTGATGGTCCAATTCGCGAAATATAGGCGCCCGCCCCAGCCTATTTCCCCTTCCAAACCGGATCACGCTTCTCGGCAAAGGCGCGCGCGCCTTCGAGCTGATCTTCCGAGGAGTAAAGCCTGTCCACGGTCGCGAACTGCCGTTTGGTGATCCGGTTCATCGCGTCCTGAAACGTCAGCGCCTCGGCCTCGCGCACGACCTCCTTGATCGCCGCATTCACGAGAGGCGGACCCGATGCAATAAGATCGGCAGTCTCCCGCGCCGCCGCCATCAGCTCATCCGCCGGCACCACACGGTTGATCATCCCCCAGCGCGCCGCCTCTTCGGCCTCGAGCCAGCGCCCGGTCAGCAGCATCTCCATCGCGATGTGGTACGGGATGCGCTTTGGCAGCTTGACGCTGGCGGCATCGGCCACCGTGCCCGAGCGGATTTCCGGCAGCGCAAAGCTGGCGTGCTCGGCTGCGATCAGGATGTCCGCCGACAGCGCCAACTCCAGCCCGCCGCCGCAGCAAATCCCGTTGATCGCGGCGATCACCGGTTTGTTCAGCCCGCGCAGCTCTTGCAGGCCGCCAAAGCCGCCGACGCCGTAATCGCCGTCCACCGCATCGCCGTCCGCCGCCGCCTTGAGGTCCCAACCGGCAGAAAAGAACTTCTCCCCGCCGCCCGTCAGCAGCGCCACGCGCAGCGCCGGGTCATCGCGAAAATCCCGGAACACCTCCCCCATCCCGCGGCTTGTCGCGAGGTCGATCGCGTTGGCCTTGGGGCGGTCCAGCACCACCTCCAGCACCGCGCCGCGGCGCGTGATCGTCAGGGCATCTGTCATGCGGGCGTTCCTTTCCGAACCAATGCGTCCACCGCGACCGCGCGCGTATGCGTCACGATCAGCGGGTTGATTTCCACCTCTTCGAGCGTTGCGGCCTCGGCGATGACCGCATCCTGCACCGCCATGACCGCGTCGAGCAACGCCGCGCGCGCGACAGGCGGCGAGCCGCGCCAGCCGTCCAGCAGCGGCGCGATCCGGAGCGATGCCAGCGCCGCATCGACGGAGGCGCGGGAGGCCGGCACCAGCAGCGAGGCGGTGTCCTGCCAAAGCTCGGTCAGCGTCCCGCCCGCCCCGAGCGTCAGCACAAAGCCGTGCGCCGGATCGCGCACCACGCCCACCAGCAGCTCGGCGAGCCCGTCGGTCACTTGCTCTTCGATCAACACGTGCGTGCCTGGCAGTTCCGCCGCCGTGCGGGAGAGGTCCGGGATCGAGAGGCCCAGCCGCACCGCGCCCGCCTCGCTCTTGTGCGCGAGCCCCTGCCCCTTGGCCACCAGCGGTGGATGCAGGTTTTGCGCGGCGTGCGCAGCGTCGGCCCTGGTGGCGCTGACGCCCCTTGGAACCGGCACGCTGTATCCGGCCAACCACGCTTTGGCTTCCGCCTCCGCCAAAAGCGCCACGTCCGTCGGCGGCTCGGTCCAGACAACAGGCGCTGCTTCAGGCACACCGATGCCACCCGCCGCCCGGATCGCGCGTAGACCGTCCTCCATCCCGCAGAGCGTCGCGATGCCCGTGGCATGCAGGTCCTGCGCAGTCTCCTCCGGCATGGTCTCGGGCAACGTCGAGAGCAGCGCCAGCCTCCCGCCCGTCTCGGCCACCGCCGCCTTCGCTGCATCAACGATGCACATCCAGTCCGCCGGGTCTGCGCGATCGGCCAGCGGAAAGTCGGCGACGATGCAGGTCAACGCCTGATCGCCGCGCAGCATCGCCGCATAGGCGCGCGTCATCGCAGGCACGTCGTTCCAAATATACGTGTGATAATCCAACGGGTTGGCAATCGCGACCTTGGGTCCCAGTGCTTGCGACAGTGCGTGCGTCTGCGTGCCTGAAAGCCGGTGCCAGGCGACGCCTCCCACGCGATGCGCGGCATCTGCCATCAGGCTTGCCTCGCCGCCAGAGCACGACATCGACGCGATGGCATGGCCCTTGAGCGGACCGCCGACGTGCAACAGCTTGAGCGTTTCGAGGAAATCCTCGACCCCCTCCGCCTCTGCGCAGCCAAGGCGCCGAAAAAGCGCAGATGCACCGGCGTGCGAACCGGCAAGCGAGGCCGTGTGCGAGACTGCCGCCGCCTGCGCCTCGCGTGAACGGCCGGTCTTGAGTACAACCACGGGCGTACCGGCGCGGTGTGCCGCCACTGCGAGTGCCTCGAACGCGCGCAGATCACCGATGCCCTCGATATGCAGGCCAAGTGCCGTGATACGCCGGTCCGCGACCAACGCGCGCCCAACTTCCGCGAGGCCAATCTGCGCCTGGTTGCCGGCGGTCACGACCATCGCGATCGGCAAGGCGCGCCTTTGCATCGTCAGGTTGATCGCAAGGTTCGAGGATTGCGTGACGACAGCCACGCCTCGGTCGACGGGTTGGCACCCGTGCACGTCCGGCCAAAGCGCAACACGGTCGAGCGCATTGACAAAGCCGTAACAATTCGGCCCGAGCACAGGCATCTCGCCCGCCGCCGCGCGCAACGCAGCCTCGCGCGTAACTCCGCCGTCGACTTCGCCAAATCCACTCGCAAAGGCAACCGCACCGCCCGCCCCCTTGGCGCGCAGGTCCGCAACGACCTCCAGCGTTGCAGCATGATTGACCCCGATAAAGGCGGCGTCTGGTGCGATCGGCAAGTCGCGCACCGAAGGATAGGTTGCGATCCCATCGATCCTGTCCCGTGTCGGATGCACCCGGAACACCGGTCCGCCAAAGCCGAAACGCGCAAGTGCGTGCACCGCATTTGTACACCAGGTCCCGCCCCCGACAACGGCGACGCTTTTCGGCGCAAGCAAACGGGAAAGTTCGCGTTTCATGGGGAGATGGCAGCGCAGGCGGACGCGTCGGAGCCTCCGGCGGGGATATTTTTCGCCAGAAGAAGCCCGAGGTAACGCCCTGTTAATGCGCGTCGTGACAGGAAGGGATGCGGTACAGGCGGGGACGCCGATGACCGCGCCAGGAGAAGCCCCCGAGCTGCCAGCGCACCTCGGGGGTGGACCCAGGTCTTGTGACTTCTTCTGGCTGAAAATATCCTCGCCGAAGGCATTGGACTTTTGGGTACACCGCGTGTCATGCGCCGAGCGGTCGCAGCAGGCTGCGCGCGATGATGTGGCGCTGGATTTCCGAGGTGCCGTCCCAGATGCGCTCGACGCGGGCATCGCGCCAGAATCGCTCGATGGGAAAGTCGCTCATCAGGCCCATGCCGCCGAAGATCTGCAGCGTGGTGTCAGTGACCCGGGCCAGCATTTCGGTGGCGTAGAGTTTGGACGAGGCGATTTGGCGGTTGGCGTCATGGCCCTGGTCCAAAGCCCACGCCGCGGCCAGTGTGAGGTGGTCGGCTGCATCGATTTCAGTGATCATGTCGGCGATCTGGAAGCCGACGCCCTGGAACTTGCCGATCTGCTGGCCGAACTGGCGCCGGGTCGCGGCGTGGTCGAGCGCGTAGTCGAAACAACGCCGCGCGCGGCCGACGGACATCGCCGCGACGGTGATGCGTGTGGCGTAGAGCCAGGTGTTCATCACCTCGAAGCCGCCATCGACCTCGCCCAGCACTTGCGCATCCGGGAGGCGGCAGTCGTTGAACTCCAGAATGCAATTCTTGTAACCGCGGTGGCTGACCGACTGGTAGCCGTCGCGGACCTCGAAGCCGGGGTGACCACGGTCGATGAGGAACGCCGTGATGCGTTTCTTGGGTCCCTTGCGGGTTTCGTCGACGCCCGTGGCGATGAAAACGATAAAGAAATCAGCGTGATCGGCGCCGGAGATGAAGTGCTTCGTGCCGTTAACGACCCAATCGCCGCCCTCGCGCTGCGCCGTGCAGCGCATGCCGCGAACGTCTGAACCGGCCTCGGGCTCGGTCATGGCGAGCGCGTCCATGCGGTCGCCGCGTACGGCGGGCAAAAGGTAGCGTTCGCGTTGGTCGCCCTCGCAGGCCATGAGGATGTTTTGTGGCCTGCCGAAGAAATGCGTGAGCGCCATGGAGCCACGCCCGAGCTCGCGTTCGACAAGGGCAAAGTCGAGGTGGTTCAGCCCGGCGCCGCCGACCTCTCCGGGGAAGTTGCAGGCGTAAAAGCCAAGCTCCTGGGTCTTGCGCTTGATGTCTGCGGCGAGGTCGGGCGGCACTTCACCGGTGCGTTCGACCAGCTCTTCGTGCGGGTAAATTTCGTTCTCCACGAAGCTGCGCACGGTGGAGACGATCATCTCCTGCTCGGACGTCAATCCAAAATTCATGTTTTGGCTCCGTGGGTTGCGGCGAGGCGTTCAACCTCTTCCATGACGTCCGCGCGCGGCGGGCAGCTACGGCGGGTCTCGAGGCTGACGTGGATGAGCATTTGCGTGCACGTGGCGTGGAGCGTGCCGTCAGCGCCCATCATCTCGTGGTGCAGTTTCAGCTTTTTGCCTGCACCCTCAATTACTTGCGTTGTGACTTTGATGTCTGCGCCCGCGTGCGTCTCGGCCAGATACTTGATGGTCGTTTCGACTGTGAAATAGCTGAGGCCCGCGTCGATGTAGGTTTGGTCGGCGCCGACGAGGCGCATGACGCTGTCGGCGGCGTCGGAGAACACTTGGCCGTAGCGCCCCTCGTTCATATGGCCGTTGTAGTCGGTCCAATCGACGGGAACCGTGCGCGCCACAGTCTCCAAAGGAGACGCATTATCAAGGGTTTGCGAAATGATCTTTTCATGGTGATTTAAGTGTGCACCGGCTGCGCTGCCTTGTTGGCGGAGGGCCCGCAGAAGGGCGACTAGGTTGTCGTCGCGAAGGCGTTCGAGTTCGCGGATGGACAGATGGCCCGATTGCGCGTCGGATTGCGCGGCAATCTTGTCGATCAGCGCGGCGTCAAGGTCGGGGACGTCCATCAGCTTGGTCCATGGCCAGGCGAGCGCGGGGCCGAATTGTTCGATGAAATGGCGCATGCCGGCTTCCCCGCCGGCAATCCGGTATGTCTCGAACAATCCCATCTGCGCCCATCGGAGGCCGAACCCCATGCGGATGGCCTCGTCGATCTGGGCAGTTGTGGCGATGCCGTCCTTGATCAGCCAGAGCGCCTCGCGCCAGACGGCCTCGAGAAAGCGGTCGGCGATGTGCGCATCGATTTCTTTCTCAACGCGGAGTGGGAAGAACCCGATATCTGTCAGGAGGTTCTGGGCCTTTTCAAATGTTTCAGGTGAAGATTTTGAACTGCCGACGAGTTCAACGAGCGGCAGGAGGTAGACCGGGTTGAACGGGTGCGTGACGAGGATGCGGTCCGGGGTCTTCGAGCCCTCTTGCAGCTCCGACGGTTTGAAGCCGGAGGTGGATGAGCCGACGAGCGCGCCCGCGGGTGCGTGGGCGATGATCTCTGCGAGGACCTTGTGTTTGAGCGGCAAGCGCTCGGGAACGCTCTCCTGCACCCAAGTTGCGCCGGTTACCGCGTCCGCGATCGTGTCGTGGAACGTGAGATTCCCTTCGGGCGGCAGGGCCACGTCGTAGAGCATCGGCAGGGCACGGCGGGCGCCGGCGAGGACTTCACCGATCTTGCGTTCGGCCTCGGGGTCGGGATCGTAGACACGCACATCCCAGCCCATCAGGAGGAACCGCGCCGCCCATCCGCCGCCGATGACGCCGCCTCCGATGATCGCTGCCGTGGTTTGGATCTGCATTGATGTATTGCCTGAGCTTTGCCGTGTATGGCGTTGCAATTGCTTATCTACTTCAAATTGGCGCGCGCTTCGTAAGACCCAGCCGGGTGCGCACTTCGGCGGGGCCAAGGAGCGTTGCGCCGAGCCCTTCGATGATGGTGCGGGCGCGCGTGACGAGCTCGGCGTTGGTGGCAAGCTGGCCCTTGCCGAGCCAGAGATTGTCCTCGAGCCCGACGCGCACATGGCCGCCTGCCAGCACGGAGGCTGCGACGTAGGGCATCTGGTGGCGTCCGAGCGAAAAGGCAGAAAACGTCCAGTCGGGCGGGACGTTGTTCACCATCGCCATGAAGGTGTTGAGGTCGTCGGGCGCGCCCCAGGGCACTCCCATGCACAGCTGGACAAGCGCGGGCGTCTCGATCACGCCATCCGCAACCAATTGTTTTGCATACCAAAGATGGCCAGTGTCAAAGGCTTCGATTTCGGGCTTCACGCCGAGGTCGGTCATGATCCTGCCCATGGCCTGCAGCATGCCGGGGGTGTTGGTCATCACGTAATCGGCCTCGGCAAAGTTCATCGTGCCGCAATCGAGCGTGCAGATTTCCGGGCGGCACTCGGCGATGTGGGCGGTGCGTTCTTCGGCGCCGACCATGTCCGTGCCGGCCACAAGGGGGAGCGGCGCGTCAGTGCCGCCGAACACCAGATCGCCGCCCATCCCGGCGGTCAGATTGAGCACGACGTCGACGTCCGCGTCGCGGATGCGGTCGGTCACCTCGCGGTAGAGTTTGAGATCGCGCGAGGGCGTGCCGGTTTCGGGATCGCGCACGTGGCAGTGGACGATGGCCGCGCCGGCCTTGGCGGCGGCGATGGCGCTCGATGCGATCTGCTCTGGGGAACGCGGGACGTGCGGGCTGCGGTCCTGTGTGCTGCCCGAGCCGGTCACGGCGCAGGTGATGAAGACCTCGCGGGTCATGGTCAGTGGCATGGCGCTCCCCCCCCGGTTGCGCTGCCACGGTAGATCGGAGATGACATGGCGACGCCCCAGAATTGGACGAAAATCATGCCGGATTGGACATGTGTGCCGCAGGAGCGGGTAAACGTCAGCTTTCTACTGCTCGATCAATTCTCGAACCTGTGTCTGGCCAATTGCCTTGAGCCGCTGCGCGCGGCGAACATGTTTTGCGGCGCGCCGGTCTTTGCCTGGCAGGTGTTCAGCGTCGATGGCGGGCCGGTGGAATCTTCGTCGGGGCTGCCGATCGTGCCGGATGGCGCGTTCGAGGAGCTGCTGCCGGAGGGCGTGGTGCAGGTGCTGGCGAGCTATGGGCATGGGGCGCATGATACGGCGGCCTTGCGGCGGCGGCTGGCGGCGCTGAGGAGGCCGGGTGTGCGCGTCGTCGGGCATGATACGGCGCCTTGGTTGATGGCGGCGGCGGGTCTGCTCGACGGGCGGATGGCGACGGTTCATTGGGATGTGCTGGACGCGTTTGCGGAGCGGTTTCTGGCGGTGACGGCGCTGCGCGAGCGGGTGGTACGGGACGGGCCGGTCTGGACCTCTGCGGGGGCGATGGCGGCTTATGATCTGACGCTCAAGCTGGTGGAGGAGACGTGCGGTGCTGCGATGGCGATAGATATCGCGGGGCTGTTTCTGAGCGATGGGCGGCAGACGGGGCGGCATGTGCATGAAGGCGACGAGATCGGCGCGATGCTGGCGGTGATCCGGGATACTTTGGAGGCGCCGCTGTCGGTGCCGGAGCTGGCGCGGCGGGTGGGCCTCGATCCCAAGACGCTGGAGCGGCGATGCCGGGCGCGGCTCGGGGCGCCGCCGAGCGTCGTGGCGCGGCACATTCGGCTGAGCGCGGCCTATCAGTGGGTCCTGACGACGCGCCAGCCTGTGAGCGAAATCGCGCTGCGGGCGGGGTACGAGACACCAGCCGCGCTGACGCGGGCGTTCAAGGCGCGGTTCGGGGTCACGCCGCGCGATTTGCGTCAAACCGGATCAAAACGCCATGAAATCGCCGCGTGGACGGTCGAGTAATGCCGCCTTGGGGCGGTATCCGGCGCGCATGGAACAGCGCAAGTTTGATGAGATCGCAGCTGCGGCGTCAGGGCATGGGCGTGTTTTGGCGCGTGGATCCGGTGGCCGTTCACAAGATGCGCGGACGCGCGGGCGGGCGCGGCTCTTCAAGCTGGTTGAACAGCAATCCCGCGATGAGGCGCCCGTCGATGACGCGCCAGCGCTCGCAACGCCCAAGCCGCGACGGGAGGCCGAGGTCTGTCCGGCGTTTGCCCGGAGGTTTCAGGAGATGGCGGCCCAGTCGCTGGGACATCGCCCTGCCAACCGCGAGTTGACGCTGAGGTTGCGCGGTCGATGAGACGGCGGATGCCCGGCATTTGAAGACAACGAACTGGTTCTAGGTCAGAGCAGTGTCTGCTAGACCTGCGAAGGCTAATCGTCTGACGATATCTCGCGGTTCGGGCCGCCGCGAAAGCCCCGAGCGACGACGAACTTTTCCGAGCTGTCGGAGCGCGAGGCGGGCGGTTTGACGTTGGCCACGGTCGTGAACTGCTGTTTGAGAAGCGTCTGGAGGCTGGCCTCCGCGCCGCCCTGCAGCACTTTGGCAACGAAGGTCCCGCCGGGGCTCAGCACCTCCATTGCGAAATGCGCCGCGGCCTCGCAGAGGGTGATGATGCGCAGGTGGTCGGTCTGCTTGTGGCCAGAAGAGGCCGCGGCCATGTCGGACATCACCACGTCCGCCGGGCCTCCGAGCCAGTCCTTGACCTTGTCGTCGGCGCCCTCTTCGAGAAAGTCGAGCTGGTGCAGCTCGGCACCCGGGATCGGCTCGACCTCCTGCAGGTCGATGCCGATGATACGGCCCTGCGCTTTGCCCGCGCGGTCGCCGAGGGCGTTGATGCGCGGGACGGCCACCTGGCACCAGCCGCCCGGCGCACAGCCGAGGTCCACGACGCGCGCGCCTGGCACCAGAAAGCGGTACTTGTCGTCGAGCTCGAGGATCTTGTAGGCGGCGCGCCCGCGCATGCCTTCGGCCTGGGCGCGTTTGACGTAAGGGTCGTTGAGCTGGCGCTGCAGCCACCGCGTCGAGCTGAGCTTGCGCCCGCGGGCGGTCTTGACCTTGACCTTGAGATCGCGCTGTCCGCGCCCGGAGGGGTTCTTTGCCATGGGCCTGTTTTAGGCGCAAACGGGGATGGGTGGAACCACCCATCCTACGGGGCGCGCGACCTCGTAGGATGCGGTGCTTGCACCCATCCCGGTCAGAAGGGGCCGTCTTCGAGCACGCCGTCGGCGCACATCTGCGCGTAGAGCAGCCCCTCGCGCAGACCACGGTCGGCGACGGAGAGACGGTCGGTCGGCCAGAGCCGGAGCAGAGCTTGCAGGATTGCAGCGCCCGACATGATGAGCGCCTGCCGGTCCTGCCCGATGCGCGGGTCGCGGCGGCGGCCTGCGGGACCAAGCTCGAGGTAGTCGCGGATCACCGCCTCGATCTGGGCGGAGGTCATACGCAAACCGTCCACCTTGGTCCGGTCGTAGCGCTTGAGGCCGAGGTGCGAGGCGGCGACGGTTGTGACGGTGCCGGAGGTGCCGACGATCTGAAAGCCCGCGCGGGCCTGCTCGTCGCCGTAGGGGGTGAAGTCCGACAGGTTCTCCTCGAAATACCAGCTCATCAGGGCGTAGCGCGCGGCGTCGTCGCTGACGTCCGAGAACTGATCGCGGAGCGTGGCGACCCCGAGCGGGACGGAGATCCAGTCGACCACCTTGGCGGCCGGAAAGGGGCTGTCGGGCGTGTGAAAGCCGGCGTGCAGGCGCATGATCGATTTGGGGCGGTCGTGCGCGGGCACGCCCGAGAGGTCGATCCACACCAGCTCGGTCGAGCCGCCGCCGATGTCGACGACAAGCAGCTGCTCGGTCTTGGTCGAGACAAGCGGCGCACAGGAGATGACGGCGAGGCGCGCCTCCTCCTCCGGCTCGATGATCTGCAGGCCGAGGTCGGTCTCGCGCTTGACGTAAGCTAGAAACTCCTTGGCGTTGCGCGCGCGGCGGCAGGCTTCGGTCGCCACGAGCCGCATCCGTTTGACGCGGTGGCGGCGCAGCTTTTGCTGGCAGATGCGCATCGCGTGCACGGTGCGTGACATCGAGGCACGGCTGAGCCTCCCCGACCCTTCGAGGCCAGAGCCCAGCTGGACGGATTTCGAGAAACTGTCGACCACATGGAACTGGTTGCCCTTGGGTTGGGCAATCAGCATGCGGCACGAATTTGTGCCCAGATCCAGCGCCGCATAGAGGTCGGCTGGATCGGGTTTGGCCGGTGCGGGGCTCTCAACCGGTTTCGGGAAGGCGCCCGCACCTTTGGGGCGCTTGGGCGCCATGTCACGCCCTCCGAGTCATGTGTTGCTCTAGAGACTAGGGACGGCCCGCGAGTCGCGCAAGGTGCGTACGGGGCGCGCGTGCTGTGCGCGGCGGATCAGGCGGTGTGCGCCGGCAGGGGATTGCGGTAGAGCCCGCCGAGATAGACATATTCCGCAGCGAGGCGCGCGCTGATCGCCTGCACCGTTTTTGGCGCCAGATCCCCCAGCGTCAGCCGCGCCTTCGACGAATTGGCGCGGGGCATCTGCACCTCTCGCCCCGTGCGGGCGCTCAGATCATCGGCGAGCTGTCCCAGCTCTTCGGTCTTGTAGACGCGGTCGAAATGCTCCTGCACCTGCCGCGGTCCGAGAAAGAGCCAGGCCGGCAGCACGTGGTGTTTCACGACCGAGGAGGCGCCGATGTAGGCGTCGAGGTTCTGAAAGAAGAAGTCCGGGTCCGGGTCGAGCGGCAGATGGGCGTAGTCCGGGTGCGACAGGTTGGGCGAATTGTGCAGCTCCTGCCGTCCGACCACCCGGTCGGTATAGGCCGACATCAGCCGCTTGACCGGATCGCGCACCACGCAAAACCGCCAGTGCTTGCGGTATTTGTGCCAGCGGTGCGGACGGAACCGCATGGTCTGGTAGATGTCGTGCACCTCTTCGCTGTCGGTGATCGTCTCGGGCGCCGGCGCGGTGGGGTCGAGCGCCAGAAGCGCCGATTTCACGGACGTACACCCCGCCTTGGGAAGCGCCATATAGGCGATCTGGAACGCGTCGACTGCAATGACCATCTGACGGACCTACCTCGAAAATGTCGCCCACGACCTCGCCCTGCTACGCGGCGTTAGCGGCAAGACCATGGCACAAGTCGGCATTGGACGTGGCAATGTCGAATTTGTCTCAGAGCTTTGCGATACCATCTCTTAACGAAGGGATAACTTGAGAGGATCGGCACATGCCCGACGTCACCATCGTCTACTGGCGCGACATTCCCGCCCAGGTCATCGTCGGCAAGGGCCGCCGGGGCGCGAAAAAGCAGCTGCCCGAGCGGTTTGAGCAGGCCATCGACCGCGCCGCGATGAAGGTGGGCGCGGCGGACACCGACGCCTACCTAGCCGAATGGCGCAAGGCGCCGCCGGTGGCGATGGAGGGCGATCCGCACGAGATTTGCGAGGCCGAGGCGACCCGGCTCGACACCGAATACGACACCACCCGGATCAAGGCACTCATCGCCAACGACGGATGGGCCTGACACCTTTGCGGATATGGGAGACCGCCATGGCTTTGCTCAACTTCAAGCGCAAGAGCGCACCCGGCCCGAGCGCCGACATGTCGGCCTTCCTTGCGGGCTACTCGATCGAGGTGATGCCGCGCACCGCCGAAAAGGTCGATGATTTCAAGACCCTGCTTGCCCCCGGCACGCGCGTCTACATCGCCCATATCGAGGGCACCCCGATTGAGGATATGGTGGCCACGGCCAAGCGTCTGGCGGACGACGGCTTTCCGGTCATGCCGCACTTTCCAGCGCGCATCATCAAGGATGACGCGACGCTTGGCGACTGGATCGCGCGCTACCAGGGCGAGGCGGGCGTCGATCAGGCGCTGCTGCTGGCGGGCGGTGTGACCACGCCTCACGGCGAATTCGACAGCTCGATGCAGCTGATGGAGACCGGGCTTTTCGACAAGGCGGGCTTTACGCGGCTGCACGTCGCCGGCCACCCCGAGGGCAACCGCGACATCGACCCGGACGGCGGTGAGGCAAACGTGATGGAGGCGCTGCGCTGGAAGCAGGCGTTCTCCGAGCGCACCGACGCGCAAATGGCGCTGGCCACGCAGTTCGCGTTCGAGGCGAAACCGATCATCGCCTGGGTCGACGCGCTGACCGCGGCGGGCATCGACCTGCCGGTGCACATCGGGATCGCGGGTCCGGCCAAGTTGCAAACGCTGATCAAGTTCGCCATTGCCTGCGGCGTCGGCCCCTCGCTCAAGGTGCTGCAAAAGCGCGCGCTCGACGTGACCAAGCTGGTGCTGCCCTACGAGCCGACGGACGTGCTTTCCGAGCTGGCCGCGCACAAGGCCGCGAACCCGGGCTTTGGCATCGAGCAGGTGCACTTCTTCCCGCTCGGCGGGATCAAGACCAACGCACGCTGGGCCATCGAGAACGGCGGCGCAGGCACCCGCCCGGTCGCCGCCGCGTGACCTTACAGATGGGGCGCGCGCCTCGCGCCTCATAATCAACCTGAGCAGATTTCACGCCCCTGCCCTCGCGCCTACCCGCGCGGGGCGGTAAAGAGCACCCAAGCCCAGATGTTTCGCGCGCGAAACATGGATTAACCAAAAGTTGCGCACGCAGCGGCGCACGACCCCCAGACAGAGAGCCCGCCATGACCCGCACCGTGATCGAAAGCCAGACCAAGACCGCCGTCATCGGCTTTGACGAGCCCTTTTGCGTCATCGGCGAGCGCATCAACCCCACGGGGCGCAAGATCCTGAACGAAGAGCTCGAGCGCGGCGATTTCTCCCGCGTGGAGGCGGACGCGCTCGCGCAGGTCGCGGCGGGGGCCAACGTGCTCGACATCAACTCGGGCGCGGTGTTCTCGAACAAGATGGCCGAGGACCCGCGCTACGCCGACAACAACTTTGTCGAGCCGACCCTGATGCGGGAGCTGGTGGAAAAGGTGCAGGCCGTGACTGACTGCCCGCTCTGCATCGACTCATCCGTGCCGGGCGCTTTGGAGAACGGCCTCGCCGCCGCCAAGGGCCGCCCCCTGCTCAACTCCGTCACGGGTGAGGAAGAGCGGCTCGAGATGGTCCTGCCGCTGGTCGCAAAATACAACGTGCCGGTGGTGGCGATCTCGAACGACGACACCGGCATCTCCGAAGACCCCGACGTGCGCTTTGCCGTCGCCAAGAAGATCGTCGAGCGCGCCGCCGACTTTGGCATTCCCGCCCATGACATTGTGGTCGACCCGCTTGTGATGCCGATCGGCGCGATGGGCACCGCAGGCCTCCAGGTCTTCACACTCGTCCGCCGTCTGCGCGATGAGCTGGGCGTGAACACGACCTGCGGCGCGTCCAACATCTCCTTCGGTCTGCCGAACCGCCACGGGATCAACAACGCCTTCCTCCCGATGGCGATGACCGCAGGCATGACGTCGGCCATCATGAACCCCGTCGCACTCCCGGTCGGTCCCAAGAAGCTGGCCGAGAAAAAGGCCGAGGTCGAGGCCGCCGGGATCGTGTTGCCCGCGGACATGGATGACGAAGCCTTCTGTCAGATGTTCGGCCTCGGCTCCACCAAACCCCGCGCCGGCAAGGAGATGGAGGCCATCCGTGCCGCCAACTTCCTGACGAACAACGACGAAGGCGGCGGCAACTGGATCGCCTTCAACCGCGCCCCGCCCAAGGCCGGCGAGGAAGGCCGGGGCCGCGGCGGCCGCGCGGGCGGACGTCGCCGCCGGGGGTGAGGCCACCTGAGCGCGCGCCGAGCGGGCGTTTTCGCTCCCTATCGGTCATGACAGGGTGCAAGACGCACGCGTGACATCTTTGAGGGAACCATCGCCGCGGCTGCGGCGCTGGGCTCTTGGTCGGTTCGTGCAAAGCGGGCCGGGGGCAATAAGGACACCGCCATGACCTTCGAGCAACTCATCGTCTTCCTTCCTGCCGCGCTTCTGCTGGCGGCTTCGCCCGGTGCGAACAACCTTTTGGCCTTCGTGTCGGCCACGAGGGCCGGATGGTTGAGGACAGCCAAGGGCATTCTCGGCCGGCTGGCGGCGTGGGCGGTGCTGGTCGTTCTCGTGTCCCTCGGCCTCGACATGTTGCTGCGCACGTCCGAGGTCGCCTTTGTGGCGCTGAAATGGGTCGGCGTTGCCTATCTGATCTACCTCGCATGGCAATTCTGGTCGGCGGATGTCTCGCAAGAGACCGAGGCGCCGGACGTTTCGACCCTGATGCGCCGCGAGTTCTTCACTCTGATGGGCAATCCCAAGGCGTATCTGCTGCTGACTGCCTTCTTGCCGCAATTCGTGAACGACGAGGCGGCGCTCATGCCGCAACTCTTCTCGCTGGGTGCGCTCTATTTGCTGGTCGAGGGCGTGGCCGCGCTCGTCTGGGTCTCGGCAGGCACCTTTGTCGGGGCGCGCGCCCTCACGCCGCTGCGGCGCAAGATCATCAATCGCGCCTCCGCCGGGCTCATGGGGGCTGCGGCTCTCCTGCTCGCGCGCACCGACCGGACGGTCTAGCACCAGCTTTCCCAAGCTAAACGCCCGGCACACGCCGCATTCCATCGCGCGTCCATGCCCGCACAAAAAAACCGCCGCGCAGCGGGAAGCTGGCGGCGGTGAGGTGAGCATTCGCCCATGTGGGACCCTCGGAGGCCCGAAAGTCAGCGGCAGGCAGTCCGCTGGGGTGCGCGTCAGGCAGAGCGCGCAAGCAACGAGGCAGTTGCCCGGGGCCGAGGCATGGGGATGCAGGCAGAATTCCTAGTGGAGAGCGTGAGAGGACCTTTGGATCAGACCGGAAGGTAAAGCGCGGCGAGCAGCATCACGGTGAGCGCGGCAGCGCCCACAGCGTCCTGCACCAGCGTGGCGCGAGAGCGGCGGAGCGTCGTTTTGAGTTGTGTCATCATGGCGAAACCTGCGGTGTTCTTGTTTGTTGACCCTTTGTTCTCATATTGACCGCCGGGCTGTAAAGAACTTTTTAAGAACATTGGTGAACGAAAGGTGTATTTCGGCGGTATGACCGACTAACACTCTGAGATTGCACGGAACTTTTGTTCTTTTTACGTTCTGCGCGCCTGTGCCTTGCGCGCCACAGCCCTGCCCCGCGCGCCGTGCATTTCGCGTGTTCACCCCTGTGGCAAAACGAATTAAGAGCGGGCCATGCTTGATCCCTCCCACGACCGCCTTTTGATCATCGACTTTGGCTCCCAGGTCACGCAGCTGATTGCGCGGCGCCTGCGGGAGCTCAACGTCTATTGCGAGATCCACCCCTTCCAGAGTGTCGATGCGGCGTTCCTCGCCGAGTTCGCCCCCAGGGCGGTGATCCTGTCCGGCGGGCCGGCGAGCGTGGTGCATGAGGGCGCACCTCGCCCGCCTGCGGAAGTGTTCGAGCTGGGCGTGCCGGTGCTGGGCATCTGTTACGGCCAGCAGGTGATGATGCAGATGCTGGGAGGCGAAGTCCTGGGCGGCAAGCACACCGGCGGCGGCGGTACGGCAGAGTTCGGGCGGGCCTACGTGACCCCTTCGGAGGCTCGCTGCGACCTGCTCACCGGATGGTTCCTTGATGGCACCGGGCGCGAGCAGGTCTGGATGAGCCACGGCGATCACGTGAGCCGGATTGCGCCGGGGTTCGAGGTCTTCGGGACCTCGCCCAACGCGCCCTTTGCGATCACGGCGGATCCTGCGCGCAAGTTCTACGCGGTGCAGTTCCACCCGGAGGTGCATCACACGCCGAACGGCAAGACGCTCTTTGAGAACTTTGTGCGTGAGGCGGGGTTCACGGGCGACTGGACGATGGGCGCCTACCGCGAGCAGGCGATTGCCGCGATCCGCGAGACGGTGGGCGACAAGCGAGTGATCTGCGGGCTTTCCGGCGGGGTCGACAGTTCGGTGGCGGCAGTGCTGATCCACGAGGCGATCGGCGATCAGCTGACCTGTGTGTTCGTGGACCATGGCCTCTTGCGCAAGAACGAGGCAGATGAAGTCGTCGCCATGTTCCGCGACAACTACAACATTCCGCTGATCCACGCGGACGAGACGGAGCTTTTCCTCGGGGAGCTGGACGGCCAGAGCGACCCGGAGACCAAGCGCAAGATCATCGGGCGGCTCTTTATCGACGTCTTCCAGAAATACGCCGATCAGGTGGAGGGGGCGGAGTTCCTGGCACAGGGGACTTTGTACCCCGATGTGATCGAGAGCGTGTCATTCTCGGGCGGGCCTTCGGTCACGATCAAGAGCCACCACAATGTCGGCGGTCTGCCGGAGAAGATGGGCCTGAAGCTGGTCGAGCCGCTCAGGGAGCTCTTCAAGGACGAAGTGCGCGCCCTGGGGCGGGAGCTGGGCTTGCCGGACAGCTTTATCGGGCGGCACCCATTTCCGGGGCCGGGTCTGGCGATCCGCTGTCCCGGTGAGATCACCCGCGCCAAGCTCGACATCCTGCGCGAGGCGGACGCGGTCTATATCGACCAGATCCGCAAGCACGGGCTTTATGACGAGATCTGGCAGGCTTACG
The DNA here is from genome assembly GCF_052825805.1 of Pseudaestuariivita sp. Classification (NCBI taxonomy): domain Bacteria; kingdom Pseudomonadati; phylum Pseudomonadota; class Alphaproteobacteria; order Rhodobacterales; family Paracoccaceae; genus Pseudaestuariivita; species Pseudaestuariivita sp. Next base: position 322,200 of record NZ_JBRBVB010000002.1, on the reverse strand, counting down.
TTGCGATCCTGCCGGTGCGCACGGTGGGTGTGATGGGCGACGGGCGGACGTATGACTACGCCTGCGCCCTGCGTGCGGTGACCTCGGTGGACGGGATGACGGCGGATTACTACCCGTTCAGCCACGAGTTTCTGGGCGAGACCGCGACGCGAATCATCAACGAGGTTTCGGGCATCAACCGGGTGACCTACGACATCACGTCGAAGCCGCCGGGGACGATCGAGTGGGAGTGAGCTGACCGGGTCTGGGCGGCTGAGTGGAGGCTCGGCTGCTTGGGGTGTCTTGAGCGGTGTTTACCAGTTTCGGCAGTGCCCACCTTACCAGTAAGGTGGGCACTGCCGTTTTAAGGTGTGGGTGTCTTTTACGTTGCGAGCCTAGTGTCAGGACTGTGGCTCCAACCGCGAAGCATCGCGGTCACTGACTCGAAAGCGGCGTTCAGAACCTAGGCGTCAGCGGCGATGAGTGGAGACGGTGCCTCTGATCCCGCAGAAGAAATGCGAGACCCGCCCCTTGGATTGGGATCATGAAACGCGGCACCGTTTTGTCTTAAAGGGAAGCAGGGTTGTCTTGCACAGAACTATGGCCCGCAGACCGGGTCAGCCGAGCCGGTCGAGGATCAGATCGACCGTCCCCATCACTTGCAAGAGCCGCGACTGTTTGGGGGTGAAGCGCTGGACGGTGCCGAATTGGCGGTACCAGCAGCGCAAGAGCTCCTTGCAGAGGCAGGCGTCGACGAGGTCTGCGTCGACCCGGCAGTCGCGGATGTCGGCGTAGAGGTCTACGAGGTTGGCGAGGCGTGGGTCGTCGCGGTGGCTGGCGACGGGCTCGCCGGACACCATGCCGAGGCGGAAGACGACGCGGGACAGAATGTTGGCGACCTCAACGATCGCGGGGCCCGGGCCGACCATGTCCATGTCGATGCCGACGATGCCGGCCTCGGTCACAAAGAAGTTCCGCAGATGCGCGTCGTTGTGCAGGGTGGCCACCGGCGAAACGGCGCCCTCTACGAGGTAGTCGGCTTCCTTGAACCGGTCGAAGGCCACGAGAAAGCGGCGCATTTCAGGCGCCGGGTTGCGCCCCACCTCGATGTCGCGGTTCACGATGTGCCACCAGTCGTCGAGCAGTTCGAAACAGGGGATCGTCTCGCCGGTGTCCGGTCCGTGAAAATGCGCCAGCCACTCCATGAGGTCGGTGACAAGCCCGTCCTTGTCCTCCACCTCTTCGAGCACGGGCATCAGGAGTGGTCCCTCGACAAAGGCGTGCACCAGCGTCGTGGTGGCGTGCGCGGCGCCGAGGCAGCGGGCCACCCTACCCTTTGGCGCGTCCGCCAGCCGGTCCGTGAGGGCCATCTCCTGCGCGGCCATCTCGGCAAAGATGTCGGCGTCCATCTCGCGGAACGCCTTGACGAGGAAGGCGGTGCCGTTTGCGTCCACCACCTTGGCCGAGACATTCGGGCAGGCGAACTCGTGCCGCGCCTCGCGCCATTCCACGGTGAGCGGCATGGTCAGCGCCGGGACCTCCTCGCAGACGCGGGCGAGATGGTTGGGAGACATCAGTTTCACGGGCGGGTCCTCGCGGGTGTTCGCGGCCTTGTGCACCGATCCCGAGGCGAGGGCAAACGGTGACAGGCCGTGTCTCGGCGGCATTCAACCGGGTGCGCTGCGCAAGGCGTCCTCGAGCGGAGCTGTGGGGATTTCCCCCACGGCGCAGGCGGCGATGTCCCCGGCCATCTGGCCACGGTCGAACCATCGGGCGCGGGCCTCGAGCCCGATGGAGACCTTGGGCCCGATGCGCAGCGGGTTGCGCCCCCAGTGGCTGCCGGTGAAGGGCTCGGCATCGTAGAGCGCATCGAGCCTCGTAAAGGGCAAACCGGCTTCGGCATAGAGCACGCCTGCGAGGCATTCGACTTGCCGCGTGACCATGCCGCGCAGGGCCGCCTCTTCGGATGGACGGGCTCGGATGGTGCGCAGCGCGATGTCGGCGATGCCGTGGCGCACCTGGATCGCATGTCCCAAAAGATGCGCTGTGCGGTAGGTGGCGTCGTCGGCCTCGAGCGCGCCCGGCACCCAGTAGATCGTGTTGTCGCTTGTACAATACGCCATCGGGGACGGCATATCGGGCGCCCATCCGCAGCGGTCTTCGGGCGTGCGCTCTTGCAGCTCGGGCATCTGCGGAAAGAGCGCGTCGGCCGCCGCGCGCACCGCGGCGGCATCACCCAAGGCAGGCAGCGGGGCGGCAAGCGCGAGGACGAGGGGCCAGAGACGGAAAAACATGTATCCAAGGGTGGCGCACCGGGCGGCGCGGTCAAGGGTTAGCGCTTGACCCCACCTTCAAAGCGCTGCACGCCGGAGCCATGGCGCAGCCCCGTTCGCAAATCCTGACAGCCGGCCTCTGGATGATCGGCTCGATCCTATCGTTCTCGCTCATGGCGGTGGCGGGGCGCACGCTGGCGGACACGCTCGACACGTTCGAGATCATGTTCTACCGCAGCGTGATCGGCGTGGTGATCATCGCCGCGATCCTGACGCAGAGCGCCAAGTGGCACGAAGTCACCACGGACCGGCTGGCGCTGCACGGGCTGCGCAACGTGGCGCATTTTGCCGGACAAAACCTGTGGTTCTTTGCGATCACGGCGGCGCCCCTGGCGCAGGTCTTTGCGCTCGAGTTCACGACGCCGCTCTGGGTACTGCTGCTCTCGCCGCTGTTTCTCGGGGAGCGGCTGAACCGGGTCAAGGTGCTGTCCGCCATCCTCGGGTTCATCGGCGTGCTGATCGTGGTGCGCCCGGGCGCAGATTTCGCTTTGGGTCCTGGCACGACGGCGGCGGCGCTGGCCGCGATCGGCTTTGCCGGGTCCATGATCGCCACGAAACTGCTCACGCGGACCGCGTCGATCCTCTGCATCCTCTTTTGGCTGACGGTCATGCAGGCCGTGTTCGGAGCGGTCACGGCAGGCTTCGATGGCGACATCGTCTGGCCGCCGCTCAACCGGATCACCTGGGTGGCGGTGGTCGCGATCTGCGGGCTGACGGCGCATTACAGCTTGACGCGCGCGCTGTCGCTGGCGCCGGCGAGCGTGGTGATCCCCATCGACTTTGCCCGCCTGCCGATCATCGCGCTCATTGGTGTGCTGCTTTACGGCGAGATGGTCGAGCTGTGGGTGATTCTCGGCGCGGCGGTGATCTTTGCCGGAAATTACCTCAATGTCTGGTACGCGGCGCGTGGAGAACGGCAGCTTTCGATGGAAACCGGCCGAACATAAAGTCCAGATAGATGCAAAAACGTGACTCATTATTGTCACGCTTTTTCTGACGCCGCGTCATCAATTGACCCAAATAACATGCGTCTGCATCACTCTTGCCCAGCGAATGGGCAAAAGTCCGCCGGTTTCACTCACCAAAAGGCGGCGCAACGGGGATACGTATGATGAACAAGTTTTTGACTGGCGCAGCGGTGTGCGCGCTTGTGGCGGGAGCGGCACAGGCCGACGGGATCTCGCGCTCGGACATTCCGCTGTCGGTGATGTTCGAGGAGGGCAACTACGCGCAGCTGTCGTTCGGGCATGTCACGCCCGAGGTTTCGGGCAGCTACCCGGCCGCGCTCAGCTTTGCCGGTGGCGCGTCGAGCACGGGCCGGATGTCGGACAATTACTCGAACGTCGGCGCGGCGATCAAACTCGACATGTCCGAGCGCCTGTCCTTCGGCCTGTTCTTCAACCAGCCCTATGGCGCGAACGCGACCTACAGCCAGGGGTTCTACAACGGCCTGACCGCCGATTGGCAGTCCGAGCAATTCTCGCTGGTGGCCAAGTACAAGTTCAACGACAACTTCTCCGTCTACGGCGGGGTGCGCCAGGTCACCTCGGACGCCAGTATCGCGATCCCCGACCAGCTGATCCGTCCAGGCGTGTCGAACGCGGTCGACGAGCAGTTTGCCGGTCTCGACACGGCGTTTGGCTCCGGCACGGGCAACGTGGCAGGCGGTGAAGCAGTCGCGGGCAGCCTGCAAACCGCGCTGAGCTCCCTGCCTTCGCCCACTGCCGCAGAGCAGGCACAGCTGGCGCAGATCAACCAGCTTCTGGCGCTGAATGCCGCTGTCGACACGACCCCGGCGGGAACGTTCGGCTATACCGCCGACGGCGAGGCGGACACGCAGTACGGCTACCTCGTGGGTGTCGCCTACGAAAAGCCCGAAATCGCGCTGCGCGTCGCGCTGACCTACGAATCGGCCGTCACGCACGAGTTCGACACGGTCGAGGCGCTGCCGGGCCTCGGCATTGCAGGCACCGATGTGACCGAAGTGGAGATGCCGCAATCCGTGCGCCTCGATTTCCAGTCGGGCATTGCCGAGGACACGCTGATCTTTGGTACGGTCGAATGGACCGAGTGGTCGGTCTGGGAAGTCGCCCCGCCCGCCTACGAGGCGGCGTTCGACCAGAACGTGACCAGCTTTGACAACGACGTGTGGCGCTACCAGCTCGGTCTTGGCCGGCGCTTTACGGACAGCTTCTCGGGCTTTGCCCGCGTGACCTACGAAAGCGCCAAGGGCGGCGAGGCGTCGCGCCTTGCACCCACCGACGGCTCGATCGCCTACGGCATCGGCGGCACCTGGAGCAACGACACGATGAAGCTGACCGCCGGCCTCGAATACGTGCGTCCCGGCGACGCCGAAGACGGCTCGGGCGTCGAGTTCGAGAACAACGACGCGATTGGCTTTGGCATCTCTCTCGGCTTCAAGTTCTGAGCCAAAGTTAGAGGTTTTTTGGAAGCCCCGTCCTTTGTTGGCGGGGCTTTTTCTTTTCTGAGAATGGAATTGAGCGCCTAAATCAAAGCACCCGCCTGACGGGCACCGTCAGGCCGCGTCAAACCAAAGGTTTGCCTTCGGCAAAACGGGCGGCACGTGAACTTTTTTTTCGCCTTTAACCGGTGAAGGTTGGACAGCTGCAAATCCTTTTTTTGAAAGCGCAGGAACCGGATTGGCGCAGGCATTTCCAAAAGGCACTCTCCAGACATGGTCACGCCGCAGAAAACCGTCTCCACCCGCGCCTGGCTCGAGCTTTTGGCGCTGGGTCTGCTTTGGGGCGCCTCGTTCTTTTCAATCCGCATCGCGCTTGACGAGATTGGCCCTTTGACGCTGGTGCTGCACCGCACCGGCTGGGCGATGCTGGTGCTCTGGGCGGTGGTCTGGCTGCGCCATCTGCCGGTGCCAAGGGACCTGCGCGTCTGGGGGGCTTTCCTGGTGATGGGCGCGCTTAACAACGTGATCCCCTTCAGCCTTATGGCCTGGGGGCAGCAGTTCATCGAGAGCGGGCTGACGTCGATCTTCAATGCAGCCACGGCGATCTTTGGCGTGCTGCTGGCGGCGCTCTTTTTCGCCGACGAGCGGCTCTCGGCGCGCAAGGCCATCGGCGTGGGCCTTGGCTTTGCCGGAGTGTCCATCGCCATCGGGGTGGAGGCTTTGGGCAGCTTCGACATCCGCTCCACCGCGCAGCTTGCCGTGCTGCTCGGCACGGTCTCCTACGGGTTTGCCAGCGTCTGGGCGCGCAAGCACCTCGGCGCCCTGCCCCCGGTTGTCTCGGCCGCCGGGATGCTGACCGGGAGCACCGCGATCATGATCCCGCTGGTGCTGCTGACCGAAGGCGTCCCGAGCCTCGCGCTGGAGCCGCGCACTTGGGCCGCCATCGCCTATTTCTCGCTGGCGGCCACGGCTTTGGCGTATCTCCTTTACTACCGCGTGCTGGCGCAGGCCGGGTCCGGCAACCTGATGCTGGTTACGCTCATCATCCCGCCCATCGCGATCCTTCTGGGCGCCTGGGGGCTGGGCGAAACCCTGCACCCCTCGGCCTACGCAGGTTTCGTGCTGCTCGCGCTGGGTCTGGTCGTGATCGACGGGCGTCTCGTGGCGCGCCTGCGCGCTTGACCTCCCGGCACGCCCCCGCCTAGGTGGAGCGCGACTGAGACGGAGGCCCGCCATGCTCTACCCCGACGCCCGCGCCTGGCGCGCCGCGCCCCGCAAACGCGTGCTGCTCTTTGCGATGTCTGGGCTGGGGAAGACGCATATCTCGAACATCCTCAGGCAGTCTGGCGACTGGTTCCACTACTCCATCGATTACCGCATCGGCACGCGCTACATGGGCGAGCACATCACCGACAATGCCAACCGAGAGGCGATGCAGGTGCCGTTCCTGCGCGAGCTGCTCATGAGCGACTCGATCTACATCGCGTCCAACATCACCTTCGACAACCTCACGCCCGTCTCGACTTACCTCGGCAAACCGGGGGACCCGGCCAAGGGAGGGCTGGCGTTTGGCGAGTACACCCGGCGGCAGGCGCAGTTCCGCGCCGCCGAGGAAGCGGCTTTGACAGATACCGCGCATTTCATCGAACGGGCGGAGGCGCTCTACGGTTACCCGCATTTTGTCTGCGACACCGGCGGGTCGATCTGTGAATGGGTGGATGCCGATGACCCGAACGATCCCCTCCTCACCGCCCTGTCGCAAACCGCGCTGCTGGTGTGGATCAAAGGAACCGAGGCGCATACCGAAGAGCTGATCCGCCGGTTCGACCGCGCACCCAAACCCATGGCGTATCAGCCGGAGTTTCTGGCGAACGCTTGGGAAAGTTACCTGACCGAGACAGGCGATGCGCCGGACAAGGTGGACCCCGATGCCTTCATCCGCTGGACCTACGCAAGGGCGCTCGCCCACAGGCAACCACGCTACGAAGCGATGGCGCAGAACTGGGGGATCACCGTCGATGCCGAGGATCTCTCCGGCATCACCTCCGCCGCAGGTTTCGAAGACGTGATCGCGAACGCCCTGCCCCCTGGCTGACGCGCGCTTGCGCACATCTCCTCAGACGACTACCCCTCACGGCTCACCCAAGGACGCCGACCATGCCCATCAAACTGCCCGCCTCGCTGCCCGCCTACGACGTGCTCACGCGCGAGGGTGTGATGGTCATGTCCGAGGACGCCGCCGCCCGGCAGGACATCCGCCCGCTGCGCATTGGCCTCCTCAACCTGATGCCGAAAAAGATCCAGACGGAGACACAGTTCACCCGGCTCATCGGCGCCACGCCCCTGCAGATCGAGCTGTCGCTCATCCGCATGACCGAGCACCAGACGCGCAACACGGCTGCGGCGCATATGGAAGAGTTCTACCGCCCCTTCCAGGACGTAAAGCACGAGAAATTCGACGGCCTGATCATCACCGGCGCTCCGATCGAGCATCTGGAGTTCCCGGACGTCACCTACTGGGATGAGCTGACCGAGGTGATGGACTGGACACAGACCAACGTGCACTCGACCTTTGGCGTCTGCTGGGGCGGGATGGCGATGATCTACCACTTCCACGGCGTGCAAAAGCACATGCTGGACGACAAGGCGTTTGGCCTTTACCGCCAGCAAAACTTGGCCCCAGCCTCGCCCTATCTGCGCGGGTTCTCGGATGAGTGCTTTATCCCCGTCTCCCGTTGGACCGAGATGCGGCAGGAAGAGATCTCCGCCGCGCCCGGCCTGCGCACGTTGCTCGCCTCGACGGAGACGGGCCCGTGTCTGGTCGAAGACCCAGGCCACCGCGCGCTCTACATCTTCAACCATTTCGAATACGACAGCACGACGCTGGCCGAAGAGTACCAACGCGATCTGGCGTCCAACCAGGTGGAGGGCGCGGAGATTCAGCTGCCCGAAAGCTACTTCCCGAACAACGACCCGAGTGTGCCGCCGTCGAACCGCTGGCGCAGCCACGCGCATCTGCTCTACGGCAACTGGATCAACGAGATCTACCAGACCACGTCCTACGATATGGAACGCATTGGCCAAGGGTGAGTTGGCCGACTGACTGACTTTACCGCACCGGACCTTTCTCTATGCCTGCCAAAGCCCTCTGGATTACGCCCCTCGCGCTTGCCGCCGCCGCCCTTCTGGTGTCGGGCTGCGCCTCCGTGCGCGAAAGCGCCGCCGAGCGCAGCCACCCCCCGTCCGGCCAGTTCGTCGAGGTGGACGGCCACCGCGTGCACGCCTGGGTCGAGGGGTCCGGCCCGGACTTGGTGCTGATCCACGGCTCGTCCGGGAACCTGCGGGACTTCACCCACACGCTCACGGCCAAGCTGACGGGCCGCTACCGCGTCATCGCGTTTGACCGCCCCGGCCTGGGCTACACCCCGGAGATGAACCCGGACGGAGATTCGCTCAAGGCGCAAGCGGCGCTACTGCAAAGGGCGGCGGCGCAGCTTGGCGCGGACAAGCCCATCGTCCTCGGCCAGTCGCTTGGCGGCGCCGTCGCGCTTGCCTGGGCGACCTACACCCCCGACGCGCTATCGGCGCTTGTGACCGTGTCGGGCGTCTCCCACCCCTGGGACGGTCCTCTCTCGACCTACTATCAGGTGCTCTCGAACCCTGTTGGCCAGGTTACCGCCGTGCCCGCCATGACCGCCTTTGTCCCGCGCAGCGCCATCGAAAGCGCGCTCGAGGATGTGTTTGCCCCGCAAGCGGTGCCCGAGGGCTATCTCGACCACTTCGGTGCGCGCCTGACGTTGCGCCGCGCCACACTGCGCGCCAATGCCGACCAGCGCGCGCGGCTCAAGTCGGACGTGGAGGCGCAATGGCCGCTCTACGCCTCCGAGATCAAAGTTCCCATCGAAGTGGTGCACGGCACCGAGGACACGACCGTCGGCTACGGCATACACGCCGTGCGCATGGACGTGGAGGTCGACCTGGCCAACGTCACGCCCATCGAGGGCGCCGGCCACATGCCGCACCACACCCACCAGGACGCCGTGATCGCCGCTATCGACCGGGCCGCTAGTCGGGCCGGATTGCGTTAGAACAAGCAACCATCGCCCGACAAGCGTTCTCCTAAAACAAAGCACCCGCCTGACGGCCACATCAGGCCGCGCCGGCCCGCCCCGTCAAACCGTAGGTTTGCCTCCGGCAAAACGAGCGGCGCGATCGCGCCACCCCGGGCCGGCGCGTGCACATCTGTTCCCGGTGAAGCAATTGAACGGCCTCACGCTTGGCCTGGCCCGGATTGCGCTAACCGCGGGCAGAGGCCATATAAACGGGCAGACAAGCCCGGAGGTCCCATGCCCCTGCCCTTTGACGGAGCCATCTCCGACTTCTACCGCAACGCCGCGCCAGAGGCGGTGCGCCACGCCATCGAGACGCGTGAGAAAGGGCGGATGCTCTCCGAGGGCTACCCCTACGCCAAACGCATGGACAAGGACGCCTACGAAGACGAACTCCACGCGCTCCAGATCGAGCTCGTGAAATTGCAGACCTGGGTCAAGGACAGCGGCGCACGCATCGCTATCGTCTTCGAAGGGCGCGACGCCGCCGGCAAGGGCGGCACGATCAAACGCTTTGCCCAGAACCTCAGCGCCCGCGTCGCACGCACTGTGGCCCTCTCCAAACCTTCCGATCGGGAGGCGGGCGAGTGGTACTTCCAGCGCTACATCCGCACGCTCCCGACCGAAGGCGAAATCGTCTTCTACGACCGCTCGTGGTACAACCGGGGCGTCGTCGAAAAGGTGTTCGAGTTCTGCGACGAGGACGCGCGCCAGCTCTGGTTCCGCCAAGTCACCCCCTTCGAGCAGATGCTTGTCGACGACGGCATCCTGCTCTTCAAGCTCTGGCTCAACGTCGGGCGCGCCGAACAGCTGCGCCGCTTTCTCGACCGCGAAAAAGACCCACTCAAACAGTGGAAGCTCAGCTGGATCGACGTCGAGGGCCTGAACCGCTGGGACGCCTACACCAGCGCCATCGCCGAAACGCTCGACCGCACCCACGCCGAGGCCGCGCCCTGGACGGTGGTGCGCACCGACGACAAGCGCCGCGCGCGGGTGAACGCCATCCGGTCCGTCCTCAGCCGCATCGACTACGCCCAGAAAGACGCCAAGGCACTCGGAGAGATCGACCCGCAGATCGCCGGAGGCCCCGACCTCTGGCATGCCTAAGCGCGGCTATCACCACGGCAACCTGCGCCAGGCGCTTGTCGACGCCGCCCTCCAGTTGATCGAGGCGAAGGGACCGACCGGGTTTACCCTCTCGGAGGCCGCCAAGACCGCCGGCGTGACCCCCGCCGCCGTCTACCGCCACTTCGAAGGACGCGAGGATCTCATCGCCGAATGCGCGCGCCAGGGATACGACATCTTTGCCGACCTGATGGACTTTGCCTACGGCAAGGAGGACACCGCGCTTGCCGCGTTCGAGGCCACAGGCCGCGCCTATCTCGCCTTTGCCCGCCGTTATCCGGGCCACTACATCGCCATGTTCGAAAGCGGCGTGTCGGTCAACCGCACGCCCGAACTCGCCGCCGTCGCGTCGCGCGCAAGAGGAGTCTTGGAGAAAGCGGCCAGCGATCTCAGCCAGCACATCCCCGAGGGCAAACGCCCGCCCGCCTCGATGTTCTCCGCCCATATCTGGGCGCTGAGCCACGGCGTCGTCGAACTCTTTGCGCGCAACTCCGGCAGCCAGAGCCCCTTCCCGCCCGAGGACCTTTTGGAAAGTGCCATCGGCGTCTACCTGCGGGGCCTCGGCCTCATCGCGCCGGACGGCTGAGCGTCTCCGAAATCACGTCTTCGAGCTTGGTGAGCAGCCGCGCGTTGTCAAACCGTGCCTCCGCCGTCCCCCGCGCCTCGGCCGCCATGGCGCTTTGCTGCTCCGGCGAAAGCTCCAGCATCTGCCGAATGGCCTGGGTGAACCCATCCGCATCATGCTCCTCCACGAGCATCCCCGTTTCGCCATGCGTGACCGCCTCGGGGATGCCTGCGTGCCGGGTGGAGACCACCAGACACCCGCAGGCCATCGCCTCCTGAATCGACGTCGGCAACCCCTCGGTGTTGCCGTCCTTGCCGGTCACCGAATGCTGCAAGAACAGCGCCGAACTCTGAAGCGCCTCGCGCACCTCGTCGTGTGGCAGCGCGCCCGGCAGCGAGACCTTGGCCTCCGCGCCCATCTCCGCCACCATCGCGCGCGCTTTGCTCAAAAGAGGACCGTCGCCGATCATCGTAAGGTGGGCCTGCGGCAGGTGCTCCGTCGCCTCCACGAACGCCCTCAACGTCAGGAGCGGCGCCTTTTTCTCTATGAACCGGCCCACCGCCAGACAGCTGAGCGGGACTTTCGTCCCCGGTTGGAACCGCCGCACATCGACGCCCGACGGGATCACATGCGCGTTGCGATGCACCGCGCCTGCCTCCGCGAGGTTGTCGAGCAGGAACTGGCTCACCGCAAAGACACCCGCGAGCTGCGGCATCAGACGGACATAGGCGCGGCGGTGCTTGGCGCTCCGCAAATGCGCCGAGGCATCCGCCCCGCGAAAATATGTGAACATCGGGATGCCAAGCCCCGTCACCACCGGCGCCAAAGGCACCGCCTGCGTGCCGAACTCCGACAGGACTAAGTCCGGCTGGTGGAGGCGCAGAAAATCCTCGATCCGCCGCCTCTGCACGCCCGCCGGCACCGACCCCGACGCATAACGCAAGGTGCTCAGTCCCGACCGCAGCGGACGCAGCGCACGGTCCACCAGCGGCACTTTCGTGGCGTTACGGTCCAGAAACCGCCCGTCCACCTCCCGCAGCGCGTTCACCCGCGACGCGATCACCACGGTATCGCCGCCAAAGAGCCGCTCGATATGGCGGTTTACAAAGGTTTCGGAGGGTTTGTAATACTCGCCCACCGCGATACAGGCCTTCATCCGCGTCCTCCGCCCCCGATCCTTCGGAGCCCTCTTCCCATGCACATTCCCAAGCCGACGATCAACCGCTCGCGCCTCGGTGACATGGTGAACGAGGTGAAGATCGATCTGCGCTGCCGCCTCGACCACCTCCGCGGGTACCCGGCGCTCCTTGATATGGCAGAGCGCAGGCTCGGGTACAGGCCGAACCTGGCGGACCCCAAGACTTACAACGAAAAGGTCATCTGGCGAAAGCTGAACGACCGCAATCCGCTGCACCCGATCCTGTCGGACAAGCTGCGCGTGCGGGACGAAATCCTGCGGCGCCTCGGTCCCGAAACAGGGCGCAACGTGCTGACAGAGGTCTACGACACGACCGCCGACGCGGACGGATACGACTTCACGCGACTGCCGCCGAGCTACGTGGCCAAGGCCAACCACGCCTCGGGCTGGAACATCTTTGTCAAACCGGATGACCCTCTGGACGAAGCCCGCATGCGCCTCGAGATGCGCCGCTGGCTGCGCCGGTCTTATGGCAAGCTCAAGCACGAATGGGCCTACCAGGAGGTGCCGCGCCGGGTCATGTTCGAGGAATACGTGACCCAACCCGATGGCCGCGTGCCAGACGATCTCAAGTTCATGTTTTTTCACGGGGAGTGCCAATTCGTCCTCTGGGACGACGACCGTTTCGGCACATGGGCGCAGCACTACATCCGCCCCGACTGGGCGCCCTACGGATTCAGCTCACTCGAGCTCGTCAAGCGGGATCTTCCCCCGAAACCAAAGCTTTACGACGAGATGCTCAGGCTCGCCTCGGTCATGGCAAAGGACCTCGACAACGTCCGCGTCGACTTCCTCTTTACCGAGGACCGCATACTTTTGAACGAGATGACCCTCTACCGCGGCAGCGGCATGAACCCCTTCGATCCCCCCGAATGGGACCGCCACTTTGGCGATTTGTGGACGCTGCCAAAGGTGTGAGGCGACACAAAAAGGGCGGCCACTTGGACCGCCCTCTCGCAAACTCTTGGTATCCCAAACTTAACGCTTGGAGAACTGGAAGCTCCGGCGTGCCTTGCGCTTACCGTATTTCTTGCGCTCGACCACGCGGCTGTCGCGGGTGAGAAAGCCCGCGGCCTTGAGCGCGCCGCGCAGGGACGGGTCGTAGAGCTGCAGCGCCTTGGAGATGCCGTGCTTGACCGCGCCGGCCTGGCCCGAGAGGCCGCCGCCTTTGACCGTCGCCATCACGTCGAACTGGTCCTCGACCCCCGCCACCGTGAAGGGCTGGCGCAGGATCATCTGCAGCACCGGACGCGCAAAGTAGGCGTTCATCTCTTTGCCGTTGACCGAGACCTTGCCCGAGCCGGGCTTGATCCAGACGCGCGCAACGGCGTCCTTGCGTTTGCCGGTAGCATAGGAGCGGCCCAGGTCGTCACGGACCGGCTCGCGCGGCTCTGCCTCGGCCATGTCCATCGCAACGGCGGCGTCCGCGACACCGCTCGCCAGAGCGTCGAGCCCATCGAGGGATTTCACTTCATCAGCCATCAGCTTGCCACCCGGGTGTTCTTGGAATTCATGGATTTCACGTCCAGCACTTCGGGCGCCTGCGCCTCGTGCGGATGCTCGGTGCCGGCGTAGACGCGCAGGTTCGTCATCTGCTTGCGCGACAGGCGGTTGCCCGGCAGCATGCGCTGCACGGCCTTCATCACCACCCGTTCGGGGTGGGCGCCCTCGAGGATCTGCTGCTTGGTGCGCGACTTGATCCCGCCGGGGTGGCCGGTGTGCCAGTAGTAGCTTTCCTGGCGCTTGTTGCCGGTCAGCTGCACTTTGCCCGCGTTGATCACGATCACGTTGTCGCCCATGTCCATGTGCGGGGTGAAGGTGGCCTTGTGCTTGCCGCGCAGGCGCATGGCGACGATCGAGGCAAGACGGCCCAGCACGACGCCCTCGGCGTCAATGATGATCCACTTCTTGTCGATGTCCGCCGGTTTTGCGGAGTAGGTTTTCATGGTCAGTCTCTTGATGCGGTGCGAGCCGGGCTCGCGGATGCTTGCGATGGCCGGGTTATACAGACCCCGCGCAACGCGTCAATGCACCAAGGCGAGATTTACACAAGCCTTATCAGTGGCTTACAATTACGGTATCAATATACCCCATACAACCAACCTCGAAAACATCTTGCAAAACTGCGGCAAAGCCCGCACGCACAGGCCCATGTTCGTCGAGCCCTTTATCATCGCCGCCGCGCTTTTGGCGGTGTCGACCGTGATCGGTCTGGCGGGCGTGCGCAAGCTGATCGAGGTCTACGAGGCGAACCACGAGCTCAAACGCGGCTCGGCGGGGTTCCTGCGCACGATGTCCGGCTGGGGGCTGGTGCTGCTGTGGCTCATGGCGGTGTGGTTTTGCGCCACGATCCTCGGCGATTGGCACGCGACGGGCGATCTCGACGGCGCGATCGAGCGGTCCTGGCTGCGCCTGCGCATCCTGCTCGAAATCGCCGCAGCCTTCGGGGACAATTGATGGCTGTCGCGCAAACGGACCTGCTCTGCACCAGCTGCGGCGGGCAATGCGCCTACGCGCCCGAGACGCAAAAGCTGACCTGCGCCAGCTGCGGCACCGCCCATGACATCGTCGACGAGGCGGGCGATCCGACCGAGGAGTTCCACTACCACCCGGGCCTGCCGCACACCGAGCAGCGCTTTGTCGCGCCCGAAACCCTGCACAGCTGCGAGACATGCGGCGGAGGCGTCGTCTTCACCGGCGCAGCTCTCTCGGAACGCTGCGCCTATTGCGACGGACCGGTGGTGCGCGGCAGCGCCGACCAGCGCTTCCAGGCACTCGGGCTGATCCCCTTCCAGGTCACTGCCGAAGACGCGCAGGCCCGCGCCCGCGCCTGGATCGCCGGCCGCCTCGCGGCCCCTTCGAACCTCGGCGCCATCGTCGCACAAGGCCGCGTCGCCGGCATTTACGTGCCCTTCTTTACCTTCGACAGCCATGAGGCGATCGACTACTGGGCGAAGTATCGCACGGGCGGAAAGAACAGCGTCACCCGCACGGTGAAGGGCAAGATGAAGATCGCCTTCGACGACCTTCTCGCCCCCGCCTCGCCCCATATCACGCCGCTGATCCGCGATGGCATCCTGCACGACTTCCGCCCCGCGACGCTGCGCCCGTTCACACCCGCCTACCTTGCGGGCTTTGCCGCCGAGCACCACCACCTGAGCGTCAGCGACGGCCTCGCCTCGCTTGCGGACGACAAGGCGCTGCTGATCCGCAACCGCATCCAGCGCAAACACGGCTCCAAGCGCCTCTTCAATATCGGGTACAAGACGCACACTTCGGGCATCCACTACCGCCGCATCCTGTTGCCGGCCTGGATCCTGCACTACACCTACAACGGCACGCCCAAACGCGTCGTCGTCTGCGGCCTGCACGGACGCACCTTCGGCGAGCGCCCCTTTTCCCGGGCCAAGCTCGCCGCCTACGCCGCCGCCCTTTCGATGCTCGCCATCGTCACCGGCTGGCTCTGGGGCGCCGCCGGCTTCCTCTGAACGCGCTCCGCTCTGGCCCGCATCAAGACACCGCCCGCTCACTTAAGGGCGCCTCGCTCCAGCTTCATCTTCCCAGATAAACTCCCGCCGGAGGCTCCCGCACGTCACACCCGCGCAGGTGGTATCGCATAGGTCATCGACGCCCGTGCCACAGGCGCCTCCACACCGTCCGAGTAGATCAGACAATCGCCCACCGCGAGCGCACGCCCAAGCTTCAAAAGCCGCGTCTCGCACAGCAAATCCACCCCGGCAGCCGGCTTGCGCATGAAATCCATCGAGATGTTCGTCGTGACCGCCAGCGCCTGCGGCCCGATCATCGCCAGCGTCGCGAGATAGACCGAGACATCCGCCAGCGCGAACATCGACGGCCCCGACACCGTGCCGCCCGGACGCAGATGCTTCTCGGCCACCACCAGCCGCACGGTCAGGGCCATCGGCGCCACCGACACGATCTTGAAATCGTCACAGACCTGCGGAAAGGCTGAGGCCAGAAACGCCTCCAGCGCGCCTGCGTCCATTTTCAGCTCCATGCCCTTCCCTCTCACCGGCCCCTCGCCTACCGTGACGCGCAGAGCGAGGGAGGACAAGATGGCGCTTGTGCTGCGAGAGGACCGGACGGGCGTGGCCCGGCTGACGATGAACGCGCCCGAGCGGCTCAACGCGCTCTCGGACGAGATGCTCGCCGCCCTGCACGAGGCGCTCGACCAGGTCGCGGGCGATCCAGCAGTAAAGGCGGTGACCCTCGCTGGCGCTGGTAAGGCGTTCTGCGCCGGACATGACCTCAAACAAATGCAGGCCGGACGCCAATCAGAGGACGGCGGCGCCGCCTATTTCAAGGATCTCTTCGACCGCTGCACCGCGCTCATGCAGCGCATCCGCACCCTGCCCCAGCCGGTCATCGCCCAGGTCCACGGCATCGCCACCGCCGCCGGCTGCCAGCTTGTTGCGACCTGCGATCTCGCCATCGCCGCAGAGGGCACGAAGTTCGGCGTGAACGGCGTCAACATCGGCCTTTTCTGCTCGACCCCAATGGTGGCGCTCAGCCGCAACATCCCGCGCAAACAGGCGTTCGAGATGCTGACCACCGGCCAGTTCATCGAGGCCGCCCGCGCCGCCGAGCTCGGCCTCATCAACCGCGCCGTCCCGGCCGACGACCTGCCGGCCGCCACGCAGGAGCTCGCCGAAACCATCGCCGCCAAGCTCGCCAGCGCCGTGCGCATCGGCAAGCACGCGTTCTACGACCAGCTCGAAATGGACATCGCCAGCGCCTATGCCTTTACCGGCGATGTGATGGTCACCAACCTCGCCGAGCCGGACACCGCCGAAGGCATGGCCGCTTTCCTCGAAAAGCGCCGCCCCGACTGGCAGAGCTAGGCGCAAGGCACACCGCGCCTTGACCCCGATCAACAAAGGCTCACGTCGGTCAATATAGTTGCACGGCTGAGAACAAACGGCTGCGACAAAACGGCCCGCGCGCCTGCGCCCCGGTCCGTTAACCATAAGTTATCCCTCACAAACCGCCTTTGTTGCTAAGACAGAAACGCTGTGTTTCCAAGGTAATGTCTTTGAGGCGCACCCGCCCCGCGCAAAGCTGATCACATATTTGTGAAGCCTTATTCAGCGAGGGACCGTCATGGGCCGTGCTTTGAACCCACGTACATTTCTGGCAGGCGCCGCATGTCTGGCCGCCAGCATCGCGCAGGCCGACACCCTGCCCCGCGCCCTCGAGCCTGCCGACTTCTTCGACATCGACATCGAGATGGCCGCCATCGGGCGCAACCTCTTCTTTGACAAGGTCCTGTCGGGCAACGACAACATCTCCTGCTCGACCTGCCACCACCCGGCGCTCGGCACCGGCGACGGCATGGCCCTCCCCTTGGGCGAAGGCGGCGTGGGCCTCGGCCATACCCGCATCGCGACGGACACCAACATCCCGCTCATGCGGGTGCCGCGCAACGCGCCGCCGCTCTTCAACCTGGGCGCGCGGGGCTTCGAGGTCTTCTTCCAGGACGGGCGCATGACCCGCGACCGCGACGCGCCCTTCGGCATTCAAATGCCCAAGGGCAACACGCTTGAGCGGCGCATGCCGACGATGCTGAGCGCGCAGAACCTGCTGCCGATCCTCAACGTCGAGGAAATGGCCGGGCAGCCCGACGAAAACGCCATTGGACTTGCCGTCGCGGAAAACCGCCTGACCGGAGAAGGCGGCGCCTGGGATCTCATCGCCAAAAAGGTCGAGGCGATCCCGGAATACCGCCAGGCGTTCGACTGGATCATCGGCCCGGACGAGCCTTTGCACATCAGCCACATCGGCATCGCGCTCAGCTCGTTCATCTCCTACGAGTTCCGCGCCGCCAACACGCCCTTCGACCGCTACCTGCGCGGCGACAACGGCGCGCTGACCGACGTGCAGATGCAGGGGATGGAGCTCTTTTACGGCGACGCCGGCTGCGCCAGCTGCCACTCCGGCACGCTCATGTCCGACTTCGGCATGCACGCGCTCGCGCTGCCGCAATTCGGGCCGGGCAAGCGCGAGAACCCCGATTTCCCGCATGCCGACGAGGGCCATATGCGCGCCTCGGGCGCCTACAAGGACATCTACACGTTCCGCACGCCGATGCTGCGCAATGTCGCCCTGACGGCGCCCTATGGCCATAACGGCGCATTCACCTCGCTCGAAGGCATCGTGCGCCACCACCTCAACCCGATCCAGTCGCTCGGCACGTTCGACCGCGATCAGGTGCTGCTGCACGACGTGCCCTCGTTCACCGACGATTGGGTCGCGCTCGATGCGGTGAACGAGACGCTCCAGATCGCTGCCGCCGTGTCGATCGCGCCGGTCGAACTCGAAGACGCAGAGGTCGACGCGCTCCTGTCCTTCCTCGAGGCGCTGACCGATCCCGTGGCCATCACCGGCCGGCTCGGCATCCCGCTCTCCGTTCCTTCGGGCCTCAGCATCGACATGCCCGCACAGCCCTAACCCCGTCCCGGACTTGATCCGGGACCTCCAAGCCACGCAAACTCCACGAGGCCCCGGACCCCGTCCGGGGCGAACATCCGTCGCGCTTCCCTTCCCTCCGCCCCGGCGCTACACCCGCGCCATGACAGAGGTTCTCAATATCGTGGGCGGCGGCATGGCCGGGTCCGAGGCGGCCTGGCAGGCCGCAGAGATGGGCGTCGACGTGGTGATCCACGAGATGCGCCCCAAAACGGCGACCTTCGCGCACCGCACGGGCGATCTGGCCGAGATGGTCTGCTCCAACTCCTTCCGCTCGGACGATGACGAGCAAAACGCCGTCGGCCTCCTCCACTGGGAGATGCGCGCGGCAGGCGGGCTCATCATGCAGACCGCCGACGCGCACCGCCTCCCCGCGGGGGGCGCGCTGGCCGTCGACCGCGACCCCTTTGCCGCGGCCGTCACCGCGCGCCTGACGCAGCACCCGCGCATCACCCGCGTCGACGCCGAGATCACCGACATCCCCGCAAACGGCCACTGGATCATCGCCACCGGCCCGCTCACCTCCGACGCGCTGGGCGCTGCCATCCAGGCCGAGACCGGTGCCGAAGCGCTCGCCTTCTTCGACGCCATCGCACCCATCGTGCACCACGAGTCGATCGACATGTCCAAAGCGTGGATGCAGTCGCGCTACGACAAGGGCGAAACCGAGGAGGAGCGCACCGCCTACCTCAACTGCCCGATGGACAAGGCGCAGTACGAGGCCTTCATCGACGCGCTGCTGGCCGCCGACAAGACCGAGTTCCACGAGGGCGAGACGGCCAAATACTTCGACGGCTGCCTGC
This sequence comes from Pseudaestuariivita sp., assembly GCF_052825805.1. NCBI lineage: Bacteria > Pseudomonadati > Pseudomonadota > Alphaproteobacteria > Rhodobacterales > Paracoccaceae > Pseudaestuariivita > Pseudaestuariivita sp. Next base: position 303,180 of record NZ_JBRBVB010000002.1, on the reverse strand, counting down.
CCATCGAAGTCATGGCCGAACGGGGCCGCGAAACGCTGCGCCACGGACCCATGAAGCCCGTCGGCCTCACCAACCCGCACGCCCCCGACGTCAAACCTTACGCCGTCGTGCAGCTGCGCCGCGACAACGCGCTCGGCACGCTCTTCAACATCGTCGGCTTCCAGACCAAGATGAAATACGGCGCGCAAACCGAGGTGCTCCGGCAAATTCCCGGCCTCGAAGAGGCGCGCTTTGCCCGGCTTGGCGGCATCCACCGCAACACGTTCCTGAACGCGCCCACGCTCCTCGACGCACAAATGCGCTGGCGCGAGCATTCCCACATCCGCTTTGCCGGCCAGATCACCGGCGTCGAAGGCTACGTCGAAAGCGCCGCCATGGGGCTGGTCGCCGGGCGCATGGCCGCCGCAGAGATGCTCGGCCAGCCCCTGCCGAACGTGCCGCAGGACAGCGCCATGGGCGCGCTTGTCCACCACATCACGGGCGGCGCGGAGGCCAAGACCTTCCAGCCGATGAACGTGAACTTCGGCCTCTTCCGCCCCCTCGAGGGCCTCAAGGGCGGGCGCAAAGGGCGCAAGGACCGGTACAAGGCGTACACCGACCGGGCCAAGGCTGCCTGGAGCGGATGGCTCGAAAGCCAAAGGGAGCACGCGGCTTAGACCGGGTCATGGGGGCCAGCCCCCATACCCCCGAGGTATTTGAAAACTAGAGAAGATAAGACCTCGTCCGTATTTCTTCTGGCGAGAAATATCCCGGGGGGCCGTTCGTTTGGCGCCATTGGGTCAAGCCCAATGGACGGCGGGCAGAGCCCCCATTTCTTTTGGAGCGTCAGCTATCCAGAGCGCGGAGGCGTTTGATGAGGGACGACGTGTCCCAGCGGCCGCCACCGAGGTTCTGCACGTCCTTGTAGAACTGATCGACCAGCGCCGTGACCGGGAGCGAGGCGCCGGTCTCGTTTGCGGTGGCAAGGCAGATGCCGAGGTCCTTGCGCATCCAGTCGACGGCAAAACCGTGGTCGAACTCATCGTCGATCATCGTCTCGAAGCGGTTGACCATCTGCCAGGAGCCCGCAGCGCCGCCGCCGATCACCTCGACCACGTCGCGGCCATCGAGGCCGGCCTTGGCGGCGAAATGCAGCCCCTCGGAGAGGCCCTGCACGAGGCCCGCGATGCAGATCTGGTTGACCATCTTGCAAAGCTGGCCGGCGCCGCTGTCGCCGAGGCGTTTGCAAAGCTTGGCGTATCCGTCGATCACCGGCGCGGCGCGGTCGTAGGCGGCGGCGTCACCGCCGCACATCACCACGAGCTGCGCGTTCTCCGCCCCCGCCTGTCCGCCCGAAATCGGTGCGTCGACAAAGTGGAGACCCTTTTCTTGCGCCGCGTCGCAAAGTTCGCGTGTAACGGCGGCAGAGACAGTGGTGTGGTCGACGAAAACTGCATCGCTGGACATGCCGGCAAAAGCGCCCTCGTCGCCGAGGCAGACCGAGCGCAGGTCATCATCATTGCCCACGCAGGCCATCACGAACTCCGCGCCTTTGGCAGCTTCGGCGGGCGTTGCGGCATGCGCGCCGCCATGCTCCTTGGCCCAGGCTTCGGCCTTGGACGCGGTGCGGTTGTAGACGGTGACCTCGTGACCCGCGGCCTGCAGATGTCCGGCCATGGGCGCGCCCATCACGCCAAGCCCCAAAAACGCAACCTTTGCCATCGCCCTGATCCTTTCCGTTTCAATTCGCTCTCGACTGTCCCGCGCCATGCCGTGTAACGCAAGGACGCGCAAGCCTGCAGACCGCTTTGGGAGGCATCATGGGGTTGATCTTTCGCTGGCTCTTCCGCCTGACGGGCGTGGTGCTGCTGATCGTGCTGGTCGCCCTGGTGGCGGTCTACTACCTCGCGTCGCGCTCGCTGCCGAGCTACACCAAGGAGGTGCCGGCAGTGGGTCTGGAGGCGCCGCTCGAGATCGTGCGCAACAACGCCAACGTGCCGCATATCTTTGGCCAGAGCGATGCGGACGTGTTCCTCGGCCTCGGCTATGCCCATGCGCAGGACCGGCTCTGGCAGATGATGACGCTGCGGCGCACGGCGCAGGGCCGGCTGAGCGAGGTGTTCGGCACGCGCACGGTGGAGATCGACACGCTTTTGCGCCGGTTCGACATCTATCCGCTCAGCGTGCAGTCTGTGGCGGCGCAGACACCGGAGACGCTGGCGGCGCTCGAGGCCTATGCGGCGGGTGTGAACGCCCGCATCGACGAGATCAACCGGGACGCGCTGGGGCGCGGGGCGCCGGAATTCTTCCTCTTTCCCGGGCCCTTGGCGCCGTGGAAGCCAGCGGATTCGATTGCGATCATCAAGCTGATGGCGCTGCAGCTGTCGGCGCATCTCGAGGACGAGGTGCTGCGCGCACAGGCGTCGCTGTTGCTTCCCGACGCGGATCGGCTGGCGGACATCATGCCGGACATTCCCGGGGCGGGTGTCGCGGCGCTGCCGGAGTACGCGGAGATCTTTCCGGGTGTGGAGCCGAGCTTTGCCAGCCTCGACCAGACGCGGCATCCGCTCGACCCACGCCCCCTCCGCGGGCTGGGCGGCGCGTCGAATGCCTGGGCGGCGGCCTCGGCGCGGTCGGCGAGCGGCAGCGCGCTGCTCGCCAATGATCCGCACCTGGGGCTGACGGCGCCGACGATCTGGTATCTCGCGCGGCTCGAGTTGGAGAGTGGCGGTGTGATCGGGGGGACTATTCCGGGGATGCCGGTGGTGCTGGTGGGGCGCTCGGACCGTCTGGGCTGGGCGATCACCTCGTCTTACCTCGACGATCAGGACGTGTTCATCGAGCGGCTGAACCCCGCCAATCCCGAAGAGGTGGAGACGCCGAGCGGGTTTGCGCCGATGCGCACGCGCCGGACGATCGTGAACATCAAGGAGGCCGAGCCGGTCACGCTGACACTGCGGTGGACCGAGAATGGCCCGGTGCTGCCGGGCTCTGCCTACAACCTGAGCGCGATCACGCCGCCGGGGCATGTGGCGGCGCTGAGCTGGACGGCGCTCTCGCCGCGAGACACGTCGATGAGCGCGGCGCTGGCCTTGATGCAGGCAAAGGACGTAGACGCGGGGCTGGCGGCTGGGGAGCTCTATGTCGCGCCGTCGCAGAACCTGACGCTGGCCGACAGTGCGGGCAATGTCGCGATGAAGACGATCGGCGCCATGCCGCGCCGCGATGCTGCGCACCAGAGCCAGGGGCGTATTCCGTCGCCGGGCTGGATCGCGGCGAACCGCTGGCAGGGACGCCTGCCCTATTCGGCGAACCCGGAGTTTCGGATGCCGGTGGGCGGGATCGTCGGGAACACGAACAACAAGGTGGTCGCGCGCCCCTTCCCGCTGCACGTGAGCCACCGTTGGGGGGACAGTCAGAGGGTGCAGCGCTGGCAACTTTTGATGCAGTCGCGGGAGGTGCACACGCGCGACAGTTTCATCGAGGCGCAGCTCGATACGGTGAGCTCGGCGGCGCGCACGCTGCTGCCGCTCATCGGTGGCGAGCTGTGGTTCACCGGAGAGGCCGCGCCCGCCGGTACGCCCGAGCGGCTGCGCCAGGATGCGCTGCGTCTGCTGGCCGACTGGAACGGGGAGATGAACGAGCATCTGCCCGAGCCTTTGCTGTATGCCGCGTGGATGCGGGCGCTGCAGGACCGGCTGATCCGCGACGAGCTGGGCACGGTTGCGGATCGGTTCACACATGTGGAGCCTCTGTTCCTCGAGCGCGTCTTTCGCGATGTGGACGGGGCGTCGGTCTGGTGCGACGTGATCCAGTCGGCGGCGGTCGAGAGCTGCACCGACACCGCGCGCCGCGCTTTGGACGATGCGCTGGTCTGGATTTCGGACACCTACGGCGATCAGCTGGCGAGCCTGCGCTGGGGCGACGCGCACCAGGCGACGCACGATCACCAGACGCTGGGCGGTGTGCCTTTGCTGCGGTATTTCGTGAACATCCGGCAGTCGACGAGCGGCGGGGACCACACGCTCTTGCGCGGGCGCACCTCAGGTACTGGGGACGATCCGTTTCACAACGTGCATGGCGCGGGGTATCGCGGGGTGTATGATTTCCGCGATCCCGACAGCTCGGTCTTTGTCACGGCGACGGGGCAGTCGGGGCATCTTTTCTCGCGCCACTACGACGATATGGGTGTGCTGTGGCGGCGTGGAGAGTATGTGCCGATGTCGCTGGATGAAGGGCTCGCGCGGGCGGCGGCGGTTGGGGTGACGACGCTGGTGCCGATGGAGTGATTGGCTGAGGTAGTTGGGGGCTCTGCCCCCGGCCTTCAGCCTCCCCCGGGATATTTTCAGCCAGAAGAAGTTACAGGACGTCCTTGAACTGAGACGCTTGTTTCTTTGTCCAGCGGACGGAGACGGTGAAGCCTTCGTCGATTTGGGACTCTTCTTCGACGACGCCCTGGTCGAAGAGCCAGGCACGGGCGCGGCCTTGGTCGAAGGTGAGGTGCAGGGTCTCGGTGCTTGTGCCGGCGGCGAGCTGGTCCTTGATCGCATCCAGGAGCGGGTCCATGCCGGCGCCGGTGATGGCGGAGACGAGGTGGGTCTGATCGAGGCGCGCGGCCTGCGTGGTGGCGGTCTCGCGCGCTTCGGGGTCGAGCCGGTCGAGCTTGTTCCAGACCTCGAGCATCGGTTTGGTCTCGTCGACGCCAAGCTCGGCGAGGATGGTGGCGACGTCGCCTGCCTGAGCCTCCGTCTCGGGGTGGGAGATGTCGCGCACGTGCAGGATCAGGTCGGCGGCGAGGACCTCTTCGAGCGTGGCGCGGAAGGCGGCGACCAGCGAGGTCGGCAGGTCGGAGATAAAACCCACCGTGTCGGACAGGATCACCTCGGGCCCGTTCGGCAGCGTCACCGCGCGCATCGTCGGGTCGAGCGTGGCAAAGAGCATGTCCTTGGCCATGACCTCGGCGCCTGTCAGGCGGTTGAAGAGCGTCGACTTGCCGGCGTTTGTGTAGCCCACAAGCGCGACGATCGGGTACGGGACCTTGGCGCGGGCGGCGCGGTGCAGGTCACGCGTCTTGACCACCTTGCCGAGTTGGCGGCGCAGGCGTACCAGCTGCTCGTCAATGGCCCTGCGATCTGCCTCGATCTGCGTCTCGCCGGGACCGCCCACGAAGCCGAGGCCACCGCGTTGCCGCTCGAGGTGGGTCCAGGCACGCACGAGGCGCGTGCGCTGGTAGCTGAGGGCGGCCATCTCGACCTGCAGCACGCCCTCGCGGGTGGCGGCACGGTCAGAGAAGATCTCGAGGATCAGCCCGGTGCGGTCGAGGAGTTTGACCCCCCACGCCTTTTCCAGGTTGCGTTGCTGAACCGGGGTCACCGGGCCGTCGATCAGCACGAGCTCGGCCGCGGCGCCCTGAAAGCGCTCCTTGAGCTCGGCGATCTTGCCCGAGCCGAAGAGCATGCCGGGATGGGCGCGCGGCAGGCGCACGACTTCGGCGCCCGCGACCTCGAGCCCCGGCAGGGCGGCGGCGAGCGAAACAGCCTCCTCAAGCGCCAGCGCGGCCTCGCGCGGGCGGCGTTCAGAGGTGATGTCGGGATGCAGGATCCAGGCGCGCGTGTCGGGCGTTCCGGTGTCCTGCGGCGCGCCGCGCTTCAATTGTCGCCTTCACCGTCGTAGAGGTTGATCGGCTGGGACGGCATGATCGTCGAGATCGCGTGCTTGTAGACCAGCTGCGACTGCCCATCGCGGCGCAAGAGCACGCAAAAGTTGTCGAACCACGTGATCACACCTTGCAGTTTCACACCGTTGATCAGGAACACGGTCACCGGCACTTTGGTCTTGCGCACATGATTGAGGAAGGCGTCCTGGAGGTTCTGACGATCCGAAGCCATTGATTTAAGCCTTTTTTTGTTATGACCCCGCCGGGCCCCTCGTATCCGTCGCCAAGTATGTCGGCAGGTTGGAAAAGATGCCACCCCCAATTTCGGGGAAAACGCGCGGGCGCCGTGTGCGCGCCTAGCTGCGCCAGAGCTCGGGCGTCAAAAGCGCGATGATTGCCAAAATTTCAAGCCGCCCGATGATCATGGCTGCCGAAAAAATGAGCTTTGCCGGTGTGGTGAGTTGCCAGAGCGGGATCGGCGTTTCTGCCGCCGCCGTCATCAGCGGACCCGTCGTCGAGAGCGCCGTGACGCTGAGGATCAGCGCGCTGGCAAAGTCGAGTCCCGTTGCTGCCAGCGCCACCGCGATCACCGCCAGCGAGAGCGCAAAGAGCATGAAGAAGACAAAGGCGATGAACGCTCCCTTGCGCCGGATGCGGCGGGACTGGCCGACGGCGGCGCCGACAAGCGAGGGGTGCACGAGCCGGTCGAGCTCGCGGTGGCCGTGGCGGTAGAGCACGTAGACGCGCAAGAGCTTGACCCCGCCGGCGGTCGTGGCGACCCCGCCTCCGATCAGCGCGAGACCGAGCAGCAGAAGGCCCGACGAGGGCAGCGCGGACCAGTCCTGCGCGGCGAACCAGTCGCGGCTTTCGAAACCGGTCGTGGTCAGGAACGACAGCACGGTGAAGGCCGCCCCCCAGAGCGCGGAGAGCGCGCCCTCGACGCTGGTCTCGGCCAGCTCGTAGGCGCCGATCCAGTGGCGGGCAAAGAGAAAGAGCGTCACGCCGAGCACGAGCGCCAGGCCCAGCTTGAACTCCGGGTCGCGGCGGAGCGCGGCGCGCGTGCCGACAACCGTGTCGCTGGAGAACGTCAGGCGCGAGAGGCCGAGCACGAGAAATGCGGCGATGACGATCTCTCCGGCAAAGCCGCTTGGCGCTTCGGCGACGCCGCCGATGGCCGAGATGCCGCTGGTCGACAGCGTCGACATGGCGTGCACAAGCCCGGTCAGGGGCGCATCGCCCAGCCCCACGAGCAGCGCCCAGAGCGCGCCTGTGAGGCCGATGTAGACCGGCGCGAGGCGCTGGGTGATGCGCACGAGCCGAGTGGCGGTGTTCGCGCGCCGGGTGAATCCGCTGCCGATGGTGCGCGTGCCGGGCTCGGCGGAGCTGGTGACTTCGAACCCGCCAAGATGGCGCGGGGCGAGGATTGCCGCTGCTGCGATCCACATCAAGAGACCGCCCATCCAGGCCACCTGCCCGCGCCAGAGATGCAGCGTCGGGCTGAGCCGGCCTTCGGGGAAGAGTGGCGCGCCGGTGGTCGTGAAACAGGAGACCATCTCCATGTAGGCGCTGACAAATGTAGTGGTGCGCAGGGTCTCGTGGAACGGCACCGCCATGAGCGCGGGCAGCGCGACAAAAGCACCCAGCAGCGAAAAGAGCTGGTCGAGGCCGCGCCTTGAACGGGGGCGCGCGGAGACGGCGATGGCAATCAGGAGTGCCACCACCGAGCCGAGGATCGCGGCATAGAGGAAGGTGCGCGCGGCGTGGAAATCCTCGGTCACGGCGGCGTGCAGCGCGGGCACCAGCATCGAGAGGCTCGTGAGCCCCGACAGCACCACGAAGAACGGCAGCGACGTGATCCAGGAGATGCGGCGCGCCTGGTCCATCAGAAAAAGTCGATGGACACCTGGAAGAGCCGCTCGACCTCTGGCACGTCGGCGGCCATGGCAAAGACGACGATGGTGTCGCCCTCCTCGATGCGGGTGCTGCCGACGGGTTTGATGACCTTGTCGCCCTTGCGGATCGCGCCGACGAGCACGCCTTCGGGGAAGCCCACGTCGCGGATCAGCTGGCCGGCGATGGGCGAGGTGGAGAGGACTTCGGCCTCGATCACCTCGGCCTCGGCGTCGCCCACCGAGTAGAGCGCGCGCACGCGGCCGTGGCGGATGTGGCGCAGGATCGAGCTGACGGTGGTGGCGCGCGGGTTGATGTAGGCGTCGATGCCGAGCGGATCCATCATCGGCGTCATGGTCGGATCGTTCACCAGCGCGATGGCCTGTTTGCATCCCAGGGATTTGGCGCGGACGGAGGCGAGGAGGTTGGTCTTGTCGTCGTCGGTGACGGCGAGCACGGCGTCGGCGCGGGAGATGTTCGCCTCTTGCAGGAGCGAGATGTCGAGGCCGTCGCCGTTGAGCACGATCGTGCGTTCGAGCGCATCGGCGGCCCTTTCGGCGCAGGCGCGGTCGCGCTCGATCACCTTGGCGCGGATGCGCTCGGCGCGGCCTTCAAGCTCGGTCGCGACGGCGAGCCCGACGTTGCCGCCGCCGATCAGCACCACCCTTTCTTGTCTGTTGTGCGGCTTGCCGAAGATTTCGAGCGTCCGGGCCACGTCGTCATGGTGGGCCACCACGTAGGCGCTGTCGCCGGGGAAGAGCTGGTCGCGGGGCTCGGGCGCGAAGAGCCGGCCGTCGCGGCGGATGCCGACGGCAATGGCGCGGAGCGTGCTGAAGAGGTCGTTGAGCTGGCGCAGCGGCGTGTTGATGATGGGGCAGTCTTCGTCGATCGTCAGGCCGAGGAGCTGCGCCTTGCCGTCGAGGAAAAGCTCGGTGTCGAAGGCCGCCGGCACGCTGAGGCGGCGCAGGGCTGCGGCGGCGACTTCGCGTTCGGGCGAGATCACCACGTCGATGGGCATGTGCTCGCGCCGGTAGAGGTCCGAGTAGATCGCAGTCAAATAGCTTTGGGCGCGCAGCCGCGCGATCTTGCGCGGGATCTCGAAGATCGAGTGGGCCACCTGGCAGGTGACCATGTTGACCTCGTCCGAGTGGGTCGCCGCGATGATCATGTCCGCGTCGCGGGCGCCGGCGCGCGACAGGATGTCGGGGTAGCTGGCAAATCCGGTGATCCCCTGCACGTCGAGCGTGTCGGTCGCGCGGTGCACGAGGTCGGGGTTGTTGTCCACGACGGTGATGTCGTTGCGCTCACCCGAGAGGTGCCGGGCGATCTGCCAGCCCACCTGCCCGGCTCCGCAAATGATGACCTTCATGTCCGGCCCCCAACGCCGCGTCTGACGCCTCTTGCATGGCAGAGCGTCGCGCGGGGGTCAACGCGGGGGCGATGGGTGCAAGCACCCATCCTACGGGCTGCGGTTTCGGGAACGCAAAACCGGCGAGGTCTGGAGGGACGTCGCCGGCAGGTTTAAGGTATTTTTAAACCAGAGAAGCTGGACCGGGGTGCGGTCAGCCTGCCTTGCGCTCTTCGGGCTCGAGGCGCGCGATGCGGGCGCCTGCCTTGGACGTGGTGACCACGCCGAGCGATTTGAGTTTGCGGTGGAGGGCCGAGCGCTCCATCCCGACGAAGTTGGCGGTGCGGCTGATGTTGCCGCCGAAGCGGTTGATCTGCGTCAGGAGGTACTCGCGTTCGAACGCCTCGCGCGCCTCACGGAGCGGCAGGGTTGCGAGGGCGCCGGAGAGCACGACGCGGCTTTCGTCCTCGCCGCCTTCGGCCTCTTGCGGGAGCTCGCGCGCCTCGATCGGGCCGGTGCCATCGCCGAGGATGAGCACGCGTTCGATGAGGTTCTTGAGCTGGCGCACGTTGCCGGGCCAGACCAACGTTTGCATCAGCGCGATGGCGTCTTCGGCCAGTTCGCGTTGCGGCAGGCCCTGCGAGCGGTGGCACTGGTCGATGAAGTACTGCGCGAGGAGCGGGATGTCCTCGCGGCGGTCCTCGAGGCTGGGCACGGTAATCGGAACGACATTGAGCCTGTGGAAGAGTTCGCGGCGCAGCGTGCCCTCTTCGATGGCGAGGCTGAGGTCGCGGTTGGTCGAAGAGATGACGCGCAGGTCGACGCGCACCTTGTCAGAGCCGCCGACGCGGGTGAATTGCTGGTCGACGAGCACGCGCAGGATCTTGGACTGCGTGCCGAGCGGCATGTCGGCGATCTCATCGAAGTAGATGACTCCGCCGTGCGCCTCTTCGAGAAGGCCCGGCTCGATCCCGCGCTCGCCGCCTTCGCGGCCGAAGAGGACTTCCTCCATCGTGTCGGGCTCGATCGAGGCGCAGTTGACGGAGACAAAGGGCGCGTCCTTGCGGGCGGAATTGGCGTGGATGTAGCGCGCGGCGATCTCCTTGCCCGCGCCGGCGGGGCCGGAGAGCATGACGCGGCCGTTGGATTTGGTGACCTTGTCGAGGTGGCTGACCAGCATGCGGAAGACGGCGCTTTCGCCGATCATCTCGGAGGCGGCGACGTCGCGGCGCTTGAGCTGTTGGTTTTCGCGGCGCAGGCGCGAGGTCTCCATCGCGCGGCGGATGACCACAAGGAGCTGGTCGATGTTGAAGGGCTTTTCGATGAAGTCGTAGGCGCCCTGTTTGATTGCCGCCACGGCGATCTCGATGTTGCCGTGACCCGAGATGATGACCACCGGCACGCCGGGGTTGTCGCGCTTGACCGTCTTGAGGATGTCGATGCCGTCCATGCGGCTGTCCTTGAGCCAGATGTCGAGGATCAAAAGCGCGGGCGGCTCGGCGTTGATCGCCGCCATGCACTCGTCGGACGAGCCTGCCAGCCGGGTCGTGAACCCCTCGTCCTCCAGGATATCGCCGATCAATTCGCGGATGTCGCGTTCATCGTCTACGATAAGAATGTCGCTCATCTGTCTGTCCTCACACCTTATTTTTGATTTTGGTCTTGTTGGTTGGGTTGATCCGCGCGGGGCAAGCGGATCACTGCTCGTGCGCCCGCGTGGGACGCGTTTGTGAACACCGGCGCGGTTTCGAGCGCCAGCGTGCCTCCGTGTTCTTCGATGATCTTCTTGACGATGGGCAGGCCGAGGCCGGTGCCCTTGTCGCGGGTGGTCACGTAGGGCTCGAAGAGGCGCGATGGGTCCTCCGGCAAGCCGATGCCGTTGTCGTCGATGGTGATCGTGATGCTGTCCGCTTCGGGTGTGCAGGTGATCCGCACCTCCGCGGCGAGAGCCTCGCCAGTCTTTTCCTTAAAGGTTTCCGTGGCTTCGCCGGCGTTCTTCATCAAGTTTGTGAAGGCCTGGGCGATCATCGTATCATCGACGTCCACCATGAGCGGCGTGCCGGGGATGTCTGAGGTGAAGGCCACGTCGGGCTGGCCGGCGTCCTGCAGAAGCACGGCTGCCTTGAGCAGCTCGGCGATGTCGTGGGTCTTGAGGACCGGCTCGGGCATGCGCGCGAACTTGGAAAACTCGTCAACGATGCGTCGCAAGTCGTTGGTTTGGCGGACAATGACGCCGGTCATCTGTTCGAGCTGGTCGCTGTCTTCGCCCAACCGGGAGGCGAACTTGCGTTTGATGCGTTCGGCGGAGAGCTGGATGGGCGTGAGCGGGTTCTTGATCTCGTGCGCGATGCGGCGGGCGACGTCGCCCCAGGCGGCGGTGCGCTGGGCGGTTACGAGGTCGGTGACGTCGTCGAAGGCGACCACGTAGCCTTCGTTCTCTCCCTCGGCGCCTTCGCGCCGGGCCATGCGGACGAGGAGGTTTTCAGTCTTGCCCGCGCGGGAGACTTTGATCTCTTCCTGCACGGTGGCGGCGTGGCCGTCCTGAAGCTGTTCGAAAAGCGCGCCGAATTCCGGGACGGCAAGCGCGAGGGCCAGCGATTGCTGGTTTTCCTGCCAGTCGAGGAGCCGCTCGGCGGAGCGGTTGACGAAGGTCACGCGGCCTTGCGCGTCTAGGCCGACGACGCCGGAGGTGACCGACGTCAGCACCGAGTCAAAGAGCCGGCGGCGGCGTTCGATCTGGTCGGTGTTGGTCAGAAGGGTCTGGCGCTGTCCTTTAAGTTGGCGCGTCATCTGGTTGAAATAGCGCGACAAAAGGGCGATCTCGTCGTCGCCTTCCTCTTCGAACACCTGCACGTCGAGATTGCCGGCGCCGACCTGCTGCGCAGCACCGGTGAGCCGGCCCACGGGGCGCGAGAGGCGTTCGGCGAACCAGAGGCCAAGCCAGACGGAGGCGAGGATCAGGAGCACCGCGAAGGCGAGATAGAGGATGGCGAAATCAAAGAGGACCCGGCCCCGCTCGCTTTCCTTTTCGGCGTAGAATTGCGCGGTCTTTTCGGTCTCGTCGAGAAGGTTCAGCAGCGCCCCGTCGACGATGCGTGTGACATAAAGGTAGTGCCCGTCGTAGCCGCGGATCGGGACAAGCGCGCGGAATTCGTTGTTGTCCCAGTCTCGGATGAGATGCACGCCGCCCTCTTCGGCAGCGAGGATATCTTCGGGCGATGGGCGTTCGTAGTCAAAGAGATAGGAGCGCTCGCCCCGCGCGACGATCTCGCGGGAGGCGTCGATCAGGAAGGCTTCGCGCAGGCCACGCTGGATTTGCGTCTGGCCCTGACTGAGGATCTGGCGGGCCCGGTCCTCGAAGGCACGCGCGCCCAGCACGTTGCGCTGGATCGACACGAACCCGGCGAGCGCCACCGCATCCGCCTCAAGCCCGACGCTTTGATCGGTCTCATAGCTTTCCGCGGCCGCCTGCGAGGCCGCAACCACATCGCGCACGCGGTCCGAAAACCATGCCTCGAGACCCATGTTCACGCTTAGCGTGGCAAAGACCGCCACCGTGATCGTCGGGATCAGCGCCATGACGGCAAAGACACCCGTCAGGCGCAAGTGCAGCCGCGAGCCGGCGGATTGTGCGCGCCGGGCGGCGACGAGGCGCGCCACGCGGGAGAGCACAAGCGCTGCGATAACAAGGATATAGACGAGGTCGGCGAGCAGTACCACGCGCAGCCAGGACGACGATGCGTTTTGGTCGAGCGGGCCTAGGACGACGAAGGTTGCAAAGGCGAGGACCGGGCCGAGTAGCACGAGACCCAGCGTGGCAAGGGTCTGGGCACGGCGCGTGCGGCGCAGGCGGCTCAGCTGGGCGAATACGCCGGCTGGCGCGGATGCGGGCAAAGACGCTGTCTGCTGCAGACCCGAAAGCGGGCCAGCTGATGTGCTGGTGTCGGTCGCCAAACTGCGCCCTCATATTCCAGGAGGCCGACCGAGAGGTGTGGATAACCCTGTGGACAACCGCCGCAAACCGCCATTTCCGTGATCATTCTGGGGAGTTTGTCCCTCTTGCGCCACGGTTCTGTTGCGGTTTTACATCAACTTGCGGCGCCGTGTCACGGAAATTTCGAGGTCATTTATCTTTTTTCTGAGCGTGTTCCGGTTGATGCCCAGAAGCTCGGCGCATTTGATCTGGTTTCCGCCGGTCGCGTCGAGGGCGATCTCGATCAGCGGCGCCTCGACCTCGCGCAGGATCCGCGCGTAAAGGCCGGGGGGCGGCAGCATTGCGCCGTGCAGGTCGAAATAGCGCCGGAGGTGCCGGGCGATCGAGGCGGAAAGCTTTTCGGTGTCGACCGGCGCGCCACCGGTCAGCGCCGGCTCGGTTTCGGGCTGGTGACCCAGTACCAGCTCGACCTCGGTCTTGGAGATGTCTTCATTCTGCGCGGTCAGCGATAGGCGCCGGCAGGCGTTCTCGAGCTGGCGGACGTTGCCGGGCCAGGAATACTGGCGCACCAGCTCGGCGGCCGCTCCAGACAGCTGGCGGCGCGGCAGGCCCTCGCGTTCGGCGCGCAGGAAGAAGTGCTCGGCCAGAAGCGGGATGTCCTCGACCCGTTCCCGGAGCGCCGGGACGTGCAGCGCCGCACCGGACAGGCGATAGTAGAGGTCCTGCCGGACCCGGCCTGCGTCCATCGCCTGGTTGAGGTCCTGCTGGGAGGTTGCCATGAAGCGCGGCACCTGCTCGCCGAGGCCATCCATCATGCGCACGATGCGGGTCTGGAGCTCGTCGGGGATCTCGCCGATTTCTTCGATCAGGACGGTGCCGCCGCGGGCCTTGGCGAGGCTGCGCATGGGGCCTTCGAGGTCCTGTAGGTCGCTGGCGGAGACGGTGACGAAGGGCAGCGTACGGCGGTCGGAAAAGTCGTGGATGGCGCGGGCGATGAGCGATTTGCCGGTTCCGCTCTCGCCGGTGATCATCACCGGCAGGTCGGTGTTCATCACGCGGGCGACGAGCTGGTAGAGCGCCTGCATCGCCGCGGTTTTGCCGACCAGCGGCAGCTCGTCCGGCTCGGCGGAGACGACATCGTCGGCGGGCACCGAGGCGCGCTGCGTGCGCTGTTCGAGCGCCTTGGCCGTGCGCTTCATCAGGTCGGGCAGGTCAAAGGGTTTGGGCAGGTAGTCGTACGCCTCCGCCTCGGCGGCCTGGATCGCGGTCAGGATGGTGTTCTGCGCCGAGATCACGATCACCGGCAGTTGCGGGCGGTCCTGCTTGATCTTGGGCAGCATCTCGAGCCCATTGCCGTCAGGCATCATCACGTCGGAGATGACGACGTCGCCCTTCCCCTCCCCCACCCAGCGCATGAGCGTGGTGAGCGACGAGGTGGCGTGCACCTTGCACCCGGCACGGCTCAGTGCCTGGGTCAGCACCGTGCGGATCGTACGGTCGTCGTCGGCCACCAGAACAGTGCCATCCATGGGTCAACCCTCCTTGAGTTGCGCGCCGCCTGCGTCTTTGGCGCGGGGCAGTGAGATGCGGAAACGGGTGCGGCCGGGCACGCTGTCGACGGCCACCCAGCCGTTGTGGTCTTCGATGATCTTCGACACGAGCGCGAGGCCGAGGCCGGTGCCGTTCTCGCGCCCCGACACGAAGGGGTCGAAGATGTCGTCGCGGATCGCGGCCGGCAGGCCGGGTCCGTCGTCGATGATCTCCACCTGCAGGGGCAGCGAGCGCCCGGTCCCGTCCGAGCGGCGCAGGCGGTAGGAATGTTCGAAATACGTGCGGATGCGGATCGTGCCCTTGCCCTCCGGCGCGGCTTCGGAGGCGTTCTTGAGCAGGTTCAGCACGACTTGCAGCAATTGGTCGGGATCGCCAAGCGCGGGCGGCAGCGAGGGGTCGTATTCCTCGATGATCTTCATGCTCGCCCCGAACCCGAGCTGCGCGGACCGCCGTGCGCGGTCGAGCACGTCGTGCAGGTTGACCTCCTGCCGGTCGGGCGGGGAAAGGTTGCCGAACTGCTCCACCTGGCTGAGCAGCTTGAGGATGCGGCGGGTCTCGCCCACGATCAGGTCCGTCAGCTCCAGATCGCCGTTCGACAGGTTCATCGACAAAAGCTGCGCGGCGCCGGTGATGCCGGCCAGCGGGTTCTTGATCTCGTGGGCCAGCATCTCGGCCATGCCGATGGCGCTTTTGGCGGCGCTCTTGACGGTGTGGTTCTGGCTCATCCGGCTGCCGAGCTCGCGTGCGGAGATCAGCAGCAGCATGTGGTCCTGATGCGCCTGCACGGGCGCCATTTGCAGGTTGCACATGACCGGAGGGCGCGTGCCGGTGCCCACGTCCACGTCATTCACATAGAGCGGCGTGCCATTTTCGCGCGCGCGGGCGAGCGCCGCCTCGAGGGGCGCGTCGACGGCGAGCTTGTCCCACATAGGCTGACCCACCAAAGCTTTGGCCGAGGCGTTGAAGAAATCCTCCGCCGCCGGGTTGAGCGCCACGATCCGGTCATCCGCGCCGAGCACGAGCGCCGGCAGCGGCAGGGAGTGCCAGATGTCGTAGGGCGCCTCCATCAGGCGGCCTCGCAGGCAGGTTCGGTGAGCGCGGGCGCCAGATCGCGCATGACTTGCGCGGGGTCGCGGGCGGTCAGGACCTGCCGGCGCAAGGGCGCCGCCGTGCGCGCCCGGTCCATGTACCAGCCCAGGTGCTTGCGCGCGACGCGCAGGCCGAGGTCCGTGCCGTAAAAGGTAAGCATCGCCTCGTAGTGGCCGCGCACCATGTCGACGAGGGCCGCGCCTTTGGGGACGTGCGGCTTGGGCGTGCCGTGGAGCGCGTGCGCCACCTCCGCCACCACCCAGGGCGCGCCCTGTGCGCCGCGTCCGATCATCACGCCGTCGGCCCCGGACGCCTCAAGCGCCTGACGTGCGGTGGCCGCGTCCACGATGTCGCCATTGGCGATCACGGGGATCGAGACGGCCTCTTTGACATTGGCGATCGCGTCCCAGTCGGCTGTCCCTTTGTAGAACTGGCAGCGCGTGCGGCCGTGGATCGTGACCATCTGCACGCCCGCCTCTTCGGCGCGTTTCGAGATGGCGGCGGCGTTGTGGCTCTCGTCGTCCCAGCCGAGGCGCATCTTGACCGTGACCGGCACTTTGACAGCGCCCACCACCGCCTCGATCAGCGACAGGGCGTGGTCGGGCGTGCGCATGAGGGCGGAGCCGGAGTAGCCGCCCACGACCTTTTTCGCAGGGCAGCCCATGTTGATGTCGATAAGCTGGGCGCCCATGCCTTCGACCATCTTTGCGGCCTCGGCCATCCAGGCGGCGTCGCGCCCGGCGAGCTGCACCGAGGTGCGCGCCCGGTCGAGGCCAAGCGCCGCGCGCTCCCGCGTGCCGGGTTTGGCCTGCACCATCTCCTGGCTTGCGACCATCTCGGACACCGTCAGACCTGCACCAAACCGCGCGACAAGGTCGCGGAACGGCTGGTCCGTGATCCCCGACAGCGGCGCAAGCACCACGGGCGGGTCGGGCGGTAGAGAGGGCGAGACGGCGCTCAATGCTCAATCCTTGTGCAGATACCCTTAGGCAATAGGGCCGCATCTTGCGCCCCACAACGGCATTGGCACTTTGAGACGGAGCTCGCGCGGCTTTGTGCCTACTTATTAGGCAACAAGTCCGCCGTTGCGCGAAACCGCGCCGTAGCCTACCACCACGGGCATGAGCACGACGCCCTCCTTTGCTGCGCTGATCGTCGCCGCCGGACGCGGGCGCCGCGCGGGCGGAGACATCCCCAAGCAGTGGCAGACGCTGGCCGGTCAGCCGGTGGCGGCCTGGACCGTCGCGCGGTTCCGGGCGATGCCGCAGATCAGCCGCATCCTGCTTGTCGTGCACCCGGACGACGCCGCTTATGCGGAGGAGATCACGGGCGTGACCTGCGTGCCGGGCGGCGCGACGCGCGCGGCCTCGGTTCGGGCGGGGCTGGCGGCGCTTGCAGAGGACCCACCCTCCCACGTGCTGATCCACGACGTTGCACGCTGCACGGTGCCGGCGGAAGTGATCGCCGCAGTGTGCCACGCGCTCGAGACACACGACGGTGCCGCCCCCGGCCTTGAGGTCAGCGACGCACTCTGGCGCGTCGACGCGGGCGCGATCAGCGGCACGCAGGACCGCGGCGGGCTCTTCCGCGCGCAGACGCCGCAAGGGTTCGACTACGCCGCGATCACGGCCGCGCATGACGCCTTCCCGGGCGAGGCCGCCGACGACGTGGAGGTCGCGCGCGCCGCGGGGCTGGACGTGGCCTGCGTGCCGGGCGATGAGGCGAACCTGAAGATCACCACGCCCGGCGACTTTGCCAGGGCCGAAGCGCTTTTGAGGACGACGATGGACATACGGCTGGGCAACGGGTTCGACGTGCACCGCTTTGGACCTGGGGATCACGTGACGCTCTGCGGGCTCGACATCCCGCACCCGCGCGGGCTGCAGGGCCATTCGGACGCCGACGTCGGCCTGCACACGATCACCGACGCCCTTTATGGCGCGCTGGCCGAAGGCGACATCGGCCAGCACTTCCCCCCGTCCGATCCGCAGTGGAAGGGCGCGGCGAGCGACATCTTCCTCAAGCACGCGGTGGCGCTGGTGGCGGAACGGGGCTACCGGATCGCCAATGTGGACCTGACGCTGATCTGCGAGGCCCCCAAGATCGGGCCACACGCGCCGGCGATGCGCGCCCACGTGGCGGGTCTGATGGGGCTCGATGTGGCGCAAGTCTCGATCAAGGCCACCACGTCAGAGCGGCTCGGGTTCACCGGGCGCGAGGAAGGCATCGCGGCGCTTGCCACCGCGGCGCTGGTGCGCGCGTGACCCCTGCCCGGCTGATCGGCACGCTGGGCGGCGTGGGTCTTTTGCGTCCTGCGCCCGGCACCTGGGGCTCGCTCGCGGCGCTGCCGCTGGCCTGGGCGCTCGACGCGCTGGGCGGGCCGGTGCTGCTCGGGGCCTGTGCGCTGGCGCTTTACCCGCTCGGGCTCTGGGCGCTGGGGCAGCAGGACGCGGGCCAAGCGGACCCGTCTGAATTCGTGCTCGATGAAGTGCTGGGCCAGTGGATCGCCGTCTACCCTGTGGTGTTCGGCGCGGCGATGGCAGGCCACCCGAGCCTGTCTCTGTGGCCGGGCTGGGTGGCGGGGTTCGTGCTCTTTCGGCTGTTCGACATATTGAAACCCGGGCCCGTCGGCTGGGCGGACCGGCAAAAGACGGCGCAGGGCGTGATGCTCGACGACGTGGTCGCGGGCGCGCTGGCGGCGGTCTGCGTGCTGGGTCTTGCGGCGCTTTTCCATGGGGTAGCCGGATGAGTTTGCCGAGCCTGATCCTCGCGGAGGCGCGTGCGCAGGGCGTGACGCTGACCACCGCCGAAAGCTGTACGGCGGGCATGGTGGCAGCGGCACTGACCGACCCGCCGGGCGCCTCGGCGGTCTTTGAACGGGGCTTTGTCACCTATTCCAACGCCGCCAAGACCGAGATGCTGGGCGTCGATCCTGCGCTTTTGTCGGCGCATGGCGCGGTGTCCGAAGAGGTCGCAGCCGCCATGGCGACCGGCGCGCAGCAGGCCGCAGGCGCGGCGCTTGCGGTGGCGATCAGCGGGATTGCCGGGCCGGGCGGGTCGGAGACCAAGCCCGAAGGGCGGGTCTGCTTTGCACTTGCTTCGGCGCGGGGGACCACAGCAGAGACGGTCGAGTTTGGAGCCTTGGGCCGGGCGGGCGTGCGGCTCGCGGCGCGTGATCACGCGCTGCGGTTGCTGCTCGGCGCGTTGAGAGGCGGCGCGACAAAAGGCAGCGCCTGAAGCGTCAGCTCGAGGCGCGGGGCTCAGTCTCCGGCGGCTCGAAGGCTTGCGCCAATTCCGAAGGTGACGCGTAGCGCAGGATGCGGCGGCGCAGGGTCAGCGCAGTGTCCTGGCCGACAAGTTCGCTTGATTTCGACAGCACCCGGCGGGTGCGCTGCGCCAGGGTCATCGGTGTGTCGAGGTTGCCGAACGCCTCGTGCACATCGCCGTCCGTCGTGCGGAGCGCAAGCCGGGCCTGCGTCTCTCCAAGGCTCTCGTCACCGGCCACATGCACGCGCTGGCCAAAGCCGATGACATGAGGGTCCTGGGCCACGTCCATCCCGTAGCTTTCGAGCCTCGACGTGCTGATCCCGCGTGCGGCCATCGCGAGCACGCCGGCAAAGGAGAACTTGAGCTCGAGCCCCGTCATCGGCTGCGGTTTGTCACAGACCCCGAGCCAGCGCGGGTGGACCCGCACATCCAGCGAGGCGATCTGATCGGGCGCGACGCGCGGCAACGCCGCAAACGCCTCGAGCGCGGCGTGCAGGCCGTGGCAACAGGCGTGAAACTTGTGCTGCACCCGCGGCAGCCGCCAGACGGCGCCAAGCTGCGTCAGCCCGCTGGTGTCCAAATCGCCGTGGTGCGTCGCGCCAAAGCCCTGCATCCCCTCGAGACCGCGGGGTTTGGACTGGAGGCCGTGCGAGACGAGCAGCGCCGCCTCCACCCCGTTCGAGGCCGCGATCCCGGCGTTGTAGGGCTTGCCCATCGTGCCGAACTGGCTCTTGAGCCCGGAGGCGCGGGTGGAGACGAGCCCGATCGTGCGCGCCATCTGCTCGGTATCGAACCTGAGGAGCCGGCCCGCCGCGATTGCCGCGCCAAAGGCGCCTGCGGTGGCGGTCTGGTGAAACCCGATCTGGTAATGCGCGCGGCCGAGCCAGACACCCACGGCAATCGACGCCTCCATCCCGATGAGGGCCGCGTCCTGGAACGCCCGCCCCGAGACGCCCGCACGCTGCGCCATGGCGAGCGCTGCCGGGATCACCGCCACGGAGGGGTGGCCGATGTGGTCGAAATGGGTGTCGTCGTAGTCGAGCGCGTGGCTGATCGTGCCGTTGGCCAGCGCCGCCGCGCGGGCAGGCAAACGTGGCCCGTGCACGACGGAGGCTTGCGGCGCGCCGCCCTCCTCCCGCACCATCGCGCGCACCCGGCGCGACACGGGCTCTTCGGCGCCTGCGATGGCGACGGCAAACCAATCCTGCAGCGACAATTGAAAGACGGAACGCGTGGCCTCGGGTATCTCGCGCGCAGGCTGACCGGCACCAAACCGTGCCAGCGCACGCGTCGCGACAGCGTCCGATACGTCCATCATGGACGGCCTCCACAGGTTCCCTAGCGTCGTATACGACAGAACACAGGAGGACGTACAGAGGTTGCACAAAAATGAGACGGTTGCCTAACCGTAGAGCTGTGCCGCGCGCTCCTCGAAGGCGCGCACGATGCGCTGCATGGCCTGGTTGAAGACCACGCCGATCACGCGCTGCAGGACTGCGTTCTTGAACTCGAAGTCGACAAAGAACGACACCTCGACCCCGCCGTCCACATCCTTGAAGTCCCACGTCGACTTCATGTAGCGAAACGGGCCGTCGAGGTACTCGGTGTCGATGTGGCGGGTCTCGGGGTAAAGTCCGACGCGGCTGCCGAAGCGTTCGCGGAACACCTTGAAGGAGATCACGAGGTCGGCCAGCACCTCCTCCGCATCCCCTTCGAGCGGGTTCCGCTCGCGGATGCGCGCCGCCGCGCACCATGGCAGGAACTCGGGGTACCGCGCCACGTCAGCGACCAGATCGTACATCTGCTGCGCCGTGTACGGCAGGGTGCGGGTTTCGGAATGAGTTGGCATGAGCCTCTGATTTGCAGTATCGCGCTCAGGCGATGTCGTATCCTGGCGCGCGAAAATCAAGTGCAAAGGCGCCGTGACGCGGCGCCGCGAGGAGCCAGCCAAAGAGGTATCCATGCCAGAGGCGCCCTACACGATCGACCAGATGATCTCGGCCAAATCCATCGCCGCGCGGATCGAGGCGCTCTGCGGTGAGATCGCAGGCGAGTTCGCCGGCACGCAAAAGCTGGTGGTGGTGGGCCTGCTCCGAGGCTCGTTCGTGTTCATCGCGGACCTCGTGCGCGAGCTTGACCTGCCGGTGGAGGTCGACTTTCTCGAAGCGTCCTCTTACGGCGACGGTACCGAATCGAGCCGGGAGGTGCGCATCCTCAAGGACCTGCGCGGCGCCATCGAGGGGCGCGACGTGCTGGTGGTCGAGGACATCGTCGACACCGGCCACACGCTGGCGCATGTCACGCACCTCTTGGCGGCGCGCAGCCCGGCGCGGATGAAGACGATTGCCCTGCTCGACAAACCCTCCCGCCGCGAAGTGGACATCCGCGCCGACTGGATCGGGTTCGAGATCCCCGACGAGTTCGTGGTCGGCTACGGGATCGACTACGCGCAGCGCAACCGCAACCTGCCCTTTATCGGGAAGGTCCGGTTCCTCTGACCACGCCGCTTGCGCGCTGGACCTGCGACGCAATGACGCTACCTGCCCTGACACAGTGATCCCCGCCACACCGCCAGGAGACCCAGTTCGATGCCCCGCAAATTCCTTGTCCCCACCGTCGCCGCCCTGTCCGTCGCCGTCACCACCGCCGCCTTTTCCGGCGGGCACGGCAGCCCCGAAGAGCAGGTGATCGGCGCGCGCAACGCGTTGATGACCTTGTATGGGTTCAATTCCGGCATCCTCGGAGGCATG
Organism: Pseudaestuariivita sp.; assembly: GCF_052825805.1. NCBI lineage: Bacteria > Pseudomonadati > Pseudomonadota > Alphaproteobacteria > Rhodobacterales > Paracoccaceae > Pseudaestuariivita > Pseudaestuariivita sp. Next base: position 281,716 of record NZ_JBRBVB010000002.1, on the reverse strand, counting down.
GCCCGCGGCAACGTGCCCTACGACGCCGAAAGCGCGATTGCGGCGGCCGAGAACCTCGCCGCGGCCGCGTCCATGGACCAGATGCACTTTTGGGTTCCGGGCACGGACAACGTCGCGATGGAGGGCAAGACGCGCGCCCTGCCCGCGATCTGGGAGACCCCGGACGACTACGCCGCCAAGAATCAGGATCTCGCCGACGCTGCCGCGGCGCTTGTCGCCACCGCCGGGGATGGGGTCGAGGCCGTCGGCGCGGGCATGGGCCAGGTCGGCGCCGCCTGCAGCGCCTGCCACAAAGCCTACCGCGGTCCGCGCATTTAAGACGCGCGATGCCGCCTATCTTGCGCTGGTTGCTCGCGATCCTCGCTTTTGTCGGGGTCGCCGGCTGGGTCCTGACGATGCCGGACACCCACGACGCCGCCGCCTTTGACGGGCTGGTGGGCGATGCGGAGGCGGGTGCATTGGCCTTTGCCGCCGGCGGGTGTTCCTCCTGTCACGCAGCGCCCGGCGCATCGGGCGCGGACAAGTTGGTGTTGGCTGGTGGTCAGCGACTGGAGACGCCTTTCGGCACGTTTGTGGCCTCCAACATCTCCCCCGGTCCCGCGGGCATCGGCGGCTGGAGCCTAATGGAATTTGCGAACGCCGTGCAGCGCGGCGTGTCGCCCGAGGGCGCGCACTACTACCCCGCCTTCCCCTACGCCTCCTACAGCCGCGCGTCAGATCAGGACATCGCGGACATGTTCGCCTACATCCAGACGCTGCCCGTCTCAGACCGCGCCTCCGAGCCGCACGACATGGCCTTTCCGGTGACGGTCCGCAGGGGGATCGGGCTCTGGAAGGCGCTGAACATGCCCGAAGACTGGCACCTTGAGGTCGGCGATGACCCGGTGCTGCTGCGCGGCCGTGAATTGGCCGAGGGGCTGGGCCACTGCGCCGAGTGCCACACGCCCCGCGATGCCACGGGCGGACTCGACCGGGCGCGCTGGATGGCCGGCGCAGAGAACCCGTCAGGCCCCGGCCGCATTCCCGGCATCACGCCCGACCAGCTCTTCTGGAGCGCCTTCGACCTCGAAGCCTACTTCGAGTCCGGCTTCACGCCCGAGTTCGACAGCGCCGGCGGTTCCATGGCCTCAGTCATCGAAAACCTCGCGCAACTGCCCGCCTCGGACCGCGCCGCGCTGGCGGCTTATGTGAAGGCGTTGCCTGCGGCGGACTGACGTCGTCGTGCTCGTGACATCGAGGCCCCGGGTCAACCCCGGGCCGGGAAAAGCAAACCCGTCCCGGACTTGATCCGGGACCTCCTGTCCTGTCGAACTGAACGTTTTGCTTTCTCGGTAGCAAGGCAGTCGCATCTTTGACGTCGAGGCCCCGGGTCGACCCCGGGGCGGGAGAGATACCCGTCCCGGACTTGATCCGGGACCTCGTCACCTACTGCGCCAACGCCTTTTCCCGCGCCGCGCGCAGACGGGCGAAATCGTCGCCTGCGTGGTAGGACGAGCGGGTCAAGGGCGTGGCGGAGACCATCAGGAAGCCCTTGCCCCACGCCGCCTTCTCGTAGCCCGCGAACTCGTCCGGCGTCACGAAACGGTCGACCGCGTGGTGCTTGGGCGTGGGCTGCAGGTACTGACCGATGGTCAGAAAGTCGATGTCCGCGGCGCGCATGTCGTCCATCACTTGCAGCACGGCCTGCCGGTCTTCACCGAGGCCCACCATGATGCCGGACTTGGTGAACATCGCGGGATCGAGCTCCTTGACCCGCTGCAAGAGGCGCAGCGAATGGAAGTAGCGCGCGCCGGGACGCACCTCGGGATAGAGTCCGGGCACCGTCTCGAGGTTGTGGTTGAAGACATCGGGCCGCGCCTCGACAACCACCTCTAGAGCGCTGGCATCGCAGCGGATGAAGTCGGGCGTCAGGATCTCGATCGTCGTGCCCGGGGCCTGCTTGCGCACCGCCCGGATGGTCTGGGCGAAATGCTCCGCACCGCCGTCCTCGACATCGTCGCGGTCGACGGAGGTGATCACGACGTGGTTGAGGCCAAGCGTCTTGACCGCGTGCGCAACGCGCCCCGGCTCGAACGCGTCGAGCGCCTCGGGCGGCTTGCCGGTCGCGATGTTGCAGAAGGTGCAGGCGCGGGTGCAGACCTCGCCCATGATCATCATCGTGGCGTGACCCTGGGACCAGCACTCGCCAACGTTCGGGCAGCCGGCCTCCTCGCAGACGGTCACGAGCTTGTTCTCGCGCATGATGTCGCGGGTCTGCTTGTAGCCCGCCGAGGTCGGCGCCTTGACCCGAATCCAGTCCGGTTTCTTGGGCTGGACGTTGTCCGGCTTGTGCGCTTTTTCGGGGTGGCGCAACTTTGTTTTGTTCAGGACGGGCGGCGTGACGTTTTGTTTCATAAATTCCCCGCGACACTGGTCCCACCATATTTAACGTGAGACCCGTGCAGGGGAAAGGCACCCGGCTGCAATTCCGCCATGCGGACCGCGCAGACCCAGATCTTCGGATCGCACCCTAGCGTAACGAGTGCCCCTGCTCCGACGCGCCGCGCGTGCCTTGGCTTTCGGTCGGGGTGCGCCCGGCAGCCGGGTGCCGTTTTCGGGGTCTGTCGCGCGTCAGCCGATCAGCGGGCCATGAGGGCCATAGGTCTCGTCATAGTGCCGGCGCAGCCGCTGGAGCGCGATGCGCAGGACGATCTTGCCCGAGCGGGCCGACCAGCCCATCCGCTTTTCGGCCGTCTCCAGCCCTTCGAGAAAACAGCAGCAGCGCAGCACCACGTCGCCAAGGCCCGGGCCGAGGTCACGCAGCGCCGCCATCACGCGGTCCTTGGCCTTGTCCGAACCGCCCTGCCCGCCGCTGGAGGCGTAGCTGGAGGACGTGCCGGCGGTCAGGAACTTGTCCCAGTTCTGCGTGACCTTGGGACCGAGCTGCGCCAGCTCGAAATCCTCGCGGAGGCGCTCGCCGGCGGCGACGAGCTCGGGCGCAAGAAAGGGCGTTCCGTCTTTCTCTTTGCGGCGGCTGAGCGCGGCGAGCGGCGATTCGGCGAGGTTGTAGCGCACACGGCGCGGCGCGCCGCTGCCGGGGTCTTCGCCGTCCCGGTCCTCGAGGATGCGGTGCTGATCGCCGTATTGCGCCTGCGCCTCGGCGCGGTCGCGCGCCTTGTTCTCGTCCTCGGCGATCATGCGGCTGAGCGCGGCGCGCCCGGGTCCGGTGATCGTGTAGCGGCTGATGCGGCCGGGGGATTTGCACGCGATCCAGTCGCTGAGCGCCAACCGTTCGGCCACGTCGCTCGCCACCACAGCGGTGCGGGTTGGCGTGCCGGTGCCGGTGTCGCGCACGACGACGGCCTTGTCCATGTCCTGCGCCACCGCCAACAGCGCGCCGGTCTCGCACATGCGGCGCAGCACGCGGCGCGCCTCGCGCTGGAACTTCGCCTCTGCCACCGCTTCGGGCGGCAGCGCGTTGGGTCCTTGCAGTGACATGGCATGTCCTTCCGTGTGAGGTGGCGTGGGCGTTTCGGTGAGGCCAAGGTCCGTCCCGAGCCGGGTGAGCGCAGCGTCCATCAGCGGATCGTCCCGGCGCGCCTCGAGCCGCCGGACCTGGCGCAGGATCGTCGAGGGGTGGCAAGCCGATTGGCGCGCGATCTCGCGGATCGGCTGGCCGTGTTCGACATGGGTCAGATAGGTGCGCACCGTGTCTGGTACCCATGCCGGCCAGCGCGGCGTCGGCGTCGCGGCGCCCCTGTCCCGCTTTGCGTTATCCAAAAGGTATCCCCAGAGTTATCCCGAGTTTTTACACAACCTATACGTGTATTTGTTACCGAAACGTTAAAACTGACCGATCAGATGCCAGCATTGTTTCCAAAAGATAAACAGTTCTGAGAGCGGCGCGCGCCGCTTTTGCCGCGCCCGCAACACCCCGCAGGGCTGTGGAAGGTTTGGACCAGATACCACGAGGGGAGCCTTTGCCATGCAAGACCTGATGTCTGTTCTCAAGCGCCTGCACCGCCCGCGTCTTTTGGCGCGCGCCGCCCGGATCGGTGCCGAGCAATACCAGCGAGGCCGTCACCTGCGCCGCGTTCTGCAGCTCGAGCGCGCGCCGGGCTCGGGGGTTGCCGTGATGGCGCTATTGGAGCTCGAGGCCGAGATGGACGAGCTGCGTCGCGCTGATAACGCTGGATATTCCGCACTGCGCCACATCGACGTGCTGATCGCGATCATCGGCGAGGCGCGGCTGTTGCGGATGCATGGTGTTGCGGAGGGCTAAGTTGTGCGCGGCCTGTGCTTCCGTCTGACAATTGGTTCTTCAACATAGACCATGCGCAAGCCGCAAAGCCCATGTCTTCACCGACCTTGAGCACACGACCTTAAAGCTGATCCATCCGAAATCGATGAGCACGCGCCGGCCCGCGGGGTGGCGCATCGCGCCGCCCGTTTTGCCGAAGGAAAACCTACGGTTTGACGGGGGCGGGTCGGCGCGGCCTGACGGTGCCTGTCAGGCGGGTGCTTTGGTCCAAGTCAGTTTGCATGAGCTTAAAGCTCACCCGCTTGAGACCGGACAGACTCCACTCAACCTAAGGATGTGCGCCCTACCCCAACGCTGCAATCACGGCATCGACATTTGTGACCGTCGCCACGTTCTGCATCGCGAAGTTCACGCTGGCCTTATGCCAGTCGGCGTTCATCGTCGAACATGCGTCCTCCGGCAAGATCACGGTGTAGCCGAGGTCCGCCGCCGTGCGCGCGGTGTGCTCCACGCTCATGTTCGTCCAGGCGCCCGTGTTGATAATCGTGTCCCGCCCGGCCATGCGCAGATGCGCGTCGAGGCGGGAGGTCGGAAAGGCCGACATTGACATCTTTTCGATCACCAGATCATCGCCCTGCGGCTCCAGCCCCTGTGCCGGCTGCACACCCCAGGTGCCGCGCACCAGCGCGTTGGCCTCCTTGAGGCCGCGCAAAAGCGCCGAGTGCTGGCCGAGGTGCGGATGGCCTGGCTCGCAGACAAACCAGACGTGGCAGACAAGCACGCCGCACCGCCGGCACGCCTCGAGAAGCCGCGCGGAATTGGCGACGACGTTCTGCTGCTTGGCGTGCACGGGCGAGCCCGACCCCGCGAACGCACCGCCGTCGATGATGACGTCGTTCTGCATATCCTGCACGATCAGCGCGCAGCGCGCCGGGTCGAGACGGTCGATAACCGTTTCGATCTCGAGCCCACCCGACTGGATGGCAGGCGCGCTCAGCGACGCCGCGGTGCCAGCCCCCGCACCCGGCTTCATAAACGACTCCTCCTTGCCGCGCGTCTGCGTCTGCAGCTCGTAGACCGAGGTCGAGGCACAGATGTAAAGCGTGCTCCAATCCGCCCCGCCCCAGTGCAGGTTGGCGGTCAGCTCCGGTACCCCGATTTCGCCCAGCTTGATCCCGTGGAAATCGTAGACCCAGATGCCCCCCGGCGCGGTGACGAAGATGTTGCCCTTGTCGTCGACCTTCATCCCGTCGGGCACACCCGGCCGCCCCGCCTCCTGGATCCCCGAGGCAAAGATGCGCGCGTTGCGCAGCTGGCCGTCGGCGCCCACATCAAAGAATCGAATGTTGGCCTGATCGGTGTCGTTCACCCACATGAACTTTTCGCACGGAGACAGACACAGCCCGTTCGGCTGGCTGAACATGTACCGATCGCTCACCAGCACCGCCTCGTCGCCCGGGCGATGGCCCGGCGGCAGCATGTAGACACCCTGAAAGCCCATGACCGTGGGGCGCGGCACGCCAAACCCCTCCATCCGGCCATAGGTCGGGTCCGTGAAAAAGATCGCCCCGTCCGAGCGCACCACGACATCGTTCGGGGAATTGAGCTCGCGCCCCTCGAAGTGGGTCGCCAGCACCTCCCGTCGCCCGTCTGGCGCAAAACGCACGACGCTCGACGTGCTATGCTCGCAGGCGATGAGGTTCAGCTGCGCGTCATAGGTCAGCCCGTTGGCCTTGTGCGAGGGGCGCATGACCTCCGCCACACCCTGCCCGGGCGTGTATTTGCGCCGCACATCCGCCGGCATGTCCGAAAAGAGCAGCGTCTGGTCCTTGGGATGCCACAAAGGGCCTTCGGTAAAGGTAAACCCCGTGCCCAGCTGGCGCAGGGGCGCATGGACCGAGACAAGCTGGTGAAAGCGGTCATCGATGGCTTTGTGGGTCATGGCGGGTCTCCTCGGCAGAGAGGCCCCGGGTCAGGCCCGGGGCGCGTTGGTCTTGGCGTTCCCCGTCCCGGGCGCGACCCGGGACCTCGCGGTCTTTGCATCCTCCGTCCCGGGCGCGGCCCGGGACAAGCCCGGGCACATGAGCTCAGCCGGAGCGCCAGCACCCCTCACATCGGGAACCATTGCCGCGCCGGCAGGCTCTCGGTCATCGGTCCGGGCACCTGCATCCCGAGCCGGCCCACCACCTGCGCGTTCTCGATCTTGGCCGGGCGGTCGTGGATCGGCAAAAGGAACGTGTAGTTCTGCAAGAGCTTCTTGACCGCGCCCTTCTCCGCCCGTTTCGAGCCCGAGTGGTTGCCGGTCACCTGCGGCTCCATGTGGTTGTTCACGCGCACATGGTTCACGATCTGGTCGTTGAAATCGTAGATCACATCGCCGCAGATGCACGCCAGCCCCTCGGCCGTCTCCACGATCACGTTCATCGACCCTTCGGTATGCGCGCCCGCGGGCTCACACCAGACGCCCGGGATGATCTCCTCGGCACCGGTGATCTCCAGATCGAGAAAACGCATGGCATCCGGTTCGTAAATCCGCTCCACCAGGTGCAGAATGTCGGGCTTGGGATACTGGGGGTACATGATGCCCGAGACGCTGAACTCCATCTCGCGGCGGTTGATGACCACCGTGGTGTTCATCGGGAACTGGTCGTCCTTGCCGGCGTGGTCGATGTGCAGATGCGTGTGCAGGATATAGCGGATGTCACCGGGTTTCAGCCCGTGCTTGGCCAGCTGGGTCTCGATCATGTTCTCGTGGAACTGAAGCCCGCGCATCCCGAGGCTCTCCATGATCGCGTTGTCGCGATACCCTGTGTCGACCAGCACCGGATAGGTCCCCCCGGTGATCAGAAAGCCATAGACCGGCACCCGCCGGGTCCGCCCGCATTCGTGACCCAGCACCAGAAACGAGGTCTCCAGCTCGATGTCGCCGTAGTCCAGCACGTGAATTTGCAAAGCCATGGTGGGTCCTCCCGGGTTACGCCGGCGTGCGCCGGGCGCCTTGGTTCGTGATGTGTGCGGCGCCGGTCATGCCGCCCGCGCCGCCGTCAAAAGCTGGTGTGAGATCGTGCCGAGCGTGCTGCCGTCGCTGAGATCGTCGAGCCAGGGCAGGATGCCCGCCATCGCCGCCGTGGCAGGGCGATAGGCGGGATCGGCAGCCAGCGGCGTCAGCCAGTGCAGGCGCCAGGCCAGTCGCGAGAGCCGCCGCGTGGCCTCCACCATCAACGCCGGATTACCCCGCTCCAGCCCGTCCGACAGAACCGCCACCAGCGCCCCACGCGCAAAGCCCGCATAGCGCGGCACCGCGAGGAAGGCACTGAGCGCCTCCCCAAGCCGCGTGCCGCCGTCGAGGTCCGCCAGTGCCGCGCCTGCTCTTGCCAAAGCGCGCGTCTGGTCCACCGGCGCCAGCGTCTGTGTCATCCGCGTCAGCCGCGTGCCGAGGGTAAAGACCTCCGCCCGCTCCGCGCTCTGCACCAGCGTATGGGCAAAGCGCAGATGCGCGTCCGAGCGCTCCTTCATCGAGCCCGACACGTCGATCAAGAGCACGATCTTGCGCTGCCGCTGCTTCCGCCGAGTTTCCGGCAGGCGCATGACCTCCCCGTCCCGCCGCGCCGCCTCTTTCAGAGCGCGGCGCAGGTCGATCCGATCGCCGCGCTTCACCGACTTCCGCCGATAGCTCAGCCGCCGCGGCAACCTCGCATCCGCCTGACGCGCAAAGACGGCCAGCGCCGCATCCTCGCCGCCAGCAACACCGCGCGCCGCCAAGCGCTCCGCCGCCGTGGCCTCCTCCCCGGTCGGCTCTTCGGCCTCCTCGATCTCGACCTCCAACGAACTGTCATCCGGCTCGACCGCATCGACCTCGTCGTCATCGCCCTCGGCGTCGGCCATGACCTCACGTCCGGCAAAGATCGCGTCGAAGATCGCGTCAAACTCTGCCCGCCGCTCCGGCGGGATCGCAAAAAGCGCCAGCGCCGCCGACCGCACATCCTCGAGGCCATCAGGCCCAAGAAGGCCCACCGCCGCCACAAACCCCTGCGTCTGATCCGGCGCCACGGCAAAACCCGCGGCCCGCAAAGCGCTCGCCAGGGCAAAGAAGGGCTGGAGGACCTGGCGCATCAGCTCCCCTTCATCTTCCAAAATAAACTCAAAATCCGGCGCTTGCCGCCCGCGCAACGCCCGCTCATGCTGCCTCTCCCGGCAACACCTGCGCCATCCGCCCTTCGAGATAGGCAAGATCGTCCTGATCCTTGAGAGCGACCCCAATAGCCCGGCGAAACGCGTCCGGCCAGCGCGCGCCCTGCGCGGCCAAAAGCGTCGCCGCCTCCGCCCACTCCACCGTCTCGGCCACACCCGGCGGCTTGGCCAAGGGCTCGGCGCGCAAGAGACCGACCGAGGCCACCACCGCCTCCGCCGTCGCCCGCGCAACGGACGAGGCGCGCATCATCACGATGTCTGCTTCGAGCTCCGGCGAGGGGTAGTCGATCCAGTGGTAGACGCAGCGCCGCCTGAGCGCTTCATGCAGATCGCGCGTGCGGTTCGAGGTCAGCACCACAATCGGCGGACGGCTCGCCCGCACCGTGCCCGTCTCGGGGATCGAGATCGAAAAGTCGCTCAGAAACTCGAGAAGGAACGCCTCAAACTCCTGATCAGAGCGATCGATTTCGTCAATGAGGAGAAGCGTTTGCGCGGGGTTCTTCAAGCTCTGGAGCAAAGGCCGTTCGAGCAAAAAGTCCTCGGCATAAAGGTTCACATACGTCTCACCCGCCTGCCGGATCGCGAGCATTTGGCGGGGGTAGTTCCACTCGTAGAGCGCGCCCGCCGCATCGATCCCTTCGAAACACTGCAGGCGAATCACGTCCCGCCCCATCACGCCGCTCAACGCCTTGGCCGCCTCGGTCTTACCCACGCCCGGCGCGCCTTCGAGCAGCAAAGGCTTGCCAAGCGCCAAAGCCAAGTACATCGCCGTCGCCAGATCGTCCGACGCAATATACTGCGCATCGCGCAAGGCTTTGGCCAAGGGCTGAGGCCCGTCGATCCCCGATATGACCGGCGTGACCGCCATCAGCGCGCCCCGCCGAACGAGGGCTTGCGCACCCCGCCATTGGCATCGAGCCCGCGCAGGATCTTTTCCGGCGTGATCGGCAGCTTGTCCACGCGAACCCCCACGGCGTTGTAGACCGCATTGGCAATCGCCGGCAGGACTGGGTTCGCGCACATCTCGCCGGGTCCCTTCCCACCATACGGCGCATCCGCCGCGGGCCGTTCTAGGATCGCGATGTGATGATCGACGGTCTCCCCCGGCCCCGGCATTAGGTAACCGTTGAAATCCTCGGGCCCATGCTTGCGGTCGGGGTAGTAAGGCTCCGTCGTCTCATAAAGCGCATGGCTCACCCCCATCCAGGCACCGCCAACGATCTGTTGCTCCACGAGCTTGGGGTTGAGCGCGCGGCCGACCTCGTAGGCCGAGTTGATCTGCGTAACCTCCACCTCACCCGTCTCATCGTCCACCGTCAGGTCCACGACCAGCGCGGCATGGGCGTAGGTGGTGACCGGGCTCATCTCGCCGGTGTCGGGGTCATAGCCGGACGGCTCGATCAGAAAGATGCCCCGCCCGGCGAGCGTCTTGCCCTGTTTGAACTGCGCAGCCTGCGAGGTCTCCATCACCGTGATGCTGCGCGAAGGCGCACCTTTCACATGGATGTTGCCTTGCCCGTCGGTATCGAGATCCTGCGCGCTCACCTCCAGCTCCTCGGCGGCGGCCTCCATCAGCTGCGCGCGCGCCTCGCTCGCCGCCCGGATCACCGCATTGCCCACCCGGTGGGTGCCGCGCGAGGCAAAAGACCCCATGTCGTGCGGTCCCGTATCGCTGTCGGCGGTGTCCACGTAGACATCCTCGATCGGGATCCCCAGCGCCTCCGCCGCGATCTGGCGCGTCACCGACTTCATCCCCTGGCCCAGATCGATGGCGGAGAGCGTCACCATGAACTTGCCATCCGGCGTCGCATGCACCAGCGCCTGCGCCGGGTCACCGCCCATGTTCATGCCGATGGGATAGTTGATGGCAGCAAAGCCGCGTCCCTGATGCACCGCCATCTCAGCGCCTCCTCGACCCGGACAGGAACCGCGACACACCCGGACGCTTCACCCCTTTGGAGAATTTTTCCGCTGGCTTGTACGGCTCGGCGTCCGGCGCACTTGTCGCGGCTGGCGCAGGCGGCGCAGCCTGCGGCGGCGGGCTCGGCGGCGGTGGAGCGCTGTGCGCGCCACGCGGAGGCACAGGCGCCGCGCCTCTCGGCGGCTGCGGCATGGCCGGGGCGGCAGGCGGAGGCGCTCTTGGCGCAGGCTCGGCGCTCTGCGGGATGTCGTGCCCGATCCGCTCGGCCAACATCTGCATGTCCGGGCGCTGCACCTCGACGGCCTTTGCCTCCTTCCCGCGCGTGCCGGCGGGCAAACGGCGGGTGGGCGCATTCGAGGGCGCCGCGCGCGCGGTCTGGCCGGCGCGCCGTGCGCCCACCCTACCCTCGTCATCGAGCGCCGTCTCCGGGATCAACTGGCGCTCTGCCGTCGTGCCCGTCATCGACGTCGCCGCCATATCCTCGACCGGCAGTACCCAGCCCGCCTTGCCCGCGACCACCTGACAGCACTCGACCAGCGCGCAGTTCTTGGCAGGCCTGCGGTGCGCCTTCATATCGCCGTCGCGGTAGGCGTTGCGGATGCGCAGCGAGATCGGGTCTATCCCCACGACCTCCGCCACCCGGTCCATGTGGCACTCGATGGCAAAGTCGACGCCGGTGATCCCGAACCCGCGCATCGCCGTCGCCGGGGTGCGGTTGGTGAACACGCAATAGGTGTTCGCGGCCACGTTCGGGATCGAGTACGGCCCCGGCAGATGCCCCGTGCATTTTGTGCCGGCATACGAAGACAGCCGCGTATAGGCACCGGCATCGAAGTACCCGGTGAACTCGCGCGCGATGATCTGGCCGTCGTTCATCACGCCATCCTTGATCACCCAGCGCTCCGCCCCGCGCGGCGCACCCACCTGCATCTCCTCGGCGCGGTCCCACTGCATCTTGCAGGGCTTGCCGGTCAGCATCGCGCCAAGCACGGCCAAAGGCTCGGTGAGTGAGTCCACCTTGCCACCAAACCCGCCGCCTGCCGTGCCACCGATGAAGTGCAGGCGCGATGACGGCACATCCAGCATCTTGGCCGTGACCCCGAGCGAAAAGAAGAGCGCCTGCGTGCCGGTGTGGCAGACATACCGGTCGTTCGTTTCCGGCGCGGCGATTGCGCCGCAAGTCTCGATCGGGGCCTGCTCGATGGGAGACATCTCGTAGGTCGCCTCGACCACGTGATCGGCACGGTCAAAGGCTGCGTTCACATCGCCAAACCGCAGCTTGACGTGGTCATAGGGCTCATAATCGAACGTGTTGTTCGGATAGACCTCGTTCACGACCGGCGCGCCGGGCTGGATCGCCTCCTCGACGTCGAGCACGTGGGGGAGCACTTCATAATCCACCCGCACCGCCGCGACGGCCGCGCGCGCCTGTGCCTCGGTCTCCGCAACTATGGCGAGAACCGGCTCACCGACATAGCTCACCTTCTTGTCCGACAGTAGCGGCTCGTCATCGCGGCCGAAATTAATCATCGTCAGGAGCGCGTTGAGGTTGTTCGGAATGTCGCGTGGCCAGATCAGACGCTTGACGCCCGGCATCCGCTCCGCCGCCGAGGCGTCCACATGCCGGATGCGCGCATGATGATGCGGCGAGCGCACGCAGCGAATGTGCAGCAGCCCTTCAAAGAGATGGTCATCGTAATAGGCCGTCGTGCCGCGCACATGACCCTCGATGTCCTGGCGCAGCTTGGGCTTGCCGATCTCGTTGAGGTCCTCGCGCCGCTCGTCGGCAAAGAGATCCTTGCGAAACTCCACCGATCCCATCAGACGGTCCTCCCGTTCAGGCGGTTTGCCGCTTCGAGTATTGCATCAACAATGGGCTGGTACCCCGTGCAACGACACAGGTTTCCGCTGATCGCTTCGGTAACGTCCTCGCGTGTCGGACGCGGGTTCTTGTCGAGGAGCGCCTTCGCCGCCACGAGCATTCCAGGCGAGCAAAATCCACACTGGGCCGCAAAACCTTCCATGAAGCATTGCTGGAGGGCGTGCAGATCAGGTCCGCCCGATAGACCGCGCGTCGTGTCGATGCGCTTGCCGTTCGCAGTTTGCGCAAGCGTCAGACAACCGAGCACCGGCGCGCCGTCGACCATCACGGTGCAGGCCCCACAGGTCCCCTGACCGCAGCCGTACTTCGGCGACAGATCCCCACCCTTGCGCCGCAGCGCCTCGAGCAGGTTCTCCGCAGGATCGACAAAAACGCCCGTCTCGGCGTCGTTGAGCGTAAAGGTCACCGGCACTTTCGCCATCTATCTGGCCTCCAAAAGCACACGTTTAAGCTGAACCGGCGCAACGCGCTTGCGGTACCACGCGCTCGCAAGCGCGTCGTCGGCCGGAGCCAGGTCCTGCACACAGGCCTCGCACGCCCGTGCCACACCCGCTTCGTCCAGCGAGGCGCCCTGCAGCGCCTGTTCGGCACTTGGCGAGCGCATGGGCGTCGGACCCATCGCCCCAAACGCAACGCGTGCGCTGTTCACGCGGCCACCCATCGCATCGAGCCTGACCGCGACCGACAGAACCGAGACGCCCTTGGGCTTGGTCCGGCTGAGCTTGCGAAACCGCAGCTGTTCGGGCCTCAGTCGCGGCATCGTTACCGCCACTACGCAGCCACGCGCCGCATCGCGGCTCTTGAGCATAGCCTCGAGGTCTTCACTGCGCCCGTCCGCCCAATGCACCTGCGCCCCCGCGGCCAGGAGCGCGGTCGCAAAGTCACCGTAGGGATGCGGCGCAAAGAGATTGCCGCCCACCGTCCCCATGTTGCGGAGCGCTGGTCCGCCGATGGCGCGCGCCGCCGGGGCAAAGGCCGCAAGGTCGGGATGCGCGATCACCTCCGCCATGGTCACGCCCGCGCCGATGCGGATGTCAGAGCCTTCGGCTCGCACGGCTTTCAGCTCGGGGTCGGAGACAATGACAAGCCTGTCAATGTCTTGCGGGGCGTAGTTCACCTGACGCATGAGGAGTGTACCCCCGCCGAGGACATGGCCCGAGGTCACCTCTGCGGCGCGCGACACCTGATGCACATCGGTCATGCGCCCTCCAATCCCATCTCGGCCCGGATTGCGTCGAACCCGGCCTGATAGATGCCCTCACCGACAAGTGTGCCAAGCTCCTTTTCGCGTCCCTTGGGGGTGTCGAACCGGCTTTCCCACTCCCAAAAGGTGGCATCTGCGTCGGTCACCGGCGTCAGGCGCACGTGGCTGACGTAATTGAGGAGCGGTACGGGCGTATCGAGCAGGCAGTAGGAATACGCGGTTTCCATGTCGCTGAGCGTCAAAAGCTGTTCGCGCAGCTCGGCACCGTCCTGCAGTTTGAAACGCCGCACGCAGCCGACCATGTCACTGTCTCTTCCGCGCTCAATCTGGCTGGTGGCAATTGCCGGATGCCAGCGGTCATGCCCGTTGAAATCGCGCAGCTGCTCCCAGACCGCCTCGATCGGCGCCTCCAGAACCGTGCTGCGGTACACCTTTGGCATCAGGCGCCTCCGAAGTGGCGTTTGAGCGCATCAAAGCCGCCCTGGAACACGTTATTTCCAATACCGGAAACCAGATCGTCCTCGTCCTCGGGCGCGCAGGAAAACTCCGCCGTCCACTCGATAAACGTCCGGTTGCCCTCGGTGATGGGCGTCAACCTTAAGGTCGCCACGTAATCATCTAAAGGCATTGGACTTTCCAGGATCGCGTAGGTGCAAAACATATCATAATCGCTGAGCCCGAGCAGTTGCTCGCGAATGTTGTCGCCGTTTTGCAGGTTGAAGTTGCGGATGCAGCCGACCTTGTCCGATGGCAGCGCGTCCTCGATGCGGCTGTCGCGGATCAGAGGGTGCCAACGCGGAAGGGCGTTGAAGTCGCGCACGCGCTCCCAGACCTTGGCCGCTGGCGCGCTGACGACGGAGGAGACAAAGACGCGCGCCATTTACTTGCCGCTCCCTTTGCTGGCGTCTTTGGCGGCCTTGGCGCGGGCCAGTTCGGACGACGCGCGGGTCATGTCGGAGGCCGAACGGATGATGTCCGATTTCGCGACATTGGACCCGTCGATTCCGATTTCCTGCATCAGGCTGTCGACGAAAGGCGCTTGCACGCGATAACGCAGGGCGGAGTTCATCACCTCGTCCGTGGGGCTGCTGCCGCCCCCGCCGCCACCGTCCGAGCCGCCGCCGGAGCCGGCCCAGTCGAGCCCCTGAGTACCGGACCCTCCAAGCTGCATAATCTTGATATCGCTGACTTTTTCGAGCGGCTTCACGCTTGCGGACACAATGCCCTCGACGTGCTCGAGCATCTTGCGTTTGAAGAGCGAGTGCCGTGCCTCGTCTGTGAGCACGTTCTCAGCCTCGTTGATGAGCTTGGCGGCCTCGGCCTCCACCGCTTTGCGGACCTGCTCGGCCTCGGCGAGGATGCGCGTGCGCTCGGCCTGCATTTGCGCCTTGAGCTCGTCGACGGTTTTCTCGCGGCTCGCGGCCTCCGTTTCGGCGGCTGTCTTGGACTTTTCGGCCGCCTCCAGGGCGCGGGCCTTGGCGTTCTCGGCCTCGACTGCCGCTGCACTTTCGTCGAGCGATTTTTGGTAAAGAGCAATGGCCTTGTCCATGCTGGCCTCTTCGACGGCCTTCTCGCGTTCGATCTCGAGGCGGCGGCGTTCGGTCTGGTGGCCGATGCGGGCATCGTCGAGCCCGCGTTCGGAGGCGATCTTGGCGCGCTCGACCTCTTCCTGACTTGCGATCTCGGCTTCACGAAGGGCCTGAACCCGTGCGATTTCAAGCTGTTCCAGGGCTTTCTTACGGTCGAGTTTGCGCGCGTCTAGCTCTTGCTCGGCGGTGATTTTCTCGGCGTCGATCACCTTGCCCTTGGCGACACGTGCGGCCTCGATGGCCTCGTCGGCTGCGATCTGGGCGGCGTCCATCGCCTTGTTCCGGGCGATCTCCATCTCGCGGATCCGTTGGTCGCGCGCGATTCGTTCTGCAGAGGTTTCTGCCTCCTTTTCAATGCGTTGGCTCTCGACAAGCCGGCGGGAGGAGATTTCGGCGGCCTCGACGGATTCCTGCTTTTCGATCTCGCGGGCGCGCAGCTCGGCCTCCTTGGCGATCTCGGCGGCCCGGGTGCGGCGCTCTTCGTCGATGCGCGCCTGGGAGACCTCTTCTGAGGCCGCGAGGTTCGCCACGTCCACCGCGCGGTTGCGGGCGATTTCGCGTTCGCGCAGGTCCTGTTCGTAGGCGATGCGCTCGGCGGCGAGCTTCTTTTCCTTGGCGATGCGCGCGGCTTCGGTCGCCTGTTTCGATGCGATTTCAGCTTCTTCGAGGGCTTTCTGCCGGGCGATCTCGAGTTTGCGGGTGGCTTCGTCGGCGCCGATACGCTCGGCGTTCACCGTCTTTTCCTGCTCGATCCGCAGCTTTTCAGCCGCCTCGCGGGCGTTGATGGTGGCCTCGTCGACGGCAAGGTTGCGGGCGATCTCTTTCTCGCGGGTCGTCCGTTCCAGTTCGATGCGAGCTTCGGTCACTTCACGCTCCTGCGCGATGCGGGCCTTTTCGATCACCTCCTTCGCGGCGATGTCGGCCTCGTCGATCATGCGCTGCCGCTCGATCTCGCGCGACTGGGTCTCGCGATCCTTGGCGATGCGCGCCTCGGTGATGGCCTGCTCCTGCGCGATGCGGGCTTTCTCGATGGCTTCTTTGGCAGCGATATCAGCGGCTTGCGTGTCTTTCTCGGAGGTGATGCGGGTCTCGGAGAGCACCCGTTCCTGGCCGATGCGCGCCTTTTCGACCGCCTCGCGCGTGGCAATCTCGGCCTCGTCGATGACCTGCTGCCGCTCGATCTCTTGCTGGCGGATCTTGCGCTCGGATTTGATACGCGCCTCGGCGATCTTTTCCTCGTTGGTGATGCGCGCCGTCTCGATCGCCTCACGGCTGATCAGGGTCGCTTCTTCACCTTCCTTATCGCGCTCGGAACGTTCGCGGGCCAGCTCGGCACGCTGTTGTGCACGGCGGAACTCGATCTCGCGCTCCTGATCGAGCCGTGCGCTCTCGGATTGCTTTTCGATCTCAAGTGTCTGTTTTTCAGCCTCTAAATTGCGCTCGCGGATGCGCACCATCGTGTCCTGTTCGATGTCGTTGCGCAGCTTGCGGCGTGCCTCGACCGCCTCGATGACGGAGGTCAGACCGATGGCGTCGAACTGGTTGGAGGGATTGAAATACTGGATATCGGTCTGATCGATGTCGGTGATCGCAACGCTTTCGAGCTCGAGCCCGTTCTTGTCGAGCCCCTCCTGCGCCAGTTCGGTGACGCGCTCGGTGTAGGTCTTGCGGCCCTGGTGCAGCTCGGCAAGCGTCATTTCCGCCGCCACCGTGCGCAGGGCGGAGATGAACTTCCCCGACAGCAGCCGGTGCAGCCGTTCCGGCTCGAGCGTGCGGCGCCCCATGGTGGAGGCGGCGAGGCTGACGGCCTCCTTCGTGCCGCGCACGCGGACGTAGAATTCGGCGTCCACATCCACGCGGAGGTTGTCCGCCGTGATGAGCGCCTCCTCTTTTTCGCGGGTCACGGCGAGGTCGAGGGAGTTCATGTTCACAGGCGTGATGTCATGCACGATGGGCCAGACAAAGGCGCCGCCGTCGATCACGACGCGCTCGCCGAGAAAGCCGGTGCGCACGAACGCGATCTCTTTGGTGGAGCGGCGGTAAAGCCAATTCATCACCCAATAGAGGATGAAGATGACGATGACGGCGACGATGAGCCAGAGGATCAGCTGTCCGATGAGTTGGCCGGTCATTGGGTGTCTCCTGTGGCTGCATTGAAGGTTAACGGGCGTGCCATCAGCGCCTCCCGATCTTTTTGAAGGCGGCGGTTTGCTCGCGCAGGGCGATCTCGGTGGGCAGGCGCTCCATCGAAGAGGCGCCGTAGAAGCCGTGGCAGTGCTGGGTGTTTTTCAGAACAAAATCAGCGTCTTCGGGCATCGCGACCGGGCCGCCGTGTACCAGCACGATCGCGTCTGGATTGACGACGAGCGCAGCCTTGGCCCAGGCGTCGGTGAGCGCGGGCGCCTCTTCGAGCGTGACACCGGTTTCGGCACCGATTGCGCCGCCGGTGGTCAGGCCCAGATGCACGACGATGATGTCGGCGCCCGCCTCGGCCATGGCGCGGGCGTCGTCCTCGGAAAAGACGTAAGGCGTTGTAAGCAGGCCCTTTTCCGAGGCCATGCGGATCATCTCGACCTCGTGGGCAAAGCCCATGCCGGTCTCTTCGAGGTTGGCACGGAAGGAGCCGTCGATCAGCCCGACGGTCGGGAAGTTCTGGACGCCCGAGAAGCCCGCTGCCTTTACCTCGTCGAGGAACTTGTCCATCAGGCGGAAGGGGTCGGTCGCGCAGACGCCCGCGAGGACGGGGGTGTGTTTGACGACGGGGAGGACTTCGCCGGCCATCTCCATCACCACGCCGTTCGCGTCGCCGTAGGGCATGAGACCGGCAAGCGAGCCGCGGCCGGCCATGCGGTAGCGCCCAGAGTTGTAGATGACGATGAGGTCGATACCGCCGGCCTCCTCGCATTTCGCGCTGAGCCCAGTGCCTGCACCGCCGCCGATGATCGGTTCACCTTTGTCGCGCATCGCCCTGTATTTGCTCATCAATTCCGCGCGGTCATACATGGGTCAGGCTCCTTTCGCGCGGGCAGGACGGGCGTGGAAAGACCGGAAGGTCTTGACCACAAGGTCGGCAAAATCCGCATCGTTGATGTTGTTTGGCACGCGCACTAGTTGGCGGTTCGCGGTGTGATTGACGGTCGCCTCGAGCGTGTCGAAAAGCGCTTTGTTCGCGGCTGGGTCCCAGAACGGCTGGCCTGGCGCGTCGAGCATCGACACGCCACCCTCGGGCAGGAAAAAGCGCACCGGGCCAGTCATCTGATTGAGTTTTTCCCCGATAAAACGGGCCATTGCGACGTTTTCTTCAGGCGTTGTGCGCATCAAAGTGATCTGCGGGTTGTGCTCGTAAAAAAGCCGGTGCCGGTATTTCTCAGGCACTGTGTCCGGCGCGTTGAAGTTCACCATATCGAGCGCACCGCAGGACCCGATGAAGGGCAGACCTGCGCGGATCGAGGCATCGAACCGGGTGCCCTGAGCGGCAAAGACACCGCCGGCCACCATGTCACAGACTTCGGTCGTCGTGAGATCAAGAACGGCCGATAACATACCGCTATCAAGCAGTTTTTCCATGGAGCGTCCGCCAACGCCGGTGGCGTGAAAGACGAGGCAATCGTAGTCATCGCCGAGTTGCGCGGTGACTTGCTGGACGCAAGGGGTGGTCACGCCAAACATCGTCAGGCCGATGGCGGGTTTGTCCTCGCTGGGCGCGTGTGTGCGTCTTGCATGAACCATGCCCGCCAAGGCATTGGCACCGTTGGACAAAACCTCTCTCGTGATCGAGTTGATGCCCTGCACATCCGACACCGAATACATCATCGTGATGTCCGAGGGGCCGACGTATTGCTCGGTGTTGCCGGAGGCGACGGTAGAGACGATAAGCTTGGGCACGCCGACGGGCGGCACGCGAAAGGCGGGAGAGACGAGCGCCGTGCCGCCCGACCCGCCTGCGCTGAGAAGGCCAGCGATGTCGTGCTGGCCGCGCACCCATGCCTCGAAGGCGCGGGTCATGCCGGCAACCGCACTGCCCCGGTCGCCGGTGAAGACGGCGGACGCGCCGCGCGGGTGGTGGGCTGCGATGACATGGGGCGGAATGTCGGCGTTTGACGGGCCGCCGCTTGTGGAGAGGTCCACAAGTTTGACGGGCAAGCGCTGCGCCTTGACCGCGTCGGCCATGAAACGCAGCTCGGGGCCTTTGGTATCGAACGTGCCGCAGACATAGACGGTGCCGGTGCCTCTGGGCGCGCGCGTCTGGGCGGGGGCGAGCGGGACCACTTCGGCCTTAGGAAGATCGGTGACCGTGCGGGCAGAGCCCTCAAGCACGCGGACGGGCACGGGCGGGGTCCAGCGCGTCGGGACCTCCGGGTTCGACAGGTAAATCTTGGTGATCGCGCGGGTGTCGGGGGCAGTCTCTTCGGTCTGGCGCGGGCCGTCGTCAGTCTCGTCATGGGCGTGCCGCCCCACTCCGAGCAGCGCCTGCTGCAGGTCGCGGTCGCTGGCGAGAATGGAGCTTTCCATGACGCGGTTGATGCGCCCGTTCACCATGATCGCGACATCCGAGGCGACCTCGCAGGCGACGCCGATATTCTGCTCGATCACGAGGACGTCGATGTCGCCCTCCTGTCCCAGCCGCACGAGCATCTCGGCAACCTGGTTGACGATGACCGGCGCGAGCCCTTCGGTCGGCTCGTCCATCACGAGCAACTTGGGGTTGAGCAGGAGCGCGCGCCCGATGGCGAGCATCTGCTGTTCACCACCCGAGAGCTGACCGCCGCCGTTGGACTTGCGTTCGGCAAGGCGGGGGAAGACGGAGTAGACACGTTCGACCGTCCAGGCACCGCCGCGGGTCGCGACCAGCTTGAGGTGCTCGTCGACGGTGAGCGAGCGCCAGAGGCGGCGACCCTGAGGGACGTATCCGACGCCCATGCGGGCGGTCTCGGCAGGGCCAACGCCCGAGAGATTCTGTCCGTTCAGCGAGATCGAGCCGGAGGCGACGGGGACCAATCCCATGATCGCCTTGCAGAGCGTCGTCTTGCCCATCCCGTTGCGCCCGACGACCGACAGCACGCCTTTTCCGAGGGTCAGATCGACGCCTTGCAAGGCGTGGGACTGGCCGTAGTAGACGTTGAGATCGCGGACTTCGAGGGCGGTCAATGGTCGTCCCCCCCGAGATAAAGCGCTTGAACTTCAGGGTCTTCCTCGATTTCGGCGGGCTTGCCCTCCTTGAAGATGCGCCCGTTGTGCATCATCGTGACGTAGTCGCTGACGCGCAGGGCGACGTCCATGTCGTGCTCGATGATGATGTAGCCCATGTGGCTCGGCAGGCCGGTGAGGATGTCCACCAGCTCGCGCCGTTCGGTGGGGCTGAGACCGGCGGCGGGCTCGTCAAAGAGGATAAAGCGCGGCGCGCCGGAGAGGGCCATGGCGATCTCGAGCTGGCGCTGCTGCCCGTAGCTGAGATCGCTGACGATCGTGTCGCGCGCATCCCAGAGGTTGACCGTTTGCGTCAGCTCTTCGGCGGAGGAGACAAGCGCATCGTTCTTGCGGGGACGCACGAAGGAAAAGCGGCCGCGCGACACTCCGAGGCAGGCCAGATAGACGTTGTCGATCACCGAAAGGCCGGTGAAGAGAAGCGAGATTTGGTAGGTCCGGCGGAGCCCTCGGCGGATCCGCTCTTGTGGGGGAAAGGCGGTGACGTCTTCGCCGAAGAAGCGGATGGAGCCGGTGGTGGGCGGGAAATCCCCGGTGATGCAGTTGAAGAGCGTCGTCTTGCCCGCACCATTCGAGCCGAGCACCGCGCGGCGTTCGCCGGGGCGGACGGTCAGTTCGATGTCTGCGAGGGCCGCAAGCGCGCCGAAGGATTTGGACATGCCTTTGAGCTCGAGCGCGTTCTCGGTGCCGGTGGTGATGCGGGCGTTCATGAGCCACCCTCACCGGACTTGGCTTCCCCCGTCAGAGGGTCGCGGTTGCGGGAGGCTTTGAGCTTTTCCCAGAGGCCAAGAAGGCCGTCGGGGGAGAAGAAGACGATGACGAGGAACCCAAGCCCGATCAGCAGCTGGAAGCGTTCGCCCGAGAGGCCGAGCGTCAGCAGCACGTCGATGGCGAAGGTCTTGAGGATGACGTAGATGAACGCCCCGATAAAGGGTCCGATGGGGTGCAAGAGCCCGCCGACGACGGCGATCACGAGGATGTCGATGGCGGGCTGGATGCCGACGGTGCCGGGGCTGATCTGCGCCGATTGCCAGGTCAAGAGGATGCCGCCGATGCCTGCCGGGATCGCGGAAAAGGCATAGGCCGCAACACGATGCGCGGTGACGTTAAACCCAAGCGCCGACATACGGCGGGGGTTGTCGCGCACCCCTTGCAGGGCCAGCCCGAAGGGCGCGCGCTTGAGGTAGAGGACGGAGAAATACGTCGCCGCCGCCCAGAAGAGCGTCATGTAGTAGAACGCCTCGGGACCCCGCCAATCGACGCCAAAAAGCTGGGGCGGCAGGACTCCGTTAAAGCCTGAAAAGCCGTTGAAGATGTCGTAGTTCTGCCGGGTAAAGTAGAAGAACGCCGCCGCGATCGCCAGCGTGATCATGATCGTGTAGATGCCCTCGGTGCGCACCGCGAGCCAGCCGATGATGGTCGCAAAAAGCACGGTGATCACGAGCGCCAGCGGGATCGTCAGCCACCAGGGCCAGCCCATCGAGATCGTGTCGATGGCGCTTTCACCAAAGATCGCGACCATGTAGCCAGCGACCCCGGCAAAGGTCATCTGCGCGAGGCTCACCATGCCGCCGTATCCGGCGAGGAACATGAGCGACGAGGCGATCATGCCGAGGATGAACGTCCAGCCCATGATCTGGAACATGAAGAAATCCGAGGCAAAGCTGGGCACCACGAGCAGCACAAAGCCGACCACCCAGTAAGGGGCCGGGATGCGCTCGATCCAGACCTTGTTGGCGTCGCGCTTTTGCGCCGGGGTCATGTCGGTGACAGCCACGTCAGGACCTCCCCAAAAGGCCCTGCGGGCGGAAGGCGAGGACGACGACCATGATCAGGAACGTCAGCACGACGGCGTAGGTCGGGAAATAGACGGAGCCGAATTGCTCGGCGAGGCCGATGAGGAGCGCGCCCAAAGCGGCGCCCGGGATCGAGCCCATGCCGCCGACGATCACGACGACGAGCGAGGCAAGCAGGAACCGGGTGTCTTCACCCGGCGCGACGGACTGGAACGTGCCGCCCACGACGCCCGCGAGGCCGGCAAGCCCCGCGCCAAAGGCAAAGACGCCGACGAACACCAGCTGGATGCGTGCTCCGGTCGCGCTCAGCATGTCGCGGTCATCGACGCCGGCGCGGATCAGCATGCCGACGCGCGTCTTGTTGAGGAGCAGCCACATGGCAATCCCGATCACCACCGACGCGGCAAAGATCACGATCCGCACCATCGGGTACTTGAGATAGGAGGTCACGACCTCACCCGACCGGCGCACACGCTCGGAGGTCACAAGACCGGTCTCCAAAGGCCCGGACAGCCACTCGGGCGGGGTGATGTTGTAGAAATCACCCCCGAACGACCAGAGCATCAGGTCGGCGAGGACGATGGAAATCCCAATGGTGACAAGCGTTTGACGCAGGTCCTCGCCCTCCATCCGGCGGAAGACGAAGATCTGCATCAAAACGCCGACAATCGCAACGACGACAAACGCCACCGGGAAGGCAAGCAGCCACAGCCCCGTCCAATCGGCCACGAAATACCCGATGTACCCGCCCATGAGGTAGAGCGAGCCATGCGCCAGGTTGACGTTGCGCATCAGGCCAAAGATCAGCGTAAACCCGGAGGCCACGAGGAAATAGAGACCGCCCAGCGTGATCCCGTTGAAGAGCGCGTTGAGGAACACTTTCTTGCGCCCAATCGCGTCGATCAGCCATTCGGGCCAGACCGCGAATATCAGGTAGAGCAGCGCCAGCGCCAGCACGCCAAGGATCGCCGTCCAGATGGGATGCGCGCGGCCGAACGCTCTCATGCGCGGCCTCGCAGGCACGCGCCGCAGTGGCAGATGTCAGGGCCTCGTAATCTGGCCAAAGCTCTCCTCCCAGATGCTGACGGAGAGGCTAGCCAAGGGCGGCGGTCAGACCCGTATCCAAAAGTCTTGTCCGGTGCCCGCCCGTCGGTAAAAGAGGCGCCGCGCGCGGCTCAGGTCACCGTCGCCACGCGCCGGTAATCGGTGGGCGAAATCCCGACGTTGAGGGAGAAGAACCGCGTGAAAGACGCCTGGCTGGCAAACCCAAGATCATAGGCGATGTCGGTCACCGATTTGTCGGTGCCTGTCAGGTCCTCGATCGCCTGCTCGGAGCGCAGCGTGTTGAAGTAGACGTTCGGCGTCACGCCAGTCTGCATCTTGAAAAGCTTGAAGAAATGCGGCCGGCTCAGGCCCACTTCGGAGGCCAGCGCATCGAGGCCGTGCTGGTTGCCGAGGTAGCTCTTCATCAGCTGTTGCGAGCGGCGCACGCGGAAATCGGAGAACCGCCGCGCGCAGTCGAGGGCGTTCGGACGGCGCCGCCCGTCCCAGCTGGCCTCGTAGGCGCGCGAGACGAGATCGAGCAGCAGCGTCTCGACCTGCACGTCGCCGGCATCGGCCAGCATCATCGTCGTCAGCCGCCGCACCAGCGCGTCCATCATCGGCGACACCGTGACCTGCCGCCGCCCGAAATTCAGCGCGAAATCGGCGGAGCCGGAGTGTTCGAGGAACCACATCGGCTTGATGTAGAGCGTCAGCGTGAACACCGCGCCGTCGTCGGCAAGGTCAAAGGCGTGCGGCTCCCACGGGCTGATCGCAGCGGCGGTTGTCTTGTCACAGACCACCTTGCTGCGCCCGATCTTCATCCCGATGCGCGCGCCGGAGACGTAAAAGATCAAATGCCCTTCGCGGTGCGCATGTGTCGTGATCGGGCGGTCGAGTTCGTAAAGGGCAGCGCGCCCGAACTCGCCGTGGCTCACGGCAAGTGCTTGGCTCATATATCTCCTCCCCAGAAGATGGCGTGGTCGAGCTCCCCAGCCTGCCCGCGATTGAGGCAGGCGATTCGAGTCGTGGCAAGTGCCCGGGCGCACAATGAGACTTTTTGGTATGCCGCCCCGTCAAATGACGGGGTCTAGCCGCCGAATACGTAAGAGGTCTTGACCTGAGTGTAGAAGGCGCGGGCGTGGGCGCCCTGCTCTCTTGGCCCGAAACTCGATCCCTTGGTGCCGCCAAACGGCACGTGATAGTCGACCCCGGCGGTGGGCAGGTTCACGAACACCATCCCCGCCTGCGCGTGCCGGCGAAAGTGCTGCGCGTGTTTCAGCGACGTGGTGCAGATGCCCGCCGAGAGGCCAAAGGGCGTGTCGTTCGCAACGTGCAAGGCTTCTTCGTAGTCCCGCACCCGGATCACGCTCGCGACCGGGCCGAACACTTCCTCGCGGTTGATTGTCATGGCCGGGTCCGTGTCCGAAATGAGCGTCGGCGCGAGGAAGTACCCGGGCGTCGCGCAGCGCACCATATTGCCGCCCGCACGCAGGTTGCCACCCTCGCGCCGGGCAATGTCGATGTAGCGCAGGTCCTGATCCAGCTGCGTCCGATCCACCACCGGGCCGATCTGGCTCGCCGGATCGAGCGCCGGACCAACCTTGAGACCGCGCACTTTTTCAGCGAGCAACTCCACAAACCGGCCATGGATCCCCTCGGTGACGATGATCCGCGAGGACGCCGTGCACCGCTGCCCGGTCGAGAAAAACGCGCCATCAAGCGCCACGTCCGTCGCGCGCTCAAGATCGGCGTCATCCAGCACGACGAGGGGGTTCTTGCCGCCCATCTCGAGTTGTACCTTGCGGTTCATCGGGACCGAGGCCGCAGCAATGCGCTGGCCCGTGGGAACCGAGCCGGTAAAGCTGACCGCCTTGACCTCGGGCGCCGCGAGCAGGGCCGCGCCCACGACGCTCCCCTCGCCCATCACAAGGTTAAAGACACCCGGCGGGCAGCCGGCATTTTGAAGGACCTCCGCCAGCACCCAGGCGCAGCCGGGCACCAGCTCGGCGGGTTTGAGGATCACCGGGTTGCCGAAGGCCAGCGCCGGCGCCGTCTTCCAGGCCGGGATCGCAATGGGAAAATTCCAAGGCGTGATGAGCGCGACCGGACCCACCGGCTCGTGCGTGATCGCCACCTCGATGTCCGGCCTGACCGAGGGGAGCAGCTCTCCGCCTGCCCGGAGCGCTTCGCCTGCAAAAAAGTCGAAAATCCGTGCCGCGCGCGTTGCCTCGGCGATGCCCTCGGCGCGGATCTTGCCCTCCTCGCGGCTGAGGAGCGTGCCGATCTCCTCCGCTCGGGCCATCAGGTCAGCGGCAACCCGCGCCAAAAGATCGTGCCGCTCCTGCGGCGTGCTATGCGCCCAGCCCGGTGCCGCATCAGCGGCGGCACGCACGGCGGCTTGCGCCTCCGCCCGGCCGCCTTGCGCGTAGTGATCGATGATGTCTTTTGTGTCCGACGGGTTCACATTCGGCACCGCCTGCGCAGTCTCGATCCACTGGCCCCCGATCAAAAGCGGTTTCATGGCCGAAGTCTCATAGCGCGCGCCTCAATAGCTGGCCTCGAGGATCGCCTCGAGCCGTTCGGGCGGCGGCACCGGACAGCGCGCCGTGCCGCGCAGCACGTCGGCGGCGGCCTGCACATCGTCCCGGGCCAACCCCATATCCGCGAACTGGCGCGCCAGCGGGAGCGGGTCGAGGTGCTTGTCCAGCGCGCCCGCAAAGGCATCGGCCTGCGGCAAGCCGAGAATGGCGCGCACGACCTTTTCGTGGGCAAAGTCGCGCATCGCCGGATCGCCAAAGAGCCGCGGCGCCAGGATACGCCGCACCGCGCCCGCGTCGATCGCCCGCCCCGTCTGGCCGGCAAGGGCGGCGGTGAAAAGCTGCAAGGCGCCCGGCCCCTTCTGCTGCGCCAGCGCGCTCAGGAGCGAGGCCGCCATCAGGTTCTGCCCGGCCCGTGTCGTGTCCGGCCGCGGCCGCGCAAGCACAAGCCGCTGAAGCCCTTCGACCGCATACCCGTCTGCAATCGGGTTGAAATCCTCGCTCACCAGCGCCTCTAGGCAGCGCCCCAGCGTGTTGGCATAGCTGCTCGCCGCACCCTCTTCGGAGGCGCCGTCGAGAATCGTCGGATCGCAGATGATGACGCTGGGCGGCGCGATCTTGACGTCGGTGCGTCCCGACGCGGTTGTGGTGCAGGGATCCGGCAGACCATCCAGGCCCGGGATGACGTAAAAGTCGGGCAAGAAGCTGCGCTCCCGCAAGGTCTTGCGGTCCTGTGCCGGAACGGCCCCGTAGCGCTGCTTGGCGATCTCCTGTCGGCACTTGCGCGCAAAGGCGATGGCGCGGGCGGAGCCGTAGGCGACGATGGCCTGCGCCTTGCAGGCCGCGCCGTCCGCCAGCACCCGCGCACTCACGTCATACTTCGTGTCCTGCGCAAAAATCTCCACCCGCGTGATCGCACCCCGGTTCGGCAGGCCCGCCGCCACGCGCGCGGAAAGCTCGCTGCCCGACGGCGCGGCCTCGCTCAGCACCAACACATGCGCCGATCCGGCCTGCTCGAGCTCTGCCCGCAGCGCCTCTTCAAGCACATGCGCCGCAAAGTGGATGCGAGACTGGATGGAGATGAGCGTCATAAAGGGCAGCCGTTCGGGAGTGGCCGGGTCTGGCCTGCAGCGATGCGCCGGGCAAAACAGGATGGGACGTCTTGCCCGGCAAGATCAAAGGCCACCGCTAGGCGGCCTTTGAAGCTCGCGCCCGGGAACTCAGGCTCCCGGGCGAACGTCAGCGCGGCGTCAGTAGGACGTCTTGCACTCGGGCGTGTCACGCGAGGGCAGCCCCAGCGCGGCGAACGCCTCGGCATCGACGCCCATGGTCTGGTTCACGTTCTCGACGACCTTGATCAGCTTGTTCGAGAGCGTGCCGTCCTCGTTTTCGACCACTTCGGTGAGGAAGTTCGTGCCGATCGCCTGGCGGTTCTCGTCAAGCCGGATCGGCCCGTTCGGCGCGTCTTCCATCACGAGATCCGACAGGCAGCTGCGGAAAGCGGCATGGCCGTCCGACAGATCGCCCTCGACCTCGTCCATGCAGCGCGCCATCGCGATGGTCGCGTTGTAATACCCGGTCGCCATCAGCGCCGGCGAAGGGAAGCGGTCTTCAGGGGCAAACTGCTCCTGGTAGGCGGCAACAAACCGCTTCCAGTTCTCGTTGTCGAAATCGTCCGCCTGCGGGCCAGACGAGGGCACGCCGATCAGCGCCTCCTTGGCAGACCCTTTCGAGTTAAGGACCGTGCCGTCGACCATGATCGTGCCGCCAATCAGGTTCGCGTCGCCGCCCGCCTGCTGGTACTGGTTGAGGAAGTTCACAGCGTCGCCGCCGCCAAGGCCGAGGTAGATCGCGTCCACGTCATCCGGCAGCGCCGCGATGATCGAGCCAAAGTCCTTGGTGCCGAGCGGCACCCAGAAGCGGTCCGTGATCTCGCCGCCGGCCTGGCAATACTCCAGCGCGAAGCCGAGCACCTGCGTGTAGATGAACGAATAGTCTTCGCCGATCGTGGCAACGGTCTCGTAGCCCTTCTCGTTGAACACATACTCGCCAAGGCCCGCAGACCACTGCGCGCCGTCCATGTTGAACCGGAAGAAGTTCTCGGACGGCTCGACAAAGGTCGTCTCCTGCGCGCCCGAAATGCCGTTGATGAAGGTCACGCCCGGCTGGGTCTTGGAATAGTCGCGCAGCGCGATGCCTTCGGAGCCGGAGAGCGGCCCGATCAGGATGTCGACGCCGTCCTGCTCGACCACCTTGCGGGCGGCGCGCACGG
This sequence comes from Pseudaestuariivita sp., assembly GCF_052825805.1. Lineage (NCBI taxonomy): Bacteria > Pseudomonadati > Pseudomonadota > Alphaproteobacteria > Rhodobacterales > Paracoccaceae > Pseudaestuariivita > Pseudaestuariivita sp. The sequence continues at coordinate 253,835 of NZ_JBRBVB010000002.1, read as the reverse complement.
CGCTGTCGGGGCTGGCATCGGTCGAGGCGGTGATCACCTCGATCGAGCGGCCACCTGCCATGTTCTCGATCTCGGCGAGCGCCACTTCGAAGCCGCGCTGGCCGTCTTCACCCAGCGCCGTATAGGTGCCTTCGAGCGTCGCCAGAAACCCGATCTTGAGCGGTTCGGCATGTCCGTCGGCAAAGGCCGCGGTGCCAAGCGTCAGCGCCAGCACGGAAGTGGCGCAGAATGTCCGTTTCATCATTGAGGATCCTCCCTGGGGTCTTGCGTCCCGGCCCGTAGGCGGGGCGCACAACATGTGCCGCGACGTGGCGCGCGGCCTGCCCCGTATTGGGACCCATGGCGTGGCGGGCGGGGATAACAAGGAATGCGGAGGCGTTACGAAAGGTCTCTTTATTGGCGGCTCGGCGCGGGCAGTCTGGCGCTTGGCCCTCCACCGCGGCACCGGCATTGAAGTTGCGCGCGCACGCGGGCAAAGTTGCGGCAGGATGGATTTAGGACAGTGCCGATGACCCCTGCCCCGGAGACACGCGCGGGTGTTCTGCCCAGCCAGGCGCTGCGCGAGATGATCGCGGCGGGCGCGCTTGCCGGCGCGCCGGAGATCACGCCCGAACAGGTGCAGCCCGCGAGCCTCGATCTGCGGCTCGGGACCGTGGCCTACCGGGTGCGCGCCTCGTTCCTGACCGGGCAGTCCAACACCGTGGCGGATCGCCTGCCGGAGTTCGAGATGCACCGGATCGAGCTTGGCGCGGAGGGCGCGGTGCTCGAAAAAGGCTGCGTCTACCTCGTTCCGCTCATGGAGCGGCTGGCTCTGCCCGAGGGCATTTCGGCCGTCGCCAACGCCAAGAGCTCCACCGGGAGGCTGGATCTCCTCACGCGGCTGGTGATCGACGGCGGGGCGGAGTTCGACCGCATCCCCGCGGGCTACACCGGTCCGCTTTACGCCGAGATTTGCCCGCGCTCGTTCTCGGTCAAGGTCCGGCCCGGGATGCGGCTCAACCAGATGCGCCTGCGGCAGGGTGATGCGGTGCTGAGCGACGCGGACCTGACGGAGATGCACGCGGAGAGCCCTCTGGTGACGGGCGGCGCGCCGGTGATCGCGGATGGTCTCGGCTTTTCCGTGGACCTGAGGCCAAAGGACGGCACGCTGGTCGGCTACCGGGCCAAGCCGCACACCGGGGTCATCGACCTCGACCGGCTCGGCCACTACCCCATCGCTGAATTCTGGGAGGACGTGCGGTCCGAAAACGCTCGCATCATCCTCGACCCCGGCGCGTTCTACATCCTCGTCAGCCGCGAGGCCGTCACCATCCCACCGGACACCGCCGCCGAAATGGCGCCGTACCTTGCCATGGTCGGCGAGTTCCGCGTGCACTACGCGGGCTTTTTTGATCCCGGATTTGGCCATGCAGCCGCTGGCGGCGCAGGCGCGCGCGGCGTGCTCGAGGTCCGCTGCCACGAGGCGCCCTTTGTGCTCGAACACGGGCAAATCGTCGGGCGATTGATTTACGAGCGGATGCTGGCGGAGCCTGACGTGCTTTACGGACGCGAGATCGCGTCCAACTATCAGGGTCAGGGACTGAAACTGTCGAAACACTTTCAACCGAGCTGACGAGGAGGCTGCGATGTCGACCGAAACCTTCATGGCCATGAAAGGCGCCGGCTACTACTCCCGCGCCACGACCGGCGCGCGTGACGTGATCCTCAAGGCGAAAACGGATGTGGAGGCGGCGTTGTCCGGCCTCATCGCCGACGGCGGCCCGATCACGCTGACCGACATGGGCGCGGCGGACGGAGGCACGTCGCTGCCGATGTGGGGGGAGGTCATCGCCGATCTCAAGGCCCGCCTGCCGGAGCGCGATGTGCAGCTGGTCTACACAGACCTGCCGCGCAACGACTTCTCCCAGCTCTTCCAGATCGTGCAGGGTCTGACCGAGATCGAGAGCCCGCTTGCCGGGATGCCGGGCCTGTCGGTGCTCGCCTCGGCCACGTCCTTTCACCGGCAGATCGTGGCGGCAGGCACGCTCGACCTCGGCTTCTCCGCCACTGCCTCGCACTACATCGCCGAGACGCCCTGCGACATCCCTGATCACGTGCACATGGTCGGCGCCTCGGGAGACATCCGCGATGCCTACCGCGCCAAAGGCGCCAAAGACTGGGAGGCGCTCCTCCTCGCCCGCGCGCGCGAGCTCAAACCCGGCGGTCACCTCGTGCTCTACAACTTCGGCATCGACGGAGAAGGCCGCTATCTGGGCAACACCGGCGGGCAGAACATGTTCGACACGTTCGACGCCCTCTGGCGCGAGATGGGCGCCTCCGGCGATTTGACCGAAGACGAAGTGCGCGGCACCAACTTCCCGCAGGTCTACCGCACGGTCGAAGAATTCACCGCACCGTTCGAGGGTGGCCCGGTCGTCGAGGCCGGCCTCGAGCTGGTCTCCGCCAAAACGCTCGTCACCCCCTGCCCCTACGCCGTGGCCTTTGCCAAAGGCGGGCAAAGCGCCGCGGACTTCGCCAAAGCCTACGTGCCGACCCTGCGCAGCTGGTCCGAACCGACGTTCGCATCGGGCATCGCATCGCGCAGCCCGACCGAACAGGCGCGCCTCCTCGACCAGTTCTACGGCGCCTACGAGGCGCGCGTTGCCGCCGATCCCACGGGCCACGGCATGGACTACGTCCACTGTGCCATCGTCGCCCGCAAACGCGGCTAGCAACATGCGCCTCAGACTTGATCCGGGGCCTCTAGGTTATGCTGAAGGCGAGGCTGCCTAAGACCATAAACAAATTGGCCTAGATCAAAGCCCCCGCCTGACGTTTACGTCAGGCCGCGCCGACCCGCCCCCATGGGGCGGCGCGAATGCGCCACCCCTCGGGTCGGCGCGTGTACATCCGTTTCGAATGCCCCACATATCAGTCGTGTGCAAAGCAAGTCTCGGGTCAGGCCCGGCACGCAAACCGCATCATCTCTACCCGATGCTGCGCCCGATCCGGCGGGCGCGGCGCTCGGCGCGGATGCGGTCGCGCTCGGCGAGGTCGGCGTCAGACACCGGCACGTAAGGCCCCGCGTTCTGACGGTTCTTGACCGCGCGCACACCGGCGCCGACAGCCGCATTCATTCCGCGCCGCATCACCATGCGCAGCGCCATGTTCAAAATCTGATTGGCAGACATCACTCACATCCTCAGTCAACTCCCCGCCCGCAGACGTAGCGCCGAAATGTGACGTCACCTTGGCGACTTCTCGTCCTCTTCTGCATCAAAGAGGCCATCTTGAGTCGAAGTGTCGCCATCCTCGCCCTCGTCAGGCGGCGGGCGGCTCTCGAGCAGCCCCGCCGAACGTAGCTCCTGCAGCCCCGGCAGATCCCGGGCGCTTTCGAGGCCAAAGTGATCGAGGAACTTTTCCGTCACCACAAAGGTCACTGGCCGCCCCGGCGTCATGCGCCTGCGGCCGAACCGGATCCACTCCAGCTCCAAAAGCTGATCAATCGTCCCCCGGCTGACCGAGACGCCCCGGATCTCTTCGATCTCGGCCCGCGTGACCGGCTGGTGATAAGCGACAATCGCCAAAGTCTCGACGGCGGCGCGGGAGAGCTTGCGCACCTCAACCGTCTCTTTCTGCATCAAAAACCCGAGGTCCGCCGCCGTGCGGATCGCCCAAGCCTCGCCCACCTTGACCACCGCGACGCCGCGCCCCTCATAGCGCTTTTGCACCGCGCGCACCGCCACCGACGCGTCCGAGCCATGCGGCATGCGTGCGTTCATGTCCGCCACCGACACCGGCTCGGCGCTGGCAAAGAGGATCGCCTCGACCATGCGCTCCTGCTCGCCTTGCGGCGGCGCCTCGAAAAGGCTGTCGCGGATCGGGTCCTCGGGGGCGTTACTTGCGTCTGTCACGTGGCTTTCCGGCGCAGCTCGATAGGGGCAAACGTCTCGGATTGGCGTAGCTCAAGGTGCCCCTCCTTGGCCAGTTGCAGCGAGGCGGCAAAGGTCGCCGCCGTGGCCGAGCGGATCATGTCCGGCGCGCCCGTCCAGCCCTCCGGCAGATAGGCCGAGAGCGTCGTCCAATTGCCGGCAAACCCGATCATCCCGCGCATCCGGTCGAGCGCCTGCTCCATGGTAAAGACGCGGTCGCGGTCCATCACAAACGGGCGGAACTCGTCCTTGGTGCGGATGCGCGCATAACCCTGCATCAGATCGAGCAGCGTCGCCGTATATGTCACCTTGCGCACCCGCTCGACGCGCTCCGGCACACCGCGTTGGAAGAAATCGCGCCCCAGCTGGTCCCGCCCCATCAGCCGCGCCGCCACGTCGCGCATCGCGTTCAGCCGTTCGAGTTGGAAGGCCAGGTGCGCGGCCAGCTCCTCCCCCGACGGCCCTTCGTCCGCCGGATCGGGCGGCAAGAGCAGCCGCGATTTGAGAAAGGCGAGCCAGGCCGCCATCACGAGGTAATCGGCAGCCAGCTCGATCCGCAGCTCCTTCGCCTTGTCGATAAACGCCAGGTACTGCCGCGCGAGCGACAGAACGGAGATCTGCCGCAGGTCGACTTTTTGCGTGCGCGACAGGGTCAGCAGCAGGTCCAGGGGGCCTTCGAACCCGTCCACGTCCACGATCAGCGCCTCCGCCGCGAGGCGGTCGGCCACCGGGAGGTGCGCGTCTTCGAAATCGTCAGCCATCGGGGCGCTTTCAGCCGGGCAAGAGTTCTGCCAGCTTGGCCTCAAGGGCGGGAATGTCAACCGGAGCGGGTGTGGCCCGCGCCGCCAGCGCCGCCCGCCCGCGCTTGAGACTGTCGGCGCGCATGGTCGGTACAGCCTCGGCAATCGACCGCATCTCGCCCAGATCGCCGTTGCAATGCAGCGTCACGTCACAGCCCGCCTCGAGCGCCTGAACCGAGCGCTCGGCAACCGTGCCATCAAGCGCCTCCATGGAAATATCGTCCGTCATCAGAAGGCCTTGGAAGCCGATCTTCATGCGGATGAGGTCGATCATCACCGGGCTGATCGTCGCCGGGCGCGGGTCGATCTGTTCGTAGATCAGGTGCGCGGTCATACCCAGCGGCAGGTCAGAAAGTGCTTGAAACGGCGAAAAGTCATTGGCCTCGAGCGTTTCTGCGGCGTATTTCACCCTTGGCACGGAGAGGTGCGAGTCCACCGTCGCGCGTCCGTGGCCGGGAATGTGTTTGATGACCGGCAGGACCCCGCCCTCCATCAGACCGCCCGCAACAGCTTGCCCGATGGCGGAAACCGACGCCTTGTCAGAGCCATAGCAGCGGTTCTTGAGAAACGGGTGCGTGGCGTCGTTTGCGATGTCGAGGGTCGGGATGCAATTGACATCGATCCCGAGCGACAAAAGCTCGTGCGCGATGATGCGCGCGCGCAGATACATGCTTTGCGCCGCGGAGGTGCCCGCGGCCTGCACCTGATCGAGGGGCGGCATCCATTGGCGCGCGAGGGGTGGCGTGATGCGTTGCACCCGGCCACCCTCCTGATCGATAAGGATCGGTGCATCGTAGCCTACTGCATCGCGCAAAGCTTCCGTCAAAGCAATGGTTTGCGCTGCACTCTTGATGTTTCGCGTGAAGAGGATAAAGCCCCACGGCCGCACGTCGGCAAAGAACCGCGCCTCCTCGCTGGTCAGCTTGTCTGCCGCACACCCGAGGATGGCCGGCAGATGGCTCATCGCGCCACCACCGGGATACAGTCGGCGCGCTGCGCGGAAAGTGCGGAGCAAAAGCGGCGTGCGTCGCTGAGGTCGGCAAAGCCGGTTGCGCGAAGGCGATAGAACACGCGGCCACCCGTGGTTGCCTTTTGCACAACGCGCTGTTTTCCCTCGAAATAATCTCCGAAGCGGGCTGTCAGGCGCTCCCATTCCGCGCGCGCGACGGTGGGGCTGTCAAAGGCGCCGAGCTGCACGAGGCGGGTGCCGGCAGGGATGCTGGCCGCCGCCACGTGCTGCGGCGCGGCCTGAACGGCAGAAACGGATGCTGCCGCAACGCGCACGGTAGAGAGGTCCGCCGGGCGCAGCTGCGGGCGCAAGGACCGAGCCAGGGCGCCCTCGGGAACGGGGATCACTTCTGGCGTGGCAACGGTCGCGCCGTTTGTGGACACAACCTGCGTTTGCACCTCGGGCGTCTCGACGGGGGCCGACGCGCTGAGGGGCGCGACGCCATTTGCGATCTCGTCCGCGAGGGCGAGAATGGCCGCTGTGCCGGTGGTTTCGGAAGCTGTTTCAGGGGCTTGCACGGCGATCTTCGGCTCTGGGGCAAGCTCGATCGCGGCGGTGCCAACACCGAGGGGCGCGTCATCACCCGTGATGCCGGGTTGTGCCGGGATAAGGAGGAGACGCTCTGCCGTGGGTTGCGCGGCGCCGGCGCCTGCGACCTTGTTCACGGCAAAGCCCTGGTGCGAGGCCGCCTGCCCGCCGGGATTTTCCGGCGCGATGCGCATCGGTCCGTCGAGTGCGCGTACGACCGGCACGCCGCTCACATCGCGCATGACCATCTGATAGCCCCAGACGCCAATGCCCGCCAGAAGCGACAACGACACCACGGCGCCCGCCACATTTGCCAATGTTCCAAAGGAGTTGTAGGGCGAAGCTGAGCCCGCCATCTGCATGGATAAATCCGCCATTTCTGCCTCACCTGCCGTGCGGATACGGTGCCCGCGCGATCACTTGGTTGATGCCCGAATGGCGGTTGCGCTCAGCGCATATCCGCCATCGGAACAACCCCAAGGATACCGAGGCCCGCCGCGATCACAACAGAAACGCCCCGCGCGAGCGCGATTTTCGCCTGAGATGTGGCAGTGTCGCCATCTTGCACAAAACGAAGGCTGGGCTCGTCGTTGCCACGGTTCCAAAGCGCGTGGAACTCAGCGGCAAGCTCCCCCAGATAGCCCGCCACGCGGTGCGGCTCGTTCGTGCGCGCGGCGATCTCGATCAGGCGCGGGAACTCGGCGATCTTGCGCAATACGGCAAGCTCCGCCTCGTGATCGAGGCACGACAGGTCCGCCGCGCCAAGCGCCTGATCCGACACGTCAATTCCGGCCTCGCGCGCCTTGCGCAGCACAGAATGCACGCGCGCATGGGCGTATTGCACGTAGAACACCGGGTTCTCGCGGCTTTGCTCGAGCACCTTGTCGAAATCGAAATCGAGCGGCGCGTCGTTCTTGCGCGTCAGCATGATGAAACGGGTCACGTCCGGGCCGACTTCTGCGATCACGTCGCGCAGGGTCACGAAGGTCCCTGCCCGCTTGGACATCTTGAATTCGGCGCCGTCTTTCCAGAGCTTGACCAGCTGCGTGAGCTTGATGTCCAGAGGGACCTTTTCGTCCGAAAGCGCGGCGACGGCGGCCTTCATCCGTTTGACATAGCCGCCATGGTCGGCGCCGAAGACGTCGATGAGCGCGTCGAAGCCGCGTTGGCATTTGTCGTAGTGATAGGCGATGTCAGGCGCGAAATAAGCCCAAGCGCCGTCCGATTTCTGCACCGGGCGGTCCTCGTCATCGCCGAATGCGGTCGAGCGGAAGAGCCACTGCTCGCGCGCCTCCCAATCCTCGGGCTTTTTGCCTTTTGGCGGGGGCAAGGTCCCCCAATAGATGAGGTCCTTGCCTTTGAGATCGTCGATGGCCGCCTCGATCCGGCCGGTCCCGTAGAGCGACTTTTCACTGAAAAACACGTCCATCGTGACGCCAAGCGCGGCGAGGTCGTCGCGGATCAGGTCCATCATGGCATCGGTGGCAAAGACGCGCACATCGGCGAGCCAGACCGATTCATCGGCACCGACATAGGCATCGCCAACCTTGTCCTTGAGCGCCTGGCCGACGGGAACGAGGTAGTCACCTGGGTATGTGCCGTCCTCGAAGGCGACGTCCTGGCCGTGTGCCTCGAGGTAGCGCAGGTAGACGGAGCGCGCGAGCGTGTCGACCTGGGCGCCGCCATCGTTGATGTAGTATTCGCGCGTGACGTCATAGCCGGCGAAGGCAAGGAGCGCGGCGAGCGCGTCGCCGAAGACTGCGCCGCGGGTATGGCCGACGTGAAGCGGACCGGTGGGGTTGGCGCTGACGTATTCGACGTTGACCTTTTGCCCGGCGCCCATAGCAGACCGGCCGAAATTTATGCCGTGTTCCAAGACCTTGGGCGGCAAAGCTTGCCAGACGGAGGGCGCAAGGCGCAAGTTGAGGAAGCCCGGGCCGGCGACGGAGGCTTCGGTGATACTTGCAACCGATTGCAGTTGGGCGGCGAGCGCCTCGGCGATGGCGCGGGGCGGCATCTTGGCCTTTTTGGCGAGCACCATGGCGGCGTTGGTGGCCATGTCGCCATGCGCCGGATCGCGCGGCGGCTCGACGGTCACCGCGTCAAAGCTGAGCCCTTCGGGCAGCGTGCCTGCCTCGGTCATCGCGGTCAGATCACCCAAGATGCGCGCGCGCATGTCGGCAAAAAGGTTCATGGGCCAAAGGCTCCTTGGTGGGACGAGCGGGTGGTACGATTCTCCCCGAGGTTCGTCAATCGGCGCTCAGGTGTGCGGCCCGGGTTTGAGCCCGGCGGGCAGCGGGCCGATGAGGCGCTGGTGCTCCTGCAGGGCAAAGCGGTCGGTCATGCCGGCGATGTAGTCAGCCACCAGCCGGGCACGCGCGGTTTCAGTGCTGCCTTGGGTCCCGGCGCTCCACCGGTCGGGCAGATCGGAGGGGTGCGCCATGTAGTGCGGGAAGAGCGCATCGATCACTTGCGTGACACGCGCGCGTTCATCCATCACTTGAGGTGCGCGGTACATCTGCCTGAAAAGAAATGCTCTTATCGTTTGCAGGTCGCGCCAGTAGCTGTCCGAAAAGCGGATGACGGGACGGCCAAGGTTGCGGATGTCAGCGGCTGTCTCAGCGCCGCTGTCCGACAGGAGCGCTTGCGAGGTTTCGATCACATCCCCAACCATCTCGCCAAAGACATGGCGCAGCGCCTCGTGCCTGCGGCGGCGCGGATCGAGGCCGGGCCAGTCGGCATCGACGCGCGCATAAGCGGGTGCAAGGAGCGGCAACGCCTCGAGATCGGCGTCGGTGAAGAGCCCTGCACGCAACCCGTCGTGCAGGTCGTGGTTGGTGTAGGCGATGTCGTCCGAGAGCGCCGCCACCTGCGCCTCGGCGCTTGCGTGGGTGGCCAGCTCGAGGTCATGCTCGGCGCTGTAGGTGGCCAGCGCATAGGGCAGTTCTCCGGTCACCGGACCGTTGTGTTTTGCAATGCCTTCAAGGGTTTCCCAGGTGAGGTTCAACCCGTCGAAGGCGGCATAGTGCCGTTCGAGCGAGGTCACGATGCGCAGCGTCTGGGCGTTGTGGTCGAACCCGCCGTAGGGCGCCATGAGCGCGTCGAGCGCGTCCTCTCCGGTATGGCCAAAGGGCGTGTGGCCGAGGTCATGCGCAAGCGCGACCGCCTCCGTCAGCTCGCCATTCAGTCCGAGCGCCCCGGCAATGGTACGCGCCACCTGCGCCACCTCGATCGAGTGCGTGAGGCGGGTGCGGTAGACATCGCCCTCGTGCTCGACGAACACCTGCGTCTTGTGCTTGAGCCGCCGAAAGGCCGTCGCGTGGATGATCCGGTCGCGGTCGCGCTGGAAGCAGGAGCGAAAGGCGCTTTCTTCCTCGCGCACGCGTCTGCCGCGCGACGCCGCCGGGTCGCACGCATAGGGGGCTGCCATGGTCTGCCTCGCGTCTTGTTGCGCGTATGCTGCTACATATATAGTGAGGTGATCCCAAACGCCATCGAGGTGATCCGATGAATGTGCCCCCGTCCGTGACCGATGCCGCCTTTGACCGGCTGGCCGAGATTGGCGCCGCCGATGCCGGCCAGGCTTTGCGCGTGGCTGTGGAGGGCGGCGGGTGTTCGGGCTTTCAGTACGACATCAAGCTGGATGCGCCGGGTGAGGACGATCTGGTGCTGTCGGGCAAGGGGCAAAAGGTCGTGGTCGACGCGGTTTCCCTGCCCTTTCTGGCGGGCGCGGTGATCGACTTTTCCGACGAGCTGATTGGCGCGCGGTTCGTGATCGAGAACCCGAATGCTACAGCCTCCTGCGGCTGCGGCACCAGCTTTTCGATCTGAGCGGCGATTGCAATAAATCGGAAATTCAAAGCACACGCCTGACAGGCACTGTCAGGCCGCGCCGACCCGCCCCCCTGGGGCGGCGCGCGAACTTCTGTCGCCAAGAAGCCAAAATAAATTTGGCTTCGTTCCTAAACACCAAATCCCGACGTCAGCCCCATCGGCACGGTGTCCAGCTGCACCGGGCGGGCAAAGTGACCGAAGAACGCCTCGAAATCCGGCGCCGTCTCGGCGACATACATCAAGTGCTCATAAGCCGTATCGCTGATCGCGGCCGCGAGGCGGCGCTGCATCAGCGGCCAGTCGGGGCTGCGCGCGGGGTCGAGCATCAGCGCCTGGCTCACCTCCCGCAGTGCATGGACGTCGGGCTGCGGCACGACAAAGTCGACCGGGCCGCTCTCGGGCAACTCGCTGGCAAAGAGCGCGCCGCCCCGGATGTGCGCGTGCCAGGAGGTCACGAGGAACTGGTGGTACCCGTCGGGCTGCGCGGTGTGATCGCGCGGCAGAACGCGGGTCTGCGCGACATACCCCTCGAGCCAGGTCTCCCACGCCGCGGGCACGGACCAGCCGGCAAAGCGCAGGGCGACGCAGATTTCTGAAAGCAGGTCCGCGTTCATCTCGAGCGCGGCAAGCGTGCCGGCGGCGTGCAGCGACCGCTCCACGGCACGAGGCAGGTTCGGGTCCCACCGGCCGTAGCCGCTAAGGTAAAAGACGATGTGCGTCAGCTCGTAGGCCGCCTTCTTGTTCGGCAGTGCAAAGGTCGCCTCGCGCGACGCAAAGGCGCGCAGTCGGTCGTCGAGGCCGGTATCCTGGACGGGATCGACGCCGCGCCGCTGCATCAGGCGCCGCGCTTCGGCGCGTTGCAAATCGCTCATCTCGGCATCGGCCAGGCCGGACTGCGCGGCAAAGGCGACAAGCGTCTCGCCCGTCGTGCCACAGCCGGTCAGGTCCTCGAGGTCCAGCGTCATGGCGAGGAAAAAGCGGTAGTATTGCGGGAAATACGCCATCCGCTCGGCGACGCGGTCGTAGAACACGTCATAGGCCGAGAGCGCGTTCGCCGGCAGCTCGATGTCCGCGCTTTCCAGCACGCCCAGCAGCTCGGCGTTTTCCTTGAGCCAGAGCACGTCTTCGCCAAAGCGGCGCCCGTGGGCAAAGATGTCGGCCAGGCGGCGGATGCGCTCGGGCTGGCTTTGCACCTTGGGTTTGAAATTCACAGCAACGACGTTGGACATGGTGTGCTCCCCTGGCAGCGTGACGCAAAAAGGGCGCCCACAATGGACGCCCCCTTGCGCAGGTCGATTTACATCGAGGTGGTGAAGGCGTGTGCGGCCTCACCTGCCTCGGCGTCCGAGCCGGAGACCATGGAGGTGGTAAATGCTTCGGTGGCTTCGCCTGCGCCTGCGTCGGAGCCGGAGATCATCGACGTCGTGAAGGCTTCGGTTGCCTCACCTGCGCCTGCGTCGGAGCCGGACACCATCGACGTGGTGAACGCCTCGGTGGCTTCGCCAGCGCCTGCATCGGAGCCACAGATCATCGAGGTGGTGAACGCTTCAGTTGCTTCGCCCGCGCCTGCATCCGAGCCTGAGATCATAGAGGTCGTGAAGGCTTCGGTGGCCTCGCCTGCGCCTGCGTCGGAGCCAGAGATCATCGAGGTGGTGAAAGCTTCAGTCGCCTCGCCTGCACCCGCGTCGGAGCCGGAGATCATCGACGTCGTGAAGGCTTCGGTTGCCTCACCTGCGCCTGCGTCCGAGCCGGACACCATCGACGTGGTGAAGAGATGCGCGCCTTCGCCCGACGCTGCGTCCGAACCGGAAACCATCGAGGTCGTGTACGCACCAACCGCGCCGCCTGTGCGGGCGTCGGTGCCGCTGACCATCGAGGTGGTGAAAAGCTCGGCGCCGGTGCCGGCGAGGATCGACGTGTCCGCCGAAACCATGGACGTGGTAAACATGTCCGCGCCTTCGCCCGTCAGAGCGTCGATACCTGCAACGTCTTGAACTGCCGAGGTATTTTTGAACTTGAGCTGTGTCATGGGGTTCCCTCCGTGGGTGTCAAAAGTGTCAAAGACCAACACCTCGGAGGCTTGCACGGAAGGATTGAGTGGAAAATGTTAATTTCTTGTTAAGGTAGTTTTCCACAAGGCATTTCGCCTTAGAAGATCGCCTCAGATTGTTGATGTGGGGGCATCAATCAATTAACGATTTGATCCGAAATTTTCTTATCCACAGCCCGTTAATAAACATTAACGGAGCGCCCTCGCGGGAGGGTAGCGCTCGAATCATTAAGGCTTTGTTAACGTTCTCACCCGGGCGAAAAGGTCGAATTGGAACGACGATTCGCGCTAGGCACGGCACTCATCGGCGTCCGCACCAGTGTGGGATCTGAGTTTCGAACGCCGCGAGCCGCCACAAGGTTCCAGACGTCGGTTCCTGGCTGCGGGTTGCTCTTGGCCCGGCACTCGCCGATAGAGGGGCATCGGGAGGGCCGCGCCATGAAAATCGCCACGTTCAACATCAACGGGATCAAGGCGCGGCTGAGCGCGCTCTGCGACTGGCTGGACGAGGCGCAGCCGGACATTGTGGCGCTGCAGGAGATCAAGTCCGTCGACGACGCCTTTCCCCGCGAGCCGTTCGAAGAGCGCGGCTACAACGTCGAAACGCACGGGCAGAAGTCGTTTAACGGTGTGGCGCTGCTCTCGAAACACCCGCTCGAGGACGTGGTGCGCGGGCTGCCCGGTGACGAGAGCGACGAGCAGGCCCGCTGGATCGAGGCGACCGTGGTCGGCGAGACCCACGCGCTGCGCGTCTGCGGGATGTACCTTCCGAACGGCAATCCGGCGCCGGGGCCGAAGTACGACTACAAGCTGGCCTGGATGGAGCGCCTGCATGATCGCGCCCAAGCGTTGATGGAGGCCGAGGAGCCGGCGCTGATCATGGGCGACTACAACATCATCCCGCAGGCCGAGGACGCCAAGACGCCGGAGAGCTGGCGCGAGGACGCGCTCTTTCGCCCCGAAAGCCGGGCCGCGTATCGGCGGATCCTCAACCTCGGGTTCACCGAAGCCTTCCGCGCGCGGACTTCAGGGCCGGGGCATTACTCGTTCTGGGATTACCAGGCAGGCGCCTGGCAGCGCGACAACGGCATCCGCATCGACCACGTGCTGCTGACGCCGGAGGCGGCGGACCTGGTCACAGAGTGCAAGATCGACGCCTACGTGCGCGGCAAGGAAAAGCCGTCGGATCACGTGCCGGTCTGGATCGACATTTCGTTGTAACGGCAGATGGGTGCGAGCACCCATCCTACGGAGTATGCGCTTGGCGCGTAGGATGGGTGCTTGCACCCATCGCCCCTCTCAGTCGTCGCGGTGGACCTTTTCGCGGCGCTCGTGGCGTTCCTGCGCTTCGAGGCTCATCGTCGCGATCGGGCGCGCGTCGAGGCGGCGCAGCGAGATCGGCTCTCCGGTCACGTCACAATAGCCGTATTCACCCTCGTCGATCCGGCGCAGGGCGCTGTCGATCTTGGCCACCAGCTTGCGCTGACGGTCCCGGGTACGCAGTTCCAGCGCGCGGTCCGTCTCTTCGGAGGCGCGGTCGGCGACGTCCGGGATGTTCCGGGTGCCGTCCTGAAGGCCCTGGATCGTGTCGCGGCTCTCGTCGAGGAGGTCCGCTTTCCAGGCCAGCAGCTTGCGGCGAAAATACTCGGTCTGCCGCTCGTTCATGAACGGCTCGTCTTCGGCAGGGCGGTAGTCGTCGGGCAGAAAGGTCTCGGCCTTCATCGGTGTGTCCTTTTCCAACGCCTTGTCAGCAACGCGAGCTGGCAACTTGTAAAGGAGGGCTGGCGACCACCCCCCGTGCTCGTTGCGCGTCGTTTACGGCACGCGCCAACCCTTGTCACTAGCAATTCGCACTGGCATGGAACGCCCCAGGCCGCCATGCGCACCACCCACCTCAGGAGCCTCGCCATGCAGTTCACCGGCACCGAAACCTACGTCGCCACGGACGATCTGACCGTCGCCGTGAACGCCGCCGTCACGCTCGAACGCCCACTCCTGGTCAAGGGCGAGCCCGGCACCGGCAAGACCGAGCTGGCGCGGCAGGTCGCCAGTGCGCTCGGGCTCGAGATGATCGAGTGGTCGATCAAGTCCACCACCAAGGCGCAGCAGGGGCTCTACGAGTACGACGCGGTCAGCCGTCTGCGCGACAGCCAGCTGGGCGACGCGCGGGTCGAGGACGTGAGCAACTACATCAAGCGCGGCAAGCTCTGGCAGGCGTTCGATGCGGACAAAAAGGTCGTGCTGCTGATCGACGAGATCGACAAGGCGGACATCGAGTTCCCGAACGACCTGCTGCAGGAGCTCGACCGGATGGAGTTCCACGTCTACGAGACCGGCGAGACGGTCAAGGCGCGCCACCGCCCGATCGTCATCATAACCTCGAACAATGAAAAGGAGCTGCCGGACGCGTTTCTGCGGCGCTGCTTTTTCCACTACATCCAGTTTCCCGAGGCGGAGACGATGCGCAAGATCGTCGAGGTGCACCACCCGGACATCAAGGCGCAGCTCCTCGAGACCGCGCTCACCCAGTTCTACGAGCTGCGGGAGACGCCCGGCCTCAAGAAAAAACCCTCTACCTCCGAAGTGCTCGACTGGCTCAAGCTGCTGCTGGCGGAGGACCTGAGTGCGGAGGACCTCAAGTCGTCCGGCGCAAACGCCCTGCCCCGCCTGCACGGCGCACTTCTCAAGAACGAGCAAGACGTGCATCTCTTCGAGCGGCTCGCCTTTATGGCGAGAAGCGGGCGGCTCTGACACGAGCCCGGACACGCGCGCGCCAAGGCCATACGGCAAGATTTCCTCATCATTCCCAGTGCCTTACACCTACGGCGCCGCTTCCTTGTCCAAAACGCAACAGTTTTCTCGCTGCGCCCGCACATGGTTACGAAACCGTGAAAATGCCTTATAGTCATCGGAAATAAGTCAGGGTCGCCCGGCAAGAAGGTAAGACCTGATAACGAGCATAATGGCAGGCACATGACCGCAAGTCGCACTGGGTTCGTGCGCGCCCTCACCCGGGAAGACCGGGGGGCGTGGGTCGACCTTTGGACACAGTATCTGGCGTTCTACGACACCGCAGTGCCTGCGTCGGTCTATGACAGCACGTTTGACCGCCTCCTGGGGGAGGACCCACGCGACTTCAACGCCATGGTCTATGAGCATGACGGCGCGGTCGTGGGGCTGGTCCATTACCTTTTCCACCGTCACTGTTGGAAAGTCGAAGACACCTGCTACCTGCAGGACCTTTTTGTTGCACCAGATGCACGCGGCCTGGGGGCCGGGCGTGCATTGATCCAAGCTGTCTACCAAGCCGGCGACGCCGCCGGCGCCCCGTCCGTCTATTGGCTCACTCAGGACTTCAACGAAACCGCGCGAACGCTCTACGACCGTGTCGGAGCGCTCACGCCCTTCATCAAGTACCAGAGAGCCTGATGCGCCAGTATCGAAAATACATTCTGCCTGTATATCTGCTGCTCGGTGCCTGTATGCCGGTGTCGCCGTCGGAAACCCCGACCCGCGCGCTTGCACACGAAACCCAGCTGCCGATCATGAAATCCTTCGCGTCGCCCCGTCCCGTGGCGCCGCAACGCTCCAATTCGGACATCGCCCGCGATTTCCTGGATTTGTCCTTCTCGCTGGAGTCGGGTCGCACCATCCCGACGCTCACGCGGTTCGAAGGTCCGATCTCGCTGCGCGTGACGGGGACGTTCTCCCCGACGCTGCAAAGCGATCTGAGCCGCTTGCTCGCGCGTCTGCGCAACGAGGCGCGCATCGACATCCAGCAGACCAACGCGCCCGCCGCGAACATCACCATCGAGAGCGTCAGCCGGGCCGACATCCGCCGCGCGCTGCCGATGGCGGCCTGTTTCGTGGTGCCGAACGTCTCGTCGCTGGCCGAGTACCGCGCCAACAAGCGCAGCCAGGCGGTGAACTGGACAAAGCTGCGCACGCGCAGCCGGATCGCCGTCTTTGTGCCCTACGACGCGCCCCCGCAAGAGGTGCGCGACTGCCTGCACGAAGAACTCGCGCAAGCGCTGGGTCCGCTCAACGACCTCTACCGGCTGCCGGATTCGGTCTTCAATGACGACAACGTGCACACGGTGCTGACCGGCTTTGATATGCTGATCCTGCGGGCCTACTACGATCCGGCCCTGCGCAACGGCATGTCGCGCCGCCAGGTCGCACGGCTCATCACGCCGATCCTGTCGCGCATCAATCCCGCAGGGGACGGCATCCCGAGCGCCCGCATGGCCCGCACGCCGCGGCCGTGGATCAACGCGGTGCAGACCGCGCTTGGCCCGGGCGCCAAGGCCGAGGCGCGGCACGTGGCCGCGGTCGAGGCGCTCAACATCGCCGGCGCGCTGCGCTGGTCGGACCACCGGCGCGGCTTTTCGCACTACGCTGTGGCGCGTCTCAACCAGCTGTCGAACCCGCGTCTGGCGGAAACCGAGTACCGCAACGCGTACGCCTATTTCTCGCGCTCAAGCCTCTTTACGCTGCACCGCGCCTTTATCGCCTCGCAACTGGCGGGCATGGCGATTGCCGCAGGCGATGCCAATGCCGCACTCCAGCTGGTGATGCCGAGCATCCCGGTCGCGCAGCGCGCTGAGAACGCCGCGCTTCTGGCGACGCTCCTGATGCTGCAGGCCGAGGCGATGGAGCTGCAAGGCCGCAGCGCCGAGGCCGAGCGGGTGCGTATGGACAGTCTTGGCTGGGCGCGCTACGGGTTCGGCCCGGAATGGGCGGTGCGCTCCAAGATGCGCGAAATCGCGGCACTCAACCCGCAGAAACGCCCGCGTTTGTAACCGCGGAGAACCTCATGCCGCTCGCTTTGACCGGTCTTGCGTTAGGCGCCCTTCTGGGCGCCTTCGTTGCGTGGAGGCGCAAGGGCAAGATCACCGACATCCTGCAATATGCCGCGGGCTACGGCATCTTCTTTGCCCTGATCGGCATGATCGCCGCGATCACGATCTTTCGGATGGCCGGCTAAGCCGCGCCATCGACGGGCCGCGGTACGTCGATCCACGGTCCTTCTAAACACCTTTATGGTGGCCAAGTCCGGAAGACCTTCGAGCGACCGGCTGACTAAAACGTATCGACGTGCGTCACGCCAAAGGCGTGCCGTTCACAAGTGGCGCACCTCTGGTGCGACGGGGCGGCCCGTCATGTCGAAGACATGCCTCTGGCATGATGGCGCGGCGGCCTACGGCCTTGATTCCGCGCTCGGTTCATTGCTCAGAAAGCCTATTCACCATGCCGAATGAGGATGCTACGCCGCCCCCATGTTCGTCCCCTTCTTCGAAACCCTCCGCCGTACCGGCGTGCCGGTCTCCCTGCGCGAGTACCTGACCTTCCTCGAGGCGATGAGCGCGGGGCTCGTGACCTATGACGCCGAGGCGTTCTACTTTCTGGCGCGCAGCGCGATGGTCAAGGACGAGCGCAACATCGACAAGTTCGACCGCGCCTTTGCCGAGATGTTCGAAGGACTCGAGAAAATCTCGCTCGAGGACATGGTCGAACAGACCGAGATCCCGCACGAGTGGCTCGAAAAGCTCGCCGAAAAGACGCTGAGCCCCGAAGAGCGCGCCGAGATCGAGGCGCTCGGCGGGTTCGACAAGCTCATGGAAACGCTTAAGAAACGCCTCGAAGAGCAGAAAAAGCGCCACCAGGGCGGGTCCAAGTGGATCGGCACCGCAGGTACCTCCCCTTTTGGCGCCTACGGCTACAACCCCGAAGGCGTGCGCATCGGCCAGGACAAGAGCCGCCACCAGCGCGCGGTCAAGGTCTGGGACAAACGCCAGTTCCGCAACCTCGACGGCGACGTCGAGCTGGGCACCCGCAACATCAAGGTCGCCCTCAAACGCCTGCGCCGCTGGGCGCGCGACGGGGCGGCGGACGAGCTGGACCTCGACGGCACGATCCGCGCCACGGCTGAGCATGGCTATCTTGATGTGCAGACCCGGCCCGAGCGGCGCAATGCGGTCAAGGTGCTGCTCTTCCTCGATGTCGGCGGTTCGATGGACCCGCATGTGAAGGTGGTCGAAGAGCTCTTCTCCGCCGCCCGCGCCGAATTCAAGCACCTCGAACACTTCTACTTTCACAACTGCCTTTACGAGGGTGTCTGGCGTGACAACGCCCGCCGCTGGCAAGAACAGACACCGACATTCGAGGTGCTGCGCACCTACGGGCCGGACTACAAGTGCATCTTTGTCGGGGATGCGTCGATGTCGCCTTACGAGATCGCCTATCCGGGCGGCGCGAACGAGCATTGGAATGCCGAGGCGGGCCAGGTCTGGCTCGCGCGTGCGCGCGAGCACTGGACCTCGCACCTCTGGATCAACCCGACGCCCGAGCGGCACTGGCGCTACACCCAGTCGATCGGCATGATCCGCGAGATTTTCGAGGACCGCATGGTGCCGATGACGCTCGAAGGGCTCGAGGCGGGGATGCGCACTTTGACGCGTTAACGCCGTGCCGCCGCGCGCCGACTTGCTCCGCCCGCGCGCTGCCCCCATATCAGGCGCATGATCAAGCTTCTCCCGATCCTGCTCGCCGTGGGCTATGGCCTCGTGATGTACCGCCTGTCGGTCTGGCGGACAAAAAAGGAGCTCGACGAACGCTCGACCGAGCTGGCGGACCCGAGCTTGCGCCAATATTGCGACCAGCTGGCCGCCGCGCTCGAGATCGACCGGGTGCGCGTCTTTATTTACGAGATCGACCCGGTGAACGGGCTCGCCGCGCCGGACGGGCGCATCTTCATCACACGCGGCTTCTATCGCAAGTTCAAGCAGGGCGAGGTCTCGGGCGCCGAGATGGCATCCGTGATCGCACACGAGCTGGGCCATGTGGCGCTGGGGCACACGCGGCGGCGGATGATCGACTTTTCCGGGCAGAACGCGATGCGCGCGACGCTGGGCATGATCCTGTCGCGGTTTATCCCAGGCATTGGCGTCTGGATCGCCAATGCGCTGACGACGCTGGTCGCGGCGCGCATGTCGCGCGGTGACGAGTATGAGGCGGACGCCTATGCCGCGGCGTTGTTGACCAAGGCCGGGATCGGGATTGGGCCGCAAAAGACGCTGTTTGAAAAGCTCGAGGCGCTGACGCAAAGCCGTGGCGGGGCCATGCCCGCTTGGCTGATGAGCCATCCCAAGACAACCGAGCGCATCGCCGCACTCGAGGCTCTGGAGCACAAGTGGCAGGCTTAGAGAGCCTTGCGTAAGCCGATTGCAAGCCGTAATTCACGCGCCGTCCCGCGGGGTGGCGCAATCGCGCCGCCCCAGGGGGCGGGTCGGCGCGGCCTGACGGTTCCCGTCAGGCCGGTGCTTTGATTTAAGCGTGAGTTGGCTTTACGATTCCAAAGCCTTCCCGAGCCTAGGCAACCGCGCCTTGCGCATGAGCTTGCGGATCGGCCACGCCTCACCGGACAAACGCTCCGCCTCTGCCTGAACGCGCTCGGCGACGGGTGTGACCTTGGACGCGTCTGCGTTGAGCAGACCCAAAAGCAGGGCGTCGGGATTGGACCTTGTCAGCCCCTCTTCGGCGAGCACATTGCGCGGAAAGTCCTTGGCGTTCACCGTGACGATCCCGTCAGCCGAGCTGCTCACTGCGAGCGCAAGCACGTGGATGTCGGCGGGATCGGGCAGCCAGAGGCGGCGTTCGAGCGCTTCGGGCCAGTCCTTTGCCGCGTCCGGGAACGCGCGGGACACGGCGCTGATCTCGATCTCGGCCTGCACCTGCCCTGCGGGTCCCAGCTTGAGCGCCGCCCGGCGCCACTCCTCGAGGATGCGCGCGGACCAGATGGGAGTGTATGCGCCCGCGCCCGCGACCCCCAGCAGCATCTCCCGCATCACAGTTGGGTAAAGCACGCAGGTGTCGAGGACGAGCTTCATCCTAAAGCGCGAAGAAGAGCGATTTGAGGTAGCCCGATTCCGGCAGCTGCGGCAGTTGCGGATGGTCGGGACCCGCGCCGCCCTGGTGGATCAGCTTGCCCGTGCGTCCGGCGCGCCCGATGCCGCGGATGCAGGCACCGCGAAACGCCGGCAGGTCGGCGGCGTGCGAGCAGGAGCAGAGGCCGAGAATTCCGCCCTCTTCCACCAAAGGCGCCGCGAGCCGCGCGATCCGCTCGTAAGCGCGCAGCCCTGCGTCTCGCGCCTGTTTGCTGGGTGCAAAGGCGGGCGGGTCGCAAATGACAACGTCGAACCTCGCGCCTTCGGCGTTCAAGGCGGCGAGCACGTCGAAGGCATCGCCCGTTCGGGTGGAGAACCGGTCCCTGGCGCCCATCCGCTCGGCGCCTTCTTCGGCGAGCGCCAAGGCGGCGGCGCTGGCGTCGACCGACAGCGCGGATGTTGCGCCGCCCGCGAGGCTGGCCAAGGCAAACCCGCCGACATGGGAAAAGACGTCGAGCACGCGCGCGCCCTCGGAGAGGCTCCGGGCAAACGCGTGGTTCGGCCGCTGGTCGAAAAAGAGCCCCGTCTTTTGCCCGCTCACGAGGTCAGCCATGTAGGTCGCCCCGTTCATCGGGACCGGCAGCGGTGCATCCGGCGCCTGACCGCGCAAGACGCCGGACACATCGTCGAGCCCCTCGAGCCCGCGCGTGCGCCCGCCAGCGTTTTTCAGAACATGCGCCGCGCCCGTGACCTCGCAAAGCGCATCCGCGAGCATCTCGATCCGCGCGTCTGCCCAGGCGGCATTCGGCTGCAGGGCGCAGGTGTCGCCAAACCGGTCGATGATGACGCCGGGCAAGCCGTCCGCCTCGGCATGGACCAGACGGTAATACGGCGCATCAAAGAGCCGATCCCGCAGCGACACCGCACGGCGCAGACGCGCACAAAGCCATTCATGGTCAATGACTTGCGTCAGATCGCGGTCCAGAACACGCGCCGAGATCTGCGAGCCAAGGTTCACCGCAACGAGCGCCAGCGGCTGACGCTCGGCATCTTCGAGCACCGCGATGCTGCCCGGCGCGATCTTTTTCGCGCGGCGGTCGAGGACCAGCTCGTTTTGGTACACCCAAGGCGCACCATGGCGGATCGCCCGCGCGTTCGCCTTTGGCTTGAGACGCAGAACAGGGAGATCGGACAAAGAAAGGGGCGGCTTCATGCCGCCCCTGATAGCTTTGTGACCAAGACAAAGAAACCCGTCTATGCGCTGCCGTTACAGACGGTTTTTTAACGTCGCAAGTTCAGACGAAAGCTGGCTTGCGATCTGTTGCACCAGGTCGGTCCGGGTGAGAGCAAGCTGCTGACCTGACTGCAGCTTGAACCGAACGTTCCTGGCCAGACCAATCGCCCGATTGGTGGCGGGGTCCACCGGCTGGAGCCGGAAGACGACCGCCTGGGGCGACGGGCCATCCTGTGTGACGCCGGGAAAACGCCTGACCGTCAGATCGAGCCGTACGGGACGGTCCACCGCCCAGGTGGCCAGCACCTGGTCGAGACTGTCTTCGAACAGCTCTTCGATCTGCGGACGGCTGTGCGGCACCCGTGCCTCCACCCGGCTTTGCACCATCGCATGCATCGACATGCCATAGACCGAGCCAAGTGAGGTTTGCGCCTCCGCCCCAACGGTTAGGAGGGCGAAGCCCGCGACCATAAGCGGCCGCATCCATTTGCCCAACATCGTACTGCCTTTCCTCAAATCCGCCGAATTATGTGATCTGATGTCTCTCGGCGGTTGACCCTTTGTTTACGATAATCTGGGCGACTTTGTGGCAAAGCGCAGACTTATTTGAGATTTGGGTCTCAATTAACCCTTTATTCGCCGATTGAGCCCCGATTTCGGGACAATCGCGGCAGCGCGCCGCGGCATCGAGCCTTGCAGGAGAAACAATGCGGAGGTACACGGCAGGCAGCCGTTAGCGCTATCATGGCCTTTCCCCCCGCGCTTTGGTAGACGCACACCAGCCGGACCCTCCGGTCCACGCCAGCCTGCCGCCCTGCCCCCGGGCGCGCCCTGCCACAAAAGGTGCTCCATGTCGCTCCATCCCACGCTTGCCAAGGTCACGGACCGCATCCGCGCCCGCTCCGAAGAGAGCCGCGCCGCCTATCTCGACAAGATCGGCAAAGCAGGCACCGACGGCGTGCGGCGCGCGCATCTGACCTGCGGCAACCAGGCCCACGCCTATGCCGCGATGGGCGCCGATCAGAGCCCGCTCGTCGAGGCGCGCGCACCGAACCTCGGAATCGTGACCGCCTACAACGACATGCTTTCGGCGCATCAGCCGTTCCAGACATTTCCCGACATCATCAAGGCCGCGGCGCGCGCACAGGACGGCACTGCACAGGTCGCGGGCGGCGTGCCGGCGATGTGCGATGGCGTCACGCAAGGCCAGCCGGGCATGGAGCTGTCGCTCTTTTCCCGCGACGTGATCGCGCTCGCGGCGGGGGTGGCGCTGAGCCACAACACCTTCGACGCCGCGCTCTATCTGGGCGTCTGCGACAAGATCGTGCCGGGCCTCGTGATCGCCGCCGCCACGTTTGGCCATATCCCGGCGGTGTTCATCCCCGCCGGTCCCATGCCCTCGGGCCTGCCAAACGATGAAAAGCAGGCGGTGCGCAAGAAGTTTGCCGCCGGCGAGATCGGCCGCGACAAGCTGATGGAGGCGGAGATGGCTTCCTACCACTCCCCCGGCACCTGCACATTCTATGGCACCGCCAACTCGAACCAGATGCTGATGGAATTCATGGGCCTGCACCTGCCCGGCTCGTCCTTCGTCAACCCCGGCACGCCGCTCCGCGAGGCGCTGACGGTGGCCGGGACCGAGCGGGCGCTGGCGATCACGGCGCTTGGCAACGACTACCGTCCGGCAGGCCATGTGCTCGATGAGAAGGCGTTTGTGAACGGGATCGTCGGGCTCATGGCGACGGGCGGGTCGACCAACCTCGTGCTGCACTTGCCGGCGATGGCGCGGGCGGCGGGGGTGCTGCTGGCACCGGAGGACTTTGCCGAGATTTCTGCCGAGGTCCCCCTCCTCGCGCGGGTCTATCCCAACGGTCTGGCGGACGTGAACCATTTCCACGCCGCCGGAGGTCTGGGCTTCGTGATGGGCCAGCTTCTGGGTCAGGGCCTCTTGCACGACGACGTGGTGACCGTCGCGGGCGACGGCCTCGCGCGCTATACCGAGGAGCCGCAGCTCAAGGACGGTGCATTGACCTACGTGCCCGGCCCGACCGACAGCCTCAACGACAAGATCGTGCGCACCGCCGCAGCGCCTTTCCAGGAAAGCGGCGGACTGGCCGCGCTGAATGGCAATCTCGGCGGCGGCATCATGAAGGTCTCCGCCGTCGCGCCTGAGCTGCACGTGGTCGAGGCGCCCGTGCGCATCTTCCACGATCAGAACGACGTCAAAACCGCGTTCCGCGCAGGTGAGCTGACCGAGGACGTGGTGGTCGTGGTGCGCTTTCAGGGACCCGCCGCGAATGGCATGCCCGAGTTGCACTCGCTGACGCCCACCCTGTCGGTGCTGCTCGACCGCGGGCTCAAGGTGGCGCTGGTCACCGACGGGCGCATGTCGGGCGCGTCGGGCAAGGTGCCGTCGGCCATCCACGTCGCGCCCGAGGCGGCCAAGGGCGGACCGCTTGCCAAGCTGCGCGACGGCGACATTGTCCGGGTGGATGCCGTCAAAGGCACCCTCGACTGCCTCGCGGAGGACTTCGACGCCCGCGAGCCGATCTCCGTCGATCTGTCCGCCAATACGGTTGGCATCGGGCGCGAGATGTTCGAGATGTTCCGCCAAACCGCCGGAACCGCCGACACCGGCGCCGGCGTTGTCGTGTAAGGAGGCCCCCATGATGACACCGCAAGAAGCCAGCAAGCGCGCGTTTGAAATCTGCCAGATGGCGCCTGTGGTGCCCGTGCTGGTCGTCGACGACGCCGCCGTCGCCGCCCCGCTGGCCAAGGCGCTCGTGGCCGGCGGATTGCCGGCGCTCGAGGTGACGCTGCGCACCGAGGCCGCGCTCGACGTGATCCGCGAGATGGCGGGCGTCGAGGGCGGCATCGTCGGCGCCGGCACGCTCATCACGCCCCAGGACGTGCAGGCGGCCAAGGACGCGGGCGCGCAATTCGGCGTGTCTCCGGGTGCGACCGAGCGCTTGCTCGCGGCCTGCGAAGAGGCCGAGCTGCCCCTCCTGCCGGGCGCCGCGACGGCCTCCGAAGCGATGGTGCTCCTCGAGCGCGGCTACACGCTGCAAAAGTTCTTCCCCGCCGAGGCCTCCGGCGGCGCCGCCGCCTTGAAAGCAATCGGCGCGCCCATCCCTCAAGTCACTTTCTGCCCGACAGGCGGCGTGACGCCCGGCAACAAAGCCGACTACCTCAGCTTGCCCAACGTCGTCTGCGTCGGCGGATCGTGGGTGGCCCCCAAGGACAAGGTCGCTGCGGGCGACTGGAACGGGATCGAGGCGCTGGCGCGCGAGGCCGCAAAACCCTGACGCCGGGGATGTGTGACATCACCCATCCTACAAGTGCAGCACTTAACCCGTAGGATGGGTGCTCGCACCCATCCCGCTCAGCTGCCCAGATGCAGATAGACCCGCCGGTTCTGGCGGCCTTTCTTCTCGAACTTGCCGAGACGCAGCGCGCCGATCTCCCCGGTGCGCGCCACATGCGTGCCGCCGCAGGGCTGCAGGTCCACCTGCTCCCCGTCCTCGCCGATCCGCACCAGCCGGATCATGCCCGCCCCGCGCGGGGGCTGGACGGACATCGTCTTGACCAGATCGGGCTGCCGGTCGAGCTCGGCCTCGCTGATCCAATCCTCGGTCACGACAAGATCCCGGTCCACGAGGTCCGTAAGCAGCTCCTGCAGCGCCTCCTTGTCCTGCGTCATATCCGGCATGTCGAAGTCGAGCCGGCCTTTCTCGGCCGAAATCGATCCACCCGTCACCGGCAACGGGATCACCACGGACAGCAAGTGCAGCGCCGTGTGCACGCGCATGTGCCGGTGCCGGCGGTCCCAGTCGAGCTCCTGCACGACCTCCGCACCCACAGGCGGCAAAGCGCCCGGCTCGCCGGGTACCAGCGCGATCTCGTCACTGCCGCGCACCTTGACCGCCGTGGCGATGGGCAGCGCCCCACCCTCCCAGCGCAGCACGCCGCTGTCGCCGGGCTGTCCGCCTCCCGTGGGGTAGAACACCGATCCCGCGCAGACCACGCCGCCCTCCGGCGTTTGCGCCGTCACGGTCGTTTCGGCCAGACGCTGGTAGGGATCGGAGCGAAAAAAGAGCTCGGTCATGACTGGCCCTCCGGGTTGCCCTCGCTGGGGTGAAATGTGCCGGCCTCCACGTCGTCTTCGTCCACGTGGCGCGGGATGTTCTTGCCGGGCTCGGACAGCGCCCCAGTGAGCGCATCGGCATTGCGCACCCAGATGTCGCGCTGCGCGAAGGGAATTTCGATGTTCTCGTCCTGGAAGCGCTTGGCGATCTCGTGGTTCAGGTCCGTGCGCACCGCCACCAGGGAGTTGATGTCACGGATGATGGCCCGCACGCGGAAATCGAGCGCATCCGCGCCGAACCCCATGAAGTCGACGCCAGGCGCAGGGTTCAGCAGCACCATCGGGTGCGCCTCGACGATCTCGCGCAGGATGCCCTCGACCTTGCGCGTGTCCGACCCGTAGGCGACGCCCACGGGGATCAGCACCCGCCCGACCTGGCTGCCCCGCGTCCAGTTGATCACGCTGCCCGAGATCAGGTCCGCATTCGGCACGATCACGTCCGTCCGGTCAAACGTCTCGATCCGCGTCGAGCGCACAGAGATGTTTTTCACGATCCCCATGTAGCTGCCGACCTCGATCCAGTCGCCCTCCGCAATCGGCCGCTCGATCAAAAGGATGATGCCGGAAACAAAGTTCGAGACCACCGTCTGCAGCCCAAACCCGATCCCGACCGACAGGGCGCCTGCGACGATGGCCAGCGAGCTGAGATCGATGCCCGCCGTCGTGATGGCGACGATGGCGGCGATGAATATCCCGACATACCCCAGCCCCGAGACGATCGCATTCTGCCCACCCGTGTCGATGCGTGTGCGCGGCAGGACGGACGAGCGCAGCGCGCCCTGCCCCAGCCGCGTGATCGTGTAACCGATGACAAAGACCAGAACAAACGTCAGGAAATCGCTCGGCGACACCCGCGTCTCGCCAATGGAAAAGCCCGCCTGGAACTGCGACCACAGCTCGGTCAGGTCCGCGACCCGCGCGCCCCAGATCAGCGACAGTGGCGGCATGGCAAGCAGCGTGATCGCAAAGTTGACCAACACTGGCGCCAGACCGTCGCCCTCGTGCGCCTTGTCCGCCGCGCGGAACGCCTCGCGCACAAGGCTGTGCAGCACCACCACGACCGCCGCGAGACCCAGCGTCAGGATGGTTGGAAAGACCAGACCCTCCGCCGCCGCGCGGTAACCCACCAGCGCCAGGACCGGACCGGCCAGCGCAACGAGAACGATCGCCCGCGCCAAAAGCTGCACGACGCGCCCGCGCAGCATGCGCTCCTCGCCGTCTTCCTCGGCAACGCGCACGGCCGCGATCAAAAGCGCACCCGCCCGGAACAGGATCAGGCCCGTCGCCACGATGATCGGCGCCACCAGCACCGCCATCGTCTCGGGGCTGTACCGGTCATAGACGCCGATCTCGGCCACGAAATCATGCACCACATAAAGCAGCGCGAGCAGCGTCATGTAGGTCCGCGCTTCCGCCCGCTGCAGGCCGCTAATGGCGAACAGTGCCAGCTCTGAATTGCGGTTAAAGATGCGATCCCCCAGCCAACGCGCCACAAGGATGATCGCCCCCCAAAGCGGCACAAAGTCCAGAAGGTGCGCCGCCCTCAGCCCCACCAGCCCGGTGGCAAAGATCGCCTCGGTCAGCGCATAAAGCCCGATCAGCGGCACGATGATCCCACCGAACGAGACAAGCGTCGCCCAGATCTCGAGCCCGCGCCGCGAATGCTCCGCAACGTAGCCCGAGGCCCGCGCGATCCAGACCCGGCCACGCAGCACAAAGGCGAGCGCGATCACGAGGTAAAAGAGGATTTGCGGGATATTTGCCCGCATCTCCTCGCGCTGCGCCTCCGACGCCCACGCCTTTTGCGCATCCCGCCCGATGGTGCTCAGCGACATGCTGAGGTCCGTGAAGGCCGGCCCCCAGTAGGCCGGGTTCACCGGGGTCGGCCCCATCGAAAACAGCTCTTCGGACTGCCGCTCGCGTATGGTCACGTCGATCTCGCCGATCAGCCCGTCCGCCCGGGTAAAGGCTTCTTCGGCCCGGCGCACCGGCGCCAAGAGCCGCTCGAGCTGCGCGTTGAGGTCCGCGCGGCGCCCGGCAATGTCCGGGTCCTCGCTTGCGCCTTCTTCCGGGACTGGGCCCAATGCGGCGATCTGCGTGCGCAGCGTCTCGATCCGGGCCGCGTTGATCGATTGCGCGGCCAGAAACCGCTCGCGGAACTGGGCAAGCTGCGTGCGCAACGTCTCGAGCGCCGCGGTCGAGGCGCGCCCGTTCTCCAGCGCCGTCTCCGCCCGCGTGGCCGTGCCGCTCCATTCCTCGTAATTTGGGACGACATCGGCCCCGGCCTCCTGCGCGGCCGCAGGCGCACCGAACATCACCCAGACCGCCAGAACCGCGACCAACAGCGCGCGGCACATCTGCGTCACCTGTCTCATGCGTCTTCAAAGACCTCCGGCACCGGCGCCGCGACCTTGTCCAGCCACTCCGGCACCGGCAAATCCTTGGAGCGCAGGAACTCGGGGTTAAAGAGTTTGGACTGATACCGCGTGCCGTAGTCGCACAGGATCGTCACAATCGTATGCCCCGGCCCCATCTCGCGCGCCATGCGGATCGCGCCGGCGACGTTGATCCCGGACGAGCCACCGAGGCAGAGGCCCTCGTGCGCAAGCAGATCGAACACAATCGGCAGCGCCTCCTCGTCCGGGATCTGGAACGCCATATCCGGCGTGAACCCCTCGAGGTTGGCAGTGATGCGCCCCTGCCCGATCCCTTCGGTGATCGAGCCGCCTATCGAAGCCAGCTCGCCTTGCGTGTAGAAGTTGTAAAGCGCGGCGCCCATCGGATCGGCCAGCCCGATCTTGACCCCCTTGGGTTGCAGCGCCATCCCGACGCCCGCCATCGTCCCGCCCGAGCCGACCGCGCAGATGAACCCGTCGACCTTGCCGCCCGTCTGCGCCCAGATCTCCGGACCGGTCGTGTCGATATGCGCCTGCCGGTTCGCGACATTGTCGAACTGGTTCGCCCATATCGCGCCGTGCGGCTCCGTCTCGGCCAGCTTTTGCGCCAGCCTCTGCGAGTATTTGATGTAATTGTTCGGGTCTCGGTAAGGCTTGGCCGGCACCTCGACCAGCTGCGCCCCTGCAAGCCGCAGCATCTCCTTCTTTTCCTGGCTTTGCGTCTCGGGGATGACGATCACCGTGCGGTAGCCCAGCGAAGCACCCACCAGCGCCAACCCGATGCCGGTGTTGCCCGCCGTGCCCTCGACGATCGTTCCGCCTGGCCTCAGCTCTCCCGACGCGATGGCGTGCTGGATGATCGACAGCGCCGCGCGATCCTTGACCGACTGGCCGGGGTTCAGGAACTCCGCCTTTCCGAGGATTTCACAGCCCGTGGCCTCGGAGGCGGCCGTCAGCCGGATGAGCGGAGTGTGACCGATCGCATCGACCAGATTTTTGGCTACGCGCATGACGCCTCGCAAACTTGAATTTCGCGCCCGGTCTATGCCCGCCGCGCGCCTGTTTCAAGCCGCGCCCGCCGCCTGCCTCAGTCGCGGGCGATGTCGTGCCAGCCAATGCCCCATCATCGCGAGCGGCATGGCCGACAGACGATTTATATCGACCATCTCAAGAAAGGCGTCGAAAGTCATCCGGTGCGCCCGGATGTCCTCGCCCTCCGCATCGAGCCCGCCCAGCCCTTCGGCGCTTTCAGGAAGGTCCGCAAGTCCCAGGAACATATGGTAAAACTCGGTTGACGCGCCCGGCGAAGGATAGCCCCGCGCGATGAGTTCGAGGCTCTTGAGCGCCAGCCCTGCCTCCTCTTCCGCCTCGCGGCGGGCCGCTTCCTCCGGCTCCTCGCCAGCGTCCACGAGACCGGCGATCGGCTCGAGAACCCACGCCGTTCGGGACCCCCTCAAATGCGGCGCGATGCGGAATTGTTCGACGAGCAGCACGCAGTCCTGGACCGGATCATACGGCAGCACCAGCGCCGCATCGAAAGCGGTAAAGACCTCGCGCCGCGTCGGCGCCATCTCGCGCCCGTCGAACCGCGCATGGGCCACGTCACAGGTCTTGAGCGCAAAGAAACCGCCGTGGCCGTACCCTTCGTTCGTCAGTGCCACATCCCGCGGTGCCTCGGCCAGATCGCGTAGCAGGTCTCGGCGCGCCAGCACCCGGCTCCACGCCCGCATCTGCGCCGTCCTGAGCCTTTTGCGGACTGCACTCGGCGCCTCACGCTTTGACCAATAAAGGACCTCGGGCAGCATCTCCTCGAACATCGCAAGCACCTTAGGGTTGCCTATTAGTGAACTGCTTTCACTGCCCAAAATGGGAAAGGCATTGTCTTCGGCATGTGGTGCGATGTCGGCAAAGCATTCCAGCAGGCGTGACACCCGGTCCCAATCCGCAGTGACCTCCATCACAGATACCGGCTGTTTCTCCTCCGTCGGATGAAACCCAAGCAGCCCATAGTCTA
Organism: Pseudaestuariivita sp.; assembly: GCF_052825805.1. Classification (NCBI taxonomy): domain Bacteria; kingdom Pseudomonadati; phylum Pseudomonadota; class Alphaproteobacteria; order Rhodobacterales; family Paracoccaceae; genus Pseudaestuariivita; species Pseudaestuariivita sp. Next base: position 224,029 of record NZ_JBRBVB010000002.1, on the reverse strand, counting down.
AGGAAACCACATCGAAACAGAGGCTTGCGACCCGCTCCTCACCTGAGTTTGCAAGACCGTGCGCCGCCAGAAGCTGCGCGAGCCGCGTTGGCAGGAGCCGGGTTTCAGTCACGCCGGTTTGCGGATCGTGATCTGGGTCACGTCACAATTGCCGCTTTGGAAGGTTGAGGCGCAAGATGTCAGGTAAAAGTTCCACATGCGGCGGAAGCGGTCGTCGAAGCCGAGCGATTTCACCTCGTCCCAGCGGTCGTTGAACGTCTCGTGCCAACGGCGCAGGGTCTGTGAGTAGCTTTCGCCAAATTCTATTGATTTCTCGACACTTAGCCCGGCTTTCTCAACCTCTGCCTTAAGAACGGTGGGGGCCGGCAGCATCCCCCCAGGAAAGATGTATTTCTGGATGAAATCCACCCCCCGTTTGTAGACATGCCAACGGCGGTCCTCGACCGTGATGATCTGCAGCGTGGCTTGCGCACCGGGCCGAAGGCGGTCCCGGACGGTCTGGAAGTAGGCCGGCCAGTACTTTTCCCCGACCGCCTCGAACATCTCGATCGACGCGATGCCGTCGTAGACACCGCGCTCGTCGCGGTAGTCCTGCAGCTTGAAGGCGACTTTATCGGAAAGCCCTGCCTTTTCAATGCGCTCCACGGCGTAGTTATACTGCTCTTCGCTGATCGTCAGGCCGGTCACCTTGAGCCCGCGTTCCTTGGCCGCGTATTCCGCGAACCCGCCCCAACCGCAGCCGATTTCCAGCACGTGATCGCCGGGCTTGACGCCCATCTGGTCGACCATCGAGGCGTATTTGGCGATCTGCGCGGCCTCGGTGCTCTCCTGCCCTGTAGTGAAGAGCGCCGACGAATAGGTCATCGTGTCATCGAGCCAAAGCGCGTAAAATTCATTCCCAAGATCGTAGTGATACGAAATATTCTTTTTCGCTTGCCCGCGGGAATTGGATTGCAGCCAGAACCGCAGCTTTTCGAACTGGCGCACCAGACCCATGCCGGGAAAGGCGTCGTACATGCTTTCGTTGTCGTCGTGCACGAGGTCCATGAAGGCTTGCAGGTCCGGCGTCGACCACCACCCGTCGAGGTAAGCGTCGCAAAAGCCCAGATCTCCTTCGCGAATAAGTCTTGCAAAGAGATCGGCGTTGTGGATTTCCACCACCGCAACCGGGCCCGGATTCCTGGCATCCGCGCGGAACGTGCGCCCGTCGGGCAGGACAAAGTCCACCCGCCCGTTGTTCATCTCCTGCGCCATGGCAAAGACGCGCGCAAAGTAGCGCGGCAGCCCGGTCTGGCCTTCGGTGGATGTCAGAACCATGGTCGTGTCTCCCAACTGACCGTCACGCTAGGCTGTGAGTTGCGTCCCGTGCAACCTGTAACCCTGCGGCATCGTTCAAAATTTGCGGTTTTCGTAGGCGCCGAGCGCGCGTTTGCGTCCCTTGTCGGCGGTGACGATGGGCTCGGGGTAGCTGTCGTGCGGCGCCATGTTCCATTGGCGCGGGATTGCGTCAAAGTATTCAAGGGCTTCGGAGGCTTTCTTCGAGTAGGGCTCGGCCAGCCATGTGCCGACGTAGCGGCGGTCCTTGTCGAACTTGTCGAGCTGCGTGACCGGGTTGAAGACGCGGAAGTAGGGCGTTGCGTCCGGGCCAGAGCCTGCGGACCATTGCCAGCCCATCGCGTTCGACGCCGGGTCCCAGTCGATCAGGCAATCCTCGAACCACTTCATCCCGACTTTCCAGTGCGTCATCAAGTGCTTGCAGAGATAACTTGCCACGATCATGCGCGTGCGGTTGTGCATGCGGCCGGTCGTGTACATCTCGCGCATGCCGGCGTCGACAAAGCGGATGCCGGTGCGGCCTTGCTTCCACGCTTTGACCTCGGCCAGGCGCTCGTCGGTGTTCCATGGAAAGGCGTCCCATTCCTCGCGCCAGTTCCCGGTCGTGATGCGCGGCGTGTGGAACATCAGGTGGTAGGCGAACTCGCGCCAAACAAGCTCCTTGAGGAAGGTTTCGGCGCCTGCCTTGCCGTCCTGCATCGCCTGCATCCCGGCGTGCCAGCACGTGCGCGGGCTGATCTCGCCCAGCGAGAGGTTCTCGCTGAGGTTCGACGTGCCGGATTTCCACGGCAGGTCGCGGTTCGCGTCATATCCGGCGACGCCATGGGCGATAAACGACCCCAGCCGGGACGAGGCGGCGCGTTCGCCCACGTTGGCATAGCGCGCGACGACGTCCGCCCCGCGGTCCATCGCCTTGCCCAGCTGCCAATCCGCCAGCGTCTCGCTCGCAGGCCAGCTGGAGGGCGCGGGAATCGACCCGGGCGTGGGCAGGGGCGTGTCGACATCGCGGTCGCGGTTGGATTTCCAGAAGGGTGTGTAGACCTTGTAGAACCCGCCCGTCTTGGTTTCCGAGGTCCAGGGCTCGAACATCAGGTGCCCGTGGAAGCTCTGGGCGTCGATGTCCTGCTCCTTGAGCGCGGACTTGATGTCGGTGTCGCGCTCGCGGGTGTCGGGGTCATAGAGCCGCGTCCAGTAGACCGCGCCCGCGCCGGTCTCCTCGATCAGCTCTTGCAGCGTCTCGAGCGCATTGCCGGACCGCAGGATCAGGCGGCTGCCTTTGTCCCGGAAGCTGGCGTCCAGCGCGGCGAGCCCCTCGCCCAGACGCCATTTCGGCGCCGCGCCATAGCCGTCCACGATCCCATCCCGGATAAAGACCGGGATCACCGGCCCGCCGGCCTTGCACGCCTCGGTCAGCGCCGGGTGGTCGCCCAGCCGCAAGTCGCGCCGCAGCCAGAGTAGAATTGGTGTGCTCATGCCCCGCCCCAAGTTACGTTACCTTGACATACGGACCGGGCGGGCGATCAGTTTCAAATAACCTCGTCCAGGGCCGACAAAAGTTGGTCGATCTCGGCCCTCGAGGTGTAGTGCACGAAGCTGAGGCGCAGCACGCCGGGGTCCGGGGCGACGCCCATACCATTGAGCGCGCGCACCGCGTAAAAGTCCGAGGCGGCGGTCATGATGCCGTGCTGCGCAAGAGTGGCGGCCTTGCCGGCGGGGTCCGGCAGCTCGAGCGCCACGGTGGGCGCACGCGACGCGGCGTCTGCGGGGCCGAGGAGCCGCACGTCGTTGCGCGCCGACGCCCAGTCGAGGAGCGGCTGCAAAAGCCCCGTCTCATGCGCGCGCATCAGGTCGTGGCACCCTCTTGCATCGGTGCCGTGATGCGCGCCAAGCGCGTCGAAATAGTCCACAATTCCGGCCGAGGCCGCGACCTGCGCGTGATCGGGCCCGGCGGGCGTGAACTTCTTGGTCAGGTCGTATCCGTTGAACCCGTGGCCCTGGTTCGGCAGCATCTCGGCAAGCGGCGCGCGCATGGCGAGGATGCCCTGGTGCGGTCCGTAGGTCTTGTAGGCCGAGAACATATAGATGTCGCACCCCAGCGCGCCCACGTCCGGGATGCCGTGCGGCGCGTAGGAGACGCCATCGACGCAAACAAAGGCGCCCGCCGCATGCGCCAGCGCGGTGATCTCGACCACCGGGTTGATCTCTCCAACGACGTTCGAGCAGTGGGGAAAACATACCAGCCGCACCCGCTCGTCGAGTAGGTCTTCGAGCGCCTCGAGGTCCAGATGGCCGGTCTCGGGATCCATCCGCCACTCGCGCACTTCAAAACCGCGCTCCGCGAGGCGCCGCCACGCGCCGGTGTTGGCCTCATGGTCCTGGTTGGTCACGATGATCGCGTCGCCGGGCTGCATCCAGGCCGCAAACGCCTGCGCCAGCACGTAGACGTTCTGCGTGGTCGAGGGGCCAAAGCTCACCTCGTTCTCCGCCATCCCCATCAGCGCGGCAAGCCGCGTGCGCGCCTCGTCCATCTCCTCCCCGCCGAGGCGGGAGGCGTCGTAGGGCGCGTAGGGCTGCACCTTGCGCTCGGTGTAGAAGCGCATCAGGCGCTCCACGACGGCGCGCGCGGTGTAGCTGCCGCCCGCGTTCTCAAAGAACGCCTGCCCCTTGAGCGCGTCCACGTCAAAGGCCGGGAACTGCGCCCGCACGAAATCGAGATCGAGGGATGTGCCAGATGTCATGGCGCGTTTGTGCGGTGTCGGGTGCCGGGCGTCAATCGCGGGCGCACACAAAAAAGGCCCGGACCCACGCCGGGCCCGGACCTTTCGAGATGGCGCGGTCTATTCCGCCGGGGTCGCGAGCTCACCGATCGTCGTCGGAACGCCCGCTGCCTCGCGGCGCCCGTCGTTCCAGATCGCCTTGATCAGCGCGAAACACATCAGCACCATCACGATGCTGAACGGCAGCGCGCCGATCACCATGGCCGTCTGGATCGCCGAGGTGCCCCCCGAAAGCAGCAGGCCGCCCACGACCAGCGCCAGCGCCGCCCCCCAAAAGAGGATGTGCGGGCGCGCCTTCGGCCCTTCGTCTCCGGCGGCGTTGATCGTGTTCACGATCAGCACGGCCGAGTCCGCCGACGTCACGAGGAACGTCATCAGCAGCACCACGATCAGCACCGCCATCCCCCAGGCCAGCGCCTGCGCGATCGGCGCCAGCATGAACTCGGTCATGGCAAAGATCTTGTCACCGTTGCCGGCATCAAAGATCACGCCATTGGCCTCGCCGTAAAGCTCCAGCCAGATCGCCGTGCCGCCCGCCCAGGAGAACCAGACCATGCACATCAGGCCCGGCACGATCATCGCGCCCAGCACGAATTCGCGGATGGTGCGCCCGCGCGAGATGCGTGCCAGGAAGAGGCCGACAAACGGCGCAAAGGCGATCCACCAGGCCCAATAAAAGACCGGCCACCAGCCCTGCCACTGCGCGAGGCGGAACGCCTCGGAGCCTTCCACGCCGTCCGAGAAATAGACGTTAAAGCTCAGGTAAGGCAGCGCCAACAGGTAGTCCCACAGGCCCACGATCAGCGCCGTCGCCCCGAACCATGTCGCGCCAAAGATGATAAAGAACCCCAAGAGCACGATCGAGAGCACCATGTTGATGTTCGACAGCCACTTGATCCCCTTGCCGACGCCCGACAGCGCCGAGAGCGTCGAGGCACCCATGATGAACAAGAGCGCGACGAGGATCCCGACAAAGTTGACCGATCCGGCGATGTCGGCGCCGCTGGAATCCACCGCTCCCGCCGGATGCACAAGGCCGCCGATCCCGATCCGCGTCAGGCCGGCCACGAACTGATCGACCCCAAAGCCCAGCGTCTGCGCCACGCCGAGGATGGTCGCAACCACGGCGACGATGTCGACGATGTGACCGAGGGTGCCCGACAGCGCCTTGCCAAAGAGCGGCGTCAGCGCCGACCGGATGGTCAACGGCAAGCCGCGGCGGTAGCTGAAGAAGGCCAGCGCGAGCCCGATCACCGCGTAGCACGCCCAGGCGCCCGCGCCCCAGTGCAGGAACGACCAGACGTAAGCCGTGCGGATGTTGTCCTCACCCCCCGCCGTCGTCAGCCCCTGGATCACCGATGGGTTGTTCTGAAAATGCGCCACCGGCTCGGCCACCGCCCAGGTGAGCATGCCCACGCCGATGCCCGCGCCGAACATCATCGAAAACCACGAAAAGTTGGTGAACTCGGGCGTGTCGCCTGGCTGGCCAAGCAGCAGCTTGCCCCCGGACGGCCAGGCCGCGAGCCCCAGACACACGATCACGAAAAGCGCGACCACCCAGATGTACCAGGCGGCAAAGTTCGACAGGATGACCGAGTTGAGATCGCCCAGCACGCGCCCCGATTGCGTGGGCCAAAAGATGCACCAGACGACGAGGACCGAGATGATGATTTTGCTGACCACGGTGACGTCGACGCTGAACCCGCGGTAAAACCCGGAGTCCGCCGTCTTGATGGGCAAGTCCATCAACGGTGGTTTGACTGGCATGAGAAAGGCTCCCTTTTTGGCGTCCCCGGTTCTGCCGCGCGTGTGTCGCAAGACGTTCTCTGCCGGAGTGCCTTTCAGCCTTTGCCGCGCGCCCTCCCATGTCAAGAAAAAGCCCGCGCCAGGAGCACGGGCTGAAAATTTCTCAGGTTTTTTCAGGATTGCCGCAGTTTTCGGACTTAAATCGGCCCGCCCTACGCGTTCACGTCCACGACGACCCGCCCCTTGACCTGACCCTTGAGGATGTCCTTGCCGAGCCCCGGCAGATCGCTCAGGACCGCCGGCTGGATCATCCCTTCGAGCTTGTCCATCGGCAGGACCTCCGCCAGCCGGTCCCAGGCCCGCACGCGGTTCTCGTAAGGCTGCATGACCGAGTCGATGCCCAGAAGGTTGACCCCGCGCAAAAGGAACGGGATCACCGTTGCCGGCAGCGCCGCGCCACCCGCCAGCCCCACCGCCGAGACCGAGGCGCCATACTTCATCTGACCCAGCAGACGCGCCAGCATCGCGCCACCCACCGCATCGACACAGCCCGCCCAGGTCTCCGCTTCGAGCGGGCGCTTCGACGTCTCCGCCAGCTCCTCGCGCGGCACGATGCGCGCCGCGCCCAGCTCCTTGAGATACCCTTCCGTCTCCGGCCGCCCCGTCACCGCGGCCACCTCATAGCCCAGAGCGGCCAGGATCGCCGTCGCCACCGAGCCGACGCCGCCCGCAGCGCCCGTGACCAGCACCTCACCCTGCCCCGGCGCCAGCCCGTGATCTTCGAGCGCTTGCACCGCCAGCATGGCAGTAAAGCCCGCAGTCCCAACCGCCATCGCCTGGCGCGCATCGAGCCCGCCCGGCAGCGGCACCAGCCAGTCCGCCTTGACGCGCGCCTTCTGCGCATAGCCGCCCCAATGCGCCTCCCCCACGCGCCAGCCGGTCAGCACAACCTTGTCGCCAGCCTTGTAGCGCTCATCGTCAGACGCCTCGACCGTGCCGGCAAAGTCGATGCCCGGCACGTGCGGGTAATTGCGCACCAGACCGCCGCCCGGCCCGATGCAGAGCCCGTCCTTGTAGTTCACCGTCGAATAGTCGACCGCCACCGTGACCTCGCCCTCCGGCAGCCGGTCCTCGCTAATCTCCTGCACCGAAGCTGACGTCTTGCCGTCGTCATCCTTCTCGACGATCAAAGCCTTGAACATGGGTCTTCCCTTCTCTGGTTTCCCAAATACCTCGGGGAGCTCGAGGGGTTGACCCCTCGAACCCGCCGCTCAAATCCAGAACTTCGGCTGCACTTCGGCGCCGAACGCGCCAGCTTGCGTTTCGACCGTCAGTGCCGTGCCGGCGTCCCAGTGCGTCATGCGCACCATGCCAATTGCGACGTTGGTGTCAAAGTCCGGCGATTTCGCCGCCGAGGTCACCTGCCCCACAACCGTGTCCCCCGCTTTGAGCGGCCAGACGCGGTCACAGCCTGGCAAGTCGCCGTCGATCGCGATCGCCCGGATTTGCCGGATCGGCCCCTCCTGCGACACCCTGAGGAGCGCATCGCGCCCCACACAGCCAATCGCCGTCTGGACCGAGCAGAACTTGCCCAGGCCGCATTCATGCGGCGTGTTCGCGCGCGTCATGTCGTTGCCGTAGCTCAAGAGCCCACCCTCGACCCGCTCGATCAGGTTCGGACAGCCCGCGTGGATGTCGAGGTCGCGGCCCGCCTCCATCAACGCGTTCCAGAGCGGCATGCCCAGATCGCTGCCCTCGACATAGATCTCGAAACCGCCCTGCTTGGAATAGCCCGAGCGTGCGACCACCAGATAACGTCCCTGAAACTCGAACCAGCCGTAGCGGAAAAATTTGATCTCCTGCACCGCGTCGCCAAAGACCCGCGCCATCAGCGCGTCGGCCTTGGGACCCTGCACCGCGAGCGGCGACACATCCGGCTCTTCGACCAGTACGTCGAGGCGAAAGCCGTAGGCGATCCCCTTGACCCAAAAGAGCAGATCACTGTCCGCAATCGAAATCCAATAGCGGTCCTCGGCAAGCTTCACCCCCACCGGGTCGTTCAGCATCCCGCCCGTCTCGTCGACCATCGGCAGGTAGAAACACTGCCCCGGCAGCATCCCCCTCAGATCGCGCGGCGTGAGCATCTGCATAAGCCGCCCCGCATCGGGTCCGCGCACCTCGACCTGCCGCTCCACGGCCACATCCCACAGCTGCACTGCGCTCTTGAGATGGTGGTAATCCTCCACAACCGAGCGAAAGACCGTCGGCAGCAGCATGTGGTTGTAGACCGTGTAGGCCTTGACCCCCGCCGCTTCGACCCCGTCCGAGAACGGCGTCCTGCGCGCCCGGCGCGACACCGACAAAAGCGGCGGCATACTCACTGGTGTTTGCACGTTCATGTCCCCTCCATCCGGGCTGCGCTCCCCGCCGCCCCCAAACCCAAGGTTGTGCGCCTCTTCAGTGCTCCGGCTCCCCGTCCGGCATGATGAAAAGGTCGGTGTCCTGCGGGCGCGCGCCCGCTGCCGTCAGCATCGCGTGCATCTGCCCGCGGTGATGCGTCTGGTGATTGAAGAAATGCGTGACGCACAGCGCCAGCGGCTTCTCGACCTCACGCCCCAGCGCGCCCGAATGCCAGCTGAGACGGCCCGAAAGGGCCGGCGAAGTGACCCCTTCGGCCCAGCCGAGTATCCGCGCGTCCGTCTCCACCCGCGCCTCGCGCCAGGCGCCCAGGTCTGCGCACAGCTCCGGCGAGCCCGGAATGCCGACCTCCGGCGCCGGCTGCCCGTCGAACCGCGACATCCAGACGAGATCTCCCCAAAGCAAATGGTTCGCCGTCCCCAAGAGCGAGCCGAAGAACGCGCCGCGATCCTCGCGCAGTGCCGCCTCCAGCAACGTCTCCAGCGCCGCGATCAAGCCCTCGTTCTGCCAGGCGTTGTAGCGCGCCATGGTCAGAACATAGCCCCTGTCGATCACTTGCCCGGACCGGACCAGTCGATCGGGCAGATCTCGGCCGACTTGCCGCCGAAATCCCAGACCCGGCCGTAGTCACGTACCCTGGACTTCAGCCCGCGCGCCGCAATGATGTTCGGACCCATCCAATATTTGGAGTTGGTCACAGTAACCGGCTCGCTCGGATCGGCGCCCGTAATCATCTCGATCTCGCCCGAGATCTTGCGCCCGATGTGCAGACCGCGCTTGGTGCCCTCGCGCACGATCTCCACCGGCGCGCGCTCGGCGCCGATGATCGTCGAAACCAGCATCGTGAACAGACCCGTCGTCCCGCCCGCCGCGCCCGAGAAAATGCGCAGGATGCCGTCATACGCCTTCCCGCTCGCACGCTCGTCCACATAAGCCGCCACGCGCCAGTCGCCTTCGGCCATGCGGCCCGGGATCTCGACCATCAACCCGACGTTCAGACCCGAAAGGTCCTCTCCCTCGAAATGCCCCTCGTCGATCGCGATCGCCATCCAGGCCTTGCAATCGCCCTCCGTCGGAGGGTGCGCGCCAAGGCTCACCACGCAGGGGCAAAAGACCGTGCACGAGCAGTTGAGGAACAGCTCGCCCTTGATCGCCCACTCGCTGGGGTTTTGCTGACGGCGCGCCGGGTTCTGCACCCGGCTGTCGATGCGCTGACTGACCTCGAGCCGGTCCGCGTCGGGTTTGCGTCCAAGAGCCATGTTATCCTCCCATATATCCGTAGCCGATGACGCCGAGCCCGGCGACCACCAGTAACGCACCCATCGGCCGCGTCACGTAGTGTCCGATCTGCGGCAGCTTTTCGATCACCATGAAGAGCGTCGCGAGGCCCATCCACAAAAGGCTCATCACACCGCCGACAAAGCCAAGCGCCATGAACCCCCAGCAACAGCCGACGCAGAACGCGCCGAGGCCCAGCCCCATGCGCAGCCCGCCTGCCGTGCCATCACGCCAGTGACCCAGGAAATAGGTCATGGGCGCGTGACAGACGCCGTGGCAGACCTCTTTGATGCGCGTGAACTGGAACGCGCCCACGACGATCAGCAGCCCGCCTGCAAAAAGCGTTGAAGTCGCGATCCCCATCATGTCGATGGCCCCGGTCGCCAGCAAACCCACCTGGACCAGCGCAATCGCGGCGGCAAAGACGACCCAGACCACGAAATACCCGACCAGCACGCCCAGCCAGCCGCCGCGCGTCGCGTTGGCGCTCTTCATCAGGTCTTCATAGGCGCGCAAGGTCGGCACCATCGTCGGCAGCATCATCGCTGCCATCATGATCGCCCACATCGGAAAGAGCGTGCCAAAAGTGGTCATCGACATGCCGCCCATGTCCATGCCGCCTGTGTCCATGCCGCCAGTGCCGTTTTCAGACATACCTTGGCCTGACATGGCTTGGCCCGACATGCCGCCCTCGGACATCCCACCGGACATGCCACCCATATCCATGCCCATCTGCGACGGACGCCCGATCCAGTCGAGCCCCATCTGCATGGCCATCGCGTACATGACCCACCACGCGGCCAGGATCGCGCCGAAAAAGCCGAGCCACAAAATCGTTCTCAGTGAGTGCGCCATGCCGTCCCCAACGAGTCGCCATCCCAACAAGGTCTTGCATTGCCAATGTCAGACTTTTAATTGTCTGACAAATGAAAAAATCCAGCGCGAAACCAGACCTTTCGGCGCAGATCGCCACGTCGATCCGCGACGCCATCATCGACGGACGACTGATCGTCGACGAGCGCTTGCCGTCGGAGGCCGAACTGGCGACGGAGTTCAACGTCTCCCGCCCCACGGTGCGCGAGGCGCTCAAGCGGCTCGGCGCGCAGTCGCTAATCCGCACGCAGCGCGGCGCCACCGGCGGCGCCTTCGTCAACCACTTGCGGTACGAGGATGCCTACGCACAGCATGTGACGACCTCGACGCTGCTCTTGTCGATGAACGAAGTGCATTTCGAAACCGCCGCCGAGGCCCGCTTCGCGCTCGAGGCCGCCTGCCTGCCGCTCGCCTGCGCGCGCCGCTCGCCCGATCACCTGGCCACGATGCGCGCCGAGTGTCACCGGCAGGCGCAACCGGGCCTCTCGGACGAGGGGTTCTGCGCCTCGGACGTCGCCTTCCACCGCGCGCTTGTCGACGGGGCGGCCAACCCGGTTCTCAGCTACCAGCTCGCCGGCGCTGTCGAGGCTATGCAGCCGCTGATGAACATGATCACCTTCACCGCCCGCTCCCGCTCGCGCATTGTCGAGCTGCACGCCTCTGTCGCCGACGCCGTCGAGGCGCGCGATGCGGCCACCGCCGCCGCGCATCTCACCGAGCTCTGCGACTACACCCAGACCCTCGCCCGAGACGTCTTCGCCGCCCGCGCCAAGCGGTGAATCAGCACCCACACGCTGGCTACACGCGAAACATCTGAGCACGCGCCGTCCCTTAGGGGTGGCGCGGCCTGACGTAAACGTAAGGCAAGCGCTTTGATTTAAGCGTCGACTATAAGCCAACCCAGACTTTGAGCATTCGGACCTAAAGCCTCGGAGCCCGCACATTCGGCCAATCCGTAGCCCGATGCCAGCGCTCCGCCATGCCGATCAGCGCCGCGTCAGACCCCCGCGGCCCGACCAGCTGCAGCCCCATCGGCAGCCCTGCTGCGCCAAACCCAGCCGGCACCGCAACCGCCGGCAGACCGATCAGCGAAGCCGAAATTACGACCTCCATCCAGCGGTGATAGGTGTCCATCGGCACGCCCGCGATCTCGCACGGATACTCCCACGTCCCCTCGAACGGCCAGCACTGCGCCGTCGGCAGCGCATAGGCGTCATAGCGCTCGAATAGCTCCGCTGCCGCGGCAAACCAGACCGAGCGCACTTCACTCGCCCGGTGCACCTCCATCGCCGTCAGCGCCCTGCCCCGCGCGATCTCCCAGACACAGGTGTCCTTGAGCTGCGCACGTGTCGCCTCATCATCGTAAAGCAGTGACAGCCCGCCCGCGACCGCCCAGCTGCGCAACGTGATCCACGCGTCCCAAAGCGCCTCCGCATCAAACGGCGGCGCAACCGGCTCGACAACGAACCCGAGCCCTTCCATCTCGCGCAAAGCACTCTCGCAGGTGTCACGCACCCCGGCCTCCATCGGCAGCGCTCCGCCCCAGTCGCCCAGCCAGGCAATGCGTCCCGTGCGCGGCACAACATCCACGGCGCGAAACGTCCCCGCCCGATGCGGCTGACGCGGATCAGGCCCCGCCTGCACCTCCAACAGCGCCGCCAGCCCCTGCGGCGACCGCGCCATCGGCCCGTTCGTGGCCAGCTGATGCAGGAACGTCTCGCCCTTCGGCTCGGACGGCACCAGGCCAAAGCTCGGGCGGAACCCATAGACATTGCACCAGCCCGCCGGGTTGCGCAGCGAGCCCATCATGTCCGAGCCGTCCGCGATCTCGAGCATCCCCGCCGCCAGCGCCGCCGCTGCCCCGCCCGACGAGCCACCCGCCGACCGGCTCAGATCATACGGATTGCACGTGCGCCCATGCACTGGGTTGAACGTATGCGAGCCCAGCCCGAACTCCGGCGTGTTGGTCTTGCCGATCACAATGGCGCCCGCCGCCCGCATCCGCGCCACAAACAAATCGTCCCGCGCCGCGACGTGCTCCGCAAAAAGCGGCGAACCCATGCTCGTCGGCAGCCCCGCGGCATTGGCCAAGTCCTTCACCGCAACAGGCACCCCCGCCAGCAACCCCGCGCCGCGCTCAACCGCCGCCGCTTCCGCCAAAAGCGCCGCCTCATCCCTCAGCGACACAACGGCATTCACCGACCCATTGACCTCGGCCACACGCGCCAAGGTCGCCTCCATCACCGCCACCGGCGACGCCTCGACGCCCAACCGCTCCGCACACTCCGTCAAAACACTGGTCACTCCGGCTCCCCCTTCATCTTCCGAAATAAACTCCCGCCGGAGGCTCCCGAAGGTGCAATCAGCGCATCGCTCAATACCGTGTCACAACACACGCCAAACAAAAGGGGCGCGGGCCGTCAGGCCCGCGCCCCTACCGCGACGTGCGCAGCACGGCGCAAAACCTCATTCCTCGGCGCGCGCGTCGGCCCGGCTCTTCCCGGCGACATCCATCGCCAGCGTGGCCGCCATGAACCCGTCGAGATCGCCGTCCAGCACGCCCTTCGTATCCGCCGTCTCGAAGTTCGTGCGCAAGTCCTTCACCATCTGGTAGGGCTGCATCACGTAAGAGCGGATCTGGTTGCCCCAGCCGGCATCGCCCTTGGCCTCGTGCAGCTCGTTAACTACCGCGCTGCGCTTGTCGAGCTCCAGCTGGTAGAGCCGCGATTTCAACGCCTTCATCGCGATGTCGCGGTTCTGGTGCTGGGATTTCTCAGACGACGTCACCACGATCCCGGTGGGCGCGTGGGTGATGCGCACCGCGGAATCGGTCGTGTTCACGTGCTGCCCGCCCGCGCCGGACGAGCGATAGGTGTCGATGCGGATGTCGGCGGGGTTCACCTCGATCTCGATGTTGTCGTCGATCACCGGATAGGCGCCCACGGCGGCGAACGATGTCTCGCGCGTGCCCTTGCCAAACGGAGAGATGCGCACCAGCCGGTGCGTGCCGCTTTCGGATTTCAGCCAGCCATAGGCGTTGTGGCCCTTGATTTGGTATGTGACCGACTTGATGCCGGCCTCGGTGCCGGGCGTCTCTTCCTGCAGCTCGACCGAATAGCCGCGCTGCTCGGCCCAGCGGACGTACATGCGCGCCAGCATCGAGGCCCAGTCGCAGGCTTCCGTCCCGCCCGCGCCCGACTTGATCTCGAGAAAGCTGTCGTTGGCGTCGGTCTCCCCATTGAGGAGCGCCTCGAGCTCCTTCTTGGCCGCCGTCTCCTTGAGCGCCTTAAGCGCACCCTCGGCGTCCGCCACGACCTCGGCATCGTCCTCCATCTCACCGAGCTCGATCAGCTCGATGTTGTCCGCCAGGTCCTGCCGGATGCCGTCATGGGTGGCCATCTGGTCCACCAGCGTCTGCCGCTCGCGCATGACTTTCTGCGCATGCGCCGGATCGTTCCAGAGGTCCGGGTCCTCGGCGCGGGCGTTGAACTCCTCCAGCCGATGATCGGCGGTGGCGCGGTCCATGCGCTGGCCCAAGAGCTCCAGCGACTTCTGGATGTCCTCGACGACCGACTGGATTTCAGCGCGCATGGCAGGGCTCTCCAAAGAAAACGTCAGGTTCCCCGTGTACGGGGCAAGAGGGGGGCGCTGCAAGGCCCCCCGGGCGTAGCTAGCGAGCGGCCTTAGAACAGACCGCCCGAGCTCAATGTGCCGAAGGTCGCCTTTGGCCCGACCCGCGCGGTGCCGCCGCTCGAGGTGGTGACCGTACGCGCGGCGGGCTGGCCGTCCGAGAAGGTCTCGAAGTTCGTGCCCATGGCAAAGCCGCCGTCGAAGGTGATGCCGAAGATCGGCGTCTCGCCCTCGCGGAAGCACTCGGCGACGACGTTGTTGCCCCGGGCGCCCTCGCCCAGACGTGCGCCGGTGAAACGGTCGATGTTGATGAACTCGCAGCCCTCCGGCACGTCGAACTCACCGCCGCCATAAGCCTGGATCGCCTTGGACATGAAGCGCTGGAAGACCGGCCCGCATTGCGCGCCGCCACCCGCCCCGCGTCCCATGGGGCGCGGGTTGTCGTAACCGATGTAGCAGCCCGCCACGATGTTCGAGGAAAAGCCGACGAACCAGGCGTCCTTCTCGTCGTTGGTGGTGCCGGTCTTGCCGGCCACGGGCACGGGAAGGTTGATCGTCTTCTTGGCGGTGCCGCGGTCGATCACGCCCTCCATCATTGCGGTCAGCTGGTAGGCGGTGACCGGGTCCATGACCCGCTCGCGCTGCGAGACGATGCGCGGGCCGCGCCCGTCGATGATCGCCGCGCTGTCGCAATCGATGCACGTGCGTGGGTCGTGACGGTAGACGGTCTTCCCGAAGCGGTCCTGGATGCGGTCCACGAGCGTCGGCTCGACCCGTTCGCCGCCGTTTGCGAACATCGCGTAAGCCGCGACCATGCGGTAGAGCGTCGTCTCCTGGGAGCCGAGCGCATTCGCCAGCACCGGCACCGCCCGGTCATAGACGCCAAAGCGCTCGGCGTAGACGCCGACCGTCTGCATCGACACCTCCTGCGCGAGGCGGATGGTCATCAGGTTGCGCGACTGCTCGATCCCGGTGCGCAAGGGCGTGGGGCCATAAAAGCGGTTGGACGCGTTCTTGGGACGCCAGAGCCCCTGCGGCGTGTCGATCTCGATCGGGGCGTCCACGACGATCGTGGCGGGCGTGTAGCCAGAATCCAAAGCAGCGGCATAGACGAAGGGTTTGTAGGCCGAACCAGGCTGGCGCCGGGCCTGCGTCGCGCGGTTGAAGACCGAGTGCTGGTAGGAGAACCCGCCCTGCATCGCGATCACCCGGCCGGTGTTCACGTCCATCGCCATGAAGGCGCCCTGCACCTCGGGCACCTGCCGCAGCGTCCAGCGGATGTGGGCACCGCTGCCGTCCTCGGTCATCTCGCGCACATGCACCACGTCGCCGCGCTTGAAATTCTCGGCGAAATCGCCGCGCATCCACTCGATGTCGCGGCGCGGCACGACAAAGGGCTTCTCGGCCGTCTCCGTCACGCCTTCGATCCCGATACGCAGCTGCTGCGAGGAGACCTCGAGCACCACGGCGGGGTGCCAGGTGTTCTCCAGCACGATGTCTCGCGCGATGTTCACGTCGCCAAGCGCCTCGCGCCACGCCTCTTCGGAGCCCAGCGACTCTTCGGGTATCGTCTTGCCGGTGCCGCGCCAGCGCCGCAGACCCCGGTCGAACTGCTCGAGCTGGCGGCGCAGGGCGTTGGCCGCCTCCAGCTGCATGTCGGGGTCGATGGTGGCGCGCACGGTCATGCCGCCGGTAAAGAACTCCCCCTCGCCGAATTCACGGCTGAGCTGGCGGCGGATTTCATCGGTGAAGTAATCGCGCGGCGGCAGGCCGCTTTGGAAACTCTCGAAATCGCCATTCTGCACCGACCGCAGCGGCGCGGCGCGCTCTTGCTGGTAGACGGCCTCGGTGATGTAGCCGTTCTCCATCATCTCCTTGAGCACGAAGTTCCGCCGCGCCAGCAGCCGCTCCTTCCGGCGCACCGGGTGGTACTGCGAGGGCGCCTTCGGCAGCGAGGCGAGGAAGGCCGCCTCGTGCGGCGCAAGGTCGCTCAGAGGTTTGTTGAAGTAGGTCTGGCTCGCCGCCGCCACGCCGTAGGAGTTCTGACCGAGAAAGATCTCGTTCATGTAAAGCTCGAGAATCTGCTCTTTGGTCAGCGATTCCTCGACGCGGGTGGCGAGGATGATCTCCTTGATCTTGCGCTCGGCGCGGCGCGATCCATCGAGGAGGAAGTTCTTCATCACCTGCTGGGTGATCGTCGAGGCGCCGCGCACGTTCGAGCCGCGCGAGACCACCGCGTCGCGCACCGCCGCGCCGATCCCTTCGACGTCATAGCCGTCGTGCTGGTAGAACCGCTTGTCCTCGGCGGAGATGAACGCCTGCTTGACCAGGTCCGGGATCTCGTCGGCGGGCGCAAAAAGACGCCGCTCGCGAGCGAACTCGTCGATGATCTCCCCCTCGACCGAGTAGATGCGGCTGATCGTGGGCGGCTTGTAGCTCGCGAGCGACTCGTGGCTCGGCAGGTCCTTGGAATACATCCAAAAGACCGCACCGATCGACAGGCCGACCATCATCGCGCCGAGGGTGACGAGGCTGAACACCCCGCCCAGGATCGAAAAGAAAAACCGGACCACGTCAGACCGCCCTTGCTCTGCGTTTGTTCAAGTCGTTCAAGTATTGGCCGTTCAAGTCGCGGCCGCTCGTATTCTGCTTGGTTCCCGTTCGCGATACCATCCCGCCCTCGCGGGGTCAAAACACGAAGCGCCCCGGGCTGCGGGGAATTTTCCCGCTCGGCCTACTTTCGCCGAAGCGGCGCCAGCGCGGCATCCTCGAGCGCCCAGGCCTCGATCCCCGATTGCAGCCCGCGCACCATGCGCGCACGCCAGGCAGGATCCTGCATGTCCGCCAGGTCCGCCGGGGTCGACAGGTACCCGACCTCGACCAGCACCGACGGGATATCGGCTGATTTCAGCACCGAGAACGAGGCGGCCTTGAGCGGGCGCTTGTGCGTACGGGCGCCTGCGCCCCGGATCGCCGTGACAAGTTGGCCCGCCAGCGCCCTCGAGCGCGGGGTGGTCTCGAGCCGCGCCAGGTCCATGAGCACCCGCGCGACCACATCGTCGGTGTGGGCCAGATCGAGCCCGGCCAGAAGGTCGCTGCGTTCGTGCCGCTCGGCCAGCGCCGCCGCCGCCGCATCGCTTGCCTCTGCGGCCAGGGTGTAGACCGTCGCACCCCGCGCCACGCCTTCCTTGAGCGCGTCGGCATGCAACGAGACAAAGAGATCGGCCCCGGCCGCCTTGGCCAGTGCCACGCGCCGCTCGAGCGCAACAAAGACATCCGCATCCCGGGTCAGTACGGCGTCAAAGCCGTCGGTCCGGCGCAGCGCATCGCGCAGCGCGCGCGCGAGGATGAGCGTCAGGTCCGCCTCGCGCACACCGCCGGCCTCCGCGCCGGGGTCGATGCCGCCATGGCCCGGGTCGATCATCACCACGATCTCACCGGTGTTCGGCGCGGGCGGCGTCTGCGGCACGGGCGCCGGCCCCCATGTGGCATCCCGCGGAGCGCCCGCGCGCGCGGCAAAGGCCTCCGCATCCGTCTCGCCGAGCGTGAGCGTGAGCGTGGCGCCGTCCTCGCGCAGCGCCATGCCCGCCGTCTCGACCTCCAACGGCACTGCCAGATCGAGCACCATCCGCGACCAGCCGGGCTTGAACCGGCCCACGTGCACCGCGGCGACCCGGTCCGCGCGGTCGAGCGCCCGGGCGTCAAAGCCGCTCCAGTCCACTTCGCGGAAATCGAGGACCAGCCGCGGCGGGCCGGCGACGGTGAACACGCGGTAGGGCACGCCTTGCGTCAGCTCGAGCGTCAGCTCCGCCCCGCCCCAGGTGTCCTCGAGACTGCTGCCGGGCGCCGTGCGCGCGAGCGCGGAGAAGTCCTGCGCAGCCGCCAACCCCGGCAGCGCCGCAAGCCACATCCAGAAAATCGTACAAAGACGCGTCACGCACACTGCTCCGGTCTGATGCCGTTTGCACGAGTAAACGCCAGGCGCCGCCGCGCTGGCAAGGGCTGTCAGACGCTCCGCCGCGTCATGTAGGCCGCCAGCCGCTCCAGCCCTTCGGTGATGTCAGCGGTGCTGCCCGCGTAGGAGAACCGCACCGTCTGGTGGCCGCGCTCCGGGTCGAAATCGAGCCCCGGCGCCACCGCCACGCCCGCTTGATCCAAAAGCTCGTCGCAGAACGCCAGGCTGTTGCAGGTATGCTCCGACACGTCTGCATAGATGTAGAACGCCCCATCCGGCGGCGCGATCCGGTCGAAGCCGGCCTTGGGCAATCCTTCGAGCATCAATCGCCGGTTTTCCGCGTAGACAGAGAGGTTTGCAAGGCATTCCTCATGTGCCTCGAGTGCGCCAAGGGCGGCCACCTGCGCGGCATGCGGCGCACAGATGAAGAGGTTCGCGGCCAGGTTCTCGACCCGGCGCACATGCGCCTCCGGCACCACCATCCAGCCGACGCGCCAGCCGGTCATGCTGAAGTACTTGGAAAAGGAGTTGATGACGTAGACCTCGTCCGAGAGCTCCAGCGCCGAGACCGCGCGTTCGCCGTAGCTGAGGCCGTGGTAAATCTCGTCGCTGATGAAGGCCGCGCCAGTGTCCTTGCAGACGTCGATCAACGCGCCGAGCGCGACCGCGTCCAGCATCGTGCCCGACGGGTTTGCGGGGGAGGCCACAAGCAGACCGTCAAGGCCGTGGGCCGCGACATCCTCCGGCACCGG
Source organism: Pseudaestuariivita sp. (assembly GCF_052825805.1). Lineage (NCBI taxonomy): Bacteria > Pseudomonadati > Pseudomonadota > Alphaproteobacteria > Rhodobacterales > Paracoccaceae > Pseudaestuariivita > Pseudaestuariivita sp. The sequence continues at coordinate 205,265 of NZ_JBRBVB010000002.1, read as the reverse complement.
TTGCAGGCGGTTTTTCGCCAGCGTTTCAATGTCCACAGCTTCGAGCCCTAGCGCGCGCAGGATCTGCCGATAGGACGGGTAGCCCGGCCGCCCGATCCCCACCCGCGCGCCCGTGTCAAAGAGCGCGGAAAAGGCCAGCACAAACGCGCCGGAAGCGCCTGCGGTCACGACCACCCGGCCCGGGTCGAGCTGAATTCCGTACCACTTTTCATAAAGTTGCGCGATCGCCGCCCGCAGCTCCGGCAGTCCGGTCGCCTGCGTATAGCCCAGCGGCCCTTCCTCGAGCGCGCGCGACAGCGCCGCCCGCGCCGTGGCCGGTGCGCCGGTGCCCGGCTGGCCGACCTCCATGTGCACGATGTGGCGTCCTTCGGCCTCGGCTGCGCGGGCTTTTGCCAGCACGTCCATCACGATGAAGGGATCGACGTCGCCGCGCCTTGAGTTCCGCATGATCCGCCTCCTAAAGTCGCGCCAACCTCGTCACAAATCCAGAGAGTGCCGTCAATGCTTCGCCTCCGTGCCGTGCTGACCGTTTGCATGATCCTTCTGACCGCCGTTCAGGCGCAGGCGCGCGGGCTGATCCGCGATGCGGACATCGAATACGCCCTGAAACAGGTGGCAACGCCGGTGCTGCGCGCCGCGGGGCTCAGCCCGAACTCGGTCAAGATCCTGGTGATCGACGACGGATCGCTCAACGCCTTTGTCGCGGACACGCAGCACATCTTCCTCAACAAGGGGCTGATCATGCGGCTGCAAAGCGCCCCGGCGCTGCAGGCGGTGATCGCGCACGAGGCGGCGCATATCACCAACGGCCACCTGACGCGGCGCGCGGGCAACCTGCGCACGGCGCGGACGGTGGCGGGGCTGGGCGCCATCCTTGCCGCGGCCGCCGCCGTCAGCGGACGCCCGGACCTTGGCGCCGGGCTGGCGGCAGGCTCAGCCGGCTCGGCGCAGCGCGTGTTCTTCAGCCATACCCGTGCGGAGGAGGCGAGCGCCGACCAGACCTCGGTGCGCATCCTCGCGCGGGCGGGCATTCCCGTGGTGGGCGCCACCGAAGTCATGGGCATCTTTGCCGGTCAGGAGCTGCTCAAACCGGGCCGCCAGGACCCCTACGCGCGCACGCACCCGCTTTCGCGCGACCGTTTGCGCGCGCTCAAGGCGCAAGCCGAGGCTTATAAAGGCCGCGGACGCATCGATCCGGGCGCGGAGTACTGGTTCCAGCGGGCCAAGGGCAAGCTCACGGCCTTTACCCGCGCACCGGGCTGGACCTTTCGCCGCTCAAAGGAGAGCCCGACCCAGGACATCAAGCTCATGCGGGAGGCCGCCGCCCATCACCGCAAGTCAGACGTGAGACGTGCGGTTGCAGCCATCGACGGTGCGATCCGGCTGCGCCCGAACGATCCCTTCCTGTGGGAGCTCAAAGGCCAGATCGAGCTTGAGAGCCGCAGGACCGGGGATGCCGTTACCACCTACAAGCGCGCCGTGAACCTCGCCCCATCCGAGCCGCTGATCCTCGGCGGATATGGCCGCGCGCTGCTGGCGGCCAAGCAGTACCAGGCCGCGCTTCCGATCCTCGAGCGCGCCCGCTCCGCCGATTACCGCGACGCGCGCATCCTGCGCGATCTGTCGGTCGCCTATGCGCGGCTGGGGCGCAACGGGATGGCCTCGCTGGTGACGGCGGAACGCTATGCCTTGCAAGGCCGGCTCAAGGATGCAGAACTGCACGCCAAACGCGCCCTTGGCCTTTTGCCGCAGGGGTCTGGACCTGCCCGCCGGGCCGAGGACGTGCTAAGCGTCGCACGCCGCGCCCGTCGATAACCAAAGGATGATCTGATGCGCACTCTTCCCTCCTTGCTCGCCGCCTCTGCGCTGAGCCTCACGCTTTCCGCCCCCGCCTCTGCCATCGACCTCGAGGCGATGAGCGCCGAGGAGCGCGCCGCCTTCGGCTCTGCCGTGCGCGCCTACCTTTTGGAAAACCCTGAAGTCATCATGGAAGCCGTCGCCGCGCTCGAGGCGCGCCAGCAGGCCGAGCAGGCCGCCGCGGACGTCGCGCTGGCCGCGCAGCACATGGACGCGCTCCACAATGACGGCTTCTCCTGGGTTGGCGGCAACCCGGAGGGCGACATCACTGTCGTCGAGTTCATCGACTACAGGTGTGGCTATTGCCGCCGGGCGCACCCGGAGGTCGACGCCTTGCTCGCCGCGGACGGCAACATCCGCCTGATCGTCAAGGAACTGCCGATCCTCGGGGAGGCGTCGATGACCTCGTCGCGCTTTGCCATTGCAGTCAAGCAGCTGGCGGGCGGGGACGCCTACAAGGCGGCGCATGATGCGCTGATCGCGCTCAACGCCGATCCGAGCGACGCCGTGCTGACGCGTCTGGCGGAGGGGCTGGGCCTCGACGCTGGCGAGGTGCTGGCGCGGATGGAGGCGGACAGCGTCTCGGACGAGATCGCCCAGACCCGCGAGCTGGCGCGGGCGCTGCAAATCAACGGCACGCCGTCCTTTGTATTCGGGGACGAGATGGTACGCGGCTACGTGCCGCTCGATGCCATGCGCGAGATTGTCGCCGCCGAGCGCGGGTAAAGCTGGGCCCACATAAAATGAGGGCTCATTTTATGTGGGGTCACTCCGCGGCGATGGCGTCGAGTTCGGCGGCTTTCTTTTCGACCTCTTCGACGATGTGGTCGATCATCTGATCGTTCGACATCTTGTGCGAGGCCTTGCCCGCCAGATAGACCATGCCGCTGCCCGCACCGCCACCGGTAAAGCCGACGTCGGTCATCAGCGCCTCTCCCGGTCCATTGACCACGCAGCCGATGATGCTGAGCGACATGGGCGTCTTGATATGCTCGAGCCGCTTTTCGAGCGTCTCGACGGTCTTGATCACGTCAAACCCCTGCCGCGCGCAGGAAGGGCAGGAGATGATGTTCACGCCCCGGTGGCGCAGGCCGAGGGATTTGAGGATCTCATAGCCGACCTTGACCTCTTCGACCGGGTCCGCCGAGAGGGAGACGCGGATCGTGTCGCCGATCCCCATCCACAAAAGGTTGCCGAGGCCGATGGCGCTTTTGATCGTACCTGAGGTGAGCCCGCCTGCCTCGGTGATGCCGAGGTGGATCGGCGCGTCCGTGGCCTCTGCCAGCGCCTGATAGGCGGCCGCGGCCATGAAGACGTCGGAGGCTTTGCAGCTGATCTTGAACTCGTGAAAATCGTTGTCCTGCAGGATCTTGATATGGTCGAGACCGCTCTCGACCATCGCGTCTGGACAGGGCTCGCCGTACTTCTCCAAAAGGTGCTTTTCGAGACTGCCCGCGTTCACGCCGATGCGGATCGAGCAATTGTTGTCGCGCGCCGCCTTGATAACTTCCTTGACGCGCTTTTCGTCACCGATGTTGCCGGGGTTGATCCTGAGGCAGGCCGCGCCCGCCTCCGCCGCCTCGATCCCGCGCTTGTAGTGAAAGTGGATGTCCGCCACGAGCGGCACCGGGCTTTCGCGCACGATCTCCTTCATCGCCCGGGAGGACGCTTCGTCCGGGACCGACACGCGCACGATATCGGCGCCCGCCTCAGCGGCCGCCTGCACTTGCCCGATGGTGCCGGGGATGTCGGTCGTGACCGTGTTGGTCATGGTCTGCACGCTGATCGGCGCGTCGCCCCCGACGGGGACGTTGCCGACCATGATCTGCCGCGAGGTCCGGCGGTAGATGTTGCGCCAGGGGCGGACGTGATTGACGGACATGAGGGTGGTCACTTCTCAGCTGCGATCTGGGCGCAAGTGTAAACCTTGGTGGACAGGTTGCAAGACGTCTGGCGGGTCTCAGTGGAGGCTGGGCGCAATTGCCTCACGGCTGGCGCGCCAAGAAAATGGGTTCACCAAAGCCCGACCGCAAGGTGGCGCGATCAGTTGTCCTGCACCGGGAGCGCGCCAAGCTCTGCCACGACGCGGCGCACGTCTTCGGACTGGGTCGACATGTCGGCCACGCCAAAGTCGGTCATCACGGCGCTCGCGGTGAGCTGCTGGTTGTCGGCTATCTCGCCCCGTCCGCCGTAAGGTCCGTAGGTCTGGCCTGCGACGTTGAAATAGACGCCGCCCGCGTTGCCGGTACGGATGATGGGAGGGTTCTCGGTCTGTGGCACGGTGTAGGTATCGCCCGCGTTCAGCACCGCTTCGAAGAGGCGCGCACCTGCGGCGTCCTTGATCAGCACCCAGGTTGTTTGCGTTGCAACGACCGTCACGGCGGGCTGGCCGTTTTCAAAGACTTGCGGACGGGACGGCACAGACGGCAGAGCCGGCGAGGTCACATCCGCGACTTGCAGCACCGGCGCGTCGGGAGCGACCGGGACAAGGCCCGGGTCGAGATCGGCGAGCAGCGTGCCGAGGTCTTCATCGGTGCCAAGCTCAGCCAGTGCAAACTCGGTCTTGAGCGACTCTGCGGAGAGGTCGATGTTGCCGCGCGACGTGCCCGGCGCGCCCATCGGGCCGTAAACCGTGCCGTCGACCATCACGTAGACATCGCCCGCCCGGCCCACGACAAGGCTGCCGCCCTCGGGCGCAACGGTGTAACTGTCGCCCGCATTCATCGTCGCCTCGTGCACCACCGCGCCGTCCGGCCCTTCGACCTGCAGCCACGAGGGGCGCGCGGCGAGGATCGTCACGCCCGCGTGGCGCGACAGCGGCACCGCGTCGGCGGGGGCTGTGGTGATTTCCGGCGCGGCGTCTGCGACTTGTGTCCCGGTGAATGCCCCGTTGCGGCGGGGGTCGAGCGTCGAGATCGGACCGTCGCGCGCCACCAGCACGGGAACATCAAGCGCCTGCGGGCGGTACAGCCGGTCGAGCGTCTGCGTCGGCGCCTCGAGCGTCTGCGCAACTTGCGCCACCTCGGTGGTGCGCGCGGCTCCTGCGAGCGGGTCGAGGTCGGAAAGCGCGATCGGCGTCTGTTCGACCGGGGCAAGCTGCACGCGCTGGACTTCCTGCAAAACGCTCCACCCGCCGTAGCCGATCCCGCCCAGCACCAACGCCAGGACCAGTACCGAGCCGACGGCAGCCGGTTCGATCCGCGACAGCACGCTGTCACCCACCGGAACAAAGGCCGTGCGCGCATCGACGAGAGGGTCCGACTTGACCGCGGAGGCGCTTGCCGCCGCCGTCACCGCTTCGCTGCGCTTGAGCGAGGACGCCTCCGACGACATGCCGTGCGCCGTCGCGAACCCGCTTTCCTCGCAGAACGCCTGGAACACCAGGTCGCTGTCCATGCCGAGATATCGCGCGTAAGACCGCACGTAGCCCGCGATGAAACCGGGCGTTTCGAACACCGACGGGTCGCAATTTTCGATGGCGGAGATGTAGGCGGCCTTGATGCGAAGCTCACGCTGAACATCGAGGAGCGACTTGCCAAGCGTCGCACGCTCGCCGCGCATCAGGTCGCCGAGGCGCGTCTCAAAGTCGTCAAAGCCCTTTGGCTTTGGCGCCTCTGTCTCGGCACTCTGGCGCGGTTTGCGTCCGATCATGTCCCGGCCTGTCCACATTACGTCGCGCTGTCCCGCGCGATTCGATCCCCAAATCCTTGGATCTGCTTAGCACAGCATGGACTTATGAACAGGCTTTAACCTGAGTTACGCCCTGATTTCGGCACGATTCAGCGCACATCCCGACCAGAGCGCATCAAGCGCTTGCACCAATGCGTCCGTTTCCGCCGGACCGTGCACGGGGCTCGGAGTGAACCGCAAACGCTCGGTCCCGCGCGGCACGGTCGGGAAATTGATCGGCTGGACATAGATGCCGTGCTCTTCGAGCAGGCGATCCGACAGCGTCTTGGCGTGCACCGGATCGCCCACGATCAGCGGCACGATGTGCGAGCCATGATCGAGGATCGGCAGACCCAGCCCCTTGAGCCGCGCCTTCAGGCTCTTGGCCTGCGCAAGATGGCGCGCACGCAATAGGTCGTCGCTCTTGAGATGCCGGACCGAGGCCGCCGCCCCTGCCGCCACTGCCGGAGGCAGCGACGTGGTAAAGATGAACCCCGGCGCGTAGGAGCGCACCGCATCCACCATCCGCGCAGAGGCCGCGATGTATCCGCCCATCACGCCATAGGCCTTGGCAAGCGTGCCGTTGATGATGTCGATGCGCTGCGCCAGTCCGCGCGCGGCCGCCACCCCTGCCCCGCCCGGGCCGTACATGCCGACCGCGTGCACCTCGTCGATGTAGGTGAGCGCGCCGAACTCCTCGGCCAGATCGCAAATCTCGGCAATCGCGCCAAAGTCACCGTCCATCGAGTAGACCGACTCGAACGCAATCAGCTTGGGCGCTGCAGGGTCATCCGCCTCCAAGAGCTCTCTCAGATGCGCGGTGTCATTGTGGCCAAAGATGCGCTTGGCCCCGCCGTTGCGCCGCACTCCCTCGATCATCGAGGCGTGGTTGAGCGCGTCCGAATAGATGATCAGCCCCGGAAAGAGCTTTGGCAGCGTCGAGAGCGTCGCATCATTGGCGATATAGGCCGAGGTAAAGAGCAGCGCCGCCTCTGTCCCGTGCAGATCGGCGATCTCCGCCTCGAGCGCCTTGTGGTAGACCGTCGTGCCGGAAATGTTGCGTGTGCCGCCCGAGCCAGCGCCCGTGGCATCAAGCGCCTCATGCATCGCGGCCAGCACAGTCGGGTGCTGCCCCATCCCGAGGTAGTCGTTCCCGCACCACACCGTCACATCGCGCGTGCTGCCGTCGGCGCGTTTCCAGACCGCATGGGGATAGGCGCCCTTGCTGCGCTCGATGTCGATGAACGTCCGGTAGCGGCCTTCGGCATGCAGGCGGTCAAGGGCGGTGTCGAGCTGGGCGGCGTAGTCCAAGGGGCGTCTCCGTCTTTGATTTAGAACTGACCTAAACGTCTCAGCGCCGGGTGCAGCCGGGCAAATTGACGCTGCTATGGGGGCTGCTACTCTGGGTGCAAACCATTCGGAGCTCTCCATGACCCTTGACCCCGTCCTCGCCCGTATCGACGCCGACCTCGACGCCTCGGTGGCGCGGCTGATGGAGCTTTTGCGGATCCCCTCGATCTCGACCGATCCGGCCTATGCCGCGCATTGCCAAGAGGCTGCCGACTGGTTGGTAGAAGACCTCGCCTCGCTCGGCGTCGCCGCTGAAAAGAGGGAGACTCCGGGCCACCCGATGGTGGTCGGCCATATCGACGGGGACGGACCGCACCTGCTGTTTTACGGCCATTACGACGTGCAACCGGTTGATCCGCTTGAGCTTTGGGACACCCCCCCGTTCGAGCCAGAGCTGCAGGACACGCCCAAAGGCAAGGTCATCCGCGGACGCGGCACGTCCGATGACAAGGGGCAGCTGATGACCTTTGTCGAGGCGTGCCGGGCGTGGAAAGAGGTGCACGGCGCCCTGCCCTGCAAGCTCACCTTCTTTTTCGAGGGGGAGGAAGAATCCGGCTCCCCCTCGCTGGTGCCCTTCATGCAGGAAAACCGCGAGGAACTGACCTCCGACATGGCGCTGATCTGCGACACAGGCCTTTACGGCCACGACACGCCGGCCATCGTGACCATGCTGCGCGGGATGCTGCAGGAGGAGATCACGATCACCGGCCCGTCCAAGGACCTGCACTCGGGCATGTTTGGCGGGATCGCCATGAACCCCGCGCGCGTGCTGACCAAAGTGCTTTCGTCCCTGCATGACGAGACCGGGACCGTGACAGTGCCGGGTTTTTATGACGGCGTGCCGGAGCTCTCGAACTCGGTCCGCGCACAGTGGGAGGGGCTGGGTTTCGACGAAAAGGCGTTCCTCGGCGAAGTCGGCCTGTCCGAGCCTGCGGGCGAGCAAGGCCGTACCGGCCTCGAGATGATCTGGTCCCGCCCCACGGCCGAAATCAACGGCATGTGGTCGGGCTACACCGGCGCGGGGTTCAAGACCGTGCTGCCGTCCAAAGCCCACGCTAAAGTCAGCTTCCGCCTCGTCGGCACACAGGACCCCGAGGCCATCCGCGCCAGCTTCCGCAAGATGGTCGCGGACATGATCCCCACCGATTGCGAGGTGAGTTTTTCCGAAGATCTCGGCGCCGGCCCTGCCTCGGTCATGTCGACCGAGAGCCCGATGTTCGACGCCGCGCGGCAAGCGCTCAGCGACGAATGGCCGAACCCCGCGGCCTATGTGGGCTCCGGCGGGTCGATCCCGATCGCAGGCTATTTCAAGTCGATCATCGGCACCGACGCCATGCTCATCGGCTTTGGCCGGGACGACGACCAATTGCACTCGCCCAACGAGAAATACGACCTCGAGAGCTTTCACAAAGGCATCCGCAGCTGGGCGCGCATCCTCGCGGCGCTCACGTGATAGCGGGCTTCGAGACAAGTAAGACGAACGGGCTCTTCTACGCCACAGGTGGCGACGGCCCACCGCTCGTTCTGCTGCATGGCTTTCCCCAGACGCATGCGATGTGGATGAAGATCGCCCCGCAGCTTGCTGAAACACATCGCGTTTTCTGCTTTGACCTGCCCGGCTATGGCGCCAGCGACACACCGCCCCTCCAGGGCAGCAGCTTCCGCGCGATGGCCTCAGCGATCCTGACGGCGTTGGACGGTTTCGGGGTCGAGGACTTCGCGCTGATCGGTCACGACCGGGGCGCGCGGGTGGCGCACCGGATGTGTCTCGACGCGCCGAACCGCGTGTCCCGCGTGGCGCTCCTCGACATCGTGCCGACCCACACGCTTCTTGCAGAGCTCAAACAAGAGGTCGCAAGAGACTATTATCACTGGTTTTTCCTGGCTCAACCCGAACCCATGCCCGACCAGATGATCGCCGCGGACCCCGATGCCTTCTTCGAAGGCTGCCTCGCCGGCTGGGGCGGCGCGGGTCTGGCGGAGTTCGACGCAGCCGCCCTCGACGCGTATCGCGCAGCGTGGCGTCAGCCAGATCGGATACGCGGCATGCTCAACGACTACCGCGCCGCTTTATCTATCGATTTCAACGATGACGCGGACGACCTTGATGCGAAGGTTCAATGCCCTGCCCTGATCCTCTACGGGGCGGACGGGGTCATGGCGCGGCACTATGACGTGCCTGCGACCTGGGCGCCGAAGTGCGTGGATATGGTGTCGGAGACGGTGCCGGGCGGACATTTCTTCCCGGACATTGCACCGGAGGAAACGGTGGCGAAGTTGAAAGCGTTTCTCGCCGCCGGGTGATAGCCGCACGTCGACGGGCCCTGGTTCGGCGATCCGACGAGTGTTTCAAGCACCTTTATGGTGGCCAAGTCCTTGCGGCGGTCGAGCGATGCGCTGCTGTCTACGTATCGCCGGGCCGTGGGAGGGCCCGGAGATGTGCGGCGGCCTTTGGCCTTGATTCCGCACGGGTACTTAGAAAAGCCCAATAAAGCGGTCTGGCAGCACGTACTGGAGGTCGTGGTCCTTGCGGTCGAACTGGTAGAAGCCCGTATCCCCACGCGCCTTCCACGAAGCGTGCATCCCTTTGCGCAGCCAGCCAAGGTCAAAGCCGTCCTGCATCTGCAAATCGGCGAACGCGTCGAACACGGCCCGGTCCTCTCCGCGCGCTTCGGCAAACCAATGGCGGCCGATGGAGATGTCCTTGACCGTACCGCCAATGGACTGCGTCACCGCGTTGCGCTGGTTCATGGTCTCCACGTAGTTCGGGAAATCGCAGAACTTGAGGTGAAAGAGGTAAAGCTCCTCCGGCGCAAAGAGCTTGGAGGCTTGGGTGAAATGCCCGCCCCTTGCGATCTTGGTGCCAAGCGAGACCACGCAGGGTTTCGAGTAGTGCGGCGCGAGGCGCACGTGGCGGCGGGGGCCGAGGATGGTATCGGTGATCGCCTCGGGCTCGACGTCGATGCGGTGGATGACCTCCAGCCCGACAGGCGTCAGCACGCGGCGGATCGGGCTTTGCGCAAGGTAGTCCAGCAGATCAAGGCCATGGACCGGATCGACCACTACCAGCTCGTCCACGTCCCCGACGATCACATGGTCGTAGTAGCTGCGCAGACCGGCGACGAGCCCGTTGAGGAGCCGCCAGCGCTTCATATCGAAATTCTTGTGCGGATCGCCCGGGATGCCGATGACGTTGCAGCCCGAGGCGAGGTCCGAGACTTCCCCCCCGCGCCCGTGGTTGATGATGTAGCAATTCTCGCGCCCGAGCCGCGTGCCGTAATAGCGCAGCCAGGCTTTGAGAAAAAACGCGTCGTCACGCACCATCGTGACCGCGGCGGCGGTGGACTGCATCGGAACCCCTTACATGTGCGCACGCCTCTACCGGGCGCTTTCAACGTGTGTTTCGCGCCTCTACCGGACGCTTTGCGAGGGCAGCCTAGTGGACAGGGAGGCTTTTGTGAATCATCAATGGCGAAAAAAGAGCGTGCGATCATGGACCTGGTAACGTCTCCCCTGCATCTTCATCGCGTCGCAAAGACGCCGATCACCCATTTTCAAGTGTTTGGAGAGCGCGCGTCGGGCACCAACGTGGTGCGCAAGACCATCGAGAAAAACATCGCCATCGAGCGCACGGACGCGCTGGGGTGGAAGCACGGGTTTCCGCATATGGTCGCGGTGCCAACCGAATGCCTGGTGATTTGCGTGGCGCGGAATGCAGCGGACTGGGCGCTGTCGATGCATAAACGGCCCTGGCACGCAGCGCCGGCGATGCAAAAGCTCGATTTTGACGCGTTTATCCGGGCGGAATGGCACAGCATCGTCGACCGTGCGTCGGACTTTGCGGAGGCGCCCGAGGGGCTGGGCGTGGAGGGGCGGATGCTGCAGCACGACCGCCACCCGCTGAGCGGGCGCGCGTTCGAGAACCTCTTTCGGCTGCGCAGTCTCAAGCTGGAGGCGCTGCTCGGGATGCGGCACCGGGGGTGCTCGCTGGTGTTCGTGCAGTTCGAGTTCTTCCGCGATGACCCGGAGCGGTTCGTGGAGGCGCTGTGCCAAGCGTACGGACTGGCGCGGTCCACCGACACCTATCAGGGTGTGACGCGGCGCATGGGCAACCTGTGGAAGAGTTCGGTCAAGGCGCGTCCCGAGACACCAAAGGCGCTGAGCGCGGAAAACCTGGCGTTCATGAAACGCAACCTCGACCTCGATGTGGAGGCGCGGTTCGGGTACAGCTACTGACCAGCCGAAACGCTGGATCAACATACCCAAAAGGTGTGGCGGGGGGAAGTGGCGCGGTTGACGGGGCTCGAACCCGCGACCCCCGGCGTGACAGGCCGGTACTCTAACCAACTGAGCTACAACCGCGCGTGAGGCGTGATTAGGCCAAGCGGCGGGGCGCGTCAATCGGGATTTTGCGAGAAATGTGCGGGCCGTACAATTGCGGAAAATCGCGCCTGTCCGGGCACATCCGCCCGGCCCGGCCGGCGCGCAAAGGCGCGGCGCGGTGCAGGGTTCGTGTGTGGCGGAGAGGTCAGGCCGAGGCAGCCTGCTGCATGCCGAAGTGCGGGAGTGCGGGGCTGTGCGCGGGGGCGGCCAAGGGCGCCGGGTCCTGACACAGGAAGCGTTTGAGCAGCTCGACGTGGAAGTAAAGCTCGTCCCGGCGGAGCGCCATCAGGCGCAGGCGTTCCTCGAGCGCGGCGCGGCTGCCTTCGGGCAATTCAGAGACGTCGGGCAGCATCGCCAGGTCGCAGGCCGGAAGGCAGATGTCCTCGAGCGCGGCGAGCGCGACGGCGTTGCTCTGCGCGGCCACCGGGTTTGCCACGTAATCCTGGCGCCGGAACGCTGCGGCGATCGAGCCGATGAAGTACATGAACCGCATGGTGACCTTGCGCGTCCCGTCGGCGAGCACGTGGCTCAGCACCCGCATCCGGGCAAGCACCAGCCCCGGCAGCTCGATCACGCGGTCAGGTGCGGAAAAGACGGCCTGGCCGCTCGCCAGATCGCCCAGCACCTCGCGCACCGTGCGGGCAAGGTCGGGACACAGCGCCTGGTCAAGCCGGTCCCCGCGCATAAAGCTCATCCGGTGGTGGAAGTCGCCGCTGCGCACGTCTGCCGAGATCACACGGCAGCTTTCCTCCGTGTCGCCGACACGCAGCGACATCGCAAACATCGATTCAGTCATTGTCGTCCCCTGGCTTTCGCCTCCCCCTGCCATCCAATCAGGGGTGGCAAAGGTATCGTCTGCAAAAGTAAACAAAGTCTTAACGACCGGCAAATTTGCTATGTTTTATGACATATTTTGCGGATGACGTGGCGTGAACGGGCAGTTATTGATCGAGCCGTTTGAAAGCGCCAACCAAAGCAACGACTTGGCCGCCGTCCCCGAGTACCGCGGTGCCGACCGAACGGACGGCGATTTCCTGCCCATCGGCGCGTTTGAGGCGCGCATCGAAGGCAAATTCGGACTTGGTCGCGATGCAGCGGTCGAGCGAGGTGCGCACCAGCGGGCGATCATCGGGGTGGTAGAAGTCGATGGCCTTGTCCACGGAAGGCTCGCCCTTGTCCGGGTCGAGGCCGTGGATGTGGAATACCTCCCGCGACCAGGTCAGCCGGTTCACGATCAGGTTGTAGCGCCAGTGCGAAATGCCGCCGAGCCGGTCCATGAGGTCGGTCATCTTGCCGATACTCGACAGGTCGATCTCCTGCGCCGAGATCGTCAGGCCGATCACATCGCCGTGCCCGTCCCGGAACGGGGCAAAGTAGAGCCGTCGCGCGCGCAGGCCGGTCTCGAAGGGAATGACCTTCTGCTGCCGCGTCCGAAAGACCTCGCCGGCCGCGTCGATCAACGACGGAAATCCCGGCTGAGGCGTGCACTGCGTCAGGTGCATCCGTGTCGGCGCGAGGTCCGGCAGTCCGAAGAAACCGCTCCCCGACCGCGACGCGCGCCGTATCATGAGGGCCTCGTCCACCACCATGATCGGATAGGGGATGGAATCGAGGATCGCCTCGAGCTCGGTGCTGATCTTTTGCAGCTCGGAGGAGCTGACCTTCATTTCCTCGTTGACGGTGATGAGCTCTTCGTTCGTCGATTGCAATTCCTCGTTGGAGGTCTCGAGCTCTTCGTTCGTGGCCTGCAGCTCTTCGTTCGTCGATTGCAGCTCTTCGTTGACCGATTGCAGCTCTTCGTTCGAGGTCTGCAGCTCTTCGACGGTCTGTTGGAGCGCTTCGCGGGTGCTGACCATCTCGCTTTCGATATGCTTGAGGTACTCAAGCCTTTCGGCCTCCGAGAGCGTGTCGACCTGGGTGTCCAATTTCGTGCTTTCGCGCGTCTCGATGGCCACGAGCACATGCTCTTCGCCGTCGTCCATCGGGCCGAGCGGGTAAACCACGGCACGGGCCTCTTGGTTTCCGTCGGTCCTCGTCTTGTGCCACTGGCCATTGCGCCGCGCGTTGTGGCGCAGACTGAGGGTGATGAGGCTGACGACGTCGTCGCGCAGGGGCGGTGCCAGAAGGTCGGTCGACAGCGTCAGACGGCTCTTGTCGCTCAGGCGCAGGAACGGCGTGATCTCCCCGAGCACCCTCAGGATCGTCTGGCCACGGGTCGCGATAAAGCCGTTTTCTGCCACCCCGCGCAGGAGCGCGTCGTACATCTTCTGAGCGTTGGAATTGGCCTGAGCCGCAACCGGCACCCCCGGCAGCCGCGGCGCCTCCGCGCGCGGAAGGGCGCGCACGTTTGCCAGGGCCAGCCGATCGGCGAGCTTTTCGCGGAACGCCTCGCGCTTGGCGAAGATCTTGTCCGCGCCTTGGGTCGGGCGGTATTGCGCCTGCATGTTCCCGACCGTCTCGGACGTGCCGAGAAAGAGCAGCCCGCGCGGTGCCAGCGCGTAGTGCAGCCGCGTCAGCACGCGCTCCTGCAGCATCGGGTTGAAGTAGATCAGCACGTTGCGCAGGCTCACCACGTCCACGTTCATGAACGGCGGATCCTGAAAGATGTTGTGGTGCGAAAAGAGCGTCACGGCGCGCAACGCGCGTTTGACCTTGAGCTTGCCCGACTGCATGTCGAAATAATCGCGCACGTACTTTTCCGGCACGCCCTGCACAGCCGAGATCGGGTAGAGCCCTGCCCGCGCCACATCGAGCGCACGCGCGTCGATGTCGGTGGCAAAGATCTGCAGCCGCGCCTTGTCCAGCTTGTCGAGCCCGCCCATCGCCTGCGCCAGCAGGATGGCGATCGAATACGCTTCCTCCCCCGTGGCGCAGCCCGCCACCCAGACACGCAGCGGCGCGTCGCCCTTGGCCTTGACCAGCTCCTCGAGCTGCGTGCCGAGCGCGGCGAACTGGTCGGGATCGCGGAAGAACCGCGTTACCGAGATCAAAAGGTCGCGAAAGAGCGCGTCGACCTCGTCCGTGGAGACCCGGCAGAACGCAACGTAGTCGTCGTACTCGTCGATCCCCAGCGCCACCATGCGCCGCGCGATGCGCCGGTTGACGGTGTTCTCCTTGTAGTCGCGGAAATCGACGCGGGTCCGGGCCAGCAGGATGTGCATCAGGTCGGTCATCCGGCCCGGCTGCTCGTTCAAGGTCTTGAGCGCGCCGAAATCGCGCGAGGACGACAGGATCTTGCCCAGGTGCACGCCGATCTGTTCCGGCGTCAGCGTCAGGTCGACGCAGCCCGTTGCCACCGCCGAGGACGGCATGCCGTCGTACTTTGCCGTCGACGCCTCCTGCGCGATGGTGATGCCGCCCGCCTCGCGGATCGCCTGCACGCCGTAGCTGCCGTCGCTGCCGGTCCCGGACAGGACAACGCCCATGCAGTACTCGCCGCATTCCTGCGCGAGGCTCTTGAAGAGACGGTCGGCCGAAGGCTTGGGCGGCGCGGCATGTTCGGACGGCGGGCGCAGGCGGAACTGCCCGTCCTCGAGCACGACGTCGGTGTTGGGCGGCGTCACGTAGATCGTGTTCCGCTCCGGCATCACGTCCGAGGCCGTCAGCTCGATCACCGGCAGGCTCGTCTCGTGCGACAAAAGCGAGGTCAGGAGGCTCTTGTGATGGGGCGACATGTGCTGGGCAAGCACGTAGACCGCCGGCGCATCTTCCGGCAGGTTCTGTGCGAGCTGCGACACCGCTTCGAGCCCGCCCGCCGACGCGGCGATGCCGATAAAGTATGTGCGGGTGTCGGTCACGCGAGAGCCTTTGACGCAAGTCGCCTCAGGGTAGAAGGGCATGGGTGTCAGCGCAAGCGAACACTGCGAAGCGGTATGGGTGTGGCCCGGCCCGCGTAAGGTGGGCAGTGCCGAAGGACACCGCCCGCCCCTCTGGTCCGGCACTGCCCACCCTACGGTTTGAACGGAGGGAAGCGCCCCTTTTCCTGCGCCACCCGGTAGTCCATGTGGTTGCGCACGTATTCGAGCGAGGCGTCCCGGGGCGGCTGCCAGTCCCAATGCGTCGGCGCGCCACGCTGCATCGCCCGGTAGACCGCCCGCCGCTGGCTTTGCGAGGCGATCACCTCGGCTTTCAGCGCTTTGAGATCCCAGCGCGCCGCCACTTCGGCGGCAAAGGCGCCGGCCTCCTCAGCATAGTCGGGATCGTCTGCAAGGTTCACCAGCTCGTCCGGGTCGTTCGCCAGGTCAAAGAGCATCGGCGGATCGTCCGGGCAAGCCATGTATTTGAACGTCCCCCGCCGCAGCATGATCATCGGCGCGCCCGTCGTCTCGGCGCAATACTCGGAGATGGCGGTGCCATCCTGCGTTTCGCCTTTGAGCGACGGCGTCAAGGACACCCCGTCGAGTGGCAGGCCAAGCTCGGGGTCGGCGCCCGCCAGATCGAGCAGCGTCGGGGTCAGGTCCACCAGTGAGCACACGGTGTCCGAGGTGCCCTCGGCCACGCCCGGTCCGGCCACGATCAGCGGCACGCGGACGGAATGCTCGAAATGGGTCATCTTGTACCACAGGCCCCGCTCGCCAAGCATGTCGCCGTGATCGGCGGTCACGATGACGATGGTGTTCTCGAGCTGGCCCGTGTCTTCGAGCGCCTTGAGCATGATGCCGAGGTTGTGGTCCACGTGGCTGACGTTGGCATAATACCCGTGCCGCGACCGCCGGATCATGTCTTCGGTGATCTCGGCGGTGTCCGCGCCGATCCCCTTGCGCACGCGCTGGGTTTGCGGGTCGTCCTGCTCGGGGATCTGCGGCAGGTCGATCTCGTCCTCGTCGTAGAGGTCCCAGAACTCTTGCCGTGGCAGGTATGGGTCGTGCGGGTGAATGAGCGAGAGCACCATGCAGAACGGGTGCTGTTTCTGCATCGCCCGTTCGATCAACCAGCGGCGGGCGAGAAACGTCGCCTCTTCATCGTACTCGACCTGAAAGGACGTGGTAACAGGGCCGGCCTCCACGACGCTGTCCATGTTGTGGTACCACTTGTCGATCCGCTCGTCCGGGTTTCGCCAGTCCGGGATCCACGCCAGATCGGCGGGGTAGACGTCGGTGGTCAGCCGCTCTTCGAACCCATGGAGCTGGTCGGGGCCGACAAAGTGCATCTTGCCCGACAGGCACGTGCGGTAGCCGGCCTCGCGCAGGTAATGCGCAAAGGTCGGCAGGCCGGAGGCCATCTCGGACGCATTGTCGAAGGCCCCGATCTGCGAGATGTGCTTGCCGGTCATGAACGCCTGGCGCGACGGCGCACACAGCGGCGAGTTGCAATACGCCGCGTCGAACCGCATGCCGCGTTTCGCGAGCCGGTCCATGTGCGGCGTCTGTACGACGGGGTGGCCGTAGGCACCGGTGAACTGCGGCGCCAGCTGGTCGGCCATGACGATGAGGATGTTGGGCTGGGTCATTCGGAGCTCCTGAAGACGTGTTTAGGTCGTGTGGTCAGGAGCCCTTCGGTGGCGGCTGGTAGTGCATGGGTTTTGTGCTGCGCATGGGCGGTAGAGTGGGCAATTCGGACCGGCTGTCAAAGAAAAACGTGGGCACGTTGCTCCCGCGCGGAATCAAGGCGAAGCCGCCGCGCATCGACGGGCCGCCCCCCGGCACGTCGATATGTCTCAGTTCGTGCATCGCTCGAACGTCTTTAGGACTTGGCTAGGATAAAGGTGCCTAGAATAAATGCAGCATCGACGCACCGCGGCCCGTCGATGCGCTCGTATCAAATCAAAACCGGCGCGCCCGGAAAGCACGCCGGTTTAAGAATCTCGCAGAAAGATGAGGCCCTACCCCCGCCCCTTCCAAGGCACCAGCCACTTCTCGGCCATGCGCATCAGGATATCGATGCCGTAGCCGATCACGCCGATCAGGATGATGCCGGTGATGACGATGTCGGTCAGCTGGAAGCGGGAGGCGACCATGATCATCATGCCCGCGCCCTTCTCGGCGGCGACCAGCTCGGCCGCGACCACCGTCCCCCAGCAGACCCCCATCGCGACCCGCGCGCCGGTGAAGATCTCGGGCAGCGAGTTTGGCATGATCACATACCGCATCACCTGCCACTTGGTCGCACCCAGTGAATAGGCGGCGTGGACCTTAGAGATCTTGACCCCCGACACACCCGCGCGCGCGGCAATTGCCATGATCCAGAGGGCTGCGAGGAACAGAAGGATGATCTTCCCCTCCTCCCCGATGCCCGCCCAGATGATCACCAGAGGGATCAGCGCCAGTGGCGGCACCGGGCGCATGAACTCGACGATCGGATCGAACCAGCCCCGGAACCAGTTGCTGAGACCCATCGCGTAGCCCAGCGGAATGCCAACGAGCGCGCCGATGATAAAGCCCGCGATCACGCGCAAAAGCGACCAGCCAAGGTGCTCGAGCAGGGTAAAGTTCTGGTACCCCTCGTCAAAGAGCGACAGGAAACGGGTCCAGACCGTCTCGGGCGCGGGCAGCCAGATCGGCTCCATCTGCATGCCCTTGTAGGGCGTAAAGTTGATCGTGCCCTTGTCGGTGATGACCACCGTCCCGTCGTCCGTCTCGACCTCGCTGCCGGGCTCGACCGGCTCGCCGTTGATCGCGACCAGACGGGCGCCATCATCGCGGCGGGTCGCCTCGTCGTTGCGGTCCCAGAGGATCAGTCCCGAACGCCACGCGCCGATCGTGTCGGTGTCGTTCTTTGCAAAGCCGCTCCCGGGTTCGACCTCCGGCGCATCGGGCGTCTCGGAGACAGGGTGCACGCGGATCGTCACCGTCGCCTCGTCGCGCCCTGCGGGGCCCTCGGCGGTGTAGGTGAACTGGGTGTCGCCCATGAACGGTCCCGGCATGTGCAGGAACTTGGGCAAGAGCGAAGAGCCGGTGAACATGCCCCAGAGGACAAAGAGCGCGATCACCGAGATGATCGAGGCCCACCGGTCCGCGCGCACGGCACTCTCGTCGCCAAACGTCACGGTTTTAAGGGAGGTAAAATCCTTGGGCGTCGCGCGGCGCACGATGAATTTGACCGCAAAGTAGGCGCCGACAAAGATGGCGACGTAAATCAGCAAAGGGATCATGCGCTTGCCTCCTCGGTACGGCCCATGATCTCTTCTTCCATGTCCCAGATCATCGACAGGATTTCCTCACGCGTCGGCGCGTAGTCGGGGTGGGTCTTGACCTCACGCAGGTCCTTGCCAACACCCATGTCTGCGAACGGCAAACGGTATTCCCTGTGGATGCGGCCGGGTCGCGGCGCCATCACCAAGAGGCGCTCACCGAGCAGCAACGCCTCCTCCACCGAGTGGGTGATGAGGATGATCGTCTTGCCCGTCTCCTTCCAGAGCTTGAGCACCAGACCTTGCATCTTTTCGCGGGTCAGCGCGTCGAGCGCGCCGAGCGGTTCGTCCATCAAGATCACGTCCGGGTCATTCGCCAGACAGCGGGCCAAAGCCACACGCTGCTGCATCCCGCCCGAAAGCTCGTAGACCATCTTTTCCTTGAAGTCCTGAAGGCCGACCACATCCAGAAGGTGATCCACCTTTTCGCGGCTCTCAGCCTTGGGGGCGCCCTTCATTTTGGGACCAAAGCCCACATTTTCGCGCACGCTCATCCACTCGAAGAGCGCGCCCTGCTGGAAGACCATGCCGCGCTCGGCGGCGGGTCCCACGACGCGATTGCCGTCGAGCCGGATCTCGCCGGAGGTCGGCGCCAGAAAGCCCGCCACGATGTTGAGGAGCGTCGTCTTCCCGCAGCCAGAGGGCCCAAGTACCGACATGAGCTCCCCCCTCTTTAGGGTCAGGCTGACGTCCTTGAGCGCTTGCACGTAATCGCCGTTCGGCAGATCAAAGCGCATGGAGATGTTGTCGATCACAAGCTCTGACAAGAGGCGACCTCGTTCGTTGTAAGGGGGTGTCCGCGAAGGCCCGGGACCGGCATGGATAAATGCGCAAAGGGCGCGCAGCGTGTCGCCGCGCGCCCTTCACAAAGCGGCTTACATGCCGCTCACAGCCTTGAGGCCGTCGAGGTTCACCGCGTTCTCGTAGCTGTCGAGTGCGCCGTCAATGGAGCCTGCTTCGACGAAGACGTCCGCAACACCCTTCATAAAGGTCTGTGCGTTGCCGCCAAGCCAGCCGTCGCCCAGCTGCTCTTCGACCGTCGGGAAGGTGAAGGTCGCGATGGTTTCCATCGTCGCCGTCTCGTCCATGCCGGCGTCCTTGGCGATGACGGGGAGCATCTTGGCGTGGTTCGCCTCATCCGCCCACATCGCGTTGGCGTCTGCGGTCACTTGCAGGAACTTCTCAACCATTTCGCTGTTCTCAGCGACAAAGGCGGCAGGCGCCGAGGTCACGTCGAAAACGAGGATGCCGAGTTCGGTCTTCTCATCGCCGGTCAGCAGCACGTTGCCGTGCTCTTTCATACGGCGGAGCGAGCCGCCCCAGCCGCAAGCCATGTCAACCGCGCCTTGCGCGATGGCGGCCGCGCCTTCGGGCGGGTTCATGTTGACGATTTCCATGGACGCCGGATCAACGCCAAAGTGCTCCATCTGCTTGAGGTAGCCGTAGTGCGCTGCGGTGCCGAGCGGAACGGCAACCTTCTTGCCTGCCAGCTCGGAAGCGGAGGAGGCGTCGATCTCGAGCGCTTCGGCCACAACGCAGTTGTCGTTGTCAGCGTAGGACACGGCGACGTCGATGATCTGCAGGTCTTGCCCGCCCGAGGTTGCGACCACGAAGGGCGGCAGACCTTGGCTGACCGAGATTTGCACGTCGCCGGACGCCATGGCTGCGGACATCGCCACACCGGAGTCGAACGAGACCCAGTTGACGGTGGTGCCGAGCGCCTCGTCGTACATGCCTTCGACCTTGGCGAACTGGAACGGCATCGGCCATTCGAGGAAGTAGCCGACGGTCAGCGAGTGGCCATCTGCAGACGCCATTTGCGCGCTGAGCGCCATCGCCGTACCCGCGAGCAGCGCGGTCAGGTTTTTGCGTTTCATGAGTTTCTCCCTTTTGGTTGTGACCCGCCCCGGGCTTTGCCCAAGCTGAGCCGACAGAAGCGCACGCGCTTCCACGCGCCAGACTTTCAGCGCTTGAGAAGGCAATGGCAACAGCTTCCTGCGAGGGGGGATAGGATCAGTTTTGCAGGCTTGATAAGTCCAGTTTGCCCGCGCGGTATCCGACGGCACACCTTTGCGACGCATCACGTTGAATAGGCGACAGAATTCCGTGCTGCCGCCTTCATGGGTCAAAAAATGAGACTTAGGGTATTAAAAACCCCTGCATGGATTTTGTGCGGGGTCCCTGCCCGCTCAACCCCGGATCGTGCCGTTCCCGGTCACGAGGTACTTGAACGAGGTCAGCTGCGCCGCCCCCACCGGTCCCCGTGCGTGCATCTTGCCGGTGGCGATTCCAATCTCCGCGCCCATTCCGAACTCGCCGCCATCGGCAAATTGCGTGGAGGCGTTGTGCATGAGAATGGCGCTGTCGAGGCGGGCAAAGAAGGTGTCTGCCGCCGCCTGGTCCTCAGTGAGGATGCAGTCCGTGTGCTGCGAGCCGTACTGCGAGATATGGGCAATCGCCGCGTCGATGTCGTCCACCACGCGCGCGGCCATGATCATGTCGAGGTACTCGGTCCCCCAGTCCTCGTCGCTCGCCGGAACAGTGCCCTCGATCTGGGTCAGGCCTTCGCCCACGCGCATCTCGACACCTTTGTCGATCAGAGCCCGGATGACCCCCTGCCCCAATGTCTCGACCACGTCCTTGTGGATCAAAAGGCACTCCGCCGCGCCGCAGATCCCTGTGCGCCGGGTCTTGGCGTTCAGCACCACGTCGAGCGTCTTTTGGGGGTCTGCGTCCTTGTCGATGTAGACGTGCACAATCCCCTCTAGATGGGCAAAGACCGGCACCCGCGCCTCGCGCTGCACCAGCCCCACGAGGCCTTTCCCGCCGCGCGGGACGATCACGTCGATGCTGTCCGTCATCGTGAGCATCTCCGAAACCGCCGCCCGGTCCCGCGTGGGGACGCGCTGGATCGCATCTTCGGGAAGACCAGCAGACTTGAGCCCTTGGACGAGGCAGGTGTGGATCGCGCCTGAAGAGTGGAAACTCTCCGAGCCGCCCCGCAGGATCACTGCGTTGCCCGCCTTGAGACAAAGAGCACCCGCGTCTGCCGTGACGTTGGGTCGGGACTCGTAGATGACCCCGATCACCCCCAAGGGCGTGCGCACCCGCTTGATCTGAAGGCCGGTGGGCTGGGCCCATTCGGAAAGGACCTCCCCCACCGGATCGTCCTGCGCTGCGACCGCCCTGAGCCCCGCCGCGATCCCTTCGGTCCGCGCGGGATCAAGCATGAGCCGATCGAGCATCGCAGCGCTGAGCCCCTTCTCGCGCCCGTAGGCCATGTCCTTTTCGTTCGCCGCAATCACCTCGTCGCTCCCTTTCAGGAGCGCCTCGGCCGCCGCCTCCAGCGCCTGGCGCTTTTGGTCTGCCGTGGCCGTTGCGAGCGTTTCCGCTGCCTTTTTGGCACGAGCACCGAGGTCGGCCATCAGGGTGGAGATGTCGGTCATGTCTTTCATCGGTCAGGTCCTGGTGGCGATGTGGGGAGCCTCCGGCGGGGATATTTTTAGCCAGAAGAAGAGTTAGAGCGCGAGGTCGTCGCGGTGGATCATAGCGGCGCGGCCGGGATAGCCCAAGAGGGCTTCGAAGCGGGAAGAGTGCTGACCGCGGATCTTGCGCGCCTCGTCGGAGGTGTAGCGGGTGAGGCCCTGACCGAGGCGGGTGCCGGTTGGCGCGAGGACCTCGATGGCGTCGCCGCGCTCAAACGAGCCGGTCAAATCCGTGACGCCTGCCGGGAGGAGCGATTTGCCGGAAGCGAGTGCTTGGGCGGCGCCGGCGTCGAGGTGCAGGGCGCCTTGCGGTTTCATTGCGGCGATCCATGCTTTGCGCGCGGAGGCCGGGTCGGTCTTGGCAGTGAACCAGGTGACCGGCGCGCCTGTCTCGATGGCAGCGAGGGCGTGGTCGGGCGTGCCGAGGGCGATGGCCATGGCGCAGCCGGCGGCGGTAGCGGTTTTGGCGGCCATGACCTTGGTCTTCATCCCGCCTTTCGACAGGCCCGAGCCTGCGTCGCCGGCCATCGCCTCGATCTCGGGCGTGATCTCGGTCACGGTCTCGAGGCGCGTGGCAGAGGGGTCCTCGTTCGGGTTAGCGGTGTAGAGCCCGTCAACGTCCGAGAGCAGGATCAGGTGGTCGGCGCCCACTGTCACGGCGATCTGCGCGGCAAGCCGGTCGTTGTCACCGAAGCGGATTTCGTCCGTCGCGACGGTGTCGTTCTCGTTCACAATCGGCACCACGCCAAGCGCGAGAAGTTGGTTCAATGTTGCGCGCGCGTTGAGATAGCGGCGGCGGTTGGCGCTATCCTCGAGCGTCAGAAGAACCTGCGCCGTGGTCAGTTGGTGCGGGTGCAGCGCCGCCTCGTAGGCGCGTGCGAGCTGGATTTGTCCAACGGCGGCAGCGGCTTGCGCTTTCTCAAGTGGCAGGACGCCGGTGCCGAGGTTCAGCACGCCGCGCCCGAGCGCGATGGAGCCGGAGGAGACAAGCACGACGTCGATGCCGCGCGCGCGCAAAGCGGCGACGTCGGCGGCGAGCGCGGTGAGCCATGTCTCGCGCAGGGCGCCGGTCGCGCGGTCCACAAGGAGGGCCGAGCCGATCTTGACGACGATGCGGCGGGCCTGGCCTAGGGCTGCCACGGCGCGTCCTCCTCGGGCGGCAGCTCGGCCTTGCGCTCGGCGTCGATCACCCGGCGGAGGGCGCGGAGGACCTCCGGCACGCCCTGCCCCGCGACGCCGGACATCACCATGACCTCCCCGCCGGATGCTTCGGCCACCTCGGCGCGCTGCATCTCGGTCAGCTCGGCGTCGAGCGCGTCGATCTTGTTCAGGACGGTGATGCGGGGCTTGTCCGCGAGGGCGCCGCCGTAGGCTTCGAGCTCGGTGATGATGGTGCGGTAGTCCTCGGCGGGATCGTTCACGGTGCCGTCGATCAAGTGCAAGAGCACGGCGCAGCGCTCCACGTGGCCCAGGAAGCGATCACCGATGCCTTTGCCTTCAGAGGCGCCTTCGATCAAGCCGGGGATGTCGGCGACGACAAACTCGGTGTTGTCGATGCCGACGACGCCCAGTTTGGGGTGGAGCGTCGTGAACGGGTAGTCGGCGATCTTGGGGCGGGCGTTGGAGGTGGCCGCGAGAAAGGTCGACTTGCCCGCGTTCGGCAGGCCAAGGAGGCCCACGTCCGCGATGAGTTTCAGGCGCAACCAGATGGTGCGCTCGA
This sequence comes from Pseudaestuariivita sp., assembly GCF_052825805.1. NCBI lineage: Bacteria > Pseudomonadati > Pseudomonadota > Alphaproteobacteria > Rhodobacterales > Paracoccaceae > Pseudaestuariivita > Pseudaestuariivita sp. Next base: position 181,672 of record NZ_JBRBVB010000002.1, on the reverse strand, counting down.
CGCCGGGCTGGCCGGGGTTGGCGCGGCGCGGGGCCTGGTTGGTCGAGGTCTTGAAATGAAGGTTGCCAAAGCCACCGTTGCCGCCCTTGGCGAGCTGTACCCGGTCGCCGACGTTCACGAGATCGGCGATCACCGTTTCCTGGTCTTCGTCCAGGATCTCGGTCCCGGCGGGCACCTTGAGCACGATGTCATCGCCGGACGCGCCCGTGCGGTTGGCGCCCATGCCGGGGCGCCCGTTGTCGGCGAACCAGTGTTGCTGGTAGCGGAAGTCGATGAGCGTGTTGAGCCCGTCCACGGCCTCGGCCCAGACCGAGCCGCCCTTGCCGCCGTCGCCGCCGTCGGGCCCGCCGTATTCGATGAACTTTTCCCGGCGAAAGCTGACGGAGCCGCCCCCGCCGGAGCCGGAGCGCAGGTAGACCTTGGCCAGATCGAGGAACTTCATGTGGCGGCCTCCAGGGATGCGCGGGTCAGGCGATAGAGCCAAACGGGCGCCGGCTCAAGTCGCGCGGCGGAGGTGGCGGTGCCGGTGCCGGTCCGTTCAAAGCCGATGGAACGCAGGATGTGGTCCGAGGCCGGGTTGTCGGTGAAGACGTCGGCGGTGAGCGCGGTGACGTCGAAGGCGTCAAAGAGGGCGGCGCAAAAGGCGACCATGGCCTCGCGTCCAAATCCCCGGCCCTGCACCGCCGGGTCGAGGAAATAGAAAACGTCGGGCTCCGCGCCTTCGTCCACGCCGACGGAGCCAACGAGGTGACCGTCGTGGTAGACGCCCAGCCGAAAAGGCAGCGCGCCGCGCGGCTGTGTCTCTTCGATAAAGGCGCGCGCGGCCTCTACCGTCCAGTCGGGCGGGAACTTGAAGAGCATCCTGCCGACGCTGTCCTGTGTGACGATGGCGCGGACGGCAGCGGCGTCGGCATCTGCCATCGCGCGCAAGGTCAGGCGCCGGGTGTTGAGCTGCATCACATCTGCCTCAGGTAGGTCCAGGTCGGCACGTTGGCGCCGCGCGCGACGGAATACGCCTCGGCGTCGCCGATGTACGCGAACCCGCAGGCGGTCAGCACGCGGGCGGAGGCCGGGTTGTCCTGGAACGTCGAGCCGAAGAGCGTCGCGCAGCCCTGCGGGTTGGCGGCCACAAGCGCAGTGAGCGCGCGCTGCGCGATACCGTTGCCCCAGTGGACGGGCGCGATCCAGTAGCCGATTTCGGATTGTTCGGGCGACAGGCGCGTGAGGGAGATGAGGCCCATGACCTCGGCCCCGCCAGAGGCGCTGGCATCGACGGCCCACACGTCCTCGACCCGGTCCGGTGCGCCGGCGCGGGCGATGAAATCCTCGGTCACGCCGGGCGGCAGCGGGTGCGGGATCGACGTCGTCATCTGCGCGACCCGCGCGTCGCTGGCGTATTGCGAGATCGGCCCGGCATCGGAGCTGCGCAGCGGACGCAGCGCGAGCGCTTCGGTGGAAATCACAGGCTGGGTCAGCGTTTGAAGGGTCATGGGGTGGCTCCTTCCAGCAAGAGGACGTGCAGCACCGAGGCCACAGTGAGCAGCGCAAGGGTGATCATCAGCGCGCGCTCGTAGCGCGTGCTAGCCAAGACGCGGGCCAGCCGGTCGCCGGCAAACGCCCAGAGCGGGTGCAGGATCAGCTGCGCGGTGCCGAGCGTGAGCGCCACCATAAGCGTCGCCTGAAAGGCGCTGGCGCCCGCGGGGACAAAGCTGGTGAGGCCGGTGATCGCCATCGCCCAGGCCTTGGGGTTGAGCGGGTGCACGATCAGGCCCGCGCGAAAGCCGACGCGCCGCGTCTCGGTCCCCGGGGTCAGCCGCATCTGCGCGACGCGCCACGCAAGCCAGCAGATGTATCCGATGGCCGCCCATTTCAGCACCGCGAACAGCAGTGGCGCATCAGCGAGAAACGTCATCAGCCCCAGACCAAGCGGCCAGATCAAGAGCTGCTTGCCCGCCGTCACGCCAAGCGCAAAGGGCAGGCTCGCGCGGAACCCCTGCGCCGCGCCCGTCGCCATCAGCGCCATGTTGGCAGGTCCCGGCGTGCCGACCTGCGCGACGGCAAAGGCGGCAAAAGGCAGCGTCGTCAGGACCATGACCGCGCCTCCCACGTGGCGCGGGTCAGGACAAATCCGGTCTCGGGCAAGTCCTCGCCGCGCGCGCGGCAGTGGCTGACGCAGCGGGTGGTGGGTGTGAACCCCAGCTTTTCGAGCACCCGGACCGAGCCGGGATTGCCGTCAAAGACGCAGCCCGAAACCGTGTCCGCCTCCGTGCGGCGGGCGAAATAGGCGTCGAGCATCAGGCGAGCGGCGCGGGTGGCCAGCCCCTGCCCCCACGCCGCGCGCGCGAGCCAGTAGCCAATCGTGTCCTCGACCCGGATCACGCCGACCGGGGCGCCGCGCCACTCGATCACCGCAGAGGCCGGCCAGAACGGCCCGCCGTCCGGCTCGGTCCGGCGCACGTCCGCTTCGCGGCAGGGATGCGGGATCACGGCCGTCCATTTGGAGACTTCAAAATCGTTCAGCGCTCGCGCCATAACCGGCACGTCGGCGTCCCGGATGTCGCGCAGGATCAGATCGCCCTCGATCATCTGCTGGTCTTGTGCGGGCATGACCTGCCCTTTCTTTTCCCTGTTGCGGCCTGAGCCAACGCCCAAACGCAAAGGGGACCGGCTGGTGCGCCGATCCCCTTGAAAGATACCCTGAACTCAGGCTCGGCTTACTCTGCGGCCTCCGCCACTGGGAGCACCGAAATGAATGTGCGGCCCTTGAGACCCTTGCGGAACGAGATCGCGCCTTCGGCGGTCGCAAAGAGCGTGTGATCCTTGCCCTGGCCCACACCTTCACCCGGCCAGAACTTGTTCCCGCGCTGGCGCACGATGATGTTGCCGGGGATGGCGTGCTGGCCACCGTAGAGTTTCACGCCGAGACGGCGACCGGACGAGTCGCGACCGTTGCGGGAGGAGCCGCCTGCTTTTTTATGTGCCATGGGGTCTTACTCCTGTTCTTTGGCGAAATCGCTCGCCTGCTGAATCCAGTTGTCACGCTCGATGCGGCCCTTGAAGGACAGACGGTCGTCCATATAGGCGATCTCGTCCGCGCCCCAGGCTGCGATCTGGTCGAAGTGGAAGACGCCGTTCTCGTGCAGCAGCCCTTCGAGCTTGGGCCCGACGCCCGAGATCTTCTTCAGGTCGTCCGGCTGGCCGCCACGTGCCTCGGTGAGCAGGTTGGCCGGCTTGGTGCCTTCTTCGGCGGCGGGGGCCTCTGCCTTGGGCGCTTCTTTCTTGGGCGCTTCGGCTTTGGGTTCTGCCTTCTTGGCCGGCTTGGACGCGGCAGCTGCGGCCACGGCCACACCGGCGACGGAGCCTGCGCCGATCGCGGCCTTCACGCCGGTCTTGTCACCGCCAGAGGCGAGGATCTCGGTGATCCGCACCATGGTCAGCTGCTGGCGGTGGCCCTTCGTCCGCTTGGACGAGTGCTTGCGGCGGCGCTTGACGAAGTGGATGACCTTGTCACCCTTGATCTGGTCAACGACCTCGGCCTGCACAGCCGCACCATCCACGGTCGGCGTGCCGACGGTGACGCTGTCCCCGCCGAGCATCAGAATGTCGTTGAACTGCACGGTTTCCCCGGCATCGGCGGCGAGTTTCTCGATCTGCAGCGTGTCGCCGGATTGCACCCGGTACTGCTTTCCGCCGGTCTTCATGACTGCAAACATATGTATCGTCCTTTGGTCCCGCGTTCTGTGGCCCGGCGGGTGCGCGTGGTGCGCCCTGTTTGCCGTGTTTGTGTGAAGGTCTGCGCCTTCACGCCGCGAACAGCGCCCGCCCGGTGGCGGGAGTTTCTGTCGAGCCTGCGCAATGGTCGGTTTGCGCGCTCATGTCAAGCGGGGTTGGTGGGGTTTGGGTCGGGAATTGCTGATGAATAATCTTTGAACAGACGTGCAGTCGCATAAACCATAACGCCCGCCTGACGGGCACCGTCAGGCCACGCCGACCCGCCCCCCTGGGGCGGCGCGATTGCGCCACCCCGCGGGACGACGCGTGAATTGCTGTTTCGAAGTTACAAGAGGTGGTCTGCGCGACGCAACACCGCCTACAGCTCCTGCACCTGCGCCTGCCGCGCCATCGCGACACCCAGCGCGTAGGAAATCTCTTCGTACATCGCGTTGAACCCGGCAAAGAGCGCCTGGTTGAGCGCGTCCCCTGCCTCGGTGTCCGACAGCTCGGTATAGGTGTCGAGCACGTCGTCGGCGAGCGGGCGGTACGCCATCAGAAGGAACCCGTAGACCCACTCGCGCGTGTCGGCACGGGTCTCCTCCTCCTGCGCCCAGGCGTTGGCAAAGATCTGATCCTCCGTCAGGTCCGACGCGCCGCCGTCGGCCATGCCGCGGAAAAACACGATGTTGGCGTTGAGCGCGCCCACGACGTTCGATTCGATCAAATCGTTGGCAGCGACGAAGTCGTCGATCTGCGCGAGCCGCGCGTCGTCGGTGTCCTCGACCACACGGAACGCCTCGCGGGCGGCCTCCTCGACGGCCTCGTCCATCATCGCCTCGCGCGCCGAAAGCTCGAGCGCGATCACCTCCTGCCCGTCGTCGGAACGGAAGAACTCGAGCATCGGGCCCATGTCCGTGTCGCCAAGCGCCGCCGTGAACGTCGTCTCCATCGTCGCCATCATGCGCTCGGCGTCATAGATGCGATCGACGACCTGCATCCAGCCAGGGCCACGCGCGCCGTCGGCGCCCAGCTCCTCACCATAGTCGAGCCCCTCGGCACGCATGATGTCGACCATCTCCTGCAGCTGCATCGTCTCGATCAGCGCCTCGGCGTCGCCGCTCTCGGCGCTGAGGGTGATCGGGAAGGCAAGGCATGTCGAAAGGGCAAGGGCGCGCAGCATGTGACGGTCTCCGGCTGTGAGGTTGCCAGTGAGGTAGGCGATGGGGCCGGCAATTCCAAGCACGGGGTCGCGGCATCGGCATCTTTCATCTTGCAGGGGTCAGGCACAGACGCTAGACGAGCGCCACCAAGACCCCCGCGGAGAGGTGCCGGAGTGGTCGAACGGGGCGGTCTCGAAAACCGTTGTGGGTGCAAGCCCACCCAGGGTTCGAATCCCTGTCTCTCCGCCATATTCTTTTCGCTGAAAATGTAGCCTGCACCTGCGCCGGAACGCGCATCCCGGTAAGACTTAACAGCATCGGGGCGGTCGCCAGACGCGTCGCTCCTTGCATGGTTGGTCTTGTGCGCCTTCGCGAAGCGCAGCTTTCACCTTCCCGCGTCTGCCGCCCCAGGACAGGTCCGGTGCCCATTGCACGCGCGATTTCGCTCACCACGTTTTTCCGACTATTTTTATCGACTACCCTTGACGGGCAACTTCACCTCTGTAATTGAGTAAAACAGTTGGATTTAACACCCAAGGGAAACACCATGTTGAAAACGTCCATTCTCGCGCTCTCCGCCGTCGCTATGTCGGCGCCGGCGTTTGCCGAAGGCGAGCTGAACCTCTACTCTTCGCGCCACTATGACACCGACGAGCGGCTTTACTCGGACTTCACCGAGGCGACCGGCATCACCGTGAACCGGATCGAGGGCAAGGCCGACGAGCTGATCGCGCGGATGGAGGCCGAGGGCGCCAATTCGCCCGTCGACGTCTTTCTGACCGTCGACACCGTGCGCATCACGCGGGCCAAGGAGCTGGGCCTGCTGCAATCCGTGGACAGCGACGTGCTCGAAGCGGCGATCCCGGCCTACCTGCAGGACGAGGACAACCAGTGGTTCGCCTTCTCGCAGCGCGCGCGGATCCTCTTCTATGACAAGAACGACGTCGAAAACCCGCCGATGACCTACCAGGATCTGGCCAAGCCCGAGTACGAAGGCATGGTCTGCATCCGCTCGTCCTCCAACGTCTACACCCAGAACATCGTGGCGGCGCTCACCGCGCACCTCGGCGAAGAAGCGATGGGCGACTGGGCCAAGGCCGTCGTCGGCAACTTTGCGCGTGACCCGCAGGGCGGTGACACAGACCAGCTGCGCGGCATCGTTTCGGGCGAGTGCGACATCGCGATGTCGAACACCTACTACTTTGCCCGCGCGCTGCGCAAAGATGTGTCGGGCCTGTCGGGGAGCCAAGAGGACATCGGCTGGGTCTTCCCCAACCAGAACGACATCGGCGCGCACATGAACATCTCAGGCGGCGGCGTCGCGGTGAACGCGCCGAACCGCGAGAACGCGGTCAAGTTCCTCGAATACCTCGCCTCCGAGCAGGCACAGGAGTATTTCTCGGCGGGCAATGACGAGTACCCGGCGGTCCCGGGCGTGGGCCTGTCGCCGTCGGTTGCGGCGCTTGGACTTTTCCGCCCGGACGCGATCGCGCTGTCGGACATCGCCGACAACATCGGCGCCGCGCAGACGATCCTGAACGAGGCCGGCTGGCAGTAACTCCATTTCCATGAAGCTCCAAAGGGCGCGGCTCCGGTCGCGCCCTTTTTTTAGTGCGGACGTAGATGCGTGCGGGCAGGTAAGGTGGGCAGTGCCGATCCCGTTTTATCAGCCTCACCCGCCGGCAGTGCCCACCTTACGGGGGTGAATCGCAGCTGGATGACGTAGGCGCCCCAAAATATCTGAGAAAAATATGAAGATTTATTTCTCACGTTTTCAGTGATTTGCGTCGCTTTTGTTTTAGCTCCGCACATTTTCTCACAAAAAATCGCGCTCATCTGTCGATTGAGCCGCCCCGCGTCCGTCGTGTGGGTGAAGAGGCCAAAAAGGTCCTTCACCACACCAACGAGGAGACAGATCATGAAACTCAAGAAAATCGCCGCCGTCACAGCCTGCGCCACCCTCGGCCTCGCCGTGGCCAGCCTCGCCCTGCCGCGTCACGTCAGCATCGAACGCAGCGCCGTCATCGACGCCGCCCCGGAGCGTGTCATCGCACTCGCGGCCTCCAACACCGGCTACCAGAGCTTCAATCCCTACTGGCAGCTCGACCCGGAGCTGAAGGTCGACATGTTTGGCCCGGAAACCGGCGTCGGCTCGGGCTTTCACTTCGCCTCCAAGGACGGCGCGGGCAGCCAGACGGTCGCCAAGGTGAGCGCGTCGCAAGTCGATTTTGACCTCGACCTTGGCCCGCTCGGCACACCCACGCAGGCCATCAAAGCCGTCGCGACGGATGCGGGTACCCGCGTCACCTGGACCATGGACGCCGACATGGGGTTCAACCCGGTGTTTCGCGTCATGGGCCTCTTCATGGACGGCATGGTCGGCCCGAACTTCGAGCTGGGACTTGAAAACATCGCACTTGAAACCACCGACGACGCCGCCGCTTAATCGAAACGCCAACAAGGGACTGAACCAATGCGTTACACATTCTTGCTTTACTCGAACCCCGCCGACTTTGCTGACATGACGCCCGAGGACTGGGCCAAGGAGAAAGAGGTCTATGGCGCCTATATCGGCGCGCTGCACGAGGCCGGCATCTTTGTCGACACCGACTGGCTGCACCCGGCGGAGACCGCCACCACGATCTCGACCAAGGACGGCGAGACCCGCGTGCAGGACGGCCCGTTTGCCGAGACGCGCGAGACGCTGGGCGGGTATTTCTGCATCGACGTGCCGGATCTGGATGCGGCGCTCGCCTGGGCCAAGAAGTGCCCCGCGGCCCAGCACGGCAAGATCGAAATCCGCGCCTCCGCCATGGACAGCGTGTGATCCCGCGCAGCCCCGAGGCCCGGGCGGAGGATGTCGCCCGGGCCGCCTACGGCAAACTGATCGCGATGCTCGCCAGCCGGTCCGGCGACATCGCGTCGGCCGAAGACGCGCTCTCGGACGCCTTCGTCGCCGCCCTGCGGACCTGGCCCGAGCGCGGCATCCCGGACAAACCCGAGGCCTGGCTTTTGACCGTGGCCAAGAACAGACGCACCGATCAGGCGCGCAAGGAGGCTCGTCTGGTCATCACAGACGAGGTTCCCGACATGCCTGATACAAAACACCCCCACCCCGACCTGGCCGAGACCGAAGAGACGCTGGACGAACGGCTCAAGCTGCTCTTTGTCTGCGCCCATCCGGCCATCGATGCCGCCATCCGCACGCCGCTGATGCTGCAAACCGTGCTGGGGCTCGAGGCCGAGCAGATCGCGCAGGCGTTTCTCGTCTCGCCCTCCGCCATGGCGCAGCGCCTTGTGCGCGCCAAAAAGAAGATCAAGAGCGCCGGCATTCCGTTTGTGATCCCCGAGCCGGACGCCTTTCCCGAGCGGATGGGTGCGGTGCTCGAGGCGGTTTACGGCGCTTATGCGGTCGACTGGCTCGAAGGCGCGGGTGATCTGTCGCACGAGGCGTTCTTTCTCAGCACGATCCTGACCCAGCTTGCGCCGGACAACCCCGAGGCGATGGGCCTGACCGCGCTCATCGGTTTCATCGAGAGCCGCAGGATAGCGCGGGTGCGCCGGGGCGTGCTGGTGCCGGTGCCGGAGCAAGACACCGATCTTTGGGACAAGAGCCTCATCGACCAGTCGGCAAAGCTATTGACCGACGCCGCGCAGCACGGGAAGACCGGACGCTTTCAGCTCGAGGCGGCGATCCAGGCGGTGCACGCCGCAAGGACGGTGACACTCAAAACCGACTGGCGCGCACTCTCGCAGCTGTACGCCGGGCTCTTGCACATCTATCCCACCATCGGCGCGGCGGTCAGCCGGGCGGCGGCGGTGGCAGAAGACGCAGGCCCGGGTGAAGGGCTCGCGATGCTGGCCAAGATCGACGCCGAGGCGCTTGATACCTACCAGCCCGCCTATGCGGTTCGTGCTGACTGCCTTGCCAAGCTTGGACGCACCGCAGAGGCCGCAGAAGCATATGCCAAGGCCATTTCGCTCTGCACCGATCTGCCCTCCCGCCGGTGGCTTGAGAAAAAAAGTACGGGTCTGCGAAAAAAAATGTCGTGAGGTGTCGATTGGCCGCCTCCCCGTCCGTCGTGTGGGCAGAAGGGCGAAAAAAGCCCCGCTCAACCCAAACCCAACACGGACCTCGAAGGACAAACCAATGACCATTCTTTACACCGCCATCGCCATCCTCGCCGCCATCGCCCTGATCGCGCTTCTCCTGCCGCGCAAGGTCGTCGTGACCCGCTCCGCCGACGTGAGCCTCTCACCCGAAGAGGTGATCGCCCGCGTCGCCTCCACCGAAGGGTTCCAGACCTTCAACCCTTACTGCACCACCGATCCCAAGCTGCAGATCACACCCTTCGGCCCCGCTTCGGGTGTTGGCTCCGGCTTTCGGTTCGAAGGCAAAGAGGGCAAGGGCACCCAGACCGTCACGGACGTGACCGCGACCTCGGTCACGCACCTCATCGACCTCGGCGCCATGGGCAAACCGGTGCAGACCATCGAGGCCAAGCCCATCGTCGGCGGTGCCCGCGTGACATGGTCGGTGGCCTCGGACATGGGCTTTAACCCGGTGTTCCGCATCTTCGGCCTCTTCATGGACGGGATGCTGGGCAAGACCTACGAGCTGGGCCTCAAGAACATCAAAGCCCTTGGCTAAGCGACTTTTTTACAAACAAAAAACGCCGGGCGCAAAAGGCCGGCGTTTTTTGCATGTCAAACAGAATTTCACGCGCCGTCCCGAGGGGTGGCGCATCGCGCCGCCCCAGGGGGCGGGTCGGCGCGGCCTGACCGTGCCGGTCAGGCGGGAGCTTTGAATTAAGCGGCGTCGCTTAGAATGCCGCCTAAACCGCTCACCCCTGCGGCGGCACCCGCGACACCCTCGTTCCCTCGGACGCATCCCCATCCAGCAGCACATGCAGCGCCGCCTCTCCGGTGTAGCGAATGGCGGCAATCCCGCCTTGAACGTCCAGCACCTCGACCGGCGTCAACGAGACCGTGTCACCCTGCCCCACAAGGCTCAGCACGGCCTCGCCCTCAACCGCGGCCTCCGGCACATGGTAAACGCCGTCGCCTGTGTGGCCCGCCGTGACCTCGACCGCCTCGTTGAGGAACAGCCGGGAGGCGCAGGCCCCGTCCACATCCAACGTCGCCTTCACGTACTGCGTCTCGAGATCGGCCTCCGTGTCGACCCAGCGCACCGTGCCACCGCACACGTCGCCATTGACTCGCGTGAAGCCCACCGGCTGACCCGTGCCGATCCCGGACGGCCCCATCGCCGACAGGCGGCTGACGAGGAAGAACGTCTCAACCGACTTCTCCGCCGGCGCATAAAGCTGCGCCGCCTCCCCGCCGTTCTGCACGCAATCGCCCACCGCCGCGTCGAAATCCACGAGCACGCCATCATATGGCGCGCGGAGCACCAGCAGCTCTGCCGTCAGCTCCGCATTGTCGACCTCGAGCGCGCCAATGTCGCGCGCGATCTCCGCCCGCCGCTTGGCCGCCCGCGCGGAGATGATTGCCTCCTGCGCCCGGTCCGCGGCAAAGCCCGCGTCCATGAACCGTCGCTCGACTACATCCATCGTCGTCTCATTGATGAGCCCGCGCCCCAACATGACCGAGTTGCGCTGATGCTCTCTGGTCACGAACTCCAGCTCCGCCTGCCGCCGCTCGCCATCCGCGATCGCCGAGGCAATCCCGAGGTCACGCTCCTCGACCAGCCCTTCGAGCTCGGCCAGCCGCGCCCGCGCCGTACGCAGCGCCAGCTGCGCGCGCCGGTCGTCGAGCCTGACGAGCACCTGACCCGCGCTTGCCCGCTGGCTGCGCAGCGCATCGGTCGACACCTCCGTGATGCAGCCGCCCGCCGTGTAGCTGAGCCCGGTCCGCTCTTTGGCGACCACGGTGCCAAAGAACGTCTCCGCCGCCGGCGGCGCCAAATCTGCAAGCAGCGCCGTCTCGACATACTGCAAGTCCTCGGCAGCAGCAGGGAACGCCGCCCCCGCCAAAAAGCCAACCATCATCATGCGTGGCAGTGTCATCGCGCCTCCTCCCGGCTCGGACGGAACCAATCCGTCTGAGGCGCAAGCTAGCGCTGCGATGTGTCAATTGCGAGATGTTTGGCGCACCCGAAAGGATTCGAACCTTTGGCCTCTGCCTTCGGAGGGCAGCGCTCTATCCAGCTGAGCTACGGGTGCGTTAGGTGCCGTATAAGACGCCGGACAAGGCCCGGCAATCCCCATTTGCGGTCAGGCGAAAAGCTCGTGCGCCAGCTCCAGCGCCTCGACCAGTGTGTCGACCTCGTCCGTCGTATTATAGAGCCCGAACGACGCCCGGCAGGTCGCCGTCACGCCCATATGCTCCATCAACGGCGCCGCGCAATGGTGACCCGCACGCACCGCGACGCCCTTCTTGTCGAGGATGGTCGAGATGTCGTGCGCATGCGCCGCGCCGTCGAGCGTGAACGAGAAAATGGCCGCCTTGTCAGGCGCTTGGCCCTGGACATTCAACCAATTGAGCCCGTGCAGTTTCTCGGTGGTGTACCTGGCAAGCGCGTCCTCATGCGCCGCCACGTTCTCCATCCCCAGCTCCATCAGGTACTCGAGCGCCACGCCCAGCCCGATCGTCTGCACGATGCCCGGCGTGCCCGCCTCGAACTTCATCGGGCCGGTGTTCCAGGTGATCTCGTCGCGCCGGACCTCGCGGATCATATCCCCGCCCCCCATAAAGGGACGCATCTCCGCCATGCGGTCAGGGTGGATGTAGATCGCGCCCGACCCCGACGGACCGTAGAGCTTATGCCCTGTAATTGCATAGAAATCACAGCCAATGTCCTGCACATCGACGGCCATGTGCACCGCACCCTGGCTGCCGTCAACAAGCACCGGCACGCCTTTCGCCTTGGCCGCCACGCAGATCGCCTTTACGTCGATCTTGGTCCCCAGCACGTTGGACAGCTGCGAGACAGCAACCAGCTTGGTCCGGGGACCGATCGCATTGATCACCTTTTGCGCATCGAGCGAGCCGTCCGGCTCAGGCTCCACCCATTTCAGCGTAACCCCTTGGCGTTCCCGCAAAAAATGCCATGGCACGATGTTGGCGTGATGCTCCAGAACCGTCAGCACGATCTCGTCACCCGCCTGCATCCGCGGCGCCGCCCAGCCGTAAGAGATCAGGTTGATCCCCTCCGTCGTGCCGGAAGTGAAAACGATGTGATCCTCGGAGGCCGCGTTCAGAAACTTCGCCACCGTCCCGCGCACCGCCTCGTACTTGTCGGTCGCAAGGTTCGAAAGGTAGTGCAAACCCCTGTGAACATTCGCATATTCCATCGAGTAGGCTTGCGTGATCGCGTCGATCACCACCTGCGGCTTTTGCGCGGACGCTCCGTTGTCGAGATAGACAAGCGGCTTGCCGTTCACCTCGCGCGACAGGATCGGAAAATCGGCGCGCACTTGGTCAAGGTCATACATTTCCCGGCATCCCTCCTGATCCGACGCCAAAGAGCGCGAGCACGACTGACAACCCCAAAGTCAGTCCCACAACCGCTGCAAACATGACGCCCAACGTCTTGAGAATATTGTCAAATCCAAACGCAACGTCGATAAAGTTCGTCGCGATCCACAGCGCCAGAGGCAGCGCGATCAGGCTGATGAGCCCCGCCACTGGCGCCAGCACAAATCCCATAAGAAGCAGCAGCACCTGCAGCAACAACTGCAGCACTTGAAACCAGACCATCAGGCTTAGCACGCCTTCGAAAGAGCTCTCCCCACCGAGCGCGCGTCCGGTCAAGTGGAACGCGTAACCCACGATACCCACGCCGAAAAACGAGACCGAAGCCAGCAAGACCGGCATCCGCAAGAGCGCCATCACTTGCGCTTGAAAAGGGTCGGTGGTCGTCTCAGGCGCAAAAAGGACGGCCGGCGCCGACGACAAGACAGCACCCAGACACGAGACCGCAGCCAACGCCAGCCACAACTCCGCCCGCGGAATTCCGTATGAAATGATCCTTCGCGCAACGTCGCGCGGAGCCATCACGGATTGGACGGCCAAATTGAGCAAAGCAGTCAAACCTGAAGTCATGCCTTAAGAACCCGCCGCAAACCGCTGATCCAAAACCATAAAAACAAAACACACCAAATCAGCCCAACCGCCGTTGCCGCGGGACTGTCGCCCGTGAACCCAACCGTGAGCCCGTAGAGCAGAATAATGGGTGACGTGGCGAGCAGCGGCCAAAAAAGCGTGATCCGCGCCGGGTATCCCGGCTCCTCCTTGCCCATCGCGCGCAGCACCAAGCCGATCACGAACGAGATCGCGTAGAACAGCAGCGGCGCGATGAAAATCCAAGCCATCAGCGACGCCCCCAGCAGCGGGCTGAGTTCGACATCTTCCAACACAGCCCGACGGTTCAGAACGGGCCATTGCGAGATGAAGACAAGCGTACATCCGGCCATCAGGACTGCGAGCGCACGGTCCTCACGCGCCCCCATGTCGAGCCAGCGCTGAGCCACTTGCCCCGGCCGGCGGTAGGTCGCCACGATGTCTTTTGATACAGACACTTATCGCCGTCTCTTCAACCAGTTTTCCAGCCGCGCGACCATGTCGTCGCGCAGGTCTTCGGCCTCGATTTCTTCCACCGCCTCGGCCAGAAACGCGAGGGTCAACAGATCGGTTGCGTCACTCTGCGACACCCCGCGCGACCGCAGGTAAAAGAGCGCCGTCTCGTCAATCGCGCCCGACGTCGAGCCGTGCGAGCACGCCACGTCGTCGGCGTAGATCTCGAGCTCGGGCTTGGCGAGGAACTGGCTGTCATCGTCGAGCAGCAGCGACTGGCTGATCTGGTAGCCGTCCGTCTTCTGCGCACCTTCCTTTACCAGGATTTTCCCTTGAAAGACGCCCGTCGCACCGTTGCGCAGCACCTTTTTGAACACCTGCCGGCTTTCGCAATTCACCGCATCATGCGTCACGAAGACCGTGGAATCGTTGTGGAAATCACCATCCCCCACGCTGGCGCCCGCGACCGTCGCCATCGCGTCGTCGCCCGTGAACTCGATCACGGTTTCATTCCGAGTCAGCACGCCGTTGGCGGTCAGGGTAAAGCTCTTGAACACGGACTCCGTGCCGAGGCGCGCGAAGATATGCGTGGCGGCGCGGCGTTCGTGGTCGCGGCCCTGCGCGCGCACGTGATGGAGCGTTGCGCCCGGTGCAATCTCCACCTCCATCCCGGTGTTGAACCGCGCAGCGCCAGGACCGGTCTCGAGAAAGGTCGCCGAAGCCCCCTCCTCCACCTTAATGCAATGATGCAAGATCGCATCGGAAGTCGTTGAGGTGTGGCGATAAATAGCGTGGATGGGACGCGCCGGAGTTTGTGTAACGTGGATGAGCACACCGTCGGTTGCAAAAGCCGTGTTCAGAGCTGCCAGCGGGCGCTCGACAGGGGTTTGTCCGCGCGCTTCGAGGGTTCCGTAGAGGTCCTTGGCCCAGTGGATGTCAGCCGACTGCGCTTCAGCGAGACGTTCGATCTGCACGCCCGAGAGCGTCAGGTCATCGGAAGCGTCCGCATCGAACACACCGTCAACAAACACGATCTTGAGCCGGTCGACGCCCTCGAACGGCATGTCAGTCTCATCATAAAGCGCCGCCTCGAGCGCCTCGACCTGAACCAGCGTGTCGGGGCGCGTGTACTTCCAATATTCGTCACGACGGCTCGGCAGACCCATGGCCTGGACACGCGCCAGAGCGGACTTTCGCGCGGCCTCGGTCCAGCCTCCCTGCGGCATGTCGAGCGCGGCGAGGCGCGCGTCGGTGGCGTCCTGTTTGAGCTTGGGCAGCGCCATCACGCGACCTCCGCCAGGATATCCGAATAGCCGTTGTTCTCGACCTCTAGGGCAAGCTCGGGGCCACCGGTTTTGACGATCTTTCCGTCCGCCATGATGTGCACGACGTCAGGTTTGATGTGGTCCAGAAGCCTTTGATAATGCGTGATAACTAGGAAACCGCGGCCTTCGTCACGAAGCGCGTTCACACCTTGTGCGACCAGCTTCATCGCGTCGACGTCGAGGCCGGAGTCGGTTTCGTCGAGGATGCACATCTTGGGCTCAAGCATCGCCATTTGCAGGATCTCGTTGCGCTTTTTCTCACCGCCGGAGAAGCCAACGTTAACCGGGCGTTTGAGCATGTCGGCGTCGATGTTGAGCGTCTTGGCGCGCTGGCGCACGACCTTGAGGAACTCGGTCGCGGACATCTCCTCCTCGCCGCGCGCCTTGCGCTGCGCGTTTACGGCGGTGCGCAGGAACGTCATGTTACCGACGCCCGGGATTTCGACCGGGTATTGGAAGGCGAGGAACATGCCGGCGGCGGCGCGCTCTTCAGGCTCCATCTCGAGGATGTCGTCGCCGCCAAGCTTGGCCGAGCCGTCCGTCACTTCGTAGCCGTCCTTGCCCGAAAGCACGTAGGACAGCGTCGACTTGCCCGAGCCGTTGGGCCCCATGATCGCGTGTACCTTCCCCGCCTCGACGGTGAGGTTCACGCCTTTGAGGATCGCTTTATCCTCTTCTTCAAGAGAGGCGTGCAGGTTGTTGATCTCAAGCATTTTTCTGTCCTTGCGCGGTAGGGTCGGCAGTGCCCACCCTACGAGTTATCCGAGTGTGACTGCGGTGCCGGAGGCCGACACCATGAGCATGTTGTTAATGACCTCGTAGTCGAGATCGACGCCGACGACGGCGTTGGCGCCTTTGGCGCGGGCGCGGTCTTCGAGCTCGCGGAGGGCGGTTTCACGGGCCTCTCCGAGGCTTTCCTCGTATGCGCCAGAGCGTCCGCCGATGATGTCGGTGATGCCTGCGAAGACATCGCGGAAAATGTTCGCCCCAAGGATCGCCTCGCCCACGACGATGCCCTTGTAGTCGGCGATCTGGTAGCCTTCGACGGAGGGGGTTGTTGTAATGATCATCCTTGTTTCATCTTCCCGACATCGAGCCATTTGAGCTTCGAGTCGTGGTCAAAGTTGATCACTTGATTGCTCCAGGTCTCGCTTAAGGTAGCACCAACAAACAGCTGTTTGATGTTCTCGTGGTTTGATTGAGCCGCCAATTCTGCCTGTTTAGGGTCATCGACTTCTTCTTCTACCCAATGCACAGGCACTTTACTTGCGCGTCCCAGGAACAAGACCCCTCCAGGATTCGGCAGCTCACATGCTTCACATGCGTATGGGTTAGTGACTTCATCTACTGTCCAAAAGAGATCCTCACCGCCAAATTCACTATCGATAGAAAAGAAACCGACAAGCTCCTGCTCGTCTTTAAGCCTCACCATAAATACCGGCATCACCCCACCGACCCTTCCAGCGAGATCGCGACCAGCTGTTGCGCTTCCATCGCGAACTCCATGGGGAGCGCTTGCAGCACGTCCTTGCAGAAGCCGTTGACCACGAGGGCCACCGCCTCCTCCTCGTCCATGCCCCGCTGGCGGCAGTAGAAGAGTTGGTCGTCGTCCACCTTGGAGGTCGTCGCCTCGTGCTCGACGCGGGAGGAGTTGTTCTTCACCTCAATATACGGGACCGTATGCGCCCCGCATTTGTCGCCGATCAGGAGCGAGTCGCACTGGGTGTAGTTGCGTCCGTTCTTGGCCTTGGGGTGCATCGAGACAAGGCCGCGGTAGGTGTTCTGTGCCTTTCCCGCGCTGATGCCTTTCGAGACGATCCGGCTCTTGGTGTTCTTGCCGAGGTGGATCATCTTGGTCCCGGTGTCGGCCTGCTGCATGTTGTTGGCGATGGCGATCGAGTAGAACTCGCCTTGGCTCTCGTCGCCGCGCAGGATGCAGGAGGGGTATTTCCACGTCACCGCCGAGCCGGTCTCGACCTGCGTCCACATGACCTTAGCCCGGTCGCCGCGGCAGTCGGCGCGTTTGGTGACAAAGTTGTAGATGCCGCCCTTCCCGTTTTCATCGCCCGGGAACCAGTTCTGGACGGTGGAGTATTTCACCTCCGCGTCTTCTTCGACGATGATCTCGACGACGGCGGCGTGCAGCTGGGAAGTGTCGCGCTGGGGCGCGGTGCAGCCTTCCAAGTAGCTGACGTAGCTGCCTTTATCGGCGATGATGAGCGTGCGTTCGAACTGGCCGGTGTTCTCCGCATTGATGCGGAAGTACGTCGACAGCTCCATCGGGCAGCGCACGCCGGGCGGCACGTAGACAAACGAGCCGTCGGAGAAGACCGCTGAATTGAGCGTCGCGTAGTAATTGTCCGACACAGGCACAACCGAGCCGAGGTATTTGCGCACCAGTTCGGGATGCTCCTTGATCGCTTCGGAGATCGAGCAAAAGATGACGCCGGCCTTCTTGAGCTCGGCCTGGAAGGTGGTCCCCACCGAAACCGAGTCGAACACCGCGTCCACGGCCACCTTGCGACCCTCGGCCGGCATATCCTCGGCGCCCTCGACGCCCGCAAGGATCATCTGCTCCTTGAGCGGGATGCCGAGCTTTTCGTACGTCGCGAGCAGCTTGGGATCGACCTCGTCCAGCGACTTGGGCTTGACCTCCATCGACTTTGGACGGGCGTAGTAATACTGGTCCTGGAAGTCGATCTCGGGGTAGTCGACCATCGCCCAATCAGGCTCTTCCTTTTCGAGCCAGCGGGCGTATGCCTCGAGCCGCCATTCGGTCATCCACTCCGGCTCGTCGTTCTTTTCCGAGATCAACTTGACGATATCGGTGTTCAGGCCCTTCGGCGCGAACTCCATCTCGATCTCGGTTTCCCAGCCATACTTGTAGGCGCCGCCCACCTGGCTCACCAGCTCGACGGTTTCCTCTTCGACGCCGTCCTTAACCTTCACATCATCCAGTGCAGCCATGTCACCCTCCAGTCACGCCGCGCGGGCGCGGAATTTGGTGTGCGCGCGCAGCCAGGTCTCGGCAAAGCGCAGCACGTCGTCTTCGGTTGTGGTGGGACCCAGCGACACGCGCACCGCGCTCGCCGCCTCCACCTCGGTATATCCCATCGCGCGCAGCACGCGGCTCGCCTTGACCTTGCCCGACGAGCAGGCCGAACCCGCACTGATCGCAAAGCCGGCCAGGTCCATCGCCATCACCTGCGTCTCACCCTTCCAACCGGGGGTGAGGAAGCACGAGGTGTTCGGCAACCGCTCTGCGCCTTTCCCGACAAAAATAGTCTCTGACGCGCCGGCTGCAATGGCGTTTTCTAGAATGTTTCTAAGTTTTTCGACATGCGCCCAGACGCCGCGTGCGAGGTCGCGCTGCGCCGCCTCCGCCGCCGCTCCAAAGCCGACGATCCCCAGCACGTTCTCCGTGCCCGACCGGCGCCCCATCTCCTGACCGCCGCCCTTGATCTGTGCCGCGATATCAAGACCTTGCCGGATCACCAGCGCCCCGACACCCTTCGGCCCGCCCAGCTTGTGTGCCGAGACCAGCCCCGTATCGACGCCCAGCCAGTCGAACCCAAAGGCCAGCTTGCCAAACGCCTGCGTCAGATCGCTCACTGCCAGCCCTTGCGACAAAGATTGCACCACACCGGTCTCCGAGTTGGCATACTGCAAAGCCGTCCGTCCCGGCGCGTCCACCGCCACGGCCCCGCTCTCGGACACCGCAAGCTCCGACAATACCCAAGCATCCACCGCATCATGCTCGACACAGCCCGCCACCAGCCCGCGTCCCGCGCAAGCCAGCGCCGCCGCCTCCGTCGCGCCGGAGGTAAACACGACATCCGCCCCGGAGGCCCCGAGCGCCTCCGACACCTGCGCCCGCGCCTTCTCGATCAGTCCCTTCGCCGCGCGCCCCTCGGCATGGACCGACGACGGATTGCCCAGCACGTCCATGGCCGCGATCATCGCGCCCCGCGACTCCGCCCGCAAAGGCGCCGTCGCGTTCCAGTCGAGGTACACCCGCTCCTTCATCTTCCCAGACAAACTCCCGCCGGAGGCTCCCGCAGCCTGCCTATTCGTCCACCATCTCGAAAAGGTTCGGAACCGCCGGACAAGGCGCTAATTCATTCGAAATCACGTCCGAGAGCCGCGTCTGATGGAGGAAGACGTAGACGTGCGCCGAAAACCCTTCCCACAGACGGTTGGTGAGCGACTGCGCCCGGCTGCCCGACTGCCCGCCAGAGGCACCCGCCCCCTTGTGCATCGCGTTGACCGTCTCGTCGACCGCGCTCAGCACGTCGACCACGCGGATATCCGACGCCGCGCGGGCCAGCCGGTACCCGCCCCCCGGACCGCGCACCGACTCGACCAGCCCCGCCCGGCGGAGCTTCACGAAGAGCTGCTCGAGATACGGCAGCGAGATGCTCTGCCTCCGCGCAATGTCTCCTAGCGGCACGAGACCGGCAGGTCCCTTAGAGGTCTCCAGCGCAATGTCGCAGAGCGCCAGCATCGCGTAGCGTCCCTTGGTCGACAGCTTCATCGGACACCCCCCGTGTCATATCCGCCAGTGCGGGCCAACCCCGCCACCGCCACGCGCGCCAAACGATTGACGCCCCAGCCGCAACAGCCTACCTGTGCCGAGCTTGCGCGGCACCATCGCCGCCTGATTTAGAACCATTCTAAGGTCTGCCAGGGAACGCCGTCAACCGGCCCCGTGCAGAACAACGACACGAAGGAGGCTCCGCCGATGCCCGAGGTGATCTTTCCCGGACCCGAAGGCCGCCTCGAAGGCCGCTATCACCCGCAAAAGGACCGCGACGCGCCGATCGCCATCGTGCTGCACCCGCACCCGCAATTCGGCGGGACGATGAACAACAAGGTCGTCTACAACCTGCACTACGCCTTCTACAACATGGGCTTCACCGTGTTGCGCTTCAACTTCCGCGGCGTCGGGCGCTCCCAGGGCGAATACGACCAGGGCGTGGGCGAGCTTTCGGACGCGGCCTCCGCGCTCGACTACCTGCAGTCGATGAACAACAACTCCAAGCATTGCTGGGTGGCCGGCTTCTCCTTTGGTGCCTGGATCGGCATGCAGCTTCTGATGCGCCGCCCAGAGATCACCGGCTTCATCTCGGTCTCGCCACCCGCCAACATGTACGACTTCTCGTTCCTGGCGCCCTGCCCCTCGTCCGGGCTGATCATCAACGGCTCGGCAGACCGCGTGGCCCCGCCCGCAGACACGGTGAGCCTCGTGAACAAGCTGCACGAGCAAAAGGGCATCACAATCACCCATACCGAGCTCGAGGGCGCCGACCACTTCTTCAAAGAGCCTTACATGGATGAGATGATCGGCAACGTCTCGGATTACGTCAAACGGCGCCTGACCGAGACCTCGCGCTGAGACATCGCGAAACACAAAAAAGGCCGGGCGCTCTGCCCGGCCTTTTGTTTTGTAGGATGGGTGCTTGCACCCATCTTACTTTAGATGTCGAAGCGGTCCGCGTTCATCACCTTGGTCCAGGCGGCGACGAAGTCCTCCACAAACAGCGTATCCGCATCGTCCGAGCCATAAACCTCCGCCAGCGCCCGCAGCTGCGAGTTCGACCCGAAGACCAGATCGACCGTCGTCGCGTTCCACGTCCGACCCGCGCCACTGCGCGAGGAACTCTCGTAGCGGTCGTCGCCCACCTCTTTCCAGGTGTTGTCCATGTCGAGCACGGTCTTGAAGACGTCCCGCGTCAACGCGCCCGGGCGCTCGGTCAGTACACCCAGCTCGGAGTTGCCCGAGGTCGCGCCCATCGCGCGAAGACCACCAACCAGCACCGTCATCTCCGGCGCCGTGAGGCCCATCAGCTGAGCGCGGTCGATCATCAGCTCCGCCTGCGGGCGCAGCTCACCCTCGCTCAGGTAGTTGCGGAAGGCGTCCGACGTCGGCTCGAGCGGGTCAAAGCTCTCGGCGTCCGTCATCTCGTCAGTCGCATCCGTGCGGCCCGGCTGGAACGGCACGGTGACGTCGTGACCGCCCTCTTTGGCCGCGGCTTCGACACCGGCGCAGCCCGCCAGCACGATCAGGTCGGCCATCGAGACTTTCTTGGCGTCCGTGTCAAACCCGTCCTTAATGCCTTCCAAAACGGTCAGCACTTTTGACAGTTCCGCCGGATCGTTCACGGCCCAGTCCTTTTGCGGGGCAAGACGCACACGCGCGCCGTTCGCACCACCCCGGCGATCCGACTGGCGGTAGGTCGAGGCCGAGGCCCAAGCCGCCTTGACCAGTGCAGAAACCGGGAGACCCGCGTCGAGGATTTGCGCCTTGAGCGCTGCCACGTCCGCGTCATCCACCAGCGCATGATCCACCGCAGGCACGGGGTCCTGCCAGATCATCGGCTCAGCGGCCTTCAGCTTGCCCAGACCCAGCTCGTGCGGGCCCATGTCGCGGTGCGTGAGCTTGTACCACGCCTTCGCAAACGCCTCGGCAAACGCCTCCGGGTCCTTGTGGAAGCGCTTGGAGATCTCGATATACGCCGGGTCCGTGCGCAGGGCCATGTCGGCGGTGGTCATCATGATCGGCGCATTGCCGTTGCCGTCCGCTGCCGGCGCGTGATCACCTTCCTTGAGGCCCTTGGCCTGCCACTGGTTGGCGCCGGCGGGCGACTTGGTCAGCTCCCACTCGTAGCCGAAGAGCACGTCGAAATAGGACATGTCCCAGGTCGTCGGCGTCGGCGTCCAGGCGCCTTCGATGCCCGAGGTGATCGCGTCGATGCCGCGGCCCGACTGGTGCGCGGAGGTCCATCCGAGACCCATCTCGACCAGCGGCGCGCCTTCGGGCTCAGGCCCCACAAGGCCCGCGTCGCCTGCGCCGTGCGCCTTCCCGAAGGTGTGTCCGCCCGCAACGAGCGCGACGGTTTCCTCGTCGTTCATCGCCATCCGGGCAAAGGTCTCGCGGATGTCGCGCGCCGAACCCATCGGGTCGGGGTTCGCGTTCGGACCTTCGGGGTTCACGTAGATCAGGCCCATCTGCACGGCGGCCAGCGGGTTCGCCAACTCGCGGTCGCCCGAGTAGCGCTCGTCATCGAGCCAGCCTTTCTCGGGACCCCAGTAGATATCCTCCTCGGGCTCCCACACGTCCTCGCGGCCCCCGGAGAAGCCCCAGGTCTTGAATCCCATGCTCTCGAGCGCGACGTTGCCGGCGAGGATCATCAGGTCCGCCCAGCTGAGCGCCGCGCCGTACTTCGCCTTGATCGGCCAAAGGAGGCGGCGGGCCTTGTCGAGGTTGCCGTTGTCCGGCCAGGAGTTGAGCGGCGCGAACCGCTGCGTGCCCGAGCGTGCGCCGCCACGGCCGTCAAACGTCCGGTAGGTGCCTGCCGAGTGCCACGCCATGCGGATAAAGAAGGGCCCGTAATGGCCATAATCCGCAGGCCACCACTCCTGGCTGTCGGTCATCAGCGCGTGAAGGTCCTCCACGACGCCATCGAGGTCGAGGCCCTGGAATGCCTTGGCGTAGTCGAACTTTGCGCCATAGGGGTTCGCCTCGGGCGTGTTCTGGTGCAACACCTTGAGGTTCAGCTGGTTCGGCCACCATTCCTGGTTGGCGATCGTGCCGCTGGGGTAGCGGGTGCCGTGGATGACCGGGCATTTGCCGCCGCCCGTCGGGGATCCGTCCATG
Source organism: Pseudaestuariivita sp. (assembly GCF_052825805.1). Taxonomy (NCBI): domain Bacteria; kingdom Pseudomonadati; phylum Pseudomonadota; class Alphaproteobacteria; order Rhodobacterales; family Paracoccaceae; genus Pseudaestuariivita; species Pseudaestuariivita sp. The sequence continues at coordinate 159,278 of NZ_JBRBVB010000002.1, read as the reverse complement.
TTGCTCTCCTATTGCTGCATGTTGGGACCCGGCGCTCCGAATCCCGATCTGCGCCTGTTCTAGCAACGTTCTGGAATAAGTCTAAGTTGAGTTTTCTGATATGAGCGATAAGCTGCGCCTATCATGAACCTCACACTCAAACAGCTGCGCTACTTCGAGGCGCTCGCCACGCAGGGCCACTTTGGCCGCGCGGCGGACTTCTGCGCGATCTCGCAGCCGGCCCTTTCGATGCAAATCAAGGAGCTCGAGCGCACGCTTGGCCAGCCGCTCTTTGAACGTGCAGCGCGGGAGGTGACGCTGACCGGGTTCGGCGCCGAGTTTGCGCCCCGCGCGCGGGCCATCCTGCAGGCGGTGGACGACCTCGGCGAGTTGGCGCGCGCGACCTCCGCCACGCCCACGGGCGAGATGCGGCTGGGGGTGATCCCGACGGTGGCGCCCTACCTGCTGCCTGCGCTCATCCCGGCGCTTGGCGCGGCGCATCCCGAGCTGACCTTGCGCATCCGGGAGACCACCACACCGCGCCTGATCGAAGAGCTGCGGCGCGGGCGGATCGACGCGGCTCTGCTCGCGACCCCGCTCGATGAGCCGGGCTTTGCCGAGCTGCCGCTCTTTACCGAGGACTTTGTGCTGGTGCGTCCGCAAGCTTCCGCCCATTTGCCCGTCCCGGCGGCGGACACGCTGAGAAGGCCCGAGCTACTTCTTCTAGAGGAAGGGCATTGCGTGCGCGATCAGACCCTCGCGGTCTGCAAGATGCCGGGGCAGGAGAAAGACGGCCTCGACGGTGCCTCGCTTGCGACGCTGGTGCAGATGGTCGGCGCGGGGCTGGGCGTGACGCTTATCCCCGAGATGGCCGTGCGGGTCGAGACGCGCTCTGCCGACGTGGCGCTCGCGCGGTTCGCCGGCCCCGCGCCGCAGCGCGAGATCGGCATGGTGTGGCGCCGCACCTCTCCGCTTGCCGCGCAGTTCAGGCAAGTGGCCGAAGTGGTTCGGCGCGTGGGGCTGAGCTCATAACTAAACGGTTTAACCCTAGGAGAAAAACAGACGCTCACGCGCCGTCCCGCGGGGTGGCGCAATCGCGCCGCCCACTTTGCCGAAGGCAAACCTTCGGTTTGACGGGGGCGGGTCATGCCGGAGGCATGCCTTTGGCATGACGCGGCCTGACAGTGCCTGTCAGGCGGGTGCTTTGGTTTGAGCGATAGTGAGTTAGGCTTAAGTCGCCCGGATCAGCTCAGGCTGTTGAGACCCAGATCGAGCAGCTCCTTGATTTGCGCCTCGCCCGTGCCTGCAACGAGGCGGCCGAGCTCCTGATCGCCTTTCAGCACGATCAGCGTCGAGCGGCGCGGGATGTTGCGCGAGGTTGTGACCTCGTGGTTGCGGTAGTCGTCCCAGTCGACACGCACAAAGAGCATGTCGTTGTACGCCGGGTTTTCTGACCGCAGCGCGCCGATCACCCGCTCCTGCCGCGCGCAGGTCGAGCACCAGTCAGCGGCGAAATCGACGAACACGGTCTTGCCTTCGGCCAGTGCGTTTTCGACCACGCCCGGCGCATAGTCGACGGTCTCGGCGGCAAAGCTTGCACTCGGCAGGGCGATGGCGGCAGCGCCAAGGGCGAGCACGGAACGGCGGTTGAGCATGAGAAATCTCCTTTTGACGTGGATGAAAGGCTGGCTCAGAAGGCTACAGAGAGGTCTTGCAGCCAGAAAGGCAAGGTGCGGACCGCCCACGCCTCGATCACGTGGTGCAGTTTGAAGAAAAGCGCGAGGCCGACGGCGATGAAGGTCACGCCGAGGATGGGCTTGGAGCGTTCGGCAAGGCCCCGCAGCTTTTGCGCCCGGCTGCGGATGAGCTCGCGCGCACCAAGGCCAAGGCCGAGGATCAGCGTCGAGACACCCAGCGCGAAGGCGCACATGATGAGTGTGACGTAGCCGAGGTTCTCGCCTTGCGAGGCCAGCGCGATGGCGCCGCCGAGCGTCGGCCCGATGCAGGGCGACCAGACTGCGCCGAGGAGAAGGCCGCCGAGGAATTGGCCTTTGAGCCCGTCCGCGCTCGACTTCGTCAGCTGCGCGTCCGCCGAGGCAGCCATACCGGCGGTCGCCATCTCGAAGCGGCGGGCGAAGGCAGGCACCAGGAGGATCGTGCCAAAGACGATCATCAGCGCCGCGCCGATTTGGGCGAGCATCTCTTGCGTGAGGCCAATTGTGGCGCCGAAGGCGGTAACAAAGACGCCGAAGACCACGAAGGACAGGCTCATACCTGCAGCCAGCGCGACGGGACCCAGCCGATCCGCGTTGAGCGCGCTCACCAGCACGATCGGCAGCACCGGCAAAACGCAAGGATTGATGAGCGTCAGGAGCCCGGCGAGATAGGCAAATAGAAATTCCATGGAAAGCGGGATGCCTCGGTTTCGCGCCCCGATCAAGCGCGCCGCACACACGCTCCGGTCACGAAGGCGTCAGGCTTTCGCAATGCGTGCTATGTGTCGTACCGCGCCTTGGCCGGGCCGCGGTAGGCAGAGGTGAGCTCTCCGGGCACTTCGCTGCCGTCGACGAGGAACGGCAGGATGCCTTTGCGCAGCGAGCCGCCGCGGCCGGCGATGATCTCGGCGTCCGAGCGGGTGATGCGCTGCGCGCAGCGGCGTCCCCAGGCGGCGAGCTGGTCATAGAGACGGTCGATGATCTCGGCATGGGCGGTGCCTTTGGCGAGGTCGTGGAACTCCTGCGGATCCTCCTGCAAATCAAAGAGCATCGGGCGAAAGCCGCCTTCGGCGTGCATCATCTTGTAGCGTCCGTCGAAGACCATGAAGAGGCGGCAATCCTTGGGTGCGAGTCCCAGTTTCACTGCCTGCGGCGTGCCGGAAAAGTCGAACTCGGAGATGGCCACCTCGCGCCAATCCGGCCTTTGGCCGTGCAGGAACGGCAGGAGCGAGCGGCCTTCGAGGATGTGGTCCGGGACCTCTCCGCCTGCGGTCTCGACAAAGGTCGGCGCGAGGTCGATGGCCTCCACGAGCGCGTCGCAGGTCGTGCCGCGCGTTGCGTCGGCTTCTGTCCGCGGATCGTAGACAATTAGCGGTACCTTGACGGATTGTTCGTGAAAGAGGTCCTTCTCCCCCAGCCAGTGATCGCCCAGATAGTCGCCGTGGTCGGAGGTGAGCACAATCATCGTGTCCTCCATCTGGCCGGTGTCTTCGAGGTACTTGAGCAGCACGCCGAGCTGGTCGTCGCATTGCTTGATCAGTCCCATGTAGGCCGGGATCACCTTGTTCCGCACCTCGTCCTGCTGGAAGGCGGCGGCGATCTTGTTGCCCATGTAGGCGCCGTAGACAGGGTGCGGGTCCTCGCGCTCGACCTCGTCACGCACGGCGGGCGGCACGTGGTCGGGGCCGAACATCTCGTGGTAGGGCGCGGGCACGATGTAGGGCCAGTGCGGCTTGATATAGCTGAGGTGCGCACACCAGGGGCCGCTCGCCTGCTCCATGAACGCGATGGCCTCCTGCGTGAGCCAGGGCGTCTCGCTGTCTTCCTCGCGGATGTTGGCGGGCTTGTCGGCGTTGGCGAACATCCAGCCCGAGGCGATGTCGCCGTCTGCGTCGACGCCCGCGTTGGCAAAGTCCGCCCAGGGGTTCTGCGACGGGTATCCCTTGTCCCTGAGGTAGGCGTTGTAGGGCGAGCGCCCGCTGTCGTAGAACCCGTCCGGTCCCTCCGCCCAGAGCCCGTCGTCGCGGGTCCAGACGTCGAAGCCGCACTCGGCCTGGCGTGCACCGATGACGCTGTCGGGTTTGAGGCCGAGGCGGGCCATGCCCTTGGCATCCGCCTTCATGTGGGTCTTGCCGATCAGCCAGCACTCCATTCCGGCGGCGCGCAGATGATCGCCCATGGTCCACTCGCCCACGCGCAGGGGAACGTTGTTCCAAGAGGCGCCGTGGGAGGAGACGTAGCGCCCGGTGTAGGTGCTCATCCGGCTGGCGCCGCAAATGGGGGACTGCACATAGGCGTTGGTGAACCGCACGCCCCTGGCGGCGACGCTGTCGAAATGCGGCGTCTCGAGATGCGGATGACCGGCGCAGCCGAGATAGTCGAACCGCAGCTGGTCATACATGATGAAGAGGATGTTCATGGCGCGCCTTTCGTGCTGTGCGGACGCTAGCGGCATTTTTGCGCCGCCGCCAGATTGTCGGCGCCTGCCGCCGGATCGAGGGTGGCTCTGCGCCGCGACCTCATTTATGCCCGTGCAAAACACGCAAACAGGCACATCCATGATCCGAGCGCTCTATGACTGGACCTTGCGGCTGGCGGACCATCCGCGCGCGCTCTGGGCGCTTTTTGTGGTGTCCTTTATCGAGGCATCGGTGTTCCCGATCCCGCCCGATGTGATCATGATCCCGATGATCCTCGCCGCGCCGCGCCGGGCGTGGCTCATCGCCTTTACCGCGCTCGCAGGCTCGGTGTTGGGAGGGCTTGCGGGCTATGCCATCGGCGCCCTCGCGTTCGAGACGCTGGGCCAGCCGATCCTCGAGGCGCTTGGCAAGGCCGATGCCATGGAGGCGTTCAACGCGCGTTTCAACGGGGTCGGGTTCTGGGCGGTGCTGGTTGCGGGACTGACGCCGTTCCCGTTCAAGGTGATCACGATCATGTCCGGCTGGACGGGTATGCCGCTGGTGACATTTATCCTGACGTCGATCCTGGCGCGCGCGCTACGGTTCTTCCTCGTCGCGGCGCTGCTGCATTACTACGGTGCGCCGATCCGCGAGTTTATCGAACGGCGTCTGGGCCTGATGTTCACGCTCTTTTGTGTTGTGCTGATCGGCGGATTTGCAGCAGTCAAGTTGCTATGAGCGCTCGGTTTTTCATTGCTTTGGCCGCAGGCGGCTCGGCGGCGGTTCTGCTGGCGGCCTACGGGTTTCAGCACCTGGGAGGGCTGGCGCCCTGCAAGATGTGCCTGTGGCAGCGCTGGCCGCATGCCGCGGCGATCCTGATCGGGGTCCTGGCGTTTGTCGTGCCTGTTGGGACGCGGGTCTGGGCGGTTCTGGGCGCGCTTGCGGCGCTGGTGACAGCGGGGATCGGGCTTTACCATGTGGGCGTCGAGCAAGCGTGGTGGAAGGGTCCAAGCTCTTGTTCGGCGCAGAGCATCGGCGGGCTGTCGACGGACGAGCTGCTGGATCAGATCATGTCCGCGCCGCTGGTGCGCTGCGACGAGATCGCGTGGAGCTTTGCCGGGCTGTCGATGGCCGGATGGAATGCGGTGCTGTCTTTGGGGCTGGCGGTGATCTGGGTGATGGCGTTTCGGAAGGCGTGAGGCTGTTCGGCGGTGCCCACCTTACGTAACGAGGCAGGCTTAGCAGGGGTCGATTTCTGGAAAATGCGCACTTGCGTCTCGAGTGGTGGGGCTGCTGGCAAACTAAGCACTCGAGTGTCATAACCCTGTTCGGCAGTGCCCACCTTACCAGTAAGGTAAGCACTGCCGTTTAGGGGGCGCGTGGTAAGCCTACAGGTTCGAAGGGCAGACAGGGTCGTCGCAAGGACACGTCGCTCGTTCGTCGCATGCGGACTTTGGTTGAATTCGGGTACAACCAAAGTAGCGATGCCATGTCAGCGTGCGCACACTGCAACCCTCTGGATAGACCTAGGTTAGGTGGTCGGTGCCGAAGGGCGCACGCTAACTTCAAAGAAGCGCGCGCCATCAAGCACAAGCCACGATCCTTGGACGGACCTAGGTAAGGTGGGCAGTACTGAAAGGCGTAAGGTCAAGCGCAAAGACATGCGCGCGCCAAGCGCAACCGTCGCTCAATGCTCACAGCCTGCCCACCCTATGGACGCACTGCCCTACCCGGCCAGATAATCCGACCGTTGGAGCGCGTACTTCGCCATCTTCTCGTTCAGCGTTCGGCGCGGCAGGCAGAGCTCTTCCATGACCGATGCGATGGAGCCCTTGTGGCGGCGCATCGTGTTGTCGATGAGCATGCGCTCGAACGCCTCCACGTACTCCTTCAACGGCTTGCCCTCGGTCGTCATCACCGGCTGCATCTCGTCGTGATCGCTCATCAGAAGCGACGCGATGGTCCCCGAACCACGCCGGCTCTGCAGCACGGCACGCTCGGCTAGGTTAATCAGCTGGCGCACGTTGCCCGGCCAGGGCGCCTGCAAGAGCTGCGCCGCCTCCTGAGCGGTCACGGCGGGCGCGTCACAGCCGTACTCTTCGGAGAACTGCTCGCTGAGCCGGGTGAAGAGCGTCAGGATATCCTCCCCGCGCTGGCGCAGCGGCGGCACGGTGATCTTGAGCGCGGCAAGGCGGTAATAGAGGTCCGGGCGCAGCGCATCCTCGCAGGTCTTGTCCTGCTCCTGCAGGTTGCAGATCGCCACGATGCGCGTCTCGGCGGGCGTGCCCTGCTCGTTGATCACGCTCAAAAGGCGCGCTTGGAGCGTGTCCGACAGCGCCTCCACGTCTTCGAGCACCAGCGTGCCGCCGCGGCCCTCTTCGATCGCCGGCAGGAACGGATCATCGGCGCGCACCGGGCCAAAGAGGCGGCGCGAGAGCTCCTCCTCCTCGAGCGCGGCGCAGGGCAGGAGCACGAACTTCTTGCCCGCCCGGCTGCCGACGGCGTGCAGCGCGTGTGCCACCAGCGTCTTGCCCGTGCCCGTCTCGCCCTCGATCAGCACATGGCCGTCCGCCTGGCCGAGGTCGAGGATGTCCTCGCGCAAACGCTCCATCACCGGGGAGGCGCCGATGAGCTTCTTCATCAGCTGCGAGCCGTCCGAGAGCTCGCGCCGCAGCGCCCGGTTGTCGAGCGTCAGACGACGCGCGTTCGACGCTTTCTTGGCGAGCTCGGTCATCTTGTCGGGGTTGAACGGCTTTTCGAGAAAATCGAACGCGCCGAGCCGCATCGCCTCCACCGCCATCGGCACATCGCCGTGACCAGTGATCATGATCACAGGCAGCGCGGAGTCAGACCCCATCATCTTTTTCAGGAACTGCATCCCGTCCATGCCGGGCATCTTGATGTCCGTGATGACGATGCCGGGGTAGTCGGGACCCAGCTTGCCAAGCGCGTCCTCGGCGCTGGCGAAGGTCTCCGTGTCGTAGCCCGAGAGCGCCAGCCACTGGCTGATGGACTGACGCATGTCCTGTTCGTCGTCGACGATGGCGATCTTCATGGGACGGGGCATGCGCGCTCCTTAGACGTTTGCGGCCGCGCGGCGCGGTCCTGGTTACTCGGCAGCTTCGATGCTGTCCTCAGGCAAGATAGGCAGCTGCATCTCGAATACAGCCCCCCCGCCCTCGGCATTGCGCGCAATCAACCGCCCGCCGTGGTCGTTCACAATCCCGGACGAGATGGCAAGCCCCAGCCCGACCCCGTCGCCGGGACGCTTGGTGGTGTAGAACGGCTCGAAGAGCGCATCGAGATCGTCGATCCCGCCGCCGTTGTCGCGCACCGTCAGCGTCGCGGTCTCACCGGCCGCCAGGATCAGCTCGACCTGCGGGTCGTCCGAAAGTTTCGTCGCGTCGAGCGCATTGCGCAAAAGGTTGATCATCACCTGCTCGATCCGCACTCGGTCGCCCAGCACCCAGACCTCGTCCGAGGGCAGGATCCGCGTGATCCGCGCCTTGCGCGATTTCAGCTGCGGCTCCATCATCGTGAGCGCCGAGGCCAGTGCATCGCCCATGTTTACAGGGGCCAGCGCATCCGCCCCCTTGCGCGCGTAGGACTTGAGCTGGCGGGTGATCGCGCCCATCCGCTCGATCAGATCGTCGATCCGGTGAAAGGCGCTCAGCGCCTCGTCGGGGCGATTGCGCCCCACCAAAAGGCGCGCGCCCGCAAGGTAGGTCTTCATCGCCGCCAGAGGCTGGTTCAGCTCGTGACTGACCGCCGCCGACATCTCGCCCAAAGCGGCCAGCTTGGACGATTGCGCCAGCGACTGCTCGGCCACTGCAAGGGTTTCCTGCACCCGCTCGCGCTCGGCGATTTCCCGCTGCAATCGCGCGTTCAATGCGCGGAGCTCTGCCGATTCCCGTTGAAAGAGCGCGACCCTGACCGCCGACTTGCGGCTCAGGAAATAGAAAGCGAGCGCCAGGAGGATCGCGAATCCCATGATCTCGAGCGCCAGAACGCCATTCACCCGCTCGCGCACGCTGGCGTAGTTGGTAAACGAGGCAATGCGCCAGCCGCGGAACGCCACACGCGCCTCGGACCGCATCATCGCCTCCCCGGCGAGGTAAGCGTCGACCGGCAGCGCCGTCCAGTCCGCAGTCGCCTTGATCGCCCGCTCGATCGCGCCTTCGGGGTCCTGGCGGCGCAGCGCCTCCTCCTCGGTCAACCCGCGCCAGCGCGGCTCGGTCGCCAGGATGATCGTGCCCTCGCTGTCGGTGACCAGAACCGCCGCGGTGATCCCCGCCCAGGCGCGCTCGAACTTCGCCAGATCCACTTCGACGGCAATCACGCCCAGCGTCTCCCCGTCGAACTGCACGCGCCGCGAATAGGTGAACTGGTATCCGCTCGCCTCGCGCGGCGTCTGCGAAAACACCGTCGCGCTCGACCGCAGCGCATCGAGGAACTGCGGCTGGTCGCGCAGGCTCGCCCCGATCCGCCGCCGCTCGGTCGCCGCCACCACGCGCCCGTCCTTGTCCATCAGAAAGAGCGAGGCCGCCCCGATCTCCTCGACGAACGAGATCAGACGCTGGGTCGAGCGCGAATAATCCCCGTCCGTCAGCGCCCCGATCAACTCGCGGTCCCGCGCCAGCAGCTGCGGCACGATTGCGTTCGAACGCAGCTCCGAAAGGAGGTTCCCCGAATGCAGCGCCAGCCGCAGGTCCGCCCGGATCCGCGTGCTCTCGGTAAACCGCTGGGTGAGGTAAGCATTGGTCTGCCAGATCGTGAGCCCGGCAATCGCCAGCAAAGCAACCAGCGCGAAACGCGCGCGCCACGGCACAGCCGTCACGCGGTCGCGGATCGTGGTGGGGGCGCTGGCAGACATGGTGTGATCCTAAGTCCAGAACGCACGCCGCTCAAGCGCCCTGCGCCCAGGCGGGTACAGAGCGCTCAGGCGGCCACCAGCCCGCGCGCAATCCCCTCGAAAAGCGCGCGCCCGCCGGTGCCGCCATGGCCCGCGTCGATGGCCCGCTCGGGATGCGGCATCATGCCCAGCACCCGGCCGTTCTCGGACAGGATGCCGGCAATGTCGCGGTCCGCGCCATTGGGATTGTCGAGGTAACGGAACGCCACGCGCCCCTCCCCTTCGAGCCGGTCCAGCGTCGCCTCATCCGCGCGGTAATTGCCCTCGTGATGCGCAATCGGCACCGCGATCTCCGCGCCCGTGGCGTACCCTTCGGTAAAGACCGACGCCGTCGTCTCGACCCGAAGCCCCACCGTCCGGCAAATATACGCCAGTCCCGCGTTCTGCATCAGCACACCGGGCAAAAGCCCCGCCTCGGTCAGAACCTGAAACCCGTTGCAGACCCCCAGCACGTACCCGCCCCGCGCGGCATGCGCGGCCACCGCGCCGCAGATCGGCGAACGTGCCGCAATCGCCCCGCAGCGCAAATAATCACCAAAGGAAAACCCGCCAGGAAGACCGACGACATCAACCCCGGCAGGCAAGGCCGTGTCCTTGTGCCAGACCATCTCGACCTCGGCCCCAGCCTCCCGAAAGCCGACCGCCAGATCGCGATCACAGTTCGAGCCGGGAAAGACGACAACCGCCACCTTCACGCCAGAACCTCGATCTCGTAGTGCTCGATCACGGTGTTGGCGAGCAGCGCCTCGCACATCTTCTCGACCTCGGCCCGCGCCGCACCGGGATCGCCCGCGGCCAGATCGAGCTCGATCACCTTGCCCTGCCGCACGCCGCCAACGCCCGCGAACCCGAGCGCCCCCAGCGCATGGCGCACCGCCTCGCCCTGCGGGTCCAGAACCCCGTCCTTGAGCATCACATGCACCCGTGCCTTCATCGCGCCGCTCCCAGCTTCATCTTCCCAAGTAAACTCCCCCCGGAGGGCCGATCCGCCACCCTCGCCTTACGCGGGCCCATTCTGCCTAGTTGATCAAAGTCGGCTTGGTGATCGGCATCGCGCCCTTGGGGATCACACCCAGCCGCGTCGCAACCTCGGTATAGGCGTCCGTCAGATTGCCCAGATCGCGGCGGAACACGTCCTTGTCGAGCTTTTGCCCCGTCTCAATGTCCCAAAGCCGGCAGCTATCCGGGCTGATCTCGTCGGCCACCACGAGACGCTGAAAGTCGCCCTCGTAGACCCGGCCAATCTCGATCTTGAAATCCACCAGCCGGATGCCGACCCCATACATCAGCCCGCTGAGGTAATCGTTCACGCGCAAGGCAAGGCTCAGGATGTCGTCCATGTCCTGCTGGCTGGCCCAGCCAAAGGCCGCGATATGCTCCTCGGTGACCAGCGGATCGCTCAGCTTGTCGTCCTTGTAGCAATACTCGACGATCGGGCGCGGCAGCGGCGTGCCCTCCTCGATCCCGAGGCGTTCGGCCATGGTCCCGGCGGCAAAGTTGCGCACGATGATCTCGAGCGGCACGATCTCGCAGGACCGCACCAACTGCTCGCGCATGTTGAGCCGCTTGAGGAAATGCGTCGGCACGCCAATCGCGTTGAGCCCGGTCATGAAAAACTCGCTCAGCCGGTTATTCAGCACGCCCTTGCCGTCGATCACGTCCTTTTTCTGCGCGTTAAAGGCCGTGGCGTCATCCTTGAAATACTGCACCAACGTGCCGGGCTCGGGCCCTTCGTACAGGATCTTGGCCTTGCCTTCGTAGATCTTCTTGCGCCGTGCCATGTGTGTGAGGTCTCTCATGCTCGCCCGGCCAAAAGAGCCGCCGCGTTGCCCGTCTCCTATCCCAAGGCCCCCTCCGCCGCAAGCCGCGCGCCCCTTGAACCCGGCCCGGGCGGAGCGCATATTTTGAGCATCCACGTCCATGCCAGAGGAGGCCTTGATGTCCAGCTTTGACGACCGCGCCGACGCGTTCGAGAACAAATACGCCCACGACGCCGAGATGCAGTTCAAGGCCGAAGCCCGCCGCAACAAGCTGCTCGGCCTCTGGGCGGCTGGCGTGCTGGGCAAATCGGGCGCCGATGCCGATGCCTACGCCACCGAGGTCGTCAAGTCCGACTTCCAGGAGGCCGGCGACGAGGACGTCTTCCGCAAAGTGTCCGGCGATCTCGGCGACAAAGCCTCCGAGGCCGACATCCGCGCACAGATGCAGACGTTGCTGATCGAGGCCAAAGCGCAGATCATGGACACCTGACCCCGTCAGTCACTGCATTCAGCTGTGACCCATCACGTGAGCCGCCGCCGGCACCGGGCGCGCGGCTCATGTTCTTTATGAACAGGATGAATTTGCGTCATATTGGCGCCCCATGCCACATGAGCCGATTGCGCCCGATTGCACATGAGGCTCCCATGACCGACCTGCTCTCCACCCTTCTGGCCGACCGCGACTGGCTTCTGGCCGATGGCGCGACCGGCACGAACCTCTTTGACATGGGGCTGATGTCCGGCGACGCGCCGGAAATCTGGAACGAGACCGAGCAGGACAAGATCCGCGCCCTCTACAAAGGTGCCGTGGACGCAGGCTCGGACATCTTCCTGACCAACTCCTTCGGCGCCAACGCGTCCCGGCTCAAGCTGCACGGCGCCGAGGGGCGCGTCTACGAGCTGAACAAGATCGCCGCCGAGCTCGGCCGCGAGGTCGCGGACGCTGCGGGCCGTCCCATCGTCGTCGCGGGCTCCGTAGGCCCGACCGGCGAAATCCTGCAGCCCGTCGGCAGCCTCAGCCACGAAGACGCTGTGGAGATGTTCTACGAGCAGGCCATCGGCCTGCGCGACGGCGGGGCTGACGTGCTCTGGCTCGAGACAATTTCTGCCGAAGAAGAGTTCCGCGCCGCCGCCGAAGCCTTCGCTCGCGCCGGCATGCCCTGGTGCGCGACCATGAGCTTTGACACCGCTGGGCGCACGATGATGGGCGTGACCTCGACGGCCTACGTGCAGATGGTGGACGGCCTCGCGCACCCACCGATCGCCTTTGGCGCCAATTGCGGCACCGGCGCGTCGGACCTTTTGCGCACCGTGCTCGGCTTTTCGGCCACCGGCACGACCCGCCCGATCATCGCCAAGGGCAACGCGGGCATTCCCAAGTACCACGACGGCCACATCCACTATGACGGCACGCCCGAGCTGATGGGTGACTACGCCGCCCTCGCCCGCGCCTGCGGCGCGACAGTCATCGGCGGCTGCTGCGGCACCAAACCCGAACACCTCGAAAAGATGCACGCCGCGCTCAGCACCCGCGAGGTTGGCCCCCGCCCCTCGCTCGAGGACATCGTCGCCGCCCTCGGCGCCTTTTCCTCGGACAGCGATGGCACCGGCGAGGACGCAGCCCCCGAGCGCCGCACCCGCCGCCGCCGCCGCGCATAAGGATGGGTGACACCACCCATCCTACGTTTACGCGCTCCACCCCGTAGGATGGGTGCTCGCACCCATTACTCTCTCAGAAAAGCGCCAGCTGATCCCCGGCCCGCTCGGGCGGCCTGAACAGGTCCGTGCGCAGCGCCGGCAACCGCGTGTCCAGCCCATGCGCCCGTGCCGCACGCTTCCAGCGCGCCGCGATCATCTCGGCATAGACCCCCTCGCCCCGCATCCGGTGTCCCCAGCGCGCGTCGTAATCCTTGTGCCCGTGCATCTCCCGCACGCGCGCCATGACCCGCGCCGCCCGGTCCGGCAGATGCGTCTCGAGCCATTCGCGAAAGAGCGGCGCCACCTCCCGCGGCAGCCGCAGCATCACCCAGGTCGCCCCCTTCGCGCCCGCCTCGGCGGCGGCCCCGAGCAGCGCCTCGATCTCGTGATCCGTCAGCCCCGGCACGATGGGCGAGGTCATCACCCGCACCGGAATGCCCGCCTCGCTCAGCTTGCGCACCGCCGCCAGCCGCCGCTGCGGCGACGGGCAGCGCGGCTCCATCAGCCTCGCCAGCCCCGCATCCAGCGTCGTGATCGACAGCCCCACGCGCACCAGGCCCTTGGCTGCCATCGGCGCCAGAACGTCGATGTCCCGCTCGATCAGCGTGCCCTTTGTCACGATCGCGACCGGATGCCGCGCCCGCGCCAGGACCTCGAGGATCGCGCGCGTGTCCCCCCGGTCCCGCTCGATCGGTTGGTAGGGATCCGTCGCCGCCCCCAGCGCGATCACAGCCGGGCGATAGGACGGCCTGCGCAGCTCATCTTCGAGCACCCGCGCCGCTCCGGGGCGCGCCACCAGCTGCGTCTCGAAATCAAGCCCCGGCGACAGTCCCAGATAGGCATGCGTCGGACGCGCGAAGCAATAGATGCAGCCATGCTCGCACCCCCTGTAGGGATTGATGGTCCGGTCAAAGCTCAGATCGGGCGAGGTGTTGCGCGTGATGACCGACCGCGGCCGCTCCTCGGTCACCTCGGTCCGCCAGGGCGGCAGCGCGTCGTCATCGCTCTGACCACCCGGCCAGCCGTCGGACACCGCCTCGCGCGCAGGCTCGAACCGGCTCGCCGCATTGCTCCCCGCCCCGCGCGCAATGGCGCGCTTACGCTCAACATGCTCCATACCGCCACGCTAGAACAAAGGCAGAACATGCGCAATAACCCGATAATCTTCTTGAACTAATGTCATTAGGCAAACCGCGCTCGGCCGCATACAAGGTCGGGGATAGCCCTGCTCGTGTCGGTTTTTTGTCAGCCGCCGGGCGGCAAACAGGTCAAGCCTGCACCAAGACCAAACCCAGGGAGACACGCCCATGTCGGATGAAGAAGACGACATCATCCTCAGCGAACTCGACGACGACGAGCTGGTCCAGCAGATGTTCGACGACCTCTACGACGGTCTCAAGGAAGAGATCGAGGAAGGGGTCAACATCCTTCTCGAGCGCGGCTGGGCGCCCTACGACATCCTGACCAAGGCACTCGTGGGCGGCATGACCATCGTCGGAAACGACTTCCGCGACGGCATCCTCTTTGTCCCCGAAGTGCTGCTGGCCGCCAACGCCATGAAAGGCGGCATGGCCATCCTCAAGCCCCTGCTGGCCGAGACCGGCGCACCGCGCGTGGGCAAGATGGTCATCGGCACGGTCAAGGGCGACATCCACGACATCGGCAAGAACCTCGTGTCGATGATGATGGAGGGCGCAGGCTTCGAGGTGGTCGACCTCGGCATCAACAACGCCGTCGAGGCGTACATGGAGGCCATCGAGAAGGAAGAGCCCGACATCCTCGGCATGTCCGCGCTCCTGACGACGACCATGCCCTACATGAAGGTCGTGATCGACACGATGGTCGAGCAAGGCATCCGCGACGACTACATCGTGCTTGTCGGCGGAGCGCCCCTCAACGAGGAATTCGGCAAGGCCATCGGCGCCGACGCCTATTGCCGGGACGCCGCCGTTGCGGTGGAGACGGCCAAAGAGTTCGTCGCCCGCAAGCACAACCAGCGTGCCTCCGCTTAGGGCACGAGCGCCCCGGAGCCTCACCGGCCAGCAGAGCTGTTCAGAAACCCGCGCCCACCTGCGCGGGTTTTTGCTTGGCAGACGGGCAGCTTACCTCTGCACCTCGTGAACGGCAGGAACATTGTGCGGCGCCCCGGCGTTGCTGCCACAATCCCTTGTTCCAAATCCGCGGAGGCCCTCCATGGCACAGCGCCTGAACATTCTGAACAAACTGATCTCCCACCTGCGCACCGGCGCCGGCTATTACCGCCGCGCAGCGCGCCAGACCGATTACGAGGACCGCGAAGAGGTCTTCCTCTCCCACGCGCTTGTGCGCGAAACCCACGCCAACACGCTGGCCGCGATCATCGAAGACGTCGGCGGCGAGGTGCAAAGCATCCACCCCGTCGAAAAGGGCTGGGAAGTCATCGGCCGGCTCTGGGCGTGGTCGAGCGAAACCGAAAAGCGGCTCGTCTTCGGGCTCGAAGAGCACGAGGACCGCACGCTGGCCGCCTTCCGCGACGCGATCGCGCACAAGGACACAGACCGCGACACCCACATGCTCGAGCAGATGCTGACCGACTTCGAGGCAACGCATGACCGCATGCGCGCGCTCAAGCACCGCATCCGCAAGAAAAAGCGGGACACCGCGACCCCGGCCGCGGAGCATCAGCCCGACGCCTGGAAGGCCGCGCCCGACAGCGCATCCGATGGCGCAAGCACAGCGCAGCAGCGCGTGGACGGCACCGCCGGCACCAAGGCCAAGCCTGACCCGGCAGCGCCCAAAGCCGCCGAAGAAAGCCCCAAAAAGGCAGCCTGACAGGCTTCGCCCAAACGTCTCTTGACCGCCCCATGGCCCTCGGGCCAACTGGCGGGATGATGGACGATCAAAGCCTCACGACCTCCGGCCTCGCCCCCTCGGGCGCGGGCCGGATTTTGCTTTTAGCCTGCGGCGCGCTTGCGCGGGAAATCCTCGCGCTCAAGGCGCAAAATGGCTGGGACCACATGGATCTGCGCTGCCTTCCCGCAATCCTGCACATCATGCCCGACAAGATCGTTCCGGCCGTCGAGGAGGCCGTCGCCAAACACCGCGCCGACTACGACGACATCTTTGTCGTCTACGCCGATTGCGGCACGGGCGGGCAGCTACAGGCAGCCTGCGACCGCCTCGGCGTCAACATGGTCGCCGGCCCGCATTGCTACAGCTTCTTCGAGGGCAACGACCGCTTTGCCGCGATGGCCGACGACGAAATCACGACGTTCTACCTCACCGACTTCCTCGTCCGCCAGTTCGACGCCTTTGTCTGGAAACCCCTCGGCCTCGACCGCCACCCCGACCTGCGGGACATGTATTTCGGCCACTACACCAAGCTGGTCTACCAGGCACAAACCGATGACCCGGCGCTCGATGCCAAGGCGGCCAACTGCGCCGAAAGACTGGGGCTGGAGTACGAACGCCGCTTCACCGGCTACGGCGATCTCAAGACTGAGTTGGCGGCTCTGACGTAAAGCGAGGCGCGCCAAACGGCGCGACGAGCGGGCGCTACGCTGACACCTCGCGCAGTCGCGCGATCATGGCACGCAGCCCGTTCGAGCGTTGCGCCGACAGGTGATCGTTGAGACCCAGACGCGCGAACTCGGCGCCTGCATCGACCTTTTGAACGTCCGGGAGCGGCACGCCCTCATAGAGCGCTTTGAGCACCGCGATCAGCCCGCGCACGATCATTGCATCGCTGTCGCCGTCGAACTGGAGCGTCCCGCCTGACGTGTCCGGGTGCAGCCACACCTGGCTTGCGCATCCGTCGACCTTGGTGGCCGGCACTTTGAAGGCGTCCTCGAGCGGGTCCATCGCCTGCCCTTTTTCGATGACATAGCGGTAGCGGTCTTCCCAATCCTCGAGGAATTCAAAGTCCGCCACGATGTCTTCAAACGCCGGTTGCGCCATGCCCGAGGTCTCCCGTTTTGCGCGCCTGAGGTAAGCCGATCCGCCCGCCGCGTCCAGTGGGGCGAATGGCTTTTCAACCGCAGGCCAAGCCGCTAGTGTCGCGCCATAAACGAACGAGGCACCCCTCCCATGAAACGGAACATGACGCGGACGGTCACCCTTTTGATCCTGTCGGCCCTGATCCTGACAAGCTGCGGCAGGGTGGCGGAGAGCCGCCTCAACCCGTTCAACTGGTTCGGACGCGGCGAGCCGGTGGAGGTGACCGAGGCGCGCGAGGTCAATCCGCTGATCCCGCAACGCTCGATCTTCGCCGCGCGTGCGCCCGACCGGACCTACACCGGGATCGCTGTGAGCCAGGTCACGGCGCTGCGCGTCGACCGGGTGCCCGGCGGGGCCGTCATCACGGCGACCGGCGTGACGCCTCGGCTTGGCGCGCATGACGTGCGGCTGACGCTCGAAGAGACGACAAACGGCATCCAAGTCTACGCCTTACGGACGCTGCAGGACCCGCGCGATGGCCGCGTCGGCCCGCCTCCGGGCCGGACTGTCACGGCAGGTGTGCGCGTGAGCGATCAGGACCTCGCCGGCATCCGCCGCATCCGCGTCCTCAGCGCCAGCAATGCGCTGGAGTCGCGGCGGTAGGTGGTACCTAGGCTAAATGAAGCGCCATGGCTGTGCGCGCGCCGACCCGAGGGGTGGCGCAATCGCGCCGCCCCAGTTGGGCGGGTCGGCGCGGCTTAACAGTGCCTGTTAAGCTGGGCTTCTAAATTAGGCAGTTCTGGCAGTTGAGAAATTGAGCAGCTAAAGCTCGATCAACTTGATCGTCCGGCCCTTGGCCGTCAGCGCGATCTGGCCCTCGCAAAGGCGCAGGGCGTCGCCGCCAAACGCCTCCTTGCGCCAGCCCCGCAACGCCGCCACGTCGCGGTCGCCCGAGGCGATCGCATCGAGATCCGCAGAAGACGCGATCAGCTTGGCCGCCACGCCGATGTCCTCGGATTTCGCCTTGAGCAGCACCCGCAAGAGGTCCGCCAGCGCCGGGTTGATCTGCTGCTTGTCACGGCTCTTCGGCACACGCGGCAGGTCGGCGTCGGG
This sequence comes from Pseudaestuariivita sp., assembly GCF_052825805.1. NCBI lineage: Bacteria > Pseudomonadati > Pseudomonadota > Alphaproteobacteria > Rhodobacterales > Paracoccaceae > Pseudaestuariivita > Pseudaestuariivita sp. The sequence goes on along the minus strand of NZ_JBRBVB010000002.1, from coordinate 141,787 downwards.
CGTGTTCAGCCCTTCCTCGATCGCGGCGAGAATGCCGTCGGCGATGGCCCCTTTGCGCGCCTCGCGCAACAGGAGCCGCGAGCGGCCGAGGTCCTGCGCCGAGCGGGGCTTGGTCGAGGCCAGCTCCACCAGCGCGTCGTCCTTGTAGACCCGGTTGCGCGGGATGTTCTGCGCCTGCGCATAGCTCTCGCGAAACGCCGCCAGCGCCCGCACCAGCCCCAAAAAGCGCGGCGTCTGCGTGCGCGTCTTGACGCGCTGCCAGGCAAGCTCGGGCGGGTTCTCGTAGGTCTCGGGATTGGTCAGGATCGCCAGCTCTTCGGCCACCCATTTCTCCCGCCGCGTCTCGCGGATCTTAGCGGCGAGGAACTCGTAGATCACCCGCAGGTGCGTGACATCGCCCAGCGCGTATTTCTGCTGCGCGGCGCTCAGCGGGCGGCGTGACCAATCGGTGAACCGTGAGGATTTGTCGAGCGACTGCTTGGCGATCTTGCGCACCAGCGTCTCGTAGCCGACCTGCTCGCCGAACCCGCAGACCATCGCCGCGATTTGCGTGTCGAAAAGTGGCTCGGGGATGACGCCTGCGTCGACGCAGAAAATCTCGATGTCCTGACGCGCGGCGTGGAACACCTTCACCACCGCCGTGTCTCGGAAGAGGTCATACAGAGGCTCGAGCGACAGCCCCTCGACCAGAGGGTCGACCAGCACCGCGTCGGTCTTGCCATCTCCCGGGTAGGCCAGCTGCACGAGGCACAATTTGGAGTAATACGAGCGCTCGCGCAGGAACTCGGTGTCGACGGTGACGTAGTCGGTGGCCGCGGCGCGCGTGCAGAACTCCTGCAGCGCCTCGGTCGTGGTGATCGTGATCATGGCAGCCTTGGTGTCTTCATGGCCTGTATCTATAGCAGCAGGCCGCGAGCGCAAGTTTGTTGCGCATCCTACTGGATGGTCGGAAAGATTGCTTTGAAGCGGAGGCTGATTTCATTGCAGAAATATCCGGCAGCGCCCCAAGTGTTGCGTCCTCACAGGTCAATCCGACCGGCCTGACCCTCCGCAAACCGGCGCAGCACGGCGGGATAAAGCCGGTGTTCCTGAACCAGAACCTTCGCCGCAAGCGTCTCTGCCGTGTCGCACGGCGCAACTGCCACCCGCGCCTGACCCAGGATCGGACCATCGTCGAGCGCGGGCGTAACCATATGCACGCTGCACCCATGCTCGGCATCCCCGGCATCGAGCGCGCGCTGGTGCGTGTTCAGCCCTTTGTATTTCGGCAGGAGCGACGGGTGGATGTTGAGCATCCGCCCCTCCCACCGCGCGACAAAGCCTTCGGTCAGCACCCGCATGAACCCGGCAAGGCAGAGGATGTCCGGCTGCGCCTTCATCAGCTGCGCGTGCAGTGCCGCCTCAAACGCAGCCCGGTCTCCCGCAAAAGGCGCGTGCGGCACGCAGGCGGTCGGGATACCCAGCGCCTCGGCTTTGGCCAGTCCGCCCGCGCCCTCGACGTTCGAGAGCACGAGGCAGGCGCGCGCGGGGTGGTCACCGGTCATGCTGTCTGCCAGCGCGACCATGTTCGAGCCGCCACCGGAGATCAGGATCGCGACCCGTTTGGTCACAAAAGCGCGCCTCGGTAGGCCACGCCCTCACCTGCCGTCACCTCACCAAGGCGGATCACCGTCTCGCCCGCGGCCTCTAGCGCCGCCGTGACCTCCGCCACGCCCTCCGGCGCAACGACCAGCGTCATGCCAATCCCGGCGTTGAACGTCTTGAGCAGCTCGCCTTCGGCCACGCCCCCAACCTCCGCCAGCCAGGCAAAGACCGCCGGCAGCGTCCAGGCACCCAAATCGATCCGCGCGCCCAGCCACTCGGGCAGCACCCGCGGCAGATTTTCCGTCAAGCCGCCGCCAGTGATATGCGCCAGCCCGCGCACATGGCCCGTGCGCACCGCCGCCAGAGCCGGCTGCACATAAAGCCGCGTCGGCGCGAGCAGCGCCTCGGCGAGTGTGCCCTCCCCGAACGGAGACGGCGCGTCCCAGCCAAGGCCCGCGTGCTCCACGATGCGGCGCACCAGCGAGTAGCCGTTGGAATGCACACCCGACGACGTGAGCCCCAGCACCACGTCGCCTTCGGACACGCCCGCAGGCAAGGCCGCGCCCCGCTCCATCGCGCCCACGGCAAAGCCGGCCAGGTCGAAATCCGCGCCCTCGTACATGCCCGGCATCTCGGCGGTCTCGCCCCCGATCAGCGCGCAGCCCGTCGCCTTGCACGCGTCCGCGATCCCCTCGACCACTGCCGAGGCGACGTCGAGGTCGAGCTTGCCCGTCGCAAAGTAGTCGAGAAAGAAGAGCGGTTCCGCCCCCTGGCACACCAGATCGTTCACGCACATCGCCACGAGGTCGACGCCCACGCCCGCATAAGTGCCAGTGTCGATGGCGATCCGCAGCTTGGTGCCGACACCGTCGGTGGCCGCCACCAGGATCGGATCGTCGTAGCCCGCCGCCTTGAGATCGAAGAGTCCGCCGAAGCCGCCGAGGCCCGCCATCACACCCGGGCGCTTCGTCCGCGCAGCCGCCGGCTTGATCCGGTCGACGAGCGCGTTGCCCGCGTCGATGTCGACCCCCGCCGCCGCATAGGTCAGCCCGTTCTTGCCGTCGCTCATGTCATGCCCCCGCGCGATCCCTGCCTACCCCGGCGGATACGGCAGGCGGACGGCCCTGTCCACGCCGAAAGGCTTGACCCGCCCGCCCCGGCAGGCCAAACCGGCGCCATGGCGGGCCTGTAGCTCAATTGGTTAGAGCAGAGCGCTCATAACGCTTTGGTTGCGGGTTCAAGTCCTGCCGGGCCTACCATACGCAGCGCCGCACCGTGAGGAGGCGCACCGCAAGGGGCGATGGCTGGCCCTCAGATGAGGTTCGGGCTGCAGTCCAGCGCCGTAATCCAGCAACGCCTGCCACCAACTTCGAGCCGGCGCAATGCGCCAAAACACGGCTACCCCGAGCCGCCACCCGTGCCATCGGCACTGACCTTTGACCTCCACGACGCGGCGTATCTCAAGAGCGCGTCGCTGCCGGGGTGATAGGTCCGTCGCCGTTCGGCCGCCGGGGGCTGCGATCCTGCGGGCAAAGCAAGAAGCGCAGCGCCCTCGCTGGTCCCCGTGGTGCCGCCCGACGCCTCGACCATAGAGCCGGACGCGGCGGCAAGCATGGCGCAAAAACTTGCGTTCCAGGCAAACGGGCCTTCAATGATCACGGTGCCTTTGTGCCCGATCAGCGTCAGGCACTCGGCTGCCATCAGGGCCAGATAAAAGCCGGTTGCGACGGTGCGTTCGATGCTGCCATGGGCCGGCTCGGAGCCGATCCAACGCGCACGGCGGTTTTGAAACGGACCGCATTCGGGAATGATCGCGGGCATGAGCATCGGGCCTTCTTGCGCCACAGCCAAGATGTTATCTTGGGTGTAGTCAGCCGCATCGCCCTTGAGGATTGTGTCATATTCCCGTCCGCCCATAAAACGCGCGGATGGCACCGGATTACCCAGGGCATTGACGTTGATCAGAGTATCCCGCGCCGGATCAAGCAGCTTCTGTGCGCCTCCGACGCTCATGGCAATGACCCAGGTGCCCGTCGAGACCACCGAGAACGGCGCGGTTTGCCGCAAGATATGCGGCAGAAGCGACGCGTTGGAATCGTGAACGCCGCAATAAACAGGCGTCGCGGGACTGAGGCCGGTTTGATCGACGATAGCAGGACGAAGTTGCCCGAGGATGTCCGAGCCTTTGCGCGGCGCACCGATCAGATCGGCAATCCCCAGGCTTTCGACCAGTGTCGAGAAAGTGCCGCTGCCCGGGCTCCAGAGGTCGGTGTGACAGCCGAGCGAGCTGACGTCGCAGGCGAAAGCCCCCGTCAGCCGGTAGCCCCAGTATTGCGGGTATGTGACCACGGCCATGGTGCGGTCGCGCAACCCTGGGTCTTCGGCGAATTGCCAATGAAGTTGCGCCCCGAGGTTGAGACCCTTGGGCAATCGTGCCGCACCCGTTTCTGCGAAGGGCGGCCGCAGGGCGTCATACGCGGCAGCGGTCTCAGCCGGCCCGTCATGTTCGTAGTCAAGGATCGGCGCGGCCAGATCGCCATCGTGACCGATCAAGGCAGCACAAGCCCCGTGGGTCGTGACCGAGATCGCGTCTATGCCGTGGCTCTTTTGAAACCGGGCCATCGCGCCAAGCAGGAAGTCCCAGATGCCCTCCACATCGAAATGCGGCCAGGGCGGTCCGGGCAGGACCCTGTTCGGACGCGTGAGAACCGCGAGCTCCTTGAGCGTCTCCAAATGCACCAACGCAAGCTTGGCGTTGGTCTTGCCGATGTCGATGACGGCGACATGGGTCATGGCATGTGAAAGACGGTCGTCAGGGGTACGACGATTGGCGCGTTGTCTGGATGGGTCTCCATGATGTCGGCCATATGCGCCCACCATCTTTGCATGATCGCATTGGCAGGCAGGCTGTCCATCGCGTGATCGTCGCTGCGCCACAGCACCCCGAACAGGATGTTGGTCTCCTCGTCGAGATGGATGGAGTAATCGGAGATGCCAGCGCCCTTGAGCAGCTCCAGAAGCTCCGGCCAGATCGCATCATGGCGCGCCTCGTAGACATCCCTGCAGCCCGGTTTGAGCTGCATCTTGAAGGCATGCTTCTCCATCACCGCGGTCTCCACATGGACCACAGGCGCGGCAGTGCGATGACACCGATGAGCAGAGCGCCAATGACGATGGACATCACGATGCCCGGCACGTTGAGCAGGCCCAGTCCAAAGGTGACCAGCCCCATGACAAAGGCCGCGATCACGACACCGGGGATCGACCCCGACCCGCCAAGGATGTTGACGCCGCCCAAGACGACCATCGTGACGATCTCCAGTTCCCAGCCCGTGGCAATGGAGGGGCGCGTGGACCCGAGCCGTGACGTCAGGCAGACGGCGGCGATCCCGGACATCAAACCGGTCAGGAGGAACAGGATGAACTTTACCCGGCCCACACGGATGCCGGAAAACAATGCCCCGGTGGGGTTGTTGCCGATCGCATAGATCGCGCGGCCAAAGTTGGTCATGTGCAAGATGACGCCGTAAATGACAGCGATGATCGCAAACAGCACGACTTCAAACGAAATCACCCACCAGACGTACCCCTGTCCGAAAAAGGCGAAATCGGGCGGGTACCCGCGATACGCCTGATCGCCCAGAATGATGAAGCTCATGCCGCGAAAGAGCGACATGGTGCCGATCGTGACGACGATCGACGGCAGGCCGAGGCCGGTGACGAGAATGCCGTTGAACGCGCCGCAAACGAGCCCCGTCGCCAGCCCGATCAGCACCAGGCCCTCGGTGCCGACGCCCACTTGCGCTGCCGCCCCCATCATGGTGGACGCCAGTGCGATGATCGCGGCCACCGACAGGTCGATCTCCCCCGAGATGATCAGCAGCGCCATAGCAAAGGCGATCATCGCCTTTTCGGTGAAATTGAAAGTCGCGTCGCTCAGGTTCCAAGCATTCAAAAAGTAGGGCGATGCAAAGGAATTGGCGACAAAGATACCCACCGCCACCAGAAAAAGAAGGCTCTCCCAGCTTTTCAGCTTGCGCTCCATCGCAGATTGCAGGCGGTCGGGGATGCTGCGCGTGGTCATGTGGCCTGCTCCGCTTTTTTGAGGATGATCCGGCCCTGCGTGCGGTTGGCCTGCGCGTTCAGGATCACGGCGATGATGATCGCCCCGCCCGAGATCGCCATTTGGGAAAACGGAGAGATGTTCACAACCGGCAGGGCGTTGGCGATGATGCCGAGAAAGAGCGCGCCAAGCAGCGCTCCGAACACGGTGCCGATGCCGCCCATGATCGAGACCCCGCCGATCACGCAGGCCGCCACCACGGTCAGTTCGAACCCGCCCGCCACGTCGACATAGGCCACCGCAAACCGCGACACCCAAAGGTAGCCCGTCAGCCCGGCGATCGCGCCGGAAATGGTAAAGGCCCAGAACTGCGTCTTGCCGACATCGATGCCCGCGTAGGTCGCCGCATGCGGGTTGCCGCCCGCGGCATAAAACGCGCGTCCCAGCGATGTGCGGGTCATCACGATGGTGAACACGATCACGACCGCAACCGCGATCCAGCTCAGTATGGGAAGGCCCAGAAAGTCCGTGCGCGGCACGGACTTGAAGCTGTCCGACATCTCGTGGCTGTTCACCCACCTGCCCTCGGTCAACAGAAAGATGATACCGCGGAAGATGGTCATGGTGCCCAACGTGACCACGATGGGCGGGATCGCCAACTTCCAGACCAGCAAGCCGTTGAACATGCCCAGAAGCGTGCCAAGGGTGATGGCGATGAGCACGATGAAGATCACCGGCAGGCCGGGAGCCGCGATGTTGATCAACGACACGACCATTCCGGTCAAGGCCAGGTTGGCCGCGACCGACAGGTCGATGCACTTGGTCAGGATGACGATCATCTGGCCGATGGCCAACAGGATCAGCGGAGACGTGTCGTTAAAGACGTTGAGCAGGTTGGACGGCGCCACGAAAGCGGGAAACCGCCATGCGATCACGCCCAGAAGGACAGCAATCGCGAGCATCAACAAGGCTTCGCGCGAGGCGAGGAGTTTCGTCATGGGTGGGCCTCCGTGATACCCGCGGCGTGGCTGACCAGCACTTCGGGGCTGATGTCCTCGCGGTCGAGCTCGGCGGCGATCCTGCCCTCGCGCATGACGATCACACGGTCCGACATTCCTATGATCTCGGGGATCTCGGAGCTGACCATGATCACAGCCAGACCCTGCGCCGCCAGCTCGGCCATGAATTCGTGCACCGCGGCCTTTGACCCGATGTCGATGCCCTTCGTCGGCTCGTCTAGGATGATCACCTTCGGCTCGGTCGCCAGCCACTTGGCGATCACCACCTTTTGCTGGTTGCCGCCCGACAGGCTGCCCACGTGCGTGTCCAAAGAGGCCGCGCGCAGATCGAGCCGTTTGGTGTAGGTCCGCGCCAGTTTGAACTCTTCGGCCATCTTCAGAAATCCCCTGCGGGAGGTCTGCTTGAGCGACGGCAGGGTCACGTTCTGGAAAATCGGCAGATCGATGATCGCGCCTTGTTTGCCGCGGTCCTCCGGCACGTAGACGATGCCGTGGGATACCGCGTCGGCAGGTGAGCGGATCGTGGCGTCGGCCCCGTCCACACGCACCGATCCTCCGGCAGGTTTCGTGGTGCCAAAGAGCGCCTGCATGAACTCCGAGCGGCCTGCGCCCACAAGCCCATAGAACCCCAGGATTTCGCCCCGTTTCAGCGTAAAGCCGATATCGGCGAATTCCGTCGGGTGGTCGTACCCGGCGACCGTCAGCACCTCGGCGCCCAGGTTGCGGCGGCGTTCGGGGAAGATCTGGCTGACATCGCGGCCGACCATCATCTTGACCAGCTCGGCTTCGGTCACGTCCGCAATGGCGCCGTCGCCGATCAACCGCCCGTCACGGAACACGGTATAATTGTCGGCGATGCGAAAGATCTCGTCGAACTTGTGGCTGATGAACAGGATCGCCTTGCCTTGAGCCTTCAAGCCGCGGACCAGCCCGTACAGCTCCTCGATCTCGGCGTGGCTGAGCGCCGCCGTCGGCTCGTCCATGATCACCACACGCGCATCCACCGAGAGGGCGCGGGCGATTGCAACGAGGTGCTTGTTGGCCGTCCCCAACTCCTTGAGGGTCGCACCCGGATCGATCTTTGCACCGAGCCCCTCCAGTATCTGCTGTGCACGATCGTACATCGCGCGTCTGTCGAGGAGGCCGAACCGTCCCCTCGGCGCGTGACCCAGGAAGATGTTTTCCGCGACGCTGAGTTCGTCAAACAGCACGGTCTCCTGGTGGATTGCCGTGACCCCGGCGGTTTCCGCCGATTGCGGGGTCGGGAAATGGACCGGCACGCCATCGACGCGAATTTCGCCGCCGTCGGGCTGGTAGATCCCGGTGAGAGTCTTGACGACCGTCGACTTGCCCGCGCCGTTTTCTCCGACAAGCGCCGTGACCTTCCCCGCAAAGAGATCAAGCGACACTTCGGACAAGGCGCGCACCCCGGGAAAGCTCTTGGTCACCCTCGCGAGGGACAGAACGGGGGTGCCGGATGGGGACACGCGGGGCCTCATGTGCAAGTCGGATTGGATTTTGGGAAAGCGGTGGGTCTGGCGCGGTATGGCCGCACCAGACCAGGCGACATCAGAAGATGTCTTTGAACTGGTCGATGTTGGAGCCGTCGTAGGTGAACGGATCGGCCATCGCGGCGCTGCCGGTCTCATCGAGCGTGATCGAGCCCATGCGGCCCATCGGGATCTCGCCGCTCGGGTCCGTTCCCGTGGCAAGCGCATGCGCGATCATCGTTGCCGAATACCCCAGGTCGATCGGGTTCCAGATGGCAAAGCTCTCGGTCGCGCCGGATTCGACGCAGCCTGCCATTTCAGACGGAAGACCAAGGCCGGTGACGTTGATCTCTCCGATCTTGCCGGCGTCAGACACGGCCTGACAGGCCGCGAGAATGCCAACGGTGGTCGGCGCGATGATGGCCTTGAGGTCGGGGTGCGTCGCCATCAGGCCCTGCGCTTCGCGGTAGGATTTGTCAGACAGGTCGTCGCCGTAGACCGTCGCGACCAGGTCGATGCCCGGGTAGTTGGGCAGCACCTCTTCTGCGGCCGCGATCCAGGCGTTTTGGTTGGTGGAGGTGGTCGTGGCGGACAGGATCGCCACTTCGCCGCCATCGGGCATGTGATCCGCGGCCAGCTTGATGATCGTGTTGCCGATCAGCGGCGTCGAGGACGGGTTCAGATGCATGGCGCGGCCGTCTTCGGCGACGCCCGAGTCCCAGCTGATCACGGTGATGCCGCGGGCCATCGCGCGCTTGAGTGCCGGGACCACCGCATCGGGGTCGTTGGCCGAGATCGCGATAGCATCCACGCCCTGGGCAATCAGGCTGTTGATCACTTCGATCTGGCCTTCGGCGGTGGTGTCGGTGGGGCCGGTGTAGATGATCTCGACATTGCCGAGCTCGGCTGCGGCCTCTTCGGCGCCTTCTGCGGCAGCCTCGAAGAAACCGATGCCGAGGGCCTTGACCACGAGCGCGATCCGCATGTCATCCTGCGCGATCGCTGTTGTCCCCATCATGCTGGCAGCCATGCTGAGGCCTGCGACAAGTGAGGTGAAAGTACGACGTTCCATCTTTGGTTCCTCCCTGAAAGTACGTCTGGTCTTTGAGCGGTTAAGAGGCCGCCTCTTCCTCGGCCTGTCCGGCACCGCTATCGGCGACGATCAGGGTAATTTCTGCAGCCTCGAGCATGGCGGCCGCCGCGTCAGATATGCCGTCGTCGGTGATGACCGTGCCGATGCGCGACAGGGGGCACAGCACGAGACTGGAGCGCTGTTCGAATTTTGAGCTGTCGACGAGCACCACCAATTCGTCGGCCTGACCGATCAGTTTCTGTTCCGCCTGGATCAGGAGCGGGTCCGCCTCCATCAGCCCCAGCGGCCCGACGCCCTGTGCGCCCATGAACATGCGCCGGGCGTAGAAGTTGCGGGTCACGTCGTTGTCGAAGGGGGACAGGATGATGTTCTGTTCCCTGTAGATCGCGCCCCCCGACAGGATGATCGTGTTCTTGGAATGCTTGAGCAGATGTTCCGCGATGGGAAAGCTGTTGGTGAAGACCTGGCAGCGACGCGACGCAAGGGGATGCACCATCTGAAAGGTCGTGGTGCCGCCATTGATGATGATCGGGTCGCCATCCTCGCACAGATCGACGGCGGCCCGCGCGATCGCGCGCTTCTCGCGGCTGCGCAGTGTCTCGTTGACCGCAAAGGGCCGCCCGGCAAGTCCGACGAACTGCGGCGGGGTGATCGCCTCCGCGCCGCCACGCACCCGGCGCAGCTTCTTTTGCATGTGGAGCGTGGCGATATCACGGCGGATCGTCGCCTCGGACACGCCGGTCAGGCTGCACAGGTCCGCCACCGTCACGACGGGCCTGTCCTGGACTGCGGATAGAATGATCCTGTGGCGTTCCGTCTCGTGCATTTCGGCCTCCCACCGTCAACGTTGTGCAGATTCGGGGAGTCTGTCAATCAGTTTCAATCATTATCAATCATTCTGCGATGCAGCATGATTGATAATGATTGTTTATGATTGACTTTATACCTTTGTGTACGCAGCCTGCCGGCATACGAGCGCGAGCGATGATGCGCCCGCAGGGAGGAAAAGATGTTGAAAACCGCTGAAAAACAGCTGCTTGAAAACCGGTGGTCCGAGACCGACGCAGCCGGCATGAGCGAGTCGGAATTGCTGCTCTACCGCTCCAACATCCTCGGCGCGGACAAGCGGGTGACCAACTACGGCGGCGGAAACACCTCGGCCAAGGTGATCGAAACGGATCCCCTGACGGGAGACGAGGTCGAGGTCCTCTGGGTCAAGGGATCGGGCGGTGACATCGGATCGATCCAGATGGACGGTTTTTCGACCCTCTACATGGACAAGCTGCACGCGCTCAAAGGGCTTTATCGCGGCGTCGACTACGAGGACGAAATGGTGGGTTACCTGCCCCACTGCACGTTCAACCTGAACCCCCGCGCGGCCTCCATCGATACGCCTCTGCACGCCTATGTGCCCCGCACGCATGTGGATCACGTCCACGCCGATGCCATCATCGCCATCGCAGCCTCCAGCGATTCCGAAGCGCTGACGCAACACGTCTTTGGCGACCGGATCGGGTGGCTGCCGTGGAAACGCCCAGGCTACGAGTTGGGGCTTTGGCTTGAGAAGTTCTGTATCGAAAACCCCGACGCCGATGGCGTCGTTCTGGCCAGCCACGGGCTGTTCACCTGGGGTGACACCGCCAAGGACTGCTATGACACGACAATCGACGTGATCAATGTCGCAACGGAGTGGCTGGCACGCGAGACCCGCGGAGCCCCCGCCTTCGGGGGTGCAAAGTACGAGAGCCTCGACCCTGCCGGGCGCCGCACGGTTGCGGCGCGCTTGATGCCCGCGATCCGCGGTTTTGTGAGCGGCAATCAGCACATGGTCGGCCATTTCAACGACAGCGATGCGGTGCTGGAGTTTGTGAACTCTCAGAAACTGGAGCCGCTCGCCGCGCTCGGAACCTCTTGCCCCGACCATTTCCTGCGCACGAAAATCCGCCCACTCGTGGTGGATTTTGACCCGGCGGCCCGCAACATCGACGCGGTGCTCGAAGGATTGCCCCAGCAGATCGCAGAGTACCGTGACGATTACGCAGCCTATTACGAGCGCTGCAAACACGGCGACAGCCCCGCCCTGCGTGACCCGAACGCAGTGGTCTATCTGGTTCCGGGCGTGGGCATGATCACATTTGCCAAGGACAAGGCCACGGCGCGCATCAGCGGCGAGTTCTACGTCAACGCGATCAACGTGATGCGTGGAGCCTCAGCCGTCAGCGAGTATCAGGGGCTGCCCGAGCAAGAAGCGTTCGACATCGAATACTGGCTTCTGGAAGAGGCCAAGCTGCAACGCATGCCCAGGCGAAAGGCGCTTGCCGGCCGTGTCGCGCTGGTCACCGGCGGCGCAGGCGGCATCGGCTCGGCCACCGCCGAACGCTACCTGCGCGAGGGGGCCTGCGTGATGTTGGCCGATATCAACGACGACGCGCTGGTCTCGACGCTGAACAATCTCACGTCGCGATACGGCAGCGACGTGGTCCGGCAGATCAACATGGACGTCACCGACGAGGCCGCCGTGACCTCTGCCTATGCGGAGATCGCGGTTGAATTCGGCGGCGTCGATATCCTGGTCTCCAATGCCGGCATCGCGTCCTCCGCTCCGGTCGAGGAGACCACCCTGGAACTGTGGAACAGAAATATGGACATCCTCAGTACCGGCTATTTCCTGGTCAGTCGCGAGGCGTTCAAGGTCATGCGGGTGCAGGACATGGGCGGCGCGATTGTCTTTGTGGCGTCCAAGAACGGGCTGGCCGCCTCGCCCAACGCCTCTGCCTACTGCACGGCCAAAGCGTCGGAAATTCACCTGGCGCGCTGCCTCGCCCTCGAAGGCGCCGAGGCCGGCATTCGCGTCAACGTCGTGAACCCGGACGCCGTGCTCCGCGGGTCCAAGATCTGGGAAGGCGACTGGCTCGAACAGCGCGCAGGCACCTACGGCACCGACAAAAGCGGGCTTGAGGAGATGTACCGCAAGCGGTCGATGCTCAAACGCTCCGTCCTGCCCGAGGACATCGCGGAGGCGGCCTATTTCCTTGCAGCCGACACGTCGGCCAAATCCACCGGCAACATCATAAATGTCGACGCCGGCAACGTTCAGGCGTTTACGCGCTAGGGGGCCGATATGAGCTATGAAACTGCAAAGGCCCAGTTCGCGGATTGGGGCATCGACACCGAAGCCGCCATCACGCGCCTCACGACCATCCCGATCTCGATGCACTGCTGGCAAGGCGACGATGTCGTGGGGTTCGAACGGAAAACAGGATCGTCCGGCGGCGGCATTCAGGCGACCGGCAACCACCCCGGCCGTGCACGCACCCCGGACGAGCTGCGCGCCGATCTGGAGTTCGCCTATGGCATGATCCCCGGCGCGCACCGCCTGAACTTGCACGCAATGTACCTCGACACCGACGAGACCCCTGACCGCGACGCGATAGACTACAAACACTTCGCCACGTGGGTCGACTGGGCAAAGCATCAGGGGCTTGGCCTCGATTTCAATCCCACGTTCTTTGCCCACGCCAAGGCCGACGACAACCTGACCCTGTCGCATCCTGACAAGGGCATTCGCGACTTCTGGATAGAACATGGGCGGCGGACCCGCGAGATTGCCGCAAGGATCGGGGCGGAGCTGGGGTCCACGTGCGTCAACAACGTCTGGGTGCCCGACGGCTTCAAGGACACGCCTGTCGACCGCATGGCCGCGCGCCGCCGTCTCGAAGCCTCCCTCGACCAGATGATCGCCGCGCCGCAGGACCGCGCGCACATGCGCGACGCTGTCGAAAGCAAGCTCTTTGGCATCGGTGTCGAGGCCTGCACCGTCGGAAGCCACGAATTCTACATGGGTTACGCCATGAAGAACGACACCGTGCTGTGCCTCGACATGGGCCATTTCCATCCCACGGAAAACGTGGCCGACAAGCTGAGCGCGGCGTCACTCTTCGTGGACGACATCCTGTTGCACGTCTCGCGTCCCATGCGGTGGGACAGCGACCATGTGATCCTGCAAAGCGACGATGTCCTGCAGATCGCGCAAGAACTTGTGGCGTCGGACCTCTTGAACCGGACCTACATCGGCCTTGATTTTTTCGATGCCACGATCAGCCGGACGGCGGCGTGGGTGATTGGGACACGCAACATGCAAAAGGCGCTGCTGCGCGCTTTGCTGATGCCGCTCGACCGACTTCGGTCTGCCGAGGACGCCCTGGACTTCACCGCGCGGTTCGCTCTTTCCGAAGAGCTCAAAGACCTCCCGTTTGGCCATGTCTGGGATGAGTTTTGCGCGCGGATGGACTGTCCGTCGGGTCTGCACCTGATCGATCAGCTGGAGCGGTATCAGAGCGCTGTGGCGGACCGCTGAGAGAAGGATCAGATCGGCCGGATGCCGCCTTGGCATGACGATGCACGTTGGCCAGCGCGCGGAGATATGTAGGCGTTCGAGACATCACAGAGGTCACGGATGGCAGGACCCGATCATCCGCACGACCTCCGTGAGCGTGTCGACCGAGGCTCGGGAGACGCGTCTCGTTCCCAGCCTTATCCCGGTTTCCGGCCATAGCATTGCAGGTGACCGCTTCGGCATGCGCGGGACGGTCCGCTGCGCGAAGACTCTGCCTAAGTCAGATGCTGGCGAACCCGGTCGACGAACCACGCGATCACGCCTTCCCCACTGGTGCGTCGGTGCCAGCTGGCTGAAACCGAGAACGGTCGCGGCGCGACCGGCGGATCGGCCACATTTAGCCCGAAGTTGGCCGCTTGGGACATGGCCAGCCTGGCCGGCACGGTTGCAATCAGATCGGTGCGTGAGACCAGCTCCAGCGTCGAGAGGAATCCCGGCGTCGTCACGGCCACCGTCCGCACGCAGCCCTTGTCCCGCAGCGTGGTGTCGACGATGCTGCCCGGCGTGCCGACAACATGTTTCTCTGCGCAAAACGTGTGCATATCGACTGGTCGACCGGACCCGACGCGCTACCACCTTGTTGGTCTCCGTCAACAAACGCTTTCCAAGGTCGCGGGAAGTTGGCGGGGATAGCCAAGCCAGAGGTCCGCCTCTTTGCGCTCGAGCCATTCCGATGAGGTGTTCGCGGACACCGGCTACACAATCAAGATCGTGTCACCCGATGGCGGCACGCTTCAAGCCGACAGCTATTCGGACCCCGAGGATGCCAGCGGCTATTCGGTCCACGACACGATCTCGCTCGCGTTCAAGAACGACCCCGACAAGATGAGACTTCTGGTCGATACCCCGGCTTCGGCAGACGTGGATCCCGCCGAATACGACGCCCTTTTTGTGGTGGGTGGGCAAGGCCCCATGGTGACGATGATCGACGATGAGGCCGTGCACGGCTTTGCGGCCGCGTTCTACGAAGCGGGCAAGGTCACGTCCGCCGTGTGCCACGGAACCTGCATCCTTTTGAAAGTGCGGCTCGCAAACGGCGACCTTCTGGTCAAAGGCAAACGCTGGACAGGGTTTGCCGACGCCGAGGAGCAATACGCCGAGCAGGCCATCGGACAGAAGATCCAGCCGTTCTGGATTGAAACCGAGGCCCGCAAGATCGCCGAGACGCGGTTCGAGGTTGCCGGTGCCATGGAAGAACACGCGATCCGTGACGGAAATCTGATCACCGGTCAGCAACAGGTCTCGGCCCGCGCCGCCGCCCAAGAAGTCGTTGCGGCGCTTTCGTGACCCCCTGGCCGCTGATTTTCGCCGCCCTCGCGACGGGCGCGGTGGTGCCGCTCCAGTTGGTTTTCAACGGCCAATTGGGGGGCGTCTTGCGGAATGCCTTCACGGCCTCGCTGATCGTCTTTGTGGTCGGCGCTGCCCTGCTGCTCGCGCTTGTCGCGATCATGCGGCCACAGCTGCCTTCCCTGGCCGAATTGATGGCCGCGCCTCGGACGGTATGGCTCGGCGGGGTGATCGCGACTGGTTATATCGTGGCGACCGTCATCATCACGCCGCGCCTGGGCGTCGGATTGACAACCGGTCTGATCCTGGTCGGCCAGCTCTGCATGGCGCTGGCACTCGACCATTTCTGGGCATTGTCACCGGCCCCTCGGTGCAGCCATCGCGTCGGCCTTTTACGAGAAAGGTTGGCGCGTTGTCGGAACGGTCCGGTGGCCAGAAAGCCGCCGCCGCGCTGAACACCGGCTGGATGCAAACGGACATGGGCGGCGCCAATGCAAAACGCACGCCGACAAAAACTGCCCACGATTTCGTCGAGCGGCATGCAGACGGCACGCTCCACCGCGCCAACGCGCGTTTCCCGAACGCCGGCGGCACCGAGCAGGTGTGATAGCGGGGCGTGAAGCTTCCAGCACCTGGTAGTCTGCGCGAGCCTCAAGCGGCTGACACATCACGTCTGGCGCCGCACGGAAGTTTCCCTCACAAGCCTTTTGGATGACGAGGGCGGGACATGCCGAAAGCAAGCCTATGGCACGACGCCGCCTGACAACACCGGTCAGACGGGCGCCCCTCGTCTCACCTCACGTGGATCAGGTCCGGCGCTACCCGCCGCGTGGACCTCCCTAACGAAGATGCGCCCCGCGCGCTTGGGCGAAGATCAGTAGAGCACCACGTCGTCCACCAGCCCCACCAGATCCGTCTCCCCTTCGAGCAGGATCGACTGGCCCATTCCGTTCGAGATCACGATCCCGCCCGTGCCGACGCCGATCGACGCCATCTGCTGCATCGCCGCAAGCGGCGTCGCACCGATCACCCAAGCGTTCGACAGATGCAGCTCGTCCACGCCGATCTCGAAATCGGTGATGACCTCGTTCGCGACTTGAGCGCCAAAGATGAACGTGTCCGCCCCTGCGCCGCCGGTGATCGTGTCATTGCCGAGCACGCCCGTCTGCGCATCGTCGGTGTAGACATCCGCGCCGGCGCCCATGCGCACGGTGTCGGGACCCCGTCCGCCCTCTATGCTATCCGCGCCGCCATTGCCTTCGATGTAGTCGGCGCCGCTGCCACCCTTGATGGTATCAGCGCCGCTGCCGCCAAAGAGGTTGTCCGCCCCGGCGTTGCCAAAGAGTTCGTCGTTGCCACCACCGCCGGAAATCTGGTCGGTGCCGTTGCCGCCTTGCACGATGTCCGCGCCCGCCGCGCCGGTCTGCGCCGTGTCGCGGTAGACGTCGGCGCCGTTGCCGAGGCTCACGCGGTCCGCGCCATCGCCGCCCTCGACGCTGTCCGCGCCGTTGCCGGCGTCGATGACGTCGCTGCCGGAGCCGCCGGTGATCGTGTCAGACCCACCGCGGCCGTTGATCGTGTCGGCGTTGTCCTCACCGTGCAGAACGTCGTTGCCACCGCCGCCCTGCAGCGTGTCCTCGCCCGCACCGCCAAAGACCGTGTCGCGGCCGGCCGCGCCGCCCTGGGTGTTGTCCTGAAAGAGGTCGCCGCCCGCGCCAAGACGCACCTCGTCCGCGCCGTTACCGCCCACGACCGTGTCCGCGCCCTGCCCTGCCAGGATCATGTCACCATGCGTGCCCCCGGCAATCGAGTCGCTGCCGACGCCGCCTTCGAGCGTGTCCGCCCCGGCGTTGCCCAAAAGCGTGTCATCGCCATCCCCGCCAAGCAGCGAGTCGAGGCCATTGCCGCCCACCAGCAGGTCGTTGTCCTCCTCACCCGCCAGGCTGTCGGCGCCGTCGCCGCCTTCGAGCGTGTCGTTCCCGGTCCATCCGGTGAGCTGGTCGTTGTCCGCACCGCCGTCGAGGAAGTCCGCGCCGCTGCCGCCTCCGAGGCTGTCGTCGCCCGCCCCGCCCAGCGCCTTGCCGCCGTCGTTCGACGCAAGGATCGTGTCGTCGCCGCCTTGGCCAAAGAGCTCGTCCGCGCCGCGGAAGCCAGAAATGAAGTCATCCCCGAGCCCGCCGTAGACCGTTTCGTCGCCAGTGAAGCCTGACCCAAAATTCTCGCGGAATTCGTCATCGCCCGCACCGAGGAAGATCAGGTTGTTGCCGTCGCCCGCGCGCACTGTGTCGTCGCCGCCATTGGTGCGCAGCGTGTCGTTGCCGCCCCAGGGCTCGATCAGGTCGCCGCCATCTCCGGTGCGGATGTCTTCGGCGTCCGGGCTGCCCACGACTTCGATGCCGATGAACTCACCAAGGCCAAGCTTGAACTGCTCGATCGACGAAAACTCGTCGAGCCTGCCGCCGCTTTCCTCGTCGCGGATCAGCCCCGCCCAGATCTCCACCAGCGGGTCGATCACCTGCCCCGGATACTCGGTGGCAAAGCTCTTCACGAGCGTGTCGAACCCTTCGCCGCCGTTAATCGTGTCGAGCCCGGCGCCATCGGTGATGCTGTCATCTCCGGTGCCGCCCTCGATCACGTCGTCGCCTTCGAGCCCGAGGATCGTGTCGTTGCCGCCGCCCGCGTCCAGCACGTCCGCGCCCGGCGTGCCGGTCAGCAGATCGTCCGTGGCGCCGGTGCTTTGCACCTCGCCGTCGATGGCGACCCGGCGGTCGAGAAAATCGATGTGCTCGACATTGTAGAGGATCTTGGTGCCTTGCGAGGACACCACCGACGTTGCGTCGTTCACCCGCGTGATGGTCGCGTTGTACGAATTGACGTCGATCACCACCCGGTCGAGGTCACGCCCCGGCCCGCCATCGATCGTGTCGAACCCCAGCCCGGGGTGAAAAACGTCGTAAAGCCCGACGTTGGACGCCAACGGTGACGTTTCACCTTCAAGCGAGTCGTTTCCGTCTGTGCCAAAGACCGGGTTGTCGCTCAGCGGCTGGACGCGTGTCTCTGCCGTGATCTCTTCAAAGCCGCGGAGCGTGTCCTCCCCTTTGATACTCAAGACAATAAAGTCGTCGCCGTCGCGCCGGATACCGAGATTGCCAAGTGCAGGCACGTCATAGCGCGCACGGTCGTATCCTTCGCCGCCTTCCATGAGGTCGAAGCCCAAGTCGCCCTTGACGGTGTCATTGCCCGCGCCGCCCAGCAGCGTGTCGTCGTGGATACTGCCAAAGATCACGTCGTTGCCGGCGTTGCCCTCGATCCAGTCCTGCCCGTTCGCCACGTCGGGGAACGTGCTGCGGTGCGCATAGATCGTGTCGTCCCCGTCGAGGCCGTAGATGGTCTCGGCGTAGTTCATCCCGTCGATGACATCGTCGTCCTGCGTGCCGCGCACAGGCGACGCATGGGTGAATCCCCCTCCGCCAGGCGAGCCATCGCCCACGTCGATGTTGGGGTCTTTGGAATACATGCCCGTCAGGACGCTAAAGGCGTAGTTGTTGTCCTGTTCATAAAGCGCGTCGCCGGCGAGGAACGTGATTCCCGCGTCATCGAGCGCCTCGGAGAAGCTCGCCCATGCGCCAGCATCGGCCCCGCTGTCGAGCCGTTGCTGCGGCACTTGCGCGACGAACACGAGCTGCACGCCAAACGTGTCCGGCGTCTCCGGTGTCTCGTCACCCGGCCCGATGTTCGGCTGTTCCGCAGGATTGAGTTCGCCCCGTCCATCGAACCCGCCGTCGCCGCCGTCAAACCCTCCGTCTCCGCCATCACCGCCGTCGAAGCCGCCGTCACCACCGTCTCCGCCGTCACCGCCGCCGCCTCCGCCGCCCGTTCCCGGATCAATCGCCGGCTGGAAGTACTCGACAGACCGCGAGTTAAGCACGCTGATGAGCTCGGGCAGCTTGTCGACGTCCTTGGGTGGCGCGTCGGTGAAAACGATGACCTTGCGGTCCGCTGCGCCGATGCGCCACTGCGCCGTCTTTACAGCCTCGATCGCGGCCTCGATGACATCCTCGCCAATCGTCTCGTCGAAATAGTCCGGCTCGGGCTCCACGAGGTCTTCCTGAAAGCTGGGAAGTTCGTTGAACATGAACTTGGAATCGTTCAGCCGCGCCTGCAGGTCCGTCCCGCTGCGCAAATCCTGCGGCAACACGACAAGCTCGGGCTCATCGTCCGTTCCAAAGGGGTTTTCCGGCGTCTCGTTCGCCTCGGGCGTCTCGTAGAACAGCGTTACACCCGTGCGCACGTCGCGCGTCGAGTCGCTCGATGTGGCATCCATGATCGCCCGCGCCGCTTCGGCCCAGGTGTTCATGAAGATGCTGCTGACCGACTGGCTGATGTCCGCGAGAAAGAGGATGTCGGATTGAAACGTCATCCCCTCGGCGCGCAGATCGAACGTCTCGCCCGTGCCGCGAAAGTGGATCTTTTCCACGTTGGACAGCCGGTTCGTGCCTTCATCCGCAGCGCCGCGCACGTGATCGACCACCCATGTGCCGTCCTTGGCCATCTGCACATCGTAATCGGACGGATTGCCGCTAAAGACCGCGGTGTCCTCGCCAGACCCACCGTCGAGCGTGTCGTCACCGCCAAATCCGTACATCGTGTCATCGCCCGCGTCGGCGTCAAAATACTTGCTCCGCGCACCCGGCGTCTTTTGCATCAAAAGGTCGTTGGACGGCGCGTGCAGCGACATCGTCACGCTGTTGTCGGTGAGCCAGGCTTCGTCGACCGGGCGACCGAGGGAATAGTTCACGCCCTCTTCGATGTAGTCACCGACAAACGCCCAGCCGTCGTAGGAGGCTTGGTTCGCAAGCCCAAGCGAGTCCTCGATCAGGAATTGCTCGCGCAGAGTGTCACCCTTGAGGTCATCGCTTCGCGCGGTGCCGTGCAGATCACGGAGATCGAGCAAAGCATGGATCAGCTCGTGGCCAACCGTGACGATATCGGAGTCGATATAGGCCGTCCCTTCGTCATTGATGTAGAGGCGCCGGTCGATCTCCTCCGGGTCGATCCAAATATAATGGTTGCCGTCCGAGAACTGACCCTGGGTCGCTTTCAACTCGCCGGGCTCGTAGCGGACATACACCACGCTGCCCGGGTTGTTCATCGCCCAGATGTCGATCATCGACTGGAAGTGGAACGAGGTCTCGTACCCCTGCTGGATCGCCAGCTCCACGCGCCCCTCCAAGCTGACGCTCGGATAATTCTCGAAAACAAACCGCGCACTGACGTCGTCAAAATTGGCCATGATCGATACTCACATCTGAGAAGTGTCCCGGGCAGAATGTCCCCCTTGCCCATGCCGCAACAACAGCGGAAAACCTGACCCAAGGCCATAACCCAATTGGGTGAAAAGCGCGCAAAACCCCTTTGGCGAAAGGCTTTTGCGTGGAATGATTTCACGATGCGTGAAATTATTTTGCCGAATATGTCTCGAGACATAGCGTTTCTCACGCGCCATCCGAGAGCTCGCGCGACCTACGCCGGGCAGTCAGGCTTCTGGGTGCATTCAGCTTGCAAGGCACGTAAGTCTCGGCGACCGCAAAGACGCGCGTCGGACGGGCAACCTTTCCCAGAGCGCTTTGAATATGCGCTGTCGCAACTACGCGCGCACCGGCCACACCATCCGAAAGCCCTGGTGCGGTGTCGCACTGTCGGCGGCATTGCCCGTCCGCGCCGCGATCCGGTAGCGAAAGCAATAGCTTGCGTGGCAAAGGAACGAGCCGCCCTTGAGCAGCTTGTACCCTTTCATCTGCCGCATGCGCGCCTTGGCCCCTGCCTTCATCGAGCGCAGCTTGAAGGGCTCCGCCGTCCACTCCCACACGTTGCCGACCGTCCCGTAAAGGCCATAGCCGTTTGGCGCAAAGGACCGCGCGGGAGCCGTCGTAACGTAGCCGTCCGCGCCGGTGTTCACCTCGGGGAACCGGCCCTGCCAGATGTTGCAATGCCCGACATTGACATCGCTCGGCGCATCCTCGCCCCACGGAAACGGCATGTCGCCCAGACCTCCGCGCGCGGCGTGTTCCCACTCGGCCTCGCTCGGCAGGCGCCCCCCCGCCCAGGCGGCATAGGCCCGCGCGTCACGCCACGAGACCTGCACCACCGGGTGCTCCGGGTGCCATGCGTCCTCGCTGCCGGGTCCGTTGATGCACCGCCAATCGGCACCGTCCACGCGGCGCCACCATTCGGTTCCCGCCACCGCTTGCGTGGCGCCCAGCGCCTCCGGCACCTGCGCCCAAAAGACGAACGACCAGCCGAACCGCTCCGCTTCGGTGACATAGCCGGTATCGCGGACAAATGCCGCGAATTGCGCGTTGGTCACCGGCCCGCGGGCCATGCGGAACGGCGCGACCTTGACCCGCCTGAGCGGGCCCTCCTCGTCCTGTGGCAAGGCCGGCGTATCGGTCCCGACAAGTGCAGTGCCGCCCGGGATCAGCACGGCGTCGGAGTCCATCGCGCCACCGACCGGGACGCCGACCATGCCAGAGGAGACACTCTGCCCGCCGCGGCTCGGAGTGCAGCAGGGCTTGACCGCGTCTGTCACTTGTCCTCCGCGCGCTCCAGCGGGCCGCCTTGCGCCTCCCACGTCGAGAAGCCCTCGCGCAGATGCGCCGCGTCAAACCCCATGTCCTGCAGCGTCGCGACGGTCAGCGCCGAACGCCACCCGCTTGCGCAGTGAAAGACGTAGGTCTTGTCCTGCCCGAACACCTCCTTGAAGTAGGGGCTCTCGGGGTCGACCCAGAATTCGACCATGCCGCGCGGTGCGTGCACCGATCCGGGGATGAACCCGGTCCGCTGCCGCTCGCGCACGTCGCGGATGTCGACGATCACCACCTCCGGGTCGTCCACCATCGCGATCAAGTCCGGCGTTTCGATCTCGCGGATTCGCGCGCGGGCGGCGGCGACCATCTCGGCGGCGGAGGTCTTGAGCTTGGCCATGGGGTCTCCTGCATGGTTGTTGGCCGCATCATGCACGGCGCAGCGGCCAAGCGAAAGGCCGGCGCGGCGGCGCACATCCTCGTGAGCCCCCTTGCGCGGCGCGCGCGGCTCGGCCATCCCGGACGCACCATCATCGAGGTTGCCCATGTCCCCATCCCGCGCCGCCGACCACCTCGCCCGACGCCTTTACGAAGCCGGGTGCCGCCACGCCTTCGGCATGCCGGGCGGCGAAGTGCTCACGCTTGTCGACGCGCTCGAAAAGGCTGGCATTCAATGCGTGCTCGCCCGGCACGAGAACGCCGCCGCCTTCATGGCCGAGGGGGTCTGGCACCGCACCGGCGCGCCGGGCATCCTGCTCGCCACGCTGGGTCCGGGCGTGCTCAACGGGGTGAACGCCATCGCCAACGCGCATCAGGACCGGGTGCCGCTGATCGTGCTCGCGGGCTGTGTGGACGAGGACGAGGCGCACACCTACACGCACCAGGTACTCGACCATCAGGCGGTGCTGCGCCCGATCACCAAGGCCACCTTCAGGTTGAGTGCCGCCTCCGCCGACCTCATCGCCGACAAGGCCGTCACCATTGCCTGCGAGGACCGCCCCGGCCCCGTGCATATCGACGTGCCGATCGGGGTGGCGGCCACCGAAGTCTCGATCTTGCGGACCCGCCGGAGGCCGCCATCCGAGCCCGTGGTGCCGGCTGATCTCGGGCCGCTGCAAGAGCATCTGGCCAAGGCGCAGCGCCCTGTGATGATCGCCGGTTTGGATGCGCTGAACGAAGGCGCGAGCACGGCTGTTCAGACCCTCGCCGAGCGCCTCGGCATGCCTGTCATCACCACCTACAAGGCCAAGGGGCTGATCCCCGAAACGCACCCTCTGGCGCTCGGCGGCGCGGGGCTCTCGCCCAAGGCGGATGGCGTGCTTGTGCCGTTTGTGGAAGAGGCGGACCTGATCCTCTGCGCCGGCTACGATCCCATCGAGATGCGCCCCGGCTGGCGCGAGATTTGGGATCCTGCCAAGGTCACCGTCATCGACATCGCCGCCGTTCCGAACCATCAGTACATGCACCAGGCGACGATCAATGTCGTGGGCCATACCGGCGCGACGCTCGAGGCGTTGGCGGACAGGCTTCCTCCAAGAAAGACTTGGAGCGAGGACCGCTTGTCGGCGCTCAAGGCCGATCTGGAAAAAACATTTCCCGTGAATGACCTCTGGGGCGCAGCTGCAGTGATAGATGCAGTGCAGAATGCCCTTCCCGAAGGTGCGGTTGCTACCGTTGATTCGGGCGCGCACCGTATCCTTTTGAGCCAGATGTGGCGCTGCGCGGAGCCACGCTCGCTGCTGCAATCTTCGGCGCTCTGCACCATGGGCTGCGCCGTGCCGCTCGCGGCGGGCGCCAAGCTGGTTGAGCCGGACCGCCCTGTCGTCGCCTTCGTCGGCGATGCGGGCCTGATGATGGTCGCGGGGGAGATGTCGGTGCTTGCCGAGCAGAAATTGCCGGTGATCGTCGTCGTCTTTGTCGACGCCTCGCTCGCGCTGATCGAGAAGAAGCAACGCGAGCGGCAGCTGAGCAATGCGGCGGTGGACTTTGGCCACCACGACTTTGCCGCCATCGCGCAGGGCTTTGGCGGAAACGGAGTGACAGTGCGCGACCGGCAGAGCCTGCGTGCGGCAGTGGAAGACGCGCTGACGGCCGACTGCTTTACGGTGATCGCGGCAGAGATCGACAGGCAGGGCTATGACGGGAAAATCTGACGGGTCCGAGCAGGCCAAGGGACCGCTCGACGGCATCTTTGTCCTCGACCTTTCGCGCATCCTCGCGGGGCCCACATGCACGCAACTTATGGGCGATCTCGGCGCAGAAGTCATCAAGGTCGAGGCGCCCGGCAAGGGCGATGACACGCGCGGCTGGGGACCGCCCTACGTGACTGGCAAGGACGGCGCACCGACCGACCTTTCGGCCTATTTCATGGCCGCCAATCGCAACAAGAAATCCGTGGCGCTGGATCTCGGCACTGCAGATGGCCAGGCCGCCGTGCGCAAGCTCGCGGCGCGCGCGGATGTGGTGATCGAGAACTTCAAACCCGGGGGGCTGGCCAAGTACGGGCTGGACGCTGAAACGCTGCGCAAAGCGCATCCGGGACTGGTCTATTGCTCGATCTCGGGGTTCGGGCAGACCGGACCGAACCGCGACAAGCCGGGCTATGATTTGATGGCGCAGGGCTATGGCGGCGTGATGTCAGTCACCGGAGAGGCGGACGGCGCGCCGATGAAGGTGGGCGTCGGGATCGCGGATGTCATGTGCGGGATGTACGCCTGCGTCGGCATCCTCGCCGCGCTGCACCACCGCGCCAAGACGGGCGAAGGGCAGCATATCGACCTGTCGCTGGTCGATGCGCAAATGGCGTGGTTGATCAACGTCGGCACCAACTACCTGACCTCGGGGAAGGTCCCGGGCCGAGTCGGCAACGCGCATCCCAACATCGTGCCGTACAACGTCTATGGGACCGCGGACGGCCACGTGATCGTCGCGGTTGGCAATGACGCGCAATTCGCGCGGTTCGCGGATTTTCTCGGCGCGCCGGACTGGGCGGAGGATGCGCGATTTGCCACGAACTCGGCCCGGATCGCCAACCGGGAGGCGCTGGAGCCGCTGATCGTGCAACGCATGGCGGCGCGCAGCACCGCAGAGGTGATCGCGGGTCTCGAGGCGCGCAAGGTCCCGGTGGGTCCGGTGCACGACGTGGCCGAAGCATTGGCGTCAAATCAGGCAGAGGCGCGGGGCGCGGTTGTGTCGATGCCAGTCGAGACGGCCGCCGAAGGCGCTGTACATCTTTTGGGAAACCCGTTGAATTTCTCTGCAACGCCAGTGACTTACCGGCGCCCTCCGCCGCATCTTGGGGCGGACACCGCAGAGGTGCTTGGCAGCTTCGACGATGCGGGCGAGGCAAGTTGACGTCACGAACCCGTGATCTCACCAGCGCGTGATTTGTGCGTGGGCGGCACCAGCCGATAGTGCGGAAGCACACCACTTCCTGTGACCGATTGTCCCGGTCCGAGATCAGCGCGAGGGCCGCACGATGACAACCGACCTTTTTGGCTACGCGTTGACGCTTTCAAATCCCAAGGCAGGCACGCACTGGGACGCGCTTGTCCGCGCGTTTCTGGCACATTCGGCAGAGGCGCCGACACATCTGGCCTCGGCGCTTGAGGCGGAGCCGGACTTTGCCATGGCGCACGCTGCGAAGGGCCTCTTTACGCTGCTGCTGGGACGGCGGGAGCTGGTGCCGGTTGCGCGGGATGCCCTGGCTGCTGCGGAGGCTGCCGCACGCCGGACTCAGCCGAGCGCGCGCGAGATGGCCTTTGTCCACGCTTTGAGCGCCTATCTGCGGGACACGCCCTCCGAGGCAGTGGCCGAGATGGAGCGCGTGCTGGCCGCGCATCCGCGCGACACCTTTGCGCTG
The DNA here is from genome assembly GCF_052825805.1 of Pseudaestuariivita sp. NCBI lineage: Bacteria > Pseudomonadati > Pseudomonadota > Alphaproteobacteria > Rhodobacterales > Paracoccaceae > Pseudaestuariivita > Pseudaestuariivita sp. The sequence continues at coordinate 116,409 of NZ_JBRBVB010000002.1, read as the reverse complement.
AAGGTCGGGCACGCGATCCGTTTTGTGCTGGGCGACAACGCGGGCATGCGGCGGTCGATCGAGCGGGTGATGCCGGCGTACGACGCGGACCACCCGGCGCGGGGGTATCTCTTGGGCTGTCACGCCTTTGCGCTGGAGGAGACGGGCGACTATGCCAAGGCGGAGACGGCGGGCCGAATGGGTCTGTCGCTGGCAGCGGACGATGCGTGGGGTCTGCACGCGGTCGCGCATGTGCACGACATGACGGGCAATGCGCAGGCGGGGCTCGACTGGCTGACCGGGCGCGAGGCGGCTTGGGCGCATTGCAACAACTTTCGCTACCACGTGTGGTGGCACAAGGCGCTGATGCACCTCGACCTGGGCGATACGGAGGCGGTGCTGGCGCTTTATGACGCCGAGATCCGCGCCGACAAGACGGACGATTACCGCGACATCTCGAACGCGACCTCGCTGCTTTCGCGGCTCGAGCTGGACGGCGTCGATGTGGGCACGCGGTGGGAGGAGCTGGCGGCGCTGTCAGCCGAGCGCACCGAGGACGGGTGCCTGATCTTTGCCGATCTGCACTATATGCTGGCGCTGATCGGCGGGCGGCGCGAGGACGCGGCGCGGGACATGCTGCGGCGGCTGAGCGCGGATGCGCGGCGCACGCACCCCACCGAGATCGAGGCGCGCATGGCCAAGCCGGGGCTGCACATCGCAACCGGGCTCGAGGCGTTCGGGGAGGCGGATTACCGCACGGCCTTCCTCAACCTCGCGCGGGGGCGGCAGAGCTTGCAGGCCGCGGGCGGCAGCCACGCCCAGCGCGACGTCTTCGAACGGCTCACGATCGACGCAGGCATCCGCGCCGGGTTCGTGGCGGAGGCGGAGGCCATCCTTGCCGAGCGCACGGCCAAGCGCGCAGGCCGCGAGGACGGGTACGCCGCCGCCCGGCGCGAGATGATCGCGGCCGCGCAGTCCTGGGCGAGCCCTGAGCAGCTTCCGGCCGAGTAAGCCCGTTGAGCGCGCTTGCCGATCCATCCGGTGTGGGGCATGCGGGAGGCGCTATGACTTCCGCGCCATCTGCCACGCCTGACACCCCCGCCGCAAAGGTGCGGGACATCCGCCTCGATTTCTTTCGCGGCATCGCGATGTTCATCATCCTCCTGGCGCACACGCCGGGCAACCTCTGGACGCGGTGGATTCCGGCGCGCTGGGGCTGGTCGGACGCGACGGAGATGTTCGTCTTTTGCTCAGGGATGGCCTCGGCGCTGGCGTTCGGGAAGCTCTTTCAGAGCCGGGGGCTGGGCCTTGGCACGCTGCGCATCAGCTTTCGCATCTGGCAGGTCTACTGGGCGCACATCGGGCTCTTTCTCGTCACGCTGGGCACAATGCTGGCGCTGGGAGTCCTTGGGTTCGAGCTGCGCGACTATGTGGGTCAGCTGAACCTCTACCCGTTCCTGCGCAATCCCGAAGGCAACGTGATCGGTCTGCTCACGCTGACCTACGTGCCGAACTATTTCGACATCCTGCCGATGTACCTGGCGATCCTCGCGATGATCCCGCTCGTGATGGCGCTGGCGCGGATCGATTTGCGGCTGGTGGCGCTTTTTGTGGGTCTGTTGTGGCTCGCGGCGAACCTCGAGATTGCGGAGCTCTGGCAGGGCGACGGGATCACGCCGCTGCAGCTGCCGGCGCAGTTGTGGTTCCCGGAGGGGTCCGACACGCGGCCCTGGTTCTTTAACCCCTTTGGTTGGCAGCTGTGTTTCTTTACTGGCTTTGCGCTGATGATGGGCTGGCTGCCGACGCCGCCCGTGACGCGCACGCTGATCGCGATTGCGGCCGCCTACGTGCTCTGGTCGTTCTTCTTTTCCTCGGTGGGGCTGAGGAACTTTGCCTGGCTGCCCGAGTGGTGGGAGCCGATCCGTGACACCCTGCGCGGCTGGCGGCGCGACATGGGCGTGCTGGCGCACAAGACCGACTTTGGCATCCTGCGCTACCTCCACATGCTGGCGCTCGGGTATCTGGCCTGGGTGCTGGTGGGTCCGGGTGGTGCGCGGCTCAACGCTGCGGTGCTGCAGCCGGTGATGCGGCTCATCGTGAAGGTCGGGCAGCAATCGCTCGCGGTCTTTGTGTTTTCGATGCTTTTGGCGCGTCTGTTAGGCGTGTGGCTCGACGAGACCTCGGTGATCGAGGGGCGGCGGTTTATCCGTGATCCGTGGATCAACGCGGGCGTGAACCTCGTGGGCTTTGCGATGATCATCGGCTGCGCCTACCTAGCAGGGTTCTACAAATCCCAACCGTGGAAGAAGCGCTGATGCTGCGGCGCGATCTCCTCAAGCTCCTCGGCGGGCTGGCGGTGACACCTCTGGCGGGGATGGCGCGCGCGGGCGAGCCTTTTTCCGAAGCGCGACTCACCCAGCTTGCGACGCGCATTGCCGCCAAGCCTTATGCGCCGCGCCCCAAGGTCCCGCAGGCGTGGCTGGACCTGACCTATGACGAATACCGCACGATGTGGTTCAACACGTCGAAGGCGGTGTGGGCGGATACCGAGAGCCCGCTGCAGGTCGACCTCTTTCACCCCGGCCTCTACTTTCCCCACGGTGTGCAGGTCGCGGTGGTCGAGGACGGGATGGCGCGGGCCCTGCCCTTTGACCTGAGCCTCTTTGACAAGACCGACCAGGCGCCAGACCTGCCGGTCTCTGCAGACATGGGATATTCCGGTCTCCGTTTGCGCACGCCTCTGACCGCGGGTGGCGGTCACCAAGAATACGCGGTCTTCCAAGGCGCGAGCTATTTCCGGGCGATCGGCCTTGAGGAGATCTACGGTCTTTCGGCGCGCGGGCTTGCCCTCGACACCGCCCAGCCGGGCGGGGAAGAGTTCCCGGACTTTACCCGTTTCTGGATCGAGCGGCCTGCGGCTGGGGAGCCCCACAAAGTCCATGCGCTGATGGAGAGCCCGTCGGTCACCGGCCTTTACCATTTCGAGCTAAGCCCGGGCGATGACACGGTGATTGACGTGCGCACCACGCTCTGGCCGCGCCGTCCGCTCGATCACGTCGGCATCGCGCCGCTCACCTCGATGTTCTTCTTTGACGAGACCAACCGGGCGGGCTTTGATGACTTTCGCCCTGCGGTGCACGACAGTGACGGGCTGATGATCCATAATGGCGCAGGCGAGCATTTGTGGCGGCCTCTGGCGAACCCTTCCACCTTGCAGGTTTCGAGCTTTGCCGATGACAGCCCCAAAGGGTTCGGCCTGGCACAACGCGCGCGGCGGTTTTCGGACTTTGCCGATCTCGAGGCGCTTTACCACAAACGCCCCTCCCTCTGGATCGAGCCGGGTGAAGACTGGGGGCAAGGCGCCGTCACGCTGATCGAGATCCCGACGGACAAGGAGATCTACGACAACATCGTCGCCTTCTGGCAGCCTGCCGCGCCCTTGGCCGTGGGCCAGTCGCACCAGATGTCCTACCGGATGACGTGGAGCGGGACCGGGCTTGCAGTCACGGATGTCGCGCCGGTGCTCAACACCCGCATGGGGCGCGGGCATGTGTTCGGAGAAAAGCGGACGGTGACGGTGGATTTTGCGCCTTCGCCCGCCTTCGACACGCTCGAGGACGTGCAGATCGACCTGAGCGTGACGGGCGACGTGGCCTCGAACGGGATTTTGCAGCGCAACCCGGAAACCGGCGGCGTCCGGCTCGCGTTCAGCTTTGAAGCGGGCGATGCCACCACCCTCGAGATGCGCGCCGCGCTCCGTCGCGACACACTCCCCCTGACCGAAATCTGGACCTACCGTTGGACGGCCTGAGCCCCTACCCCCTGCTGGCCGAGATGCCGCCCGAAGCGCCGCTGGCCTGCCCGGCACAGCGCCTCGGCACGTGCGAGCGCGACCGCGCGGCGCCGGGGATCGAGGCAAGCTGGCACCCCTGGGCGTGGCGCGCGGCGGTGGTGCTGCCCGCGTTGGCGCTGACGGTGCTCTTCGACATCGGCTTCGCCTCCTGGCGCGGCAGTTGGGGCGCGCCCTGGCTCGAGGCGCTGGTGATGGTCCTGGTGACAGTCACGTTCTTCTGGGTCGCGCTCAGCGCGGTCACGGCGGCGCTTGGACTTTTCGGTCAACGGCGGCGCGCGCCCGTCTCAAAAGGTGCGCAAAGCCTGCGCGTGGCGCTCTTGATGCCGGTCTATCATGAAGACCCGGCCGAGGTCTTTGGCAACGCCGCCGCGATGCTGCGTACGCTCAATGAGGCCGGGCACAGCCATGCATTTGAATTCTTTATCCTGTCGGACACGCAGGATGCGGCGCTGGCTGAAACCGAACGCGCAGGCTTTGCGGCGCTGCGGGCCGTGCTGCCGAAGGGCCCGCCCGTCTGGTACCGCCGCCGCACCCGCAACACCGAGCGCAAGTCCGGCAACATCGCCGACTGGGTGGCGCGTTGGGGCGGCGCGTTCGACGCCATGGTGGTGCTCGATGCCGACAGCCTGATGACCGCGGACGCGCTCGCCGCGCTGGCAGACGAGATGGCCGCCGATCCCGGCGTGGGCCTCATCCAGTCGGCGCCGATGCTGGTCGGGCAGCAGACGCTCTTTGGCCGGGTCCAGCAATTTGCCGGCCGCGTCTATGGCCCGCTGTTGACGCACGGGCTGGCGCGCTGGAGCGATGCGGAGGGCAATTACTGGGGTCACAACGCGATCCTGCGCACGCGCGCCTTTGCCGCGACGGCGGGACTGCCGCGCATGCCGGGCGTCTTTGGCCCCGGCGGGCTGATCCTGAGCCATGACTTTGTCGAGGCCGGGCTGATGCGCCGGGCAGGCTGGGCCGTGCGGTTCCGCCCCGAGATCACGGGCTCCTTCGAAGAGCCGCCCGCCACGCTGATCGACTTTGCCCTGCGGGACCGGCGCTGGTGTCACGGGAACCTCCAGCACCTGATGCTGCTCGGCACGCGCGGCTTTCACGCGGTGTCGCGGTTTCACCTGCTCAACGGGGCGGTGTCCTACCTGCTGTCGGTCTTCTGGTTTGCGCTGCTGATGGTCTGGGCGCTGATGGGCACCCAGAGCGGTGCGCCGACAAGTCCCATGCCGCAAGTCCACCCGGCGCTGATCCTTGCCTTCATGTACGCGATGCTGCTCGCACCCAAGGTGATGGGCGCCCTCGCGCTGGCGCTGCGCCCGCACGCGGTGCCTTTGGGAGGCTGGCCTCAGTTTGCAGGTTCGGTGCTGCTCGAAGTGCTGGCCTCGATCCTCTACGCGCCGATCCTGATGGTGCAGCAGGTCGTGTCGGTCACCCGCAGCGCGCTTGGCCTGTCGCCGGGCTGGGCGCCGCAGGCGCGCAAGGGCGGGCGCTACGATCTGGTCACGACGGTGAAGTTCCACGCGCTGGAAACCGTGACCGGCGTCGCGCTTGGTGCGGGGATGCTCGCGGGCATGGTCTCGCTCTGGCTCTTGCCGATCGCGCTGAGCCTTGCCTGCGCGGTGCCTCTGTCGCTGCTCTCGGGTCTCGACCTCAGCCGGTGGCGCGCCACGCGGCGCTGGATGGCGACGCCCGAGATGCTCAACGCACCCCGCGTGCTGCGCCGCGCCCGTGCCGCCCGCAGCCAGTTCCGCCGTCTGCTTGAGAGCGCCTATCCGGCGGAGTGATCGAAAGAAGGCGGCCACTTACACAATCGCTCAATTGAAAGCACCGGCCTGACAGGCACTGTCAGGCCGCGCCGACCCGCCCCCGTCAAACCGAAGGTTTGCCTTCGGCAAAGCGGGCGGCGCGATGCGCCAGCCCGCGGGTCGGCGCGTGAACTGCCGCTTCATTTGCATTATTTCAAATGGCCGCGGCTAAAGCCCCTCGGCCCAATCCAGCACCCGTCCCAACCATCCGCGCGGCACCTGGTGCCCGCCGTCAAAAAGCTCGAGCGTCAGGGACTTGCCACTGTCGCAGCTCGTCCAGCTGCGCGTCCAAAGCCCATCCTCAACGCTCATCACATCAGGCCGGGTCTGCTGGCAGCCATTTGCCTCACGCAAGAGTTGCAGCGCAAAGAACGTGTCGCCCTGATGGAACGCCTCACCGTCGCGCAAGCCAAGGAACCGCCCCTCCAGCGGGACTGTACCGTCGTTCCACCCGTGGCTGTGGTAAAGATCGACGGGCGCCTCGCAGCCCTCAGGATGCGGTCGCCAGATCGAGCCGCCGACTGGCGCAAAGGCGAGAACCCCTTCGGGCGCGCTGCAGGCGGTGTAGGTGGACATCGACCCGCCGATCGAGAACCCTGCGAGCACCACGCGCGCAGGGTCCACATCAAAGCGCGTCGCCGCGTCTGCAATGAGCTCTGCAAAGAAAGCCGGCTCGTCCCGCTGTGCCTCCCAATCGGGATGGAACCCCCACGAACTGCGCGTCCCGCCGGGGCGCGTGAGCCCCTGCGGCGCGGCAAAGGCCCAGCCGCGGGCGGCCGCACGCTCCGCCATGCCGCCGTCCCGGAAATAGCCTGTCGCCTTGCCCCCGAACCCATGAAGAAAGATCATCAGAGGATGGCCCGTCCCTTCCTCCGGGACCGCGACGTGATATGTGCCGCTGGCCGTCTCACACGGCGCGCCCTGCCCGTCACAGGCGGCAACAGGCGCGCCATTGATGGCCAGACCTGCGGCCAGAGCAAGCGCCCTCACGGGCGCACCACCGGCAGGCCCGCCTTGATCCAGCCGGGACCCGCGCGCGAGCCCAGCATCCCTTCGGGCACGTCCACGATCTGCGTAAAGCCCGCCGCCGCCAGACGCCGCGCCATCCGGTCCGAGCGGACACCGCGGGCGCACATCACCGCGATCCGGGCACCCGTGTCGCCCCCGGTCAGCTGCCGCAGAGCGTCGATGAAATCACGCCGGCGCATGTCGAGCGGCACCGCTCCCTCGCCCACGCCCGTCGCCGCCCATTCATCGGGCCTGCGGATGTCGACGAGCAGCAGATCGCCCGCCCGCGCAGCTGCGTGTGCCTGAGCCGGTGTGAGGTCCGCGCCGCCATGCGCCGGGCGCAAGGCCCATGTGGCAGCGCCAGCCGCGACCACCGCGCCGGTACCAAGCATCATCGTGCGCCGCGTGATCTGCATGGGGGGTGTCCTTCGTGTTTTTCGGCAGTTTGCGCGAACGCGGGACAGGCCGCCACGCACGTTTGCGCGAGCATCTGTCGCCGCGCCGCAACACTGCGCGGGGCAAGCGTACATGCGGGGGATTCAAAATCTCCCGGCCCTCTGTCACACAGACCCTATGCGCCGCCCGCGCGCGCTTTGAGGCTCAGCACATGCACCGCACGCGACCCAGCTTTGGCCCGCTGATCTTTTTCAGCCTCGCGTTCTGCCTGTCGCTTTATTTCACCTTTGCCGCCGTGCAGGGCGATTTCGGCCTCTTCAAACGCGCCGAGATCGACAGCGAGACACGAGCGCTCAAGACCGAGCTGGCGCTCTTGCAGACCGAAGTGGCAGAGCTCGAGAACCTGACGCGCCGCCTCAGCGACACCTGGCTCGATCTCGATCTTCTCGACCAGCAGGCGCGAGACGTGCTCGGCTTCGTGCGCCCCGACGAGATCGTCATCGACTAAATTAACAGCTTGGGAACCTTTCTAAGCGCACATGCGTTTCGCGCATGGCAGGAATGCGCTTGGGAGTGTCGCTAAATTTGCCCTCGCGCTTTAAGGACAAGTCAGATAGTTTAACGTTAAACTATGTGCCGAAGTGGAGGAGCCGCAGCGTATGGCCGCGAAGAAATCGACACGGAAATCGAACGTGTCCGCCGAAGACCTCAAAGCATATTACAAGGACATGCTGCTGATCCGGCGGTTCGAAGAGAAAGCCGGACAGCTCTACGGAATGGGCCTGATCGGCGGCTTTTGCCACCTTTACATCGGACAGGAAGCAGTGGTCGTAGGGCTCGAAGCCGCGGCCGAGGAAGGCGACAAGCGCGTCACCTCCTACCGCGACCACGGTCACATGCTCGCCTGCGGAATGAACCCGGACGGCGTGATGGCCGAGCTCACCGGACGCGAGGGAGGCTATTCGCGCGGCAAGGGCGGCTCGATGCACATGTTCAGCCGTGAGAAGCATTTTTACGGTGGTCACGGCATCGTCGGCGCGCAGGTGCCCATCGGCGCCGGCCTCGCCTTTGCCGACAAGTACCTCGAGAACGGTCGCGTGACCTTTGCCTATTTCGGCGACGGTGCGGCGAACCAGGGTCAAATCTACGAGACCTTCAACATGGCGGCCCTTTGGAAACTGCCGGTCGTCTTCGTCATCGAGAACAACCAGTACGCGATGGGGACGGCGCAGAGCCGCTCAACCTCCACTCCGGCGCTCTACACGCGCGGCGAGGCGTTCGGCATCCCCGGCGAGGAAGTCGACGGGATGGACGTGCTCAAGGTCAAGGAAGCCGGCGAGAAAGCCGTCGCACATTGCCGCAATGGTGACGGTCCCTACATCCTCGAGATCAAGACCTACCGCTACCGCGGCCACTCCATGTCGGACCCGGCCAAGTACCGGACCCGCGAGGAAGTGCAAAAGATGCGCGAGGAGCGCGACTGCATCGAGATGGTCCGCAAGATGCTGCTCGAGGGCAAACACGCCTCCGAAGAGGACCTCAAGGCGATCGACAAGGAAATCAAGGAGGTCGTGAACGCCTCCGCCGAGTTCGCCAAGGAGAGCCCCGAGCCCGACGTGAGCGAGCTCTACACCGACATCTACGCCGACGAGCTGCCGCAAGGCGAGGCGGTGTGATGGCGGAGAACGTCACGAACGAGCTGCTGCTCGAACATCTCAAGCGGATGCAGGATCGCCTGAACGGCCTTGAGAACGGTCAAAAAGATATCATGGCAGAGCTGCGATCGCACAAGTCGATTCTCGGCGCTCTGGTGTCGTCTGAGTCGATCCAGGATGGACGGATCGCGGAAATATCTGTGCGCCTCGACCGGATCGAAGCGCGGTTGGACTTGAAGGAGGCCAACTGATGGCAACCGAAATTCTGATGCCCGCCCTCTCCCCCACAATGGAGGAAGGCACGCTGGCGAAATGGCTGGTCAAGGAAGGCGATACCGTCTCCTCCGGCGACATCCTGGCCGAAATCGAAACCGACAAGGCCACGATGGAGTTCGAGGCCGTCGACGAGGGCGTGATCGGCAAGATCATGGTCTCCGAAGGCACCGAAGGCGTGAAGGTCAACGACCCCATCGCCATCCTCGTCGAAGAGGGTGAGGATGTGCCGGACGAAGTCGAAACCTCCAGCGCGCCCGCGCCCGCCGCCCTGTCAGGCGAGGAAGGCAAGACGGAGGCCAAGGCCAACGGTGCAACGCCCGCCGCGCCGAAGGCACCCGAGACCGACGCCTCCCCCGACTGGCCCGAAGGCACCGAATTGAAACAGCAGACCGTGCGCGAGGCCCTGCGCGACGCCATGGCCGAAGAGATGCGCGGCGACGAGGGTGTTTTCCTCATGGGTGAGGAAGTGGCCGAGTACCAAGGCGCCTACAAGATCAGCCAGGGCCTTCTCGACGAGTTCGGCGGCAAGCGCGTCATCGACACGCCCATCACCGAGCACGGGTTTACCGGCATCGGCGTCGGCGCGGCCTTCGGCGGGCTGAAACCCATCGTCGAGTTCATGACCTTCAACTTCGCCATGCAGGCGATCGACCAGATCATCAACTCGGCGGCCAAGACGCTTTATATGTCGGGCGGTCAGATGGGCTGTCCGATCGTCTTCCGCGGCCCCAACGGCGCGGCGGCGCGCGTTGGCGCCCAGCACTCGCAGGACTACGCGGCGTGGTACAGCCATATCCCGGGTCTCAAGGTTGTCCAGCCCTACTCGGCCTCCGACGCGAAGGGGCTTTTGAAACAAGCCATCCGCGACCCGAACCCGGTTGTCTTCCTTGAGAACGAGATCCTCTACGGGCGCTCCTTCGATGTGCCCGTGATGGACGACTTCACAATCCCTTTCGGCAAGGCAAAGGTCTGCCGCGAGGGCGAAGACGTCACGCTCGTCAGCTTTGGCATCGGCATGCAATACGCCCTCGAGGCGGCTGAAAAGCTTGCCGAAGATGGGATCAGCGCCGAAGTCATTGACCTGCGTACGCTCCGCCCGATGGACACCGCCACGGTGATCAAATCGGTGATGAAGACCAACCGCTGCGTCACCATCGAAGAAGGCTTCCCCGTCTGCTCGATCGGCAACCACATCTCGGCGGTGCTGATGCAGGAGGCGTTCGACTACCTCGACGCGCCCGTCATCAACTGCACCGGCAAGGATGTGCCCATGCCCTACGCCGCAAACCTCGAGAAACTGGCGCTGGTCACCACCGCCGAAGTGACCGAGGCCGCGAAACAGGTGACGTACCGCTGATGCAGGTGCTCGGGCGCGACATGAATCTCAACGCCTACCGCGTCCAATGCGATGCGGCGGGTGTGACCGGGTTTGTGCCCGAAAGCCTCATGACCGACACGATGGTGGGCTTTCCCTCGCACGGAGCCGCCTACGACTGGATCGCAGCGCATCAGCCGCAGATCACCCAAGCCCTGACCGCGCGGGCCGCCAATCGCACCCCGCGCCCGCCCTACGACCGCATCACGCTCGCGGAGGACTAAGATGCCGACCCAAATCCTCATGCCCGCCCTGTCGCCCACGATGGAGGAAGGCACCCTCGCCAAATGGCTCGTCAAGGAAGGCGATACAGTCTCTTCCGGCGACCTTCTGGCCGAGATCGAAACCGACAAGGCGACCATGGAATTCGAGGCCGTGGACGAGGGGACGGTGGGCAAGCTGCTCGTCTCCGAAGGCACCGAAGGGGTCAAGGTCAACTCCCCTATCGCCGTGCTGCTCGAGGACGGCGAAAACGCGGACGACATCTCGGGCGAGGCGGACGCACCCGCGTCCGAAGAGGCATCCTCTCATGCTGCGCCTGCCGAAGCCTCTGAAATAACCGAACCTGCGCAAGGATACGGACGCGGCGAGGCCCCTGCCTCGACAAGCTCAAGCTCGAGTTCCGAGAATTCCGGCGACCGCATCTTCGCCTCCCCCCTTGCCCGCCGCATCGCCAAGGACAAAGGTCTCGATCTGGCCTCCATCAAGGGCTCTGGCCCTCATGGCCGCATCGTCAAGGCCGATGTAGAGAACGCCAGCGCAGCGCCTGCGGAAAAACCTGCCGCCGAAACCGAAAGCGCTCCGGTTGCTAAATCCGCATCTGCACCCTCCGGCCCCTCCTCCGACGCCACCGCAAAGATGTACGCGGACCGCGAGACCGAGGACGTCGCCCTCGACGGCATGCGCAAGACCATCGCCGCGCGCCTCACCGAGGCCAAGCAGCAGATCCCGCATTTCTACCTGCGCCGCGACATCGAGCTCGACGCGCTTCTCAAGTTCCGCTCCCAGCTCAACAAGCAGCTCGAGGGGCGCGGCGTCAAACTCAGCGTCAACGACTTCATCATCAAGGCTTGCGCGCTCGCCCTGCAATCGGTGCCGGACGCAAATGCGATCTGGGCGGGTGACAAGATCATCAAGCTCAAGCCCTCCGACGTGGCCGTGGCCGTCGCCATCGAAGGTGGCCTCTTCACCCCGGTCCTCAAGGACGCCGACATGAAGTCGCTCTCGGCCCTGTCGTCCGAGATGAAGGATCTGGCCACCCGCGCGCGCGACCGCAAACTCGCACCGCACGAGTATCAGGGCGGCTCCTTCGCGATTTCGAACCTCGGGATGTTCGGCATCGACAACTTTGACGCGGTCATCAACCCGCCCCATGGCGCGATCCTCGCCGTCGGCGCAGGCGTCAAGAAACCCGTGGTCGGCGCGGACGGCGAACTGGCAGTCGCGACGGTCATGTCGGTCACGCTCAGCGTCGATCACCGCGTCATCGACGGTGCGCTCGGCGCCGAGCTCTTGGCCGCGATCAAGGACAATCTCGAAAATCCGATGGTCATGCTCGCCTGACGCGCAGCACCCTTCCAAACGCAGGAAACCGCCCGGCCGTCGCCGGGCGGTTTTCTTTTGGGATCGGGTCAGGATCCGGTTTCAATTGAAGCAAATCTGACCAAAGCGCCACGGCCTTGCCATGATTTTGGCGCCAGGCAGGCATGTTCGGGCAGCACACAGGCAAGGCAATTGAACCCCACGGAGCCAAATCCATGACTGAACGAGAGCCCATGACCCAAAAAGAACTTGTGACCCGCTTTTCGCTTTTGATCCTGCTGACAACCAGCATCTTTCTAATCGCCGGCGCCGGCTAACTCTTTGGCCCGGCATGGCAAAACGCACGATCGGGGGCTTTGCCCCCACCGTGCGTATGTGCGTGCCAGAGATGACTAAGTGAAAATCGCGCCGATCAGGGCGCGGTCGCGCGCAAGATATGGTCCATGGTGATCGACGGCTGCGAACAGCCCGCCTCCCCGACGATCTTGGCGGGCACACCGGCCACCGTCTTCATCGGGGGAATGTCGTGCAGGACGACGGACCCCGCCGCGATCCGCGAGCAATGACCAACAGAGATATTGCCGAGCACCTTGGCCCCGGCCCCGATCAGCACGCCATTCCCGATCTTGGGATGGCGGTCTTCCTCTTCCTTGCCGGTGCCGCCCAGCGTCACCGAATGCAGCATCGAGACGTTGTCGCCCACAACCGCCGTCTCCCCGATCACGATGGAGTGCGCGTGGTCGATCATGATGCCCTGCCCGATCGTCGCCGCCGGGTGGATGTCGACGCCAAAGACCTCGGAAATTCGCATCTGGAAGAAATAGGCAAGGTCCTTGCGCCCTTTCCGCCACAGCCAATTTCCAACGCGGTACGCCTGGAGCGCCTGGAACCCTTTGAAAAAGAGCATCGGCTGCAAAAACCGGTGGCAGGCCGGATCACGGTCCAGCACCGCCATCATGTCCGCCCGCGCGGCCTGTCCCAGCCAAGGCGCATCGCCATGCGCTTCGTCACAAATCTCTCGGAGCAGCTGGTCGGGCATCTCCGCCGATCCCAGCTTGAGCGCGACACGATAGCCAAGCGCCTTATCGAGCGATCCGTGGTGGAGAACGCTTGAATGCACGACCCCGCCCAGCATCGGCTCGGCGGCAATCGCGTCATGGGCTTCGGCGCAGATACGCTCCCAAACCGGGTCAACTGCGGTCACCTTCGTCTTGGACGTCGCCATGGCGGGCCTCCCTTTCGGTGACCCAGATATAGACAGCAATCCCCTCAGCACAAACGCAAATCTGTGATGGCCCCTTTCACAGCGCAGCGTGTGACAAGCTCACGCCTGCCACACAGCCGCCGGTCCCGGCCCATAAACAGCGCTAATCTGCGCCACCGTGACCGAGACATCTGCCACTCCGTCAGCGCTCTGCATCGCGGCGGAATAGGTCCAGCCCGGCGCCGTGACAGTGGTTTCCCGGACGATGGCCTCGCCATCCCGCACCCGCACCAGATACGCCTCGCGCTCCTCGCCCAGCGGGACCTCCATCGGCTCCCAGGCGTCCCCCGCCACCCGCGTGCGCCGCACCCAGGTAAAGCGCAGGTCCCCGCCATCGGGCATCACATTCAAATGTGCCGGACGGTAGGGGCGCAGCCCTTCCCCCGTGAAGGCCACTGCCTGCTCCTCATAGACCGGATCGTCTATCGGCCGGCGCGCCGGCCCGATCCTGTAGGTCTGCGACACCAAACGCTGATTGAGTGAAAGCGCAAGCTGCTCGGGTACGCCATCGAGAAGCACGACCCGCGCCCCAACAGGCCACGCCTCCGGCATCTTGCCGTCCGACCCAGCCTGCCCCCGCAGACGATGGGACAGCTCGAACACCCGCGGGCTCATCGGCACGGCGTCACGGAATTGAAAGAGCTCCCAACGGTCAACGGACCCGTCCCCGATCGCCATCAAGTTGCCACCGGCCAGGAGCGCCGCGTCCGTGATCCCACTCAACGCGCCCTGCATCAGCTTCACCCGAAGAGGCGCACCGCGGTCGATCAGCCCCGGCTGTGCCGCAAAGAGAGGCGTTTCCGTCACCCCCAGCGTCGCCGCGCCCGCAATCAGGTCCGCAAGCTCGAAATCGGCGTCACTTGCGGACTTGTATACCGCCACCGATCCCGGCCAGGGCCGAGCCGAGACGGCCAAGTGCGGCGCATGCGGCACCTCGTCCCCGGACATGAGCGGCAAGTCGAGGAACACGGGCGTCACCGGAACCGCAGGTTGGAAGGCCGACAGGATCGGATCGCTACCTTCGATATCCGCAGGCGTGTAGACGTTGGGTTCGATCCGCACCGCCTCGACACCCAGACCCGCGCCGTGTTCGAGGCGGTCGATGCGGAAACGGGCCTCAGGCGGCGCGCCTTCGACCGAGACGACCTGACCGGGCGCGACATCCTGCATCGACGGTGGCAAGGCAAACCGCAGCGTGTCACGCGCAACACGCGCCTCCGACAGCCACCGCTCGACCACATGCCGTCCCTCGGCCCGGCTCATCACCAAAGGGACTTCGCTTTCCGACACCGAATGAGTGCGATCCTCGGACAAGACGGATTCCTCGGAAATGACGGCGTAGTCGCCTTCGCCTTCGAAGAACTTGACCCGCACGCGCCCCATCAGCTCCACATCCGAGCCGCGCACCAGCTCGAGGCCGCCGCTGTCGCCGTCCCCCTCGACGAGGTGATCGGCGCTGATCTCGCGCGGCAAAGCCCCGTCGCGCATCACAAACTTGAGCGTGCCATCCGCCTCCACCGCGTCGAACGCAAAGCGCAGCATCAGTGGCTGGAGCGCGGAGCGCACATCGGTGACATCCGGCACGGAGTAGCCACGCACGACCCCGCGGAGGTCGCTGACATCGACGTCGAACACACCAGCCTCCGCGCACAGCTCCCGCACCACGTCGGCAAGCGTGCGGAACGAGACGCGCCCGGTGATCCAATGGCCCCGGTGGTAGTTCTCGCCATCCGTCCAAAGGCCAGAGTTGGTCGGGAACCACGGGAACGGACGCGCATCCCACGCCCAGACAAACGCGCGCGACATGTCCAGCATGCGCCCGCCGTAGACATCGGAGGCCGGGTTATGTACGGGATCGTTCCAATGCGCCAGCGTCGCCGCGACGTAGCGCGCCTGGATGAAATCGTCCCGCGCTCCTGTGGAGAAATAGGGCAAGCTCGATTCCGAAGACTTGGGATCGAGGAACTTGTTCGGCTGGTTCGTGCCCTTGTCGATGGCGGCGCAGCCGTATTCGGTGAACCAGACGGGCTTGGACTGCGGAACCCAATCGGTCGGCGTATCGCTGCGAACGCCACCCACACGGTCATGGTGCTCGTGCAGCCACCAGTTTTTGAGGTCCTTGTAGCGGAACACCCAAGGCTCGCCGTGCGCGCCGTCTTCGATCGGCGTCCGGCGCTGCATCTCGCGTGCTTCGGCGCTGTCGTAGTACCAATCGTACCCTTCACCCCCCGCCACGTTGCCTTGCAGATAGGCGAGGTTCGACACGTCTCCCCAGGCCGCGTCCAGGTGATCCTCCCCCTCGCGCCAATCGGATAGCGGCATGTAATTGTCGATACCGATGAAATCGATGACCGGGTCGGACCAGAGTGGGTCGAGGTGAAAGAACACATCCCCCGAGCCGTCTTGAGGATGGTGGCCAAAGTACTCCGACCAGTCGGCAGCATAGCCGATCTTGACATCGGGACCGAGGAGAGTGCGGCATTCCGCGGCGAGCGCGCGGAGGGCGGCAACGGCCGGGAAGCTGTTTTGCGCGCCGCGGATTTGCGTCAGGCCGCGCATCTCTGACCCGATGCAGAACGCCTCGACCGAACCCGCCGCAGCGCAGAGTGCCGCCTGGTGCAGGATAAACCGGCTGTAGCGCCATTCATTAGGCCCGGAATACACAACAGCGCCGTCTTCGATCGAGAAATCGGAGGCTTGTGCGGAGCCGAAGAACGCCGCGACTTCACTCTCCGCTGCCGCGGTTGCATCAGGTGTGCCCTCCTGCAGAGGCGCCAGCGACGTCGTGATCCGTCCGCGCCACGGCAGTTTCGGCTGTCCGTCCTCGCCGGTGTATGGGTTCGGCAAAGTGTTTCCGGCAGGTTGGTCCATCAGGATGAACGGATAGTAAAGTACCGCCTTGCCCGCCTCCGCCATCCGGCGGATCGCCTGGACGACCGACTGATCGGTCGGCGTGCCGCCGTAGACAGGACGACCATCGACCTTGGCAACGGCCTCCGCCTCGTCGCGAGTCAACCCACTGACACGCCACGGCAGTTTGGAACCGTCGAACTCAGTCTGCTCGACCTTCGGCTTGATGCGGCACTCTCCGCAGCGCAGGTCATCGCCGAACCAACTGACGATCAGGGAGGCCGCTTCACAATTGGGCAGCTCCTCATCCAACTGCCGCATCGAGGCTTCGAAATCGGTCACGCCTGTGGGCGTGTTCATGTTCGCGATGGCGCTGCCGTCCTCGCCGTAGGACATCGGCACCGGCGCCGTAGCCAGCACGTACTCTCCCGAGCCGGGCATGACCGCCACCGCCTTGATCCCGCGCGCCATGTCGGTGCCTGCCTCCGGCGCATCCGGTGCCACGGGACGGGTCACCTCAAAGTTGAACTGCGGGATGCGGCTACCAAATTGGGTGAGGCTCAAGTCCTCCATCACCACATAGGCGGTGCCGCGGTAGGCCGGAACCTGGCCTGCACCCTCGACCGCTTCGATCTTGGGATCGGGCAGCTGGTCGCCCGTGCCGTGGTAGACCCGCATGTTGAGATCATCGAGCGCGACTTCGGCGCCATCCGCCCAGACGCGGTGCACGCCCGTGATCTCTCCCTTGCCAAGCGCGATCGCGAGGCTGACCGAATAAGAGTAGGTCTTGGTCTCGGGCTCAGCAGGAGTTGACCCCTTGCCGCCCCCGCCGCCGGATTTCTTGACCCGTTCGGTGAAATGCGTGGACCAGATCACGTGGCCCGGGACGCGAAACCGGCCGTAGGTGCGTCCGATGGACTGCCCTTCCCCGGCCCCGGTGAGGCGAAACCGGTCGACCTGGCCACGCTTGACCGCGGGCTGTGAGCCCTGCCCCATGAGACGCGCGTCAATGGCACGGCCAAGCGTCGCGCCGACAAAGCGGCCTGCGGCGACCGCGCTGAGCCCCAGGAAGGAGCCGCCCACCGCGCCGCCAATCGCGGCGCCGGCAACCGAAAGCAAGATCGTGGCCATGAGTCAGTCTCCGTCTGCAGCGAGGTCCGGGAAGGCAAAGCGCGCCACGATGCGGCGCGCCCAGGGGCGGCTCAGCGGGCTTTCGACGACGCTGTGCCCCGTGTAGGCATGTATGAACGTCGGGGCGGCGCCAATTTGACCCTGAATGCCAAGGTGCTTGGCCACCGCGCCGTGCCGCATCCGAAAAAGCAGCACATCACCCGGCGCCGCATCCGCCAGATCGCGCGGAACCAGATGCGCCTTGGCCGCGCGCCACAGCTGCTCATCGCCCTGCGGCTCGGACCAGTCGCGGGTGTAGTTCGGCACCTCGGTCGGTTCAGTTCCGTGGATGGACCGCCAGACGCCCCGCAAGAGACCGAGACAGTCTGTTCCGGTCCCGCACGCGCTCGCCTGATGCAGGTAGGGCGTGCCGATCCATGTGCGCGCTTCCACAACGATGTCTGGACGGCTCATCGGCGGCTGCCTCCGGCTTTGCTCTGCGCGCGGGTGGGATGGACGAGCACCCAGTCATCCTCGGGGATGTCGGGGAAACCTTGGAAGTTCAGAACGTTGGCAAACTTGAGCCGGCAAGTCTCGAACCGCTTGTCGCAACCTGCGGTCAACGTGACCTCGTCGCCTACAGCGATGGGTGCGCCAAGCGTTTCCCACAGCTCGATCTGGCGTGTCGCGCCCACCTGGCGGTCTTCCTTGATCATCGCCGTAAGGCCCTGCGCAGCACCTGTTTCGACCGTAACCGTGCCACGCTGGAACCACTCAGCGTCAAACCCGTCCAGCGCGTCAAAGTGCAGGATGCGCCCCTCTTCCACGTCACGCAGCGCGCCTTTGTGGCGGTAGCCGGGCGTTGTGAGATCGACTTTGCATGCCTTGTCACCCAGCACCGCCGAGCAGGGTTTCTGATAGACCCGCCCTATCGGTTGGTTGAGATTGTCTGTCAGGCCGCGGATTTCGGCCTGAAACGCGGATTTGCCGCGTGTCACGTCGCCGATCATGCCGCGAAAGATGACCTGCCGGGCGTCCGTGTTATCCCACTGCACCCGCCAGGCTGTGACCGTCGCACGGTCAAATCTGCCGGCGTCGATGTCCGCCTCGCTGATCGCATCACCCGAGAGCGCGCCCATCGCCTCGGTGTTGTCGACCGAGAGGCCGGTCGACTGCTGCAGCGCCATCGCCGAAAGGCCGCTGTCTGCGCGGAACGTCAGACCGTCAAAGACGAGGTTCCGGTCATGATCGGTAAAGCCAAGCCGCATGCCATCGGTGCGCGTGATCTCCCAGGCGTGGCACACATGGGTGGCCCCGGTTTGCAGATGGTCGAGAAGCGCGCTCACAGCCGCACCTCCACCACAGGCACATTCGGCACGTCGCCAGCCTTGAAGCTCGCCACGCTCGTCTGGATGCGGTCGGTGTCAAAGCGCACCGGCACGTCGAATTCGAACCCTGCGGTGACTTCGAGGCCCTCCGCGGGTGGCGCGGCAAAGATTACCGTGCCTGCGGCCAGGTCGACCTCGTAGGTCAGCCCTTCCTGCATTTCGTCGCCCTGCACGCCCGCGCGCACCGTGCCGGCCACGGGCTTGCCGATCCGGCGCGAGACGGATTGCGCTCCGGAGGCATAGGCTTTGGTCAACGCAAATTCCGCCGTCCGGCCATCCCCGCGCCCGATGGTCTGGTCGTCGAACCGCACCTCGCGAGAGGGTTTGCAGGATTTGAAATCCGACCAGTCCTTCCACCGGAACGCGTGCAGCTGCCCCTCGCGCGCCTCGAAAAACGCGATGAGCGTCTCGACGTCGTCGAGCGAGCGCAGGCCGATCCCGGCGTCATAGCGCCGGCGGGACTGTGACCAGGGCGTGTTGCGCTCCTCGAACCCGTTGGTGAGCGTGACGATCTCGGTGCGGCGCTCGGGCCCGCCAACGGAGCCAAAACTCAGCGATGCGGGAAAGCGGACTTCGTGAAATGCCATGTCAGGTCCTCTCAGGAATTGCGGTGCGCACGGGCGAGCGCGCGCGAGGCTTGCGCCGCGATCTGGCTTTGCGAGCGTTGAAAGCCCGACACGTCGGGCGTCGTGATGTTCATCACCACGGTCACCGGCTGCCCGCCACCCTGAGCGCGCACGCCAAGCTTGCCGTCAGCGCCGCGAGTGAGCGGCATGATCGCTTCGGGACCCGCCTCCCCCATCAGGCCCGTACCGCCGCGCATGGGAAAGGTGACCGGCCCGTTCACCACCCCGCCGTTGGCAAAAGGCGTGACGCGGCCCTGGGTAAAGGCGCCCCCGTCCGCAAAAGGCGACATGCCGCCAAAGATCGCCGTGGTGCCGCGCGCGAGCATCGAGCCAAAATGCTCGGTCACCGGTTTGACGGCCGAGTTGTAGGCGGCGTTGATGAGCGACTGGCTCACCGCCTCGAGCGCGTCTGTGAGCGAAAACCCGTTCAGCACGACCCCGTCGATGGCGCGTTTGAGCCCGCCTGAGAACGTCTTTTCCAGCGCCTCCGCCTGCTTGCCGGTCGCGGCAAACGTCTGGTGGATACGCTTGAGTTCCGCGTCGAACCCCGCCGCCATGGCAGAGGTCTGCGCAAAAGCGCCGTCGAGCGCGTCGATCTGATCTTCGAGGGATTGCTGGTCCATCGGTGTCTCCATCTAGTCGGGGAAGGCCGCCATCAGCGCATCAAGACGCGACCGGCCCATCGGCGGGCTTTGCGGCTCTCCCAATAGCAGGCGCAGCTCGGCAGGTGTCAGCTGCCAGAACACGTCCGGCGTCAGGCCCAGTCCGCGCATCCCGGCCTGCATCAGCTGAGGCCAGTCAAACCGCATTCGTCGCCTCGGGCATCGCAAATGCGCGGGTGATCAGCGCCGCCGCGGCCTGTGCCGCCGCAAGCGGTCCGCCCTCGATCTCGGCCTGTGCAAGCTCCGCGGCGCTGCCGGTCCACCCACCCCCGCGCAGACCGGCCAGCAGCAGCGCCAGCACGTCCCGCGAGGAAAAGGCAGCGCCCTCGAACCGGGCGATCAGCGCCACCAGGCTATCCTCGCCGAGCGTCTCCTCGAGCTCGGCCAGCGCGCCCAGCGTAAGCCGCATGAGGTGGCGCGACCCATCCATCACCAGCGCCACCTCTCCCCTCCAAGGATTGGCCATGCTCAGGCGCCCGCGTCCGCTGTGAACGCCAATGCGCCTGCCGAGGCGAGCGAGACTTCATAGGTCGCCTCCCCGTTGTGCGAGCCCGCGTACTCGATCGACGTCACCTGAAATGCGCCCTCAATCACGCCAAAGTCCGGCACGATCACCTGGAAATTCGGCGTCTCGGCGTCAAAGAAGATCTGCCGCGCCCGCTCGTCGGTATCGGCGTCCTTGAACACGCCCGAGCCGCTGATCGCCGCCGTCTTGACGCCCGCGCCGGCAAGCAGCTCGCGCCAGCCGCCCTGGCTTTCGAGCGAGGTCACATCGACCGTCTCGGCGTTAAAGCTGATGCGCGTGGCGCGCAGCCCGGCCATCGTCTCGAACTGGCCGTCGCCGGTCAGGTCCAACTTGATGAGCAGGTCTTTTCCGTTTTGAGCCGTCATGGGCTTGTCTCCAGTCTTGCAAAGAGGGGTGGCGCGGGGGTCAGTCGTCTTCGACCCGCGCGCGAAATGTCAGGTCGATCCGGCGCAGCGCATTGGCGTCCTCCCGCCGGGCGCTTGCTTTCACGAACCGCAGCGCGATCAGAGTGCCACGGCTGAGGCTCAGGTCTGCGCCTTCGAGCGCGTCGCCCACGGCAGTCGCCGCCGTCTTGGCACTTTGAAAGCCCGCGTTCGAGGTGACCACGGACACGGTAAAGTCATGCTCCGCCCCTGCGCCGGTCTTGTCCGAACGCTCGCGCACCGCCTCTGGCCCGAGCGTGAGGTAAAGGGGCGGCACCTGGCCCGCCGGCACCGCGTCGTAGATCGCGCTGCCGACCTCGGCCTGCACGCCGGGATCGGCGCTCAGGTGGGTGTAGACGGCCTTCTGAAGGGCGGCGGATACGGCATAGGTCATGCGATGCGCTCCTCTGTGGCAAACACTGTCAGGTACTGGCCGCCCGCGTCGCGCTCGGTCACGGCCTCGATCACGTAGACCCGCGCGCCGTCGCGCAGGCGCTGCGCCGGGAGCGGACGCATCGACGAGCCAACCGGCGCGCCGCGCAGCGTGATCCGGTGGCGCACCACCGACAGCGCCACATCCGCCCCCGCCTGCCCCTGGCCCGACCGCGGGGCGATCTCCGCCCAGAGCGTGCCGAGCGGCATCCAGATGTCGGTGAACCCGCCAGCGCCATCCGGCACGCGGTCGAGACGCTCGAGCGCCAACCGCCGGTTGAGATGCGGCCGCGCGCTCATGCCGGCGCCCCGCCAAAGAGGCGCAGCGCCCGGTAACGCTCGATCAGCGAGGTCACGCCAAACGGCATGCAGCCCTGCGCCAGCCCCACATCATAGCGGTACTCGTAGTAATGCGCGGCCAGCATCAGCACGGCCTGCTGCATATCAGCAGGCAGATCGGCCCAGCCCGCGCCAAGGCCGGCGGTCAAGGTGACCTCCACCCAGCCTCCCGCCGGTGCCTGCGGCAAGGCCGCGCTGCGTGCGACGAGACGCGGGCGGTGGGTGTCCGGCTCGATCACGAAATCCGCGGCATCCTGCGCGGTGCGCGCGCCATCGCCGGCGACCACGACAACATCCGTCACGGCGGTCACCGGCGCGATCGGCATGACCTGCGCATAAGCGTCGCGCCAGCCCGTGACCATCCAGACAAAGCTGCGCGCGAGCAAAGCCTTGCCCGTCCGCGCCTCGATCGCGGCGAGTGCGGCGCGCAAAAAGCCGACCAGCACCGCGTCCTGCACATCGTCCTCGGCAAAACCCGAGCCGAGGCGCAAGTGCGCCTTGAACTCGGCCACCGGCAGCGCGGCCTCGGCAATTTGCGTTTCTTCAACCAGCATCATCGGTTCTTCTCCGAAATCCTGCACCGCTCCATCCTTGTTCGGGCGCGCCAGGGCCCTGTACTGCTCGGACGGAGGAGAGCAGCTAGACAGCACAGGTTTGGAATGCCCAAACGCGCCCACGGGCGGGACAAGGACCGGCGTGCCGGCCCTCGCCTTCCCGTGATCGACCTCGCTTACGCCAGGCCGAACTTCAGCAGCTTGATCGCGGCAAAGTCGCTCACGTCACCGCCCACACGCTTGGTCGCGTAGAAAAGCACGTTGGGCTTGGCCGAGAACGGGTCGCGCAGCACGCGCAGGTCCGGGCGCTCGGCGATGGTGTAGCCGGCGGCAAAGTCGCCAAAGGCGATGGCCGTTGCGTCGCTGCCGATGTCGGGCATGTCCTCGGCAATGACCACCGGGTAGCCCATGAGGCGCGCCGGCTCACCCGCCGCAAGACCGTCGGACCAGAGGAACCGCCCGTCGTTGTCCTTGAGCTTGCGCACGGCGCCCGCGGTGCGGGAGTTCATCACGAAAGTGGCGTTGGCGCGGTAAGCTGCCCCGAGCGCGTAGACAAGATCGACGATCGAATCCGCACCGTCAAAGTCGCCGTCGACGCCCGTCGGCACGTAGCCGAGGTTGCCCCAGGTCCAAATGTCCTGATCGACGGCGGCGTGGTTCAGGAACCCGCGCGGCTTGCCGGCGCCATCGCCGACGACGAAGGCGGAGGCTTCGGTGCGTGCGAACTTGTCCGCGATGCGTGCCGCGAGCCAACCCTCGATGTCGAACGCCGCATCGTCGAGCAGACGCTGAGAGGCTTTCGGCAGCGCCGAAAGCTCATGCAGCGGGATGACGATCCGGTCGATCTGCGGCGTGCCGGTCTCGGCGGTCGCGGTGACTTCATCCGCCCAGCCCGCGCCCAGATCGGTGTGATCGACCAGCACGTCATACGACGTCGCCTCGACATTCACGACCGTCGCAATCGCGCGGAGCGAGGCTTGCGAGGAGAGCGCGCCCTTGACCGCTTCGGAGGTCATCGGATCGACGAGGTACCCACCGTCCGAGTTGATCGCGGTGGTCATCGACTTGCCTTCCAGCTCGACGCCGCGCAGGCCGTCGTCTTCGCCGGTGCGCAGATAGGCGCCAAACGCCTTCTGGTGCGGCGCTTCGAAATCGGTGGCACCTGCCAGCGCCGGGCGGCGGTGGGCGGTCATCTTGCGGTCCATCTGGGTCATGCGGCTGTCCTGCTCTTTAAGTTGCATGTGAATGTCGGACTGGAATGCGTTGAAATCGCAGATGAAGTCTGTGACAGCAGTCTTCACCTCGGTGACCGGGTCCGAACCGGTGCCTGCCTCTGTGCTCATGTGCCGTATCCTTTGGCTGAGTGAACGTGTTTCTTGGTTTTATGGCTGTATGTCAGAGCCTTGCGAGCCTCTGTGAAAGTCGATTTGAGCGTCAGGAGGTCCTGCGCGTAGGACGCTTCCGCCTTGGCGCCGATCTGCGCATCGGGCAGCATCGGGAAGGTGACAAGCGACACCTCCCAGAGCTCCACATCCGTGAGGACGCGGCGGCCCTGCTGGTCGCGATGCGCCTTGACCGTCCGATATCCGATGGACAGACCCTCGATGGCGCCTGCGGCGACAAGCGCCGCGGCCTCGCGTCCTTTTTCCACGGTTTCAAGCAGTTGCCCAGCGACCTTCAAGCCCTTTGTGTCTTCGACCACGCTGTGCCAAACGCCGATGGGTTGTGCCGGGTCGTGCTGCCAGAGCATCTTGATCCGGCGGCCTTTGGCGAGCGAGCGGGCATAGGCCCCCGGCGCGACAATGTCGCTGCCCTGATCAGGCACCCCAAAGAGCGAGGCGTAACCCTCGATCCGCACTCCGTCGATCATCTGCACCGCGTCGTCAAAGCGGCAAAACTTGCGCTCAAGTTCCATGGAAATGTCCGTTTGTTGAGTATGTTACGGGGCGACGTTGAGAATCTGCTCGAAGGCTTGCGCGAGGATCACGGCGACCACGCCGTAGACCGTCAGCCAGAGCCTTTTTTCGAGCCGCTCCATCGCCTGCTCGATCCGGTCCATCCGGGCGCCAAGCCCTTCGACCTGCAGCTTGGTGACTTGCTCATGCGCGGCGAGACGCATCGCGGGCGCGCAATCGAACGGTGCGTAGCCGACGGTGGGGCTGTCCCTTCGTTCACTCATCGCCGATCTCCAACGGCGGCAGGCCGAGCAGCTGACGCTTTTCCGCGTCACTGAGGAAGTCCGCCTCCCCGATGGAGCGCCACTGCGCCTCACGTTCGGCGGAGAGCGCGGCGATCTGATCGAGGTCGGGTTTCAGCGCCACGCCGTCCCCCGAAAACCCATCGAGCCAGTGGCCGAGATGCGCCGTGACCTTGCTCACGAGCGGCAGCACCGTCAGGCGGTAGAAGGCGCGGTTGGCCTCCTGGTAGTTCGAGTAGGTCGCGTCGCCAGGCACGCCCAGCAGCATCGGCGGAACGCCAAAGGCGAGCGCGATCTCGCGGGCGGCGGCCTCCTTGGTCTTTTGGAACTCCATGTCCGAGGGGCTGAACCCCATCGGTTTCCAGTCGAGCCCCCCTTCGAGCAGCATCGGCCGCCCGGCGTTGCGCGCGCCCTGGTGGTAGCTCTCCATCTCGTTCACGAGCCGGTCGTACTGGTCGGAGGTCATCTCGCCTCCGTTCGCCTGCCCGCTGTAGACGATCGCCCCCGAGGGCCGCGCGGCATTGTCGAGCAGCGCCTTGGTCCAGCGCGTCGCGGAGGTGTGCACGTCGAGCGCCATGGCAGCCGCTTGGAGCGGCGAGAAGCCGTAGTGGTCGTCCTGCGGGTGGAAGGCGCGGATGTGCGTGACGCTTTCGGTCGTGAAGCGGTGTTTGCGCCCGCCCACGGCGTATTCGTAGCCCGCGGGCCAGCCGTCGGCGCCGGGCACCACGTGCATGCGGTCCGAGCGGAGGATGTGCAGCTCGTGTGGCAGGGCGTCTTCTACGCCAACCGCCTCAAGGTAAGCGTTGCCGCTCAGGAGGAGCTGGCCGTAGAGCGCCTCGAACATCTCTGCGCGGCTTTGCGCGGCGTTGGGGCGGGCAAGCAGCGCTTGGACGGGGTGGGTCTCGTAGCGGCGCTCTGCGTCCTGACAGAGGAGTGGTACGGCGGCGGCAGCTTCAGCGATCAGCTTGACGCAGCGAAAGCCGACCGGGTTGCTCGCGTAGCCGGTACGTGTCAGCGAAACCTGATCGCGGGGCGACCACGCCACCCGGCCCGAGCTCGCATAAGCCACGACGGGGCCGGCGGCGCTCGCCTTGGCCTCGGGCGCCGTGCCGGCCGCGCTGCGTTTGAGAAAGTCGAAAACCATGCTCTGCTCCGATTGGCGGGGGCGTTGATCCTTGCGCAGAAGGTATCCGCACCGGGGTGAAGGCCGGGTTTGGGAAAAGGGCGCCGCGTTAAGATTTGGGTAAGGACCCGATTGGGTCTGGATGGGTGCGAGCACCCATCCTACGGGGTGGGCGGGTAGGATGCGGTGCGCGCACCTATCCCGGTCAGATCGCGCGCATCCGGGGGCGGGCCCAGGCCTTGGCCGGGTCGATCATCAGGTCGGTGAGCGCCCAGACGAGCGCGTCGGTGCGGTCCGGCGAGCCTTTGCCGGTAAAGCCCGTATGGGTCATCTGGCACATCTCGTCCTCGAGCGCGCCGAGGCCGCGGAGGTGGTGGACGCGGCCTTGCTCGTAGAGCGCGGCGACGGGCTCAGCCCGGGCGGCTTTGCCACGGCTGGCGTGGACCGCCTTGAACGGGACGCTCGGGTCGATCTGGCGCAGAAGCGTTTCGACCAGGGCGCCGCCCTGGTTGACCTCGGCAACCAAACGGTCGGCGTCGTGTTCGTGGAGCGCGGCGAGCGCCGCTTTTGCCCAGCCGGTGGGAGACGCGCCCTGGATCGAGGCGTCGGCGAGCACGTAGGCCTTCCACTCTTGCGGCGGGCCTTGGGTGACTGCGCCGACGACAACGATGCCGCAGGCGTCGGCTTTGCCACCCTCGCTGACGGGCGGGTCGACGGCGACGACGATGCGGTCGAGCGTCGGGGCTTCTTCCACCCTGCCCGCCTCGACCATCTCGTTTGTCCAGAGCGCGCCGTCGATGTCGGTGAGGAGGACGCCGTCGAGTTCTTGCCGTCCGAGCCTTGTGCCGGCGTAGCGGCGCTCGACCTCTTCGAGGAAGGTGCTGGCGAGATAGGCGGCGTTCGCCTCGGTTGGCGCGTGGGTCTGCACGGTGCTTTCGTGGGCGAGGATGTCGCGCAGATGCGGCACGTTCTGCGGCGTCGTCGTGATGCACTGCCGAGGCGCATCGCCGAGGCGCAGCGCGAATTGCAGGTTGTCCCAAGCCTTGGCGCCGTCGGGCCACTTGGCCAGCTCGTCACACCAGGCGGCGTCGAACTGCGGTCCGCGCAGACGCTCGGGGTCGCGGGCGGAAAAGCAGTGAGCCGTGGCGCCGTTCGGCCATTCGAGCATCCGCCGGGTCGCGATCCATGTCGGGCGCCGGTCGGGCGGCGAGACGGCGAGGATGCCGCTTTCGCCGAACACCATGACCTCGCGCGCCTGTTCCAAGGTCTCGGCCACCAGGGCCACCCGGTGGGCCCGGCCGGGATCGAGGGGTTTGGACCCTTCGACCTGCGACCGGACCCATTCCGCGCCGGCACGCGTCTTGCCCGCGCCGCGCCCGCCGAGGCACACCCATGATCGCCAGTCGCCCTCGGGCGGCAGCTGGTGCGCATGCGCCCAGAATTCAAAAAGAAACGGGAGAGCCAAAAGCTCCCCCGTCCCCAACTCATTCAGAAACTTATTCTGGACCT
Organism: Pseudaestuariivita sp.; assembly: GCF_052825805.1. NCBI lineage: Bacteria > Pseudomonadati > Pseudomonadota > Alphaproteobacteria > Rhodobacterales > Paracoccaceae > Pseudaestuariivita > Pseudaestuariivita sp. Next base: position 89,521 of record NZ_JBRBVB010000002.1, on the reverse strand, counting down.
CCGCAGGTGCGGAGGCGAGCCAGACGGCACCCGATTTCACGCCGTGCGGCGTCGAAGTCGAGTGCATAGTCCTTACCGGGTGCAATGCCCTGGACATCCCTCTTTCGCTCATCAAGCCTCTTTTCCAAGTCGAGTGCCGACCGTATCCATCCCGATACTTCCGTCAGCATCCGTTTCCCAGTTGCACCCGAGCTCATATCGCCCGCTGCCGCTTCGTCCGACCAGGTGGCCAGGTTCTGCCGCAGCACGCGCAATTGCCGTTCGAGGGTGTCCAATTGGTCCTCGACCGACAGGTCTCCTTGCGGAGTGTTGATGGTCATATGTGCTCAAGCCTCTCATGGGAGTGTTGCTCCGCACGAGGGACATGAAAAAACGGCCCGGGATGCCCCGAACCGTTCAAAGCCATGTCTCCTAGCTTGCCTGAATGTCTACGTCAGACCGTGCGGTGAGTCAAGCAAAAATGCTTTAAGATCGCCGTGCAAGCGTTCGTAAACGTTACGTTTTCTTTAGGTCTGTACGAGGCGCCGCAGCTCTATTGATCCGCGCGTTCCGCCTCGATCCGGCGCCAGACGGCGACGTTGCGGTTGTGCTCTTCAAGCGTTTGCGCAAACGCGTGACCGCCCGTGCCGTCCGCCACGAAAAAGAGGTAGTCCGTGCTGTCGGGGTCGAGCGCAGCCTCGATCGCAGCGCGGCCCGGATTGGCGATGGGCGTGGGCGGCAAACCGGGGATTACGTATGTGTTGTAAGGGGTTGCGCGACGAAGTTCACTTTGGCGCAGACCCCGTCCCAGCACACCTTCGCCGTTCGTGATGCCATAGATCACCGTCGGGTCGGTTTGCAGGCGCATGCCGCGGTTGAGCCGGTTAATGAACACGCTCGAGACCTGGCGCCGCTCCTCGGCGACGCCGGTCTCCTTCTCGATAATCGAGGCGAGAATCAGCGCCTCCTCTGCGCTTTCGAGCGGCAGGTCCGCCACGCGGCTTTCCCACGCCTCGGCGAGGATCCGGGTCTGAGCGGCCGCCATGCGGTCCACGACGCTTTCGACCGTGTCGCCCTTGCGCACCTCGTAGCTGTCGGGCGCGAGGGAGCCCTCGACGGGCATATCGTCCACCTCGCCGGTCAGGAGCGGCACCGATTGCAGCGCATTCACGATCTGCCAGGAGGTCGCGCCCTCGGCGATGGCGACGCGTATGCGCGTGTCCCCGGGCGTGTCGTAAAGCGCGGCGATCGCGGCGGGCGCCTCCTCGGCGGTCGGGTCATAGGCGGCGGTCTCGGCATAGCGGCCGGTCTGCGGATCGAGCTCGCGCAGCTGCACCTCCTGCCGGGTCACGCCGATGCGGAAAACCATTTCGGTCCCGCAGGTCGAGGCGCCGCCGCGGGTCACCTGGTCGACGATCTCGGACATCGAGGCGCCTGCCGGGATAAGGTAGGAGCCGGCCTTGAGCTCGTCCGTCTTGTCCGCGTAATCCGCACCGATGCGGAACACCTGCGCGCTCGAGATCGCCCCGTCGCGGGCAAGGTTCTCGGAGACGCGGGAAAAGGTCGAGCCGCGCGCCACCTTGAGGCACATCGGCTGCTCGAGCGGGCCTGCGGTCGAATATTGCTCCTGCCCCCACAGCACCAGCCCGCCGGCGAGAAACACCAGCACGGTGAGCAGCGTCAGGGTATTGGCGGCAACGTGGCGCCACATGGCTCGCACCTCTTGATCGGCTCAGGTTGGTCGGCTTGTGCTGGTCGGCTCAGACTGGTCAACCCGGGAGCCTTGCAGACGTAAGCGCCCATCAGACCTTTTTGAAGATCACGCTCGCGTTGGTGCCACCAAACCCAAACGAATTCGACAGCGCGACGTTGATCTCGCGGTCGTGCTTGGCATTGGCGGCAAGGTTCAGCTTGGTCTCGACGGCGGGGTTTTCGAGGTTGATCGTCGGCGGCGCGACCTGGTCGCGGATCGCGAGGATCGAGAAGATCGCCTCGATTGCACCGGCAGCGCCCAAAAGGTGGCCCGTCATCGACTTGGTCGAGGACATGGTGGCCTTGGCCGCCGCATCGCCCATCAACTTTTCGACCGCGCCCAGCTCGATCGTGTCCGCCATGGTCGAGGTGCCGTGCGCGTTGATGTAGTCGATGTCAGACGGCTCAAGGCCAGCCTTGCGCAAAGCCATCTTCATGCAGCGCAGCGCACCGTCGCCGTCCTCGGACGGTGCCGTGATGTGGTAGGCGTCGCCCGAGAGGCCGTAGCCCACGATCTCGGCGTATATCTTGGCACCACGTGCCACGGCGTGCTCATATTCCTCGAGGATCACGACACCCGCGCCCTCGCCCATCACAAACCCGTCGCGGTCGGCGTCATAGGGGCGGGATGCGGCTTGCGGATCGTCCGAGCGCTTGGTCGAGAGGGCCTTGCAGGCGTTGAAACCCGCGATCCCGATTTCGCTGATGGAGGCTTCCGCGCCGCCGGCGACCATCACCTCGGCGTCGCCATCCTTGATGAGCCGTGCCGCGTCGCCAATTGCATGCGCGCCCGTCGAGCAGGCCGTCACGACCGAGTGGTTTGGACCTTTGAAGCCGTATTTGATCGACACCTGACCGGAGATCAAGTTGATGAGCGCGCCCGGAACGAAGAAGGGCGACACGCGGCGCGGACCGCGCTCCTTGAGCACGATCGCGGTCTCGGCAATCGAGTTGAGCCCGCCGATGCCCGAGCCGATCAGAACGCCGGTCTGTTCCAGCGCCTCGGCATCCTCGGGAATCCAGCCGCTGTCCTCGACCGCCATCTGCGCCGCAGCCAGACCGTAACGGATGAAGGTGTCGACCTTCTTCTGCTCCTTCGGGACCATCCAGTCGTCGACGTTGAACGTCCCGTCCGAGCCGTCGCCCAGCGGCACTTCGCAGGCGTAGTTGGTGGCGAGATGCGAGGCGTCGAACCGCGTGATCGTGCCCGCGCCCGACTGCCCGTCCAGAATGCGCGACCATGACGCCTCGACGCCGCTTGCCAGAGGCGTCACCAGCCCCAGGCCCGTTACCACAACCCTGCGCATCCGCTCTTGTCCTGTCGTTTGCCAAACTTGGCGCGCTCATACCTGACAACCCGGCCCAGCCGCAAGCCCGGCGCAGCGCGCGGGCGGGCATTTGCGGGGTATGACAAGCAATCGCAAACTAGCTGCATTCGAAAGGGATGTTCACGCGCCGTCCCGGGGGTGGCGCAATCGCGCCGCCCCCGGGACGGCGCGGCCTGACGTTGCCGTCAGGCGGGTGCTTTGACTTAAGGCTGCACGTACAACGTTTAGCCTCGCCTGTTCTAACCCTAATCCTCCCGCAGCTGCCTCTTGAGCACCTTGCCGTAGGCATTGCGCGGCAGCTCGGACAGGTAGCGGTAGGCGCGCGGGCGTTTGTAGCGGGCGATCTGCGCGAGGCAGAGCGCATCCAGTTCGGCTTCGGTGGCGGTACCGACCACGCAGGCCACAACCGTCTCGCCATAGACGGGATCGGCACGGCCGATGACGGCGACTTCGGTGACGTTCGGGTGCGTGGCGAGCACCTCTTCGACCTCGCGGGGATAGATGTTGTAGCCGCCCGAAATGATCAGGTCCTTGGACCGGTCCACGAGTGTCAGGAGGCCGTCGGCGTCTATCCTGCCCACGTCACCCGTGCGCAGCCAGCCGCCGGCAAAGGTCTGGACGGTCGCCTCGAGGTTCTTCCAGTACCCCGCACAGACGATGTCGCCGCGCACGGCAACTTCGCCGGAGGTGTCCGTTGGGAGCGGTGTGCCGTCAGAGTCGAGGATCGCGACTTCGACGCCTTCCTGAGCATACCCGGCAGAGGCTTTCAGCCTCTCATCTCCCGTGCCCAGCTGCCGGCGGGTGAGCGCGGAGATGGTCATGGGCGCCTCGCCCTGACCGTAGAGTTGCGCGAGCTTTGGCCCGTAAGCCTCGAGGAACGCGTCAATATCCGCCACCGGCATGGGCGCGCCGCCGTAGATCGCGGCCTTGAGCGGCGCAAGGTCGGCTCCCGTGGCCACCAGACGCCGAAGGATCGCGGGCGCGGCAAAGAAGACGGAGCCGGGCCAGGTGGCGATGAGCGTTTCGAGTTCGGCTTCCTGAAAGCCGCCCGAAGCCGGAATGACCTGCACGCCTCCTTGGCGCAGGATCGGCAGCGCGTAGAGGCCGGAGCCGTGACTCATCGGCGAAGGGTGCAGGATCGCGGGCCACGGCGCTTCGGGGTCGACGGAGGCGAGGTAGCCTTTGCAGGCCGCATCGAGATTGCGGTGGGTGATCATCGCGCCCTTCGGACGGCCCGTCGTGCCGGAGGTGTAAAAGAGCCAGGCGAGGTCGGTGTCGTCGATTTCGGTAGGCGGTGCGGGCTCCAGCAAGTCCTCCCAGTCTGCGCCTGACATGGTGACGACGGGCACGCCGGAGGCGGCAGCTTGAGGCGTGAGGGCTGCGGAGGCACAGATCAGGTTGGCCTCGCTGTGGGTGAGGATCCACGTGGTCTCCGCTTCGGCAAGGCGGGCATTGATCGGGACCGCCGCCGCGCCGCACCACCAGATCGCCAGCAGCGTTTCGATGTAGGCCGGAGCGTTCGCCGAAAGGATAGCGATGCGGCTGCCGGAACCGAGCCCGCGCGCGGCAAAGGCCGAAGCGCGACGGGACACGCGGTCCTTGAGGTCGGCAAAGGTCCAGAGCGTCTCCGCGCCCAACGCCACAGCGGGGGCGTCCGGGCGGTCTTCCGCGTGGCGGATCAGATCCGCGACGGCGGGCGCGAGCGGCACGTCAGACCCGCTCGAGCGCGAGGGCCAGCCCCTGCCCCACGCCAATGCACATGGTGGCAAGCGCGCGGGTGCCGCCCGTATTCTGCAGTTCGAGCGCCGCAGAGCCGACGATGCGGGCGCCGGACATGCCGAGGGGGTGGCCCAGCGCGATGGCGCCTCCGTTCGGGTTCACGCGCGGGTCGTCGTCAGGCACCCCCAGCGCACGAAGGACGGCAAGCCCTTGCGCGGCGAAAGCCTCATTCAGCTCGATCACGTCGAAGGCGTCCATGCCGAGCCCGAGCGGCGCACAAAGCCGTTGCGTCGCCGGCACCGGCCCGACGCCCATCACGCGCGGCGGAACGCCCGCGGCGGCACCGCCAAGCACCCGCGCGATGGGGGTGAGGCCGTGGCGTTTGGCGCCTTCCTCCGAGGCCAGGATCAGAGCCGCCGCCCCGTCGTTCACCCCCGAGGCGTTGCCCGCCGTCACGGTACCATTTTCGCGGAAAGGTGTGCGGAGGCGGGCGAGGTCTTCGGCAGTGGTCGACGGGCGCGGGTGCTCGTCGGTGTCCACCACCTTCGGGTCGCCCTTACGCTGCGGGATTTCGACGGGCGTGATCTCCTGCGCCAGCCGCCCCGAGGCGATGGCCTGCCCGGCCTTGACCTGCGAGCGGAGGGCGAAAGCGTCCTGATCTTCGCGCGAGATGCTGTGGTCTTCGGCGACGTTTTCGGCCGTCTCGGGCATCGAGTCGATGCCGTACTGCGCCTTGAGCACCGGGTTCACGAAGCGCCAGCCGATGGTGGTGTCGTGGATTTCCGCGCTGCGGGAAAAGGCCGTCTCGGCCTTGGGCAAGACGAAGGGCGCGCGGGACATGCTTTCGACCCCGCCCGCAAGGCAGAGGTCCGCCTCTCCGGCGCGGATCGCGCGGGCGGCGGCCAGGACCGCGTCCATGCCCGACCCGCACAGGCGGTTGAGCGTCGTGCCCGGGACCGCCACCGGCATCCCGGCCAGCAAGAGCGCCATGCGCGCGACATTGCGGTTGTCCTCGCCGGCCTGATTGGCGCAGCCCATGTAGGTGTCGTCCACCCGCTCCCAATCGACGCCGCTGTTGCGCGCCATGAGCGCCCGAAGCGGGATCGCCGCCAGGTCATCCGCGCGCACAGAAGACAATGCGCCGCCAAAGCGCCCGATGGGCGTGCGGATCGTGTCGCAGATTAATGCCTCGGGCATGGCGCTCTCCATGTGTCTCGCGGCAGAGCCGCTGGCAGCAGGTTTGGCGCGGTGCACAGCGGAGTGCAAGGAGAGGCAGAGGCGGAGGCGGATCGGTCCACAAGAGCTGGCGCACTAGATATGCGATGAAACCGAATCGCGATTGTCAAGTTGGCACAACATGCTGTAAATTAATCCCACCTGAGGGGGTAAAAAGAGCAGTGAGCACCCAGGCCAACGACGCGCCCGGTGCGTCAGGCGATCTGATCGCCTGTCCGCATTGTGATGCGCTCTACCGTGTGACCACCGTCGCCAAGGGCGAACGGGTGAATTGCGCGCGCTGTCACGCCCCCCTGATCCATCCGCGCGCGCACGCCGGCCTCTTCATCATCGCGCTGGCGACGGCTGCGATGGTGCTGATCGTGGCGGCGCTGTTCCTGCCGTTTCTCGAAATCCGGCGCATGGGCTTTTCCAACGGCGCGAGCCTGATCGACGCGGCGCTCGCGTTCAGCGGCGGGCCGATGGTGGTCCTGTCGCTGGCGGTCGTGGCGATGATCGTGGCGCTGCCGCTGACGCGGCTGATGCTGACGGTCTACGCGCTGACGCCGCTGGTGCTGGAGCGGCGGGCCTGGCCCGGCGCGCGCCGCGCGTTTCTCTTGAGCGAGCGGCTCAAGCCGTGGTCGATGGCCGAGATCTTCATGGTCGGCTGCGTCGTGTCGCTCTTCAAGCTGACGGATCTCGCAAGGGTCGAGTTCGGGGCCGCGTTCTGGATGTTCATCGCCTTTGTCGCGCTGGTCTCTGTGCAGGACCGGCTGATGTGCCGCTGGTCGGTCTGGCGGGCGCTCGAGCGATGAGCGGCGCGGTGCAGGATACGGTGACGGCGCGGGACAAGGGCCTTGTCGGCTGCCGCGACTGTGCGCGGGTCTGGCCCATGGGGACGGAGCGCTGCGGGCGCTGCGGCAGCACGCTCACCTCGCGCGACACGCGGAGCTTGCAGCGGGTCTGGGCCTGGTGGATCGCCGGCATCATGGCCTACATCCCGGCCAACACCTACCCGATGCTGCAAACGCGCACGCTCTTTCAGACCCAGGAGGACACGATCATCGCTGGCGCGCTCGATCTGGCCTCCTACGGCGCCTACGGGATTGCAGCGATCATCCTCTTTGCCTCGGTGGTGATCCCGCTGGCCAAGTTCTTTGCCATCGCTTACCTCGCGCTCTCGGTGCGGCAGGGCGCACGGATGCGGCCGGAGCGGCGGTTCTTTATCTTTGAGATCGTGGAGTACATCGGGCGCTGGTCGATGATCGACGTCTTTGTCGTGGCCATCCTGTCCGCGCTGGTTCAGCTGAGCGCGGCGGCCTCGATTGCGCCGGGGATCGCCGCGCTGGCCTTTGCCCTGTCGGTGGTGTTCACCATGCTCTCGGCGCAGAATTTCGATTCCAGGATGATCTGGGACCGGCTGAGCGAGGGCGACGACGCAGCGCCCGAAGGCACGCGCAAAGCCAAGACACATCAAGAGCCCAAAGGAGCGGCCAAGGCGTGAGCGACGACATCCCAGAGGCGCCCCGGGCGCAGGGCACCAAGCGCAAGGCGCGCGGCGCCTCGGTCGTGTGGCTCGTGCCGCTCGCGGCGCTTTGCGTTGCGATCTTTGTCGCCTGGACAACCTACGCCGACCGCGGGCCCGTCATCCGCATCGCGTTCGAGGACGCGGGCGGCATCCTGCCGAACGAGACCGAGCTGCGCTTTCGCAACGTGCCTGTGGGCGTCGTCGAGGAGGTCGCCTTCAACGCCGACCTGACGCGGGTGCTCGTGGACGTGCGCCTCGACAAGGGCGTCGCGCCGTTTGTCGACGAAGGGGCCGAGTTCTGGGTCGTGCGCCCCGAAGTCTCCACCAGCGGGGTCACGGGCCTGCAGACGGTCCTGTCGGGCGTCTACATCGCCGGCAACTGGGACGATGAGCCGGGCGGCACGTCGGTCTCGTACCTCGGACGCGACGCGGCGCCACTGGTGACCGCCTACCGGTCCGGCACGCTGATCGAGCTGCGCTCGACCCGGTCGCAGGGGCTCTCGGAGAACAAGCCCATCGTCTACAAGGGCATCGAGGTCGGCCGCGTGGGCACCGCGCGTATCTCCCAGGACGGCGATGCGGTGGTGGCGAACGCCATCATCTACGAGGACCACGTGCGCCTCGTCTCCAGCGCGACGCGGTTCTGGGACACCTCGGGGTTCAGCTTTTCGCTCGGGCCGAACGGCGCCGAGCTGGATTTCTCCTCGCTCGCCTCGCTGGTCTCTGGCGGGATCACCTTCGACACGCTGGTGTCGGGCGGCACTGCACTGGAGGAGGGCATGTCCTTTGCCGTCTTCCGCGACCAGTCGGCGGCGCGCAACTCGGTCTTTGAGGAGAACGACGGCGAGACGCTCACCGTGCGCATGGTGTTCGAGGAAAACGTCAGCGGCCTCGCCGCAGGCGCGCCCGTCGAGTGGCGCGGGCTGCGCATCGGGGAGGTCGTCTCCGTCTCCGGGATCGTCGATGAGGCGCGCTTTGGCGACGCCCGCGTGCGCCTTCTGGCAACGGTCGATGTCCGTCCGGCGCGGTTCGGCCTCGGACGTGCGACCACAACGGAAGAAGCGTTCGACTACCTCGAGCGGCGCGTGGCCAACGGCCTGCGCGCGCGGCTCGCCACAGCCTCGATCCTCACCGGCGGGCTCAAGATCGAGTTCGTGGTCGACCCCGATGCAACCGAGGACACGCTCGACCGCAATGCTGAGCCCTTCCCGATCTTCCCGGTCACGGCGGGCGACATCGCCGATGTCTCCGCCACCGCCGACGGCGTGCTGCAGCGCGTGAGCGCCCTGCCCTTCGAAGAGTTGCTCGACAGCACCATCGCCTTTCTCAACAACGCGACCGCACTGGTGAGCAACCAGAGCCTGCAGAACACCCCGGCGGAGCTGCTCGGGCTGGTGACCGACGCCCGCGGCGTCGTCAGCTCGGACGCGGTGCAGGCCCTGCCCGCCGACATCCAGACGCTTGTGACCGACCTGCAATCGGCCAGCGGCGATCTCAGCGCGCTGCTGTCGGATCTGCGCGAGGCGAACACCGCCGAGCGCCTGCTTGCCGCCATCGACCAGGCGGGGCTCGCCGCCGAAGCCGTGACCGCCGGCCTGGCCGGCCTGCCGGATCTCACCGAGCGCGCCACGACGCTGCTCGACACGGCCAACACTTTGCCGCTGGTCGACCTGGTGACCGAAGCCGGCGGGGTCGCGACCGAACTGCGCACGGTCCTGGCCTCCGACGCGACCCAGGCGCTGCCCGCCACGGCGGTCGAGGCTCTGGGCGCTTTGCAGACGTTGCTCGCGGATCTCAACGAGGCCGGAACCGCCGCAAGCCTCAGCGATGCGCTGACCCGCGCCGGTGAGGCGGCGACGGCAGTCGAGACCGCGATGGAGGGCGTGCCGGAGCTGATCGAGGGGGTGAACACCCTCGTTGCGACCGCCAACACCTTGCCGCTGCAGACGCTGATCGCCGACGCGCAGGGCCTTGCCGTGGAGGCGCGCGCGCTGCTGTCGTCCGAGGCCACCCGCGCCCTGCCCGCCAGCGCGACCGCTGCGATCACCGAACTCGAGACGCTGCTTTCGGGGCTCAACGAAGCGAACACCGCGCAGACGCTTTCGGAGACGCTCGTGAGCGCCGGCGAGGCGGCGACCGCGGTCGAGACCTCCGTCGCGGGCCTGCCGGGCGTCGTCGAAGAGCTCGACACGTTTGTGACAAACGCCAACACGCTGGCGCTCGACGAGCTGGTGCGCGACGCCCAGGGCCTTGCCGCCGAGGCGCGCCGCCTCTTTGCCGCGCCCGCGCTGCAAACGCTGCCGGCGTCGGTGTCCGGCGCGGTGGCCGAGCTTGACACGCTCTTGACCGGGCTGACCGAGGCGAACACGGCGCAGACGCTCGAGACCGCACTGGTGGAGGCCGCCTCCGCCGCCGAAGCGGTCGAGCTGGCCGTCGAGGGCATTCCCGGTATCATCACCCGGATCGACACCATCGCCGCGCGCGCCGAAGAGGTGCCGCTCGACGAGCTTGCCGCCGAGCTGGAGCTTTTGCTCAACGCCGCCACGCGCCTCATCGGCGACACGAGCGAGGCGGACCTGCCCGACGCGCTCGCCTCCGCACTGAGCGAGGCAGAGGCGGCGATTGCCGACCTGCGCGCCGGCGGGCTGATCGACAGCGCCAACGCCACCATGGCCTCCGCCCGGCGCGCGGCCTCCGCGATCGAAGACGCCGCCGGCGATCTGCCCGCGCTTGTCTCGCGCCTCTCGGCGACGCTCACGCAGGCCCAGTCGACGCTTGCCGGCTTTGACGGCAACTCCAACTTCAACCGCCAGACCACCCAAGCGCTGCGCGAGGTGGAGCGCGCGGCCAAGGCGGTCTCCGACCTCGCCCGCACGCTGAACCGCCGGCCAAACTCACTTATCCTGGGACGCTGATCCATGATGCTACGGACTTTCCTGACTGCCCTGTCGCTGCCGCTGATCGCCGCCTGTGGCGGGCAGGACGTGCTGGCCACCGCCCCCAAGGTCGCGGTGACCGAGCGCGTCCCGTCCCACTTCCGCAGCATCGAAGTGGTCGAGGTGTCGCTGCCGAACTACGCCTCCGGCGAGCAGGTCGCGGTCTCCGAAGACGGCGCGCTTGTGCTCTCGGACGTGCTCTGGGCGGATGATCCGGTGCGCGCGGTCACGCTCTCGCTGGCGCGCAACCTCACCGAGCTCACGGGCGCGCGCGTCGCGCCCGAGCCCTGGCCCTTCGACGGGTTCGCCGCCGCGCGCGTCGATGTGCGCGTCGAAGAGCTGCTCGTCGTAGATGGCGCCCTGCGCATGTCGGGTCAGTATTTCGTGGCCGACCTCGACGGGCTTGGCCGGGACCACGCGCACCTCTTCGACGTGGCCGCGCCCTTGACGGACCTCACAGCCGGCACCACCGCCGCCGGCCGCGCCGTACTGATCGCAACGCTCGCGCGGGAGATTGCGAAGACGGCGCTTTAGGGCGCCGGCGAGCAAAAGAGAGGCGCCTAAACCGAAGCACGCGCCTGACAGGCACTGTCAGGCCGCGCCGACCCGCCCCCGTCAAACCGAAGGTTTGCCTTCGGCAAAGCGGGCGGCGCGATTGCGCCACCCCGCGGGTCGGCGCGTGCCCTGGCGGTGCTCGGATTTCAGGCGAAAGCGCCCCTCAATCAATACAAAAGTTGCCCGGGCAATGATCGCCGGCCTACTCCGCGGCAGCATCCAGCGCGAGCCGGCTGAGGAGCGTCGTGATCTCTGGCCGGCACGACCCGCAGGTCACACCCGCGCCCGTCGCCTCGCAGACACGCGCAAGGTCGGGGCCCAGCTCTTCGGCAGCGGCGAGGATCGTGTTCGCCCCGACGCCCATGCACGAGCAGATCGTCGGCCCGGGATCGGGCGCGTCCCCCTTGGGACGCGCGGCCAGCACGCCATCGAGCGGCTGCCCGATCAGCCCGGCCACATGCTCCCGCGCCACGGCCACAGGCTGCGGCGCGACAAAGAGCGCGGCGACAAGCCGGCCCGCCGGGTCCGCAAACGCCAGCCGCACCGTGCCGGACGCCGGATCACTCAGCACCTGCGGCGCGGCCTCCAGTCCAAAAAGAGTTTGCGCATACGCGGTCCAATCGTCCGGCGCCACGAGACCCGCAATCTCCGTCCGCCATCCCTGCGCCGTGCGCACGCGCGCCCAGTAATCGGCCTCCACCTCGGGGCGTTCGGCAGCAACGGCAAATCCGTACCACGCCGCCTCGAACCGAGTGATCGCCACGACGCTCGCCTTGCTCTCCGGCTGCCCGCTCACGGGGTCCACCGCAGGGGCAACCACCGCGTCGATCCGTCCCGTGGGCGCGGTCTCGCCCGTCCAGTGCATCGGTGCAAAGGGCGCGCCTCGCGCCGCCCCGTCCGTCACCAGCACGCGCAAGACGGCTGTGCCATGCGGGCTGTCGACCCGTGCGAGATCGGCCGGCGCCAGCTGCAGGTCGGCGGTATCCTCCGGGTGCAGCTCGAGGAACGGCTCCGCGAGGTGCCGCGACAGCCGGGGCGCCAGCCCCGTGCGCGTCATCGTGTGCCACTGGTCGCGCGTGCGCCCTGTGTTCAGCCGGTAGGGATAGCGCGGCGTGCGCCTCGCCTCGGGCGGCTTCTGGCGCACCGGCACGCACCGCGCGCGTCCGTCCGGGGTAAAGAACATCCCGTCCCCAAAGAATCGCCCGCCTGCGCGCGTGGCCGAAGCCGGCCAGCGCTGCGGCTCAAGCGCGTCGTATTCGGCATCCGAGACATCTTGAAGCGCGCTGATGTCAAAGTCCCGCCCGAGCCGCCCGGCAATCCCCGACAACGCAGCATGCTCGCGAAAGACCTCCGCCGCCGAGCGGTAGTCGAAGGCTTCCGTCCAACCCATGCGGCGGCCCACCTCGGCAAAGATCGCCCAGTCGTGGCGCGCCTCGCCCGGCGCGCCGAGTGCAGGGCGCTGGCGGCTCATGGTGCGGTCCGAGTTGGTGACCGTTCCGTCCTTCTCGCCCCAGCCCGTCGCCGGCAGCAGCACGTCGGCAAGGCGCGCGGTGTCGGTCTGGCCGGTGATGTCCGACACGACGGTGAACGCGCAGCCCGCGATGGCGGCGCGCACGGCATCGGCGTCGGGCATCGACACCGCGGGGTTGGTGCAAGCGATCCAGAGCGCCTTGATCCGGCCCTCGCCCACCGCGCGGAACATGTCGACCGCCTTGAGGCCCGGCGCCTCGGCGATGCGCGGGGCGGACCAGAAGGTCTGCACGGCCGCGCGGTGCGCGGCGTTCTCGAGGTCGAGATGCGCGGCCAGCATGTTCGCGAGCCCGCCGGTCTCCCGCCCGCCCATGGCGTTGGGCTGGCCGGTCACGCTGAGCGGCCCCATGCCCGGCTTGCCAATGCGCCCGGTGGCGAGGTGGCAATTGAGGATCGCGTTCACCTTGTCCGCGCCGCTCGTCGACTGGTTCACGCCTTGGCTGAAGACCGTGACGGTGCGCTGGGTTTCCGCGACCATCCGGTAGAATGCCGCAATGTCCTCGGGGTCGAGACCGGTGGCAGCGGGATCGTCTGCCCTAGCCGCCTCCAGCGTTTCTTCAAAGCCGGACGTATGCGCCTCCAAAAACCGCGGATCGAGCGCGCCTTGCTGCGCCAGATGCGCCAAAAGACCGTTGAAGAGCGCGACATCCGTACCGGGCTTCAGCTTAAGGTGGAGGTCGGCGATGTCACAGGTCGCAGTGCGGCGCGGGTCGATCACAACGACTTTGGTGCCGCGCGCGGCGCGGGCGGCCACGAGCCGCTGGTAAAGCACCGGATGGCACCACGCGAGGTTGGAGCCGACGAGCACCACCAGATCGGCGAGCTCGAGGTCTTCATACGTGCCCGGCACGGTGTCGGTGCCAAAGGCGCGTTTGTGCCCCGCGACGGTGGAGGCCATGCAAAGGCGGGAGTTGGTGTCGATGTTGCCCGAGCCGATGAAGCCCTTCATCAGCTTGTTGGCGACATAATAGTCTTCGGTCAAAAGCTGGCCCGAGACGTAAAATGCGACGCTGTCCGGGCCGTGCTCAGCGATGGTCTCCTTGAAACGGGTTGCGACGAGGTCGAGGGCTGTGTCCCAGCTCGCTGTCTCTCCGCCCACTTGCGGCGCGAGGAGCCGGGTGCCGAGGCCGACCGTCTCCCCCAGTGCCAGCCCCTTGGAGCAGAGCCGGCCGCGATTGGCCGGGTGATCTGGATCGCCCTCGACAGTGACGCCGCTCGCGCCGTCGGCGCGCAGTTTGACCCCGCACCCGACCCCGCAATAGGGACAGGTGGAGCGCACTTCGGGCAGGCCGGCGCCATCCATCAGGCGGCTTTCCGCGCCAGCAAGGCGGCGTCGATCAGGATGCGCCCGTCCTCAACCTTGGCCGGGTAGGTCTCGATCCGCCCCTCGTCGGCGCCTTGCGCCACCCCGGTTTCGAGGTCGAACACCCAGTTGTGGAGCGGGCAGGTCACCTTGTTGCCGTGCACGATGCCTTCGGCCAGCGGGCCTTGCTTGTGCGGGCAGGTGTTGGAGGTGGCGTAGACGGTGCTCTCGCCCGTGCGAAAGACCGCGATGCAGCCCTGATGGGTGGTGACCTTGCGGGCGCCGCGCAGGGGGATGTCCCCGATGGCGCCGATGTCGATCCAGCTCATATGCTGGCCTCCTTGGGTTGGTTGGGTGCGAGGCCCCGGATCAGGTCCGGGGCGGGTCGGATCAAGTCCGGGGCGTGGCGGCAATCCCGTCCCGGGCCTGACCCGGGACCTCTGCGAAGAAAGCCCGTCATTCCGCCGCCTCCAAAGTGAGGTTGGCCAGCGGCTGGAAGGTCTCTGCAACCTCCGCCCCGGCACGCTCCGCCCACGGGTCCTTCTGGTAGATCGACTGGCTCAGCTCGAACGCCGCAACGAGCCGCCCGCGTTCCTCGGCGAACCCAAGCGTCTCCTGCACCCAGTCGAGGCCGACCTTGGCGATCCACTTGTAGGCGCGGTCGAGGTACTTGGCGTTCTCGCGGTAAAGCTGGACAAAGGCGATCACCCACTCCATCGCCTCCGCTTCGGTGGCGACCTTCACGAGCGGTTCGATCTCCTTGAGGTCCATGCCTGCCGCGCCGCCGACGCCGATCTCGTAGCCGGAGTCGACGCAGACGATGCCGATGTCCTTGCAGGTCGCCTCCGCGCAGTTGCGGGGACAGCCGGAGACGGCGAGCTTGACCTTGTGCGGGGTCCATGACCCCCAGAGCGCCTGCTCCAGCTTCACACCGAGCCCGGTCGAATCCTGCGTGCCGAAGCGGCAGTGGTCCGAGCCGACACAAGTCTTTACCGTGCGCAGGCCCTTGGCATAGGCGTGGCCGGAGACCAGACCGGCCTTGTTCAGGTCCGCCCACATCGACGGCAGGTCCTCGCCCTTGACCCCCAGAAGGTCGATGCGCTGGCCGCCGGTAACCTTGACCGTCGGCACGTTGTACTTGTCGGCGGCATCGGCGATGGCGCGCAGCTCGGTCGCGTTGGTGAGCCCGCCCCACATGCGCGGCACCACGGAGAACGTGCCGTCCTTCTGGATGTTGGCGTGCTTGCGCTCGTTGACAAAGCGGCTTTGCGGGTCGTCCTGGTACTCCACCGGCCAGTCGGCGAGAAGGTAAAAGTTCACCGCCGGGCGGCAGACATGGCAGCCGTTGGGGGTGGACCAGCCGAGCTCCTGCCAGACGGCGGCCTGGCTCTTGAGCTCCTTCGACTTGATGAGGCGGCGGACGTCCTCGTGGGTGAGGTCGGTGCAGCCGCACATGGGCTTGGCCGCGGGTACGACGAACTTGTCGCCCAGCGTGAACGACAGGACTTGCTCCACAAGCCCCGTGCAGGTCCCGCAGGAGGACGACGCCTTGGTCGTGGCTTGGACTGCCGCGAGGTCGGTGGCACCGTCCTCGATGGCTTCGACGATCTGACCTTTGCAAATGCCGTTGCAGCCGCAGATTTCTGCGTCAGCCGGTAAGGCTGCAACGGCCGCCATAGGGTCCAGGGCGGCTCCTCCCTGGTAAGCGGGTCCAAAGATGAGCGTGTCGCGCATCTCGGTGATGTCGGTCTTGTCCTTGATGAGGCCGTGGAACCAGCCGCCATCGGCGGTGTCGCCGTACATGACCGCGCCGATGAGCTGGCCGTCTTGCAGGACGAGCCGTTTGTAGACCCCGCGCGAGGGGTCGCGGAAGACGATGTCCTCCCGGTCGTCCCCGTCGGCAAAGTCGCCGGCAGAGAAGAGATCGCAGCCGGTGACCTTGAGCTTGGTCGCGGTCTCGCGGTTGACGAAGGCGGCCTCCTCGCCTGCGAGCGTTTGTGCCGCGACCTTGGCTTGATCGTAGAGCGGCGCGACGAGGCCGAAGACATCGCCGTTGTGCTCGATGCACTCGCCGATGGCCAGGACGTCTGCGTCGCTCGTGACCATAGCGTCGTCCACATGGATGCCGCGCCCGGTCGCCAGTCCCGCCTCGGACGCCAGAGCCGTCGCCGGGCGGATGCCCACGGCCATGACCAACAGATCGCACGGCAGCTCGGTGCCGTTGTCGAGCTTGAGCGCTTTGACCTTGCCGTCCTCGCCGAGGATCTCCTTGGAGTTGGTGGAGACAAGTACGTTGATCCCGCGCGCCACCAGCTCCTTGCGCAGGAGATACCCCGCTGCCTCGTCGAGCTGCCGATCCATCAGCCAGGGGTTGATGTGAATGACCGTGACCTCGACACCGCGCAGGCGCAGGCCCGCCGCCGCCTCCAGCCCCAGAAGACCGCCGCCGATCACCACCGCCTTGCCGTCATCAATGCCCGAGGCCGCGATCATGCGGTTGGTGTCTTCGAGGTCGCGGTAGGCGATCACCCCGTCGAGGTCATGGCCCGGCAGCGGGATGATGAAGGGGCTCGAGCCCGTCGCGAACACCAGCTTGTCGTAGGCAACCGCACCGTTCTCGCCGTGCACCACCTTGGCGTCCCGGTCGATGGAGACGACGCGCTCGCCAAACCGGCAAGTCACATCGTGCTCCGCATACCAGGCGTCGTCATGGGTGACGATCTCCTCGTAGGTGCGCTCGCCCGAGAGCACCGGGGAGAGCATGATGCGGTTGTAGGTGCCGCGCGGCTCGGCGTTGAAAAGCGTGACCGACCAGGCGCCCGGCATGTCCTCGAAGACGTGCTCGAGGAAGCGTCCGGCGGCCATGCCTGCTCCGATGATGACTAGGTTCTTCACCTCGATCTCCTTAGCTGTACCAGGCCACGACGTGGCTGATGGTGTCGCCGGCATGGATGGGCAGCGCGACGACGGAGGTGTGCCCGCCCGGAAGTCCGGCCAGTTGGCGTTTGGCGATGGGGATGCCGTCCGAGGCGACGTTGCCGATCACGCCCTGCCAGGCGGCGGCGCGCGTCTTGGGCTCTTCGAGGCCCAGCGGGCCGTCGGTGCTGCAGACGCCGTCGATGAGGACGGCGCCGCCCGCCGTGCCGACGACGGCCTTGCGGGCGTCCCAAATCTCGAACCGGCGGGCGAGCGGCGTGCCGCGCGCGGAGAGGAGCGCCAGCACGTAGCTGCTGTTGCCCGGCACTGGCACCGGCAGGCCGAGGCCAGTGGTCAGTCCAGCCTCCCCGGCGCTCTCGGCGCGCACGAACTTGTAGCCTGACCCGAGGTTGCGCATCAAAAGCGGCGTGCCGGTGGACCAGACGCTGCCGGGCATGCCTTGCCCGCGCGGGAATTGCGTGTGGCGGCTCACCCATTCGAAGTGGTCGGCGGAGCCAAAGTAGCCATCGTCGAGCTTGAGCACGCCGCCCTGGTCCGACCAGACTTCGATGGCGCCGATCCGGTCGTCGCCGTCACCGCAGAGCGTGACCAGCACCGCCTTGAGCGTGTCTCCGGCAAAGACCGGGACAGCGACGGCGGCTGTCAGGCCCGCCGCATGTGCCGCCTCGATGCGTTTGAAGTAGGACCCTTCAAAGCCCTTGAGCACCACCGGGCGCCCTTCGGACCAAGCCTTCCCGGGAAGGCCCTCGCCCTTGCCAAAGGTCTCCTTGCCGGAGACCGCCTTGAAGTCGTCGAGGTCGCCGTAATCGCCGCCTTTCCAGACCAGCCGGTCTCCTTCGGGCACCCAGACTTCGGAAACCTCGACGAAGGTGCGGCTGGTTTTGGCGTCCTTGCCGTCCAGCATCACGCCGCCTCCTGGTCTTTGGCGGGCTCGGGCTCTGCTTCCGCCTCGGCGGCAGGCGCTTCGCTCGCGCTCTTGCCATGGGCGCCGTGCTCATACTCCTCGAGGAAGTTCAGCACCTGTTCGCGGTAGAGGTAGTAGTCCGGGTGCGCGAGCAGCGCCTTGCGGGTGCGCGGGCGCGGCAGGTCCACGTCAACGATCCGGCCAATCGTGGCCTGCGGCCCGTTGGTCATCATCACCACGCGGTCAGCGAGGAGGATCGCCTCGTCCACATCGTGCGTCACGCAGATGGCCGTGACCTTGGTGCGGGACCAGACCTCCATCAGCACCTCTTGCAGCTCCCAGCGCGTGAGGCTGTCGAGCATCCCGAAGGGCTCATCGAGGAGCAGCAGCTTGGGAGAGAGGGCAAAGGCCCGGGCGATGCCCACCCGCTGCTTCATCCCGTTCGAGAGATCCAGCGCGGACTTGTCCATCGCGTCGGCCAGCCCCACCCGCTCGAGGTAGTATTCCACGACGTCGTTCCGCTCGGCGCAGCTCGCCTTGGGGTAGACCTTGTCGACCCCGATGGCGCAGTTCTCCCGCGCGGTGAGCCACGGAAAGAGGCTCGGCGCCTGAAAGACAACCGCCCGCTCGGGGTCCGCGCCCTCCACGTGGCGGCCGTCGAGCTTGATCGCCCCCTTGCTGATCTCGTTGAGCCCCGCGGCCATGGTGAGCACCGTGGACTTGCCACAGCCCGAATGCCCGATGAGCGAGATGAACTCGCCCTTGTTCATCTTGAGGTTAAAGTCCTCCACCACTGTCAGTGGTCCCTTGGGCGTGGGATAGACTTTGTGCAGCTGGCTGAAATCGAGGTAGCGCTCCTCGATCGAGCCTTTCTGCACGTCCGCCACTGCCGTGGGCACGCCATGGATGGGCGTGACATCCGGCAGGATGCGCGCGCCTTCGACCTTGGACTCGATCCCGACGTCCATCAGGTACTTCGTGACGTCCGAGCGCAGCGCCTTGAAGGTCTCGTCGTGGTTCATCGCAGACCGGTCGCGGGGGCGCTGGATGGTGACCTTGAACTCCTGCCCCAGCGTGCCGTCGGGATTGAGCGCGATGATCCGGTCGGCCAGCGTAATCGCCTCGTCCACGTCGTTGGTGATCAGCACGCAGGTCTTCTTGTCGGCCTGCCAGATCGCCTCGATCTCGTCGGCGAGGTTGGCACGGGTCAGCGCATCGAGCGCCGAGAGCGGCTCGTCGAGGAGGAGGACCTCCGGGCTCATCGCCAGCGCGCGTGCCACGTTCACCCGCTGTCGCATCCCGCCCGACAGCTCCGCCGGACGGCGCTCGGCAGCGTGGGCCAGCCCCACCATCTTGACGTAATGCGCGACCTTCTCCGCCCGCTCCTTGCGGGACAGGTTGGGAAAGATCGTGTCCACCGCCAGCCCCACATTGCCGTTCACCGTCAACCACGGCATCAGCGAGTAGCTTTGGAAGATCACGCCGCGCTCAGGTCCTGGCCCGGTGATCGGCGCGCCTTTGAAGGTGGCGGCGCCCGTCGTGGGCGTCTCGATCCCGGCAAGCAGGTTGATCAGTGTCGTCTTGCCCGTGCCGGAGAAGCCGAGGAGGACGAGGAACTCGCGCTCCTCCACCTCCAGGGTGATGTTTTTCAGAACTTCGGTCGCGGCGGTGCCTTCGCCAAAGCTCTTGGAGACGTTGTCCAGTTTGAGAATGCTCATCATCTTTCCTTTCGCGCTACCGCTTCGCTACCTGAGCGCGGCTCACCGATGGTTCGTAAAGGTGAAGAGCGACTGGATCGCGTACATCAGCCGGTCGAGGAGGAAACCGATGATCCCGATGGTCAGCACGGCCACCATGATCTTGGCCAGCGACTGGCTCGAGCCGTTCTGGAACTCGTCCCAGACGAACTTGCCGAGGCCGGGGTTCTGCGCGAGCATCTCGGCCGCGATCAGCACCATCCAGCCCACACCCAGCGACAGGCGCAGCCCGGTAAAGATGAGCGGCAGCGAGGACGGCAGCACCAGCTTCGTGATCTTGGTCCAGGTCCCCATCTTGAGCACCTTGGAGACGTTCACCAGATCTTTGTCGATCGACGCCACGCCCAGCGCGGTGTTGATCAGCGTCGGCCAGAGCGAGCAGAGCGTCACCGTGATGGCCGAGATGAGGAAGGACTTGGCAAAAAGCCCGTCGTTCGTCGCATAGACCGCCGAGACGATCATGGTCACGATCGGCAGCCAAGCGAGCGGCGAAACCGGTTTGAAGATTTGAATGAGCGGGTTGAGCGCCGCGTTCGCGGTCTTGGAAAGACCCGCCGCGATGCCGAGCGGTACGGCAAAGGCGGTCGCAATCAGAAAGCCGAAGAAGACCGTGGCGATCGAGGTCCCGATCTGCTGGTAGTAGCTCGGCGCGCCGGTGTAGGCCCGCTCGACCGGTTCCTGCCCGTTCGAGATGCGCCGTTCGTTGAGCTTGGCAACCTGGGCCTGGAACTTCTCCCGGCTCTCAGCCTTGCGCTGCGCGTCTTCGTGCAGGTTGACCGCCTGCTCCCAGACTTGCGCCGGTCCCGGCACGGCGCCCAGCGACGTCTGCACTTTGGGGGCCAGAGTCCCCCAAGCCGCGAGGAAGAGCACGATGGCCAGCAAAGGCACGCCCAGCAGGCGCCAGATCTCGCCCACCTGCGCTTTGGGGTTGTCGCCGGCGGCGGCCTTGAGCATGGGCGTCAGCCACGACAGGCCGAGGACGCTGAACCACTTGTCGGCCTTGTTGATGCGGGTGAAGAGGACGGCCTTGCGGGCGGCACGCGCCTCGGCGGCGGCGTCTTCGGAGAAATTCGGGTCAACTGCGGTCATGGGTCTGCCCCTGCCTGGAGATGAGGAAATAATGAGAAGGTCCGGGCCGCCCGATGAGGAGGCGGGCAGCCCGGGGTCCGGGTCTTAGCCCTGCACTTCGGAGCCGACGACGATCTGCTCGCCTTTCAGGCCAATCGGCAGGCTCTCGAGGTAGGCGTTGGGCGCGCGTCCGTCGTAGGGGATGCCGTCGATGATGTCGGCGGCGGGCGTCGGCGCCTTGTAGCCATCGCTGTCCCAGGGGAAGTCGGCCTCGCTTGCCAGGCCCTCGTCCACGAGCAGGCGCGCGGCTTCGAGGTAGATGGCGGGCTTGTAGACCTTTTTGGCGACGTCATCGTACCAGGCGTCGGACTTCGGCTCGGCGATCTGGCCCCAGCGGCGCATCTGCGTCAGGTACCAGATGGCGTCAGAGTAGAAGGGATAGGTCGCGTTGTAGCGGAAGAAGACGTTGAAGTCGGGGATGTCGCGCACGTCACCCTTTTCGAACTCGAACGTGCCGGTCATCGAGGCGGCGATGACTTCCTGATCGGCGCCGACGTATTCGGGGCGCGAGAGGATTTCGACCGCGTCGAGCCGGTTGGCGTTCTCGTTCTCGTCGAGCCAGATGGCCGCGCGGATCAGCGCCTTGGTCACGGCAAGCGTGGTGTTGGGATACTGTTCGGCGAACTCGTTGGTGATGCCAAACACCTTCTCGGGATTGTTCTTCCACAGCTGGTAGTCAGTGATGACCGGCACGCCGATCCCCTTGAAGACCGCCTGCTGGTTCCAGGGCTCACCCACGCAGTAGCCGTAGATCGTGCCCGCCTCGAGCGTGGCCGGCATCTGGGGCGGAGGCGTCACGGAAAGGAAGACATCCGCCGCGATCTGCCCGCTCACGTCTTCGGGCGAGTAGAACCCCGGGTGCAGACCGCCCGCCGCGAGCCAGTAGCGCAGCTCGTAGTTGTGGGTCGAGACCGGGAACACCATGCCCATGTTGAAGGCCTTGCCCTCGTTGCGGTACTGCTCGACCACCGGCAATAGTGCCGACGCGCTGATCGGGTGCTGCGGGCGGCCATCATCCATCGACGGGATATGCGGACGCATCAGGTCCCAGACCTCGTTCGAGACGGTGATCCCGTTGCCATTGAGGTCCATCGAGAACGGCGTGATGATGTGGGCTTCTGTCCCGAACCCGATCGTCGCCGCCAAAGGCTGGCCTGCCAGCATGTGCGCGCCGTCGAGCTGTCCGTCGATCACGCCGTCCAGCAGCACCTTCCAGTTGGCCTGCGCCTCGAGCGTGACAAAGAGCCCTTCGTCGAGGAAATAGCCCTGCTCGTAAGCCACCGCGAGCGGCGCCATGTCCGTCAGCTTGATAAAGCCGAAGGTCAGCTCGTCCTTTTCCAGTTCCAGCATCTGCGCGGATGCGCTTGAGATCGTCAGCGCGGCCGCAGCGGCGCTCAGCAAATACTTCATCAGGTCAGTCCCCCTGTCTCGGATGCAGCTCCCGCCAAAGCGGGGCGCAAAACAAAAAAAGCCGCCAGACCTCCCGCGGTGTCGCGAGATGGGTCGAGCGGCTGTGCTCAGTGTGCCCTGTCGTGGGTGAGGTGGAGAGCGCCGTTGCTCTCTGATCTCAAGAATGCCGCGATGCAGCGGCAAGGCAAGCTTGGGGTCCAAAAGGTTCCCAGGTTTTTCTGCCTTGCAGCGAAACTTGGGGGCATTTGCCTAAAAATGTGTCAGATGCCCCGTGCGGGATCAAAGACGCGCCCGTCGAAGAACCGGTTTTGCGTCAGGATCAGCCGTCCGCTCTCGGAGGAGACGGCGGTGCCTTCGGCGATTCCCCCTTCGGTCTTTTCGGAGGCGCCCGGCAGGATCGCGCCCGCCGGGCCGAGATGGCGCCGGTAGAGGTCCGTGCGGAAGCTCTGCCGCGCCGAGGCCATCGCCTGCTCTGCGTCCAGCCCCAGCCGCCCGGCCATCTGCGCTGCAATCCACGCCGCCTGGCTGCGCCAGGGGAACTGCGCCGCGCCCTGGTAGAACTCGACAAAGCCCGGACAGTCGCGCGTCTCGCCGCGGGCGTTGATCACCAACCGACCCGTCAGCGCGCGGTCGATGATGTCGGGGGCGAGGTCGAGGTAGCGCTCGCGTGCCAGCAGCTCGGCCGCCGTCGTGCGCGCGCCGCCCGTGCCGAGCCAGCGCCCGGCCTTCCAGACCGCCCGCATCAGCCGCCCGGTCAGATCGGCGTTCTCCTCCGCCCAGCCGGTCCGCACGGCGAGCACCTTTTCGGGGGCAAAGCTCCAGATCGCCTTGCCAGGGAGCAAGAGCGTGCCAAATCCGCTTTCGACGGACTTGGACCCCCAGGGCTCGCCCACACAAAAGGCGTCGATCTCGCCCGCCGCCAAGGCGTCGGCCATCAGGGGCGGCGGCACGGTGCGCACGGTCAGGCTTTGCGGCGCCGGCAGACCGGAGGCCGCCAGCCAGTAATAAAGGAGCTCGGCCTGCATCGAGAACGGGAACGGCACGCCGACGCGCAGCGCGCGCCCGGTCTGCGCCAGCGCCCGGCCCGCCGCCGCCGCATCGGTGAAGTCGAAGGAGGCTCCGGCGCCCTGCAGCTCCGCGGCCAGCGCGTTCGACACGCCCACAACAGTCCCGTTCACCGACAGGGCCATCAACGCTGAGACCTCCGAGGCGACGCCCCCGATCCCGAGCGACATGGCGACCGGCACGGGGGCAAGCAGATGCGCCGCCTCCACCGCGCCAAAGGCGAGCATGTCCCGCAGCGACGACCACGACGGCGCGCGCACCAGATCGAGGGCGAGGCCCTCTTCCTGCGCGAAGCCCATCTCGGCGGCGGCAATCAGCGGCACCGCGTCGGTCAGCGGGATAAACGCGACGGAGAGACGCGCGAGCGTCATGCCAGAAGGTCCGCCGCCGTCACCAGCGCCTGCGCGACCTCCGAGATCTTCTTGCCCTGGTCCATGGCGGTCTTGCGCAAGAGCGCGTAGGCCGCGTCCTCGTCGATGCCGCGCGCCTTCATCAAAAGGCCCTTGGCCCGGTCGGTGATCTTGCGCTCCTCGAGCGCGCGCTTGGTCTCCGCCAGCTCGTCGCGCATCCGCCGGAACATGTTGAACCGCGCAATCGCGGCGGAGATCACCGGCCGCATCCGCTCGGGGCGCAGGTTGTCAACCACGTAAGCCGACACGCCCGCCTCGATCGCTGCCTTGGTCAGGCTTTCGTCGCTCTGGTCGGCAAAGACCGCGACGGGCCGGTCGAGCGGCGAGGTCGCCAGCGTCAGCTCCTCGATCATGTCGCGGGTCGGGCTGGTGAGGTCCACGATCACGACATCGGGCTGGATGTCGGCGATCTGCCGGGCGAGGCTCGAAATCTCGGAAATCACGCGGATGTCGTTGTCGCCGGCCTCCTTGAGGCTGTCGACGATCATCAGCGCCCGGTCACGGTCGGGCTCGGCAACGATGATGGACAGCGGCTTGGACATGGCGCGGACTATGCGCAGCGCCTCTGGACGTACCAAAGGGATTCCGCAGCGCAGCGTCAAAATTTCCGCGTGGCGCCAGTTTGTTAGGCACCCTGGCGTCGGTACCCGGGCCGTCGCCTCAGAACAATCCGGCACTCCCCTCTGCCTGATCCGTCGCGCGTTGCAAGCGCAGCAAAAGCCGCACGCCTTGCGCCGATACGGCGCAATTTTCGGCCACGTGGACCGACTGCACCTTGCTGCTACAATCGCGGCACGGGCACGCGGCATCTGGCGCGACGGGCCCTTCTTTGGAGGACGTCGGAACACGCGTTCCCGACCCGAGGCAAACGTTCTACGGCGCTTTTTCTTG
Organism: Pseudaestuariivita sp.; assembly: GCF_052825805.1. Classification (NCBI taxonomy): domain Bacteria; kingdom Pseudomonadati; phylum Pseudomonadota; class Alphaproteobacteria; order Rhodobacterales; family Paracoccaceae; genus Pseudaestuariivita; species Pseudaestuariivita sp. Next base: position 65,174 of record NZ_JBRBVB010000002.1, on the reverse strand, counting down.
CGTGGTGATGAGAAACCACTCATATTCGCATAAAAGAATTTAAGGGAGCGCTCCATGTCATTCACGCGTCGAACTTTGCTGGGCGGGCTTGCCGCCGCGCCGCTGGCGGCCGCGGTGCCGCGTATGGCGACGGCATCCCTTTCGCTCGGAACGGCTGAGCTGACGACTGTCAGCGACGGGAACCTGTCTCTCCCGGGCGATTTTGCGTTCGGGTCGATGCCGCAGGACGAGCTCCTCCCGATCCTCGCGGAGTTCGGCCTCTCGCGCGATAGCTTCACGCCCGATTGCAACCTCGCGCTCTATCGCGACGGCACCAACACGGTGCTCTTCGACGTCGGCTCCGGCCCTGATTTCATGCCCACGGCAGGCAAGATCACGGACAGCCTCGCGGCGCTCGGTCTTGGCCCCGAGGACATCACGCATGTCGTCTTCACCCACGCGCATCCCGACCATATCTGGGGCCTGCTCGACGATTTCGACGACCCGCTCTTTACCGAGGCGGCCTATCTCATGGGGCGCGCGGAGTGGGACTATTGGTGGGACCCGAACACCGTCGACACCATCGGCGAGGCACGCGCAGCCTTTGCCGTCGGCGCCAAGCGCCGGATGGAGGTCATCGCGGATAGCGTGACACTGGTCGAGCCGGGCGCAGAAATCTTGCCGGGCATCGCCGCCGTCGCCTCGCCCGGGCACACGCCCGGCCATATGGCGTTCGAGGTCCGGCAAGGCGGCGCGGCGGCGCTGATCGTGGGGGACGCCATCGTCAACCACCACGTAGCGTTCCGCAAACCAGGCTGGGAGAGCGGCACCGACCACGACCCGGCGCTCGCCGTTCAGACACGGCGCGCTTTGCTGGACCGGCTCGCCGCCGAGGACTTGACCCTCGTCGGCTTTCATCTGCCCGGTGGCGGCATCGGGCGCGTCGATCGCTTCGGGGACGCCTACCAATTCGTGGAGGGCGCGTGATGCTCCGCTGGCCCCTGCCACTGCTGCTCGCTGCAGCCCCGGCCCTCGCCAGCGAGGACATCGCCGATCAGTACCCCGGCTCGCCGCTCTATTCCAAACCGATCGAAGTCATCCCGCACGTCTGGTCCGCCATCGGCGCGACCGCGCCGCCGACCTACGAGAACTCCGGCCACAACAACAACCTCAGCTTCATCGTGACCGGCGACGGGGTCGTGGTGATCAATGGCGGCGCGGCGTACATCCTGGCCGAGGCGCTGCATGCCGAGATCAAGGCGGTCACCGATCAGCCGGTGAAGCTCGTCATCGACGAGAACGGGCAGGGCCATGCGATGCTCGGCAACTCCTACTGGGCGGAGCAAGGCGTGCCGATCCTCGCCCATGTGGATGCCGCGCACGAAATCGAAACCCGCGGCAACCGCATCCTCGAGGGGATGAAGCGCTACAACCTCGACAAGGCCGAAGGCACATTCGTCGCGCCCCCGACCGAGACCTTCGAGGACAAACGGGTGATTGAGATGGGCGACTTCCGCATCGAGGTGCTGCACCTCGGGCCCGCCCACGGGCCCGGTGACACGCAGGTCTGGCTGCCCGAGCAGAGCCTCGTGATCGCGGGCGACATGGCCTTTCACCAGCGAATGCTGCCGATCTTTGAGGACACCATTGCGCTCGACTGGATCGAGACGTGGGAGACCGGCTTTGAGGCGCTGAATGCCACCTACGTCATTCCCGGCCACGGCACGCCGACCAACATGGACCAGGTGCGCCGCTACACGCGCGACTACCTCGTCTACATACGCGACAAGATCGGCGAACATCTCGAGGACGGGGGCGACCTGGCGGACGCCTATTACGTCGACCAAAGCCCCTACGCGCATCTCGACACGTTCGAGCAGCTCGCGACCCGCAACGCAGGCCGGGTCTACGAGCAGATGGAATTCGAGTAGCTTTTGCTCAGGCGCTGACCGCCGCACCGCGCGGCTGGAGCAGTGCGCGACCCAGAAGCCCGCCGGCGATGATGGAGGCCAGCGCCAGCAGCGCCGCGAGGCTCAGCGCCGCGCTGCCCGACAGACCCGCGCCGATGGTGCAGCCTCCGGCCAGCACACCGCCGACACCCATGAGCGCCCCGCCCGCTCCGTAGCGGACGGTCTGCGCAGGCGTCTCAAAGCTCTGCAGCGCCAGCTCTCCGCGCAGGGCAGCGCTGGCAAAGGCGCCGAGCAGCACGCCGCCCACCAGCCCCGTGCCAAAGCCCGCCGGGATCGCGCTCGAGGCGATCACCCAAAAGAGCGTGTCCGACCAGGGCAAGGTGAAGGCCGCCGACTGCACCGGCAGCGGATCGAAGTCATCGACCAGCAGGACCGACGTGCCTGCCCAGCCTGCCACCGCGACGAGGCCAATGACAGCGCCCAGCGCGAGATCGCGCGGCTTTGCGCTAGACTGGCGCGCGAGCAGTCCCGCTCCAACGGCCAAGAGCAGCGTTACAATAATCGAAAGGCCCGGCACTTCGGCCAGCGAAGCAATGCCGAGGTCCAGCTGCACCGACCCAAGGCTCGTGCGGAGCGGCGCCAGCACGCCCTTGAGCGTGGCATGGGCGACGATGGCAAAGACCGCGACCACCATCAGCGCGCGCAGGTTGCCCGTCGCCGAAAGCACCGTCAGCCGCGACATGCAGCCTCGTGTCAGGACCATGCCGATCCCGAACGCCACGCCGCCCAGCACGATGGCCAGCACCGGCACCGACGCGTCGAGCAGGCGATGGCCGTCCAGCGCGACCCAGCCGAGGCTCTGCGCAACGGCGAAGCCGCCCACCGCAAACGCCAGCGCCGTCAGCCAGACGGCACCGGCGGCCCGGTCTGGTCCCTCTTCGCCGGCCACCGCGCGGCGCAGGCAAAAGCGCGAAATTTGCGCCGCCACACCGAAGATGAGCCCCAGCAGCGCGCCAAAGAGCAGATGCACGGTCTGGACCGGCAATTCGAACGGCAAAGTCTCCAGCAGCATGGCGCAATTTCCTTAACAACGATGCAGAGGAAATAATCTCAAGTTCAGATATGAAAAGTGTCTGATACAGAACGCATGTTCCAACTTATGCTCAGAAATGCGCTCTCCGATCCAAAACGCCACGCGCCGAAAGACGAGGTTCCGCTTCAGCAGCACACGCCACGAGATCCTCCCTCATTTGCCCTTGTGACAAAAAACCCCCGGCGCAGCGCGCGCCGGGGGTCTGTGGGCCGTCTTGCGGCTTTCCTTTAGCGACAGGTCAGGCTTTGGCGCCGAACATGTCCGCGGTGATGCCGGCGTACCAGCCCTCGCTCTCTTCGTAGGTGGCCTTGCGCAGATCGGCGCTTTCGCCGACCTCCGAGATAAAGCCGTCGACCTTGGCGATCTTTTCCTCGGTCGCCTCGTAGGTCGCGCCGACCTTGACGCCGTCGTTGGTGTCGATGAGCGACCAGCAGGTGTTCGAGAACTTGGCCGGGAAGACGCGGCTGCCGGTCAGCGCACCGCGCACGGCGTTGGCGCAGACCTTGGCCTGGCTGTTGGCCGAAAAGCCGGACTTCGGCATGTCGCCCTGCTGGCTGGCATCGCCCAGCACGTAGACGTCCGGGTCGGCCTTGGAGGACATGTCGGCGGCGTTGACCGGCGCCCAGTTGCCGTCCGTGACGCCGGCGATCTCGGCGATGCGGCCTGCCTTCATCGCGGGGATGACGTTGCAGACGTCGACGTTCGTCACCTCACCGTCGATGGAGACGGTCATGGCGCCCGGGTCGACCTCGACCACGGCGCCGCCAAAGTCCTCGCCGATCCAGTCGATCATGCCGGAGTAATGCGCGTTCCAGCCCTCCTGAAAGAGCGACATCTTGGAGAACTTGGGCTTGGGGTCGGCCACGAGGATCTTGGCCGTCGGGTTATTGTTCTTGAGGTAGTGCGCGACCATCGACACCCGCTCGTAGGGTCCCGGCGGGCAGCGGTAGGGGTTGGGCGGCGCGACCATCGCAAAGGTGCCGCCCTCGGGCATCGCCGCGAGCTGCGCCTTCAGGAGCTCGGTCTGCGAGCCGGCCTTGTAGGCGTGCGGCATGGCGTTCTGCGCCGAGATGTCCCACCCGGGCACGGACATGTCGACGAAGTCGATGCCGGGGCTGAGGATCAGCTTGTCGTACTTGAGGCTGCCGCCGCCGGCGAGGCTCACCGTCTTGGTGTCGCGGTCGACGCCCACCGCCCAGTCGTGCACGACGTTGACGCCGTTCGCCGCGAGCCCGCCGTAGGAATGGCCGAGGTCATCGATCTCTTTGAACCCGCCGAGATAGAGGTTCGAGAAAAAGCAGGTGTAGTAGGTGCGCGTCGGCTCGATCAGCGTGACGTCGATGGCGCCCTCGCTGTCCTTGGCGATGTAGCGGGCGGCGGTTGCGCCCCCTGCCCCGCCGCCGACGACGATCACGCGCGGCTTGGCATGGCCGTCCGCCAGCACCATAGGTGCGGCGAGCGCAGCGGTAGCCGCGGCGGTGGTGCCGAGGAACGCTCTTCTGTTCAGTGTCATGTGGGTCTCCTCCCTGGTGTGCGGCGTCATTCGACGTCCAGTGTCGTGAAGTAAGCGGCGAGCGCGGCGATCTCCTCGTCGCCGAACTTGCCCGCGGTCATCTGCATCACGGCATTCTCGCGCGTCTTGGCCTTGTAGGCGTACATCGCGAGACGAAAGGTCAGATCGTCGAGGTAGACGATGGCCGGGATGCCGTTGCTGTCGCCGCTCTGCTGGTGGCAGGTGGTGCATTCGCCGCCCAAGTATTCCCCGTATTCGGCATCGCCCGCCGTGGTCAGCTGCGCTGGAACAAGCCCCGCGTCAGCCGCGTATTCGGCGATCTCCTCGGGCGTGTAGGCGCTGCCTTCCGCAAGCGCGCCTGCGCCCGATAGCACGAGCGCCGCGCCAAGGAGGGCGCCGCGCGTCATGTCCCGTCTCCGAAGCTGGCGAGGTAGGCGGTGATCGCCTCGAGGTCGGCCTCCTTCTTGAGCCCGGCAAAGGCCATCTTGGTGCCTTTCATGTACTCCCGCGGCTTGGCGAGAAAGCCGGCGAGCTCCGCCTCGTCCCAGACGCGGCCTTCGGCGGCGGCGGACTCGAAGACGGAGGAGTACGAGAACCCGTCGACCGATCCCATGGTGCGCCCCATCAGGCCGTTGAGGTGCGGGCCGGAGCGGTTGTCCGCCCCTTCGCCGACCTGGTGGCACGCCTTGCATTTACGGAAGACCTTTTCGCCGGCGGCGATCAGTGCGGCGCCCTCGTCGGACGCCGGCGCGTCCGCCTCGGCAGGTGCGGCGCTCTCGGCCTCTGCTTGCGCGGGCGGGGTCACGGCGGCGGGGATGAAGGACGGGCCATCGGCAGTGAACGACGGCAGCTCTTCGTCGGCGGCGTGGTTCATCACCGAATTCGTGCCACCCTCGGGCGGGGTCTCGACCAGAAAGACCGAGCGCATCGTGACCTGCACTTCCTCCTTGCAGTCCTCCATGCAGGGCTCCGCGCGCCACTTGGCGTATTCCAGCTCGGGCCGGTCGTCGATCACGAAGCCCTCCATGTTGTACATGTCGAACGCGGCGAAGTTCTCGTGGCTGAGCTCGAAATCGTCGTCCACCAGGTCGTTGGAATAAAGGATGTAGGCGACGATGGCGTAGGTCTCGTCAGCGGTCAACGTCCCGGCCTCGCCGAAGGGCATGGAGCGGGAGATGTAGTCCCAGGCGGTCGACAGGTGCGGCCAGTAGGAGCCGACCGTCTTGACCGGGTCCTTGTCCCCGAGCGTGTCGAAGCCGCCGGCCAGCACGGGCCAGTTGTCGACCCCCTCGGCAAAGTCGCCATGGCAGGAGGCGCAGCGGTCGGCGAAGACCTCTTCGCCGGTCCAGACATCGCCCGATCCTTTGGGCAGGCCGCGCCCATCGGGGAGCACGTCCACGTCCCAGGCGGCGATCTCTTCGGGCAGGGCTGCTCGGCCGATACCAAGCGCGCCGCCCGCAGGGGCCGGTGCCGTGAGGGAGGCCGCCATGGGGCGCGCTTCTAGCTCGGCGACGCGGGCGCGTGCCTCGTCTTGGACGGCAGTGATGCGCGCGGCGAGGTCCGCGTTGGCGGCGGCCTGCTCGGTCACGCGGGCTTCGGCGGCTGCGGCCTGGGCTTGCGCCAGCGCCGCCGTTTCCGCCTGATAGCCCCGGGTCGAGACGCCGTAGGCCGCGCCCAGCACGATCCCGGTCACGCCCAGCGTGGGCCAGAGGATGTTAGGAGACTTCGACATTCTCGGCGATCCCTTCTGCGTTCACGTACCAGGTCTGGATACAGTTGTTGTGGTAGACCGAGTTCTCGCCCCGCTCGGCGCGCAGCTGGTCCTTGGTGGGCTGCACGTAGCCGGTCTCGTCCATGGCGCGGGCCTGCAGGAGCATCGGCGCGCCGTCCCATGTGGTGTCGAGGTAGAACCGCGTCAGAGCCTTGGTATCGCCCTGCTTGCCGAGGCGCGCGGTCTCCCAGGTGATGCCGCCGTCCTTTGAGACATCGACGCGGGTGATCTGGCCGTGGCCGGACCAGGCGAGGCCGGAGATGACCATCGGGCCCGCCCCGTGGGGGATCGGCACTTGCGGCGAGGGGGAGGTGATGACGGACTTGGCGTCCATCACCCAGGTCCATTTGCGCGCGGTGCCGTCCTCGTAGACGTCGGTGTACTTGCTGGTCTCCTCGCGGCTCTCGACGGCGGTGTCGACCACCTCGATCCGGCGGAGCCACTTGACCCACATGTTGCCTTCCCAGCCGGGCACGACGAGGCGGACGGGGTAGCCGTGCTCCATCCGGAGTGCCTCTCCGTTGGCCTTGAAGGCGACAAGCACGTCGTCGAGCGCCTTTTCCATTGGGATCGAGCGTCCGTTCGAGGAGGCATCGGCGCCCTCGACATAGACCCATTTGTCCAGGTCGATCTCAGCTCCCGCCTCCTGCAACAGGAGCCGAAGGGGGACGCCCGTATACTCCATATTGTGGATCATGCCGTGGGTGAACTGCACGCCGTTAAGCTGCGCCCCCGCCCACTCCATCCCGGTGTTGGCCGCACATTCGCAGAAATAGACGTGGTTTTCGCGCGGGAAGCGTTCGAGATCGGCGTAGGTAAAGACCAGCGGCCGCTCCACCAGCCCGTTGATCATCAACCGGTAGTCCTGCTTGGACAGCTCGATCGCGCCCGAGTGGTGCCGCTCGAAGGCGCAGCCCTGCGGGGTGATCGTCCCGTCGAGCGCGTGGATGGGCGTGAAGTTGATCGACGAGATGGGGGAGGCCGTCAGCCACTCCACATTGCGCCGCACCACGTGGCTCTCAAAGCTGATCGGCATGCCGTAGGGCGTCTCGTCGACGCCCGCGCCGGTGTAGGACGCCCAGTCCTGCAGCTCGGTGATCAGCGGGTCAGGCCCTTCGGCGGCAGCCGCGCCCGCGACCGAGCCCGCGGCCATCGCGGCGCTCCCCCTCAGGAAGGCGCGGCGGGACGGTTTGATCAGGTCATCCATGTCTCGTCATCCATGTCTCGAGGTCTCCCGATGTGCTTAGGTGCCGACGATGTCGACGCTGGTGTTCTCGGACACGGTGACCGTGCCCTGCTTGCGGATGTGGCTTTCGACCACGTCCCAGATTTGCGGCCCTTCGGTGTCCTGGTTCACGCTCGCCCAGCCCGCCACGACGTAGGCGCGGGCGGGATCGATGGCCTCGCCGGTGCTCAGGAGCGTCATGTTCGAGATGCGCGAGCCCTGCGGTTTCGACACGTCGATGCGGTAGCCGAGCCCGCCGGTGCGGACCATGTCGCCGCCCTGCTGGTAGTAGGGGTCGGGGTTGAAGATGTTGTCGGCCACGTCCTCGAGCACGATCTTTAGGAACTCGCCGGTCATCTCCGTCCGGTACGCCTCGCCATAGGTCATCGCCGTGACGCCAAAGATGTCCTCGCGGGTGATGTCCTGGCCCGGCACCAGCGACGGCCCCCAGCGCACGCCGGGCGACAGGGCGATCTCAGCGTCCCGCTCGGAGAGGAGCGCGTCGCAGATCAGGTCATCCCAGGAGCCGTTGAAATTGCCCCGGCGGTAAAGAAGGCTCTCCGTCTGGCCGACCACCTCCGTCATCTGCGGCAGGAACGGCGCGCGCTCGGCCTCGATCAGCGCGGCGACCTCGCGGTCCGGCGCGATCACGTCGGAAAAGATCGGGATCAGTTTCGACCGGTACCCCATCATGCGCCCATCGCGGATATCGAGATCGACGCGGGTGACGAACTTCCCGTTCGAGCCGGAGGCGAGGATCACCGTGTCGCCGACGATCACCGGCTCGGGCAGCGCGTCGTGGGTGTGCGCCGAGAGGATCACGTCGATGCCCGGCACGACGCGCGCCATCTTCTTGTCCACGTCAAAGCCGTTGTGGCTGAGGCAGACGACGCATTCGGCGCCCGCCGCGCGGACTTCTTCGACCATGGCGGCCATGTTCTCGTCCCGGATGCCGAACGAGTATTCGGGGAACATCCAGCCGGGGTTGGCGATCGGCATGTAGGGGAACGCCTGGCCGATCACGGCGATCCTGGTGCCGCCCCGCTCGAACATCTTGTAGGGCGGGAAGAGCTCGGCCGGCTCGTCCCACTCGGCGTCAAAGACGTTCTGGCCAAGTGCCGCGAACGGCAGGCCCTCGACGATCTCGTGCACCCGGTCCGAGCCCAGTGTGAACTCCCAGTGGAAGGTCATCGCGTCGGGCCTCAGCGCGTTCATCACGTTGACCATGTCCTGCCCGGCGGTGTGGTAGGTCGTGTAGGACCCGTGCCATGTGTCACCCCCGTCGAGAAAGAGCGCATCGGGCCGCTCGGCGCGAATGGCGTTCACCACGGTCGCGACACGGTCCAGGCCCCCCACCCTGCCGTAGGCTTGCGCCAGCGCGGCAAAGTCACCGGAGCTCAGCGCGTAGTGGCTCGGGCTGCCGTCGGCGATCCCGTAGAGCCGGCGAAAGTCGGCGCCGGTGATGTGCGGCACCGCGCCATTGTTCCCGCCGACGCCGATGTTGATCGACGGCTCGCGAAAATAGAGCGGCTTGAGCTGGCCGTGGATGTCGGTGACATGCACCAACGTGACGTTGCCAAAGGTGTCGAACTCCAGGAGCTGATCTTGGGTCAGGCGCTGCTGCGCGGCGAGCCGCGCCCAGTTGCCAAATCCCGACGCGCCCACCAGCGCGGAGGCGGCCATTCCGACCTGAAGGAAATCACGGCGCGAGATCATGGGCGTTCAGCCTCCGTTTACATATACGCATAAGTGAATGTCATGCAGACAAGAAAGCCCCGCACCTTGTGGCGCGAGGCTTCCTGCGGTTGGTCAGTTGCGGACGGAGGGCGTTTCCACCGAAAGCCCCTCGCCACGGGATGCAAGGTAGAGCTCGAGCGCCTTGAACTCGTCGCCACCTTCCTTGAAGGGCGTGGCGCGGATGTTCTTCATGCAGCCCTTGAAACGACCGTGGATCGAGTTGAGCTTGGCGTTCTTGAGCCGGTAGGTCGGAAAGCCGTTGATCTGCCCCTGGCTGAGGTGGTCGGCGCGGATCATCACGCCGTAATTGTCCTCGTGGCAATTCGAGCAGGCCATGTCGAGCTGGCCGACGCGGGTGTAGTAGAGCTCCTTGCCCTTTTCCCAGAAGGGCGCCGCCTCGCCGTCGATGGCGACGTTCATCGGCAGGCCGCGCGACTGGAGCCCGATCAGAGCTGTGACTGCCGTCATCTGGCCACCCGACCACTTCCAGGGCTCGGCGCCCATGCGCTCGGTCCGGCAGCCGTTCACGAGGTTCTCCATCGTCACGAGCTCGCCATTCTCGACCCGCGGCAGCTCTGTGCGCAGTCCGGCAAAGTCCTCGACGTTCTCGTGGCAGGAGGCGCAGGACTTGCCCTCGCTGCCGTTCACGGCCTCGAAGAGGTCGATACCCTGATCGACGAAGATCATCGCCGGGTTGTCGAAATCGTCCGTTTCGAGCGCCTGCGTCTCCGGCGAACGGAAGTGCCAGCCCGAGTAAATCGTCTTGACGTTTTCCATATGCGCGGGTGCGGAGGTCGTGGTGACCATGTCCTGACCCTCGATGCTGAGCATGTTCGAGTCCTGGGCCACGGCCGTGCCCGCGGCCAAGAGCGCAACAGCGACGGCTGTCCGTTTGAATGTCATTGGTGTCCCTCCCATGGCGGGATCTCGGCCCTCTGACGGGACCGGTGATCCGTTTGCTGTGTCGGCGCGATCCCGGTCTTCTTCAGGAGACGGTGATCTTCTTGGATGTGTCGTAGACGTCCCCGTCGTCGTCGTACCAGGTGAAGGTGAACTCACCGGATTCCGGCACGACCGCCTTGAACTCGAAGAACGGGTTGGTCGAGATCGCGGGCTCCAGCTGCACGTCAATCACGTTCTGGCCGTTAAAGTCGGCGGTGAACCGGTTGATGATCGAGCGCGGAATGACGTTGCCGTCATCGTCCTTGCGCTGGCCGCTCTCCATCTTGTGGCTGATGAGCGTCTTGATCGTGATCGTCTCGCCGGCGGCGGCGGTCTTGGGAACCTTGACGCGGGGTTTTACACCGGATGCCATGATGTCTCTCCTCTCATCCTGAACTCAGCCGCCGCAGCCGCCGATGGTCACTTTGACTTCGGCCGATGCCATCTGGAACGAGCCGTCTTCCATCTTGGCCACCGCGATCACGTTCTGCGTCGAGGCGAGACGGATGCGGGTCGAGGCGCTGCGCGACGCGCTGAGCGGGCCGAATTTGAAGGTCGCCACGTTCGGGACCGGGTTCCCGTCCGCGAACAGCGTGATCTGCGTCGCGCCCGGAGCGTCGACCCCGATCGGGACCGTGTTGCCGTTTTCGGCAATCTCGGGGGCGGTCAGCTTGACCGCGCCGCTGCCCATCTCCGCGCCGCCCGTCAGGGCGGAAATCGCCTCGTCGGTCAGGCTGGCAAAGGCCGGCAGACCCGTGAGGCCCGCGGCAGCAAACGCGCCCGAGCCGATCGCAAGGATTTTGCGCCGTGTCAGTTCCATATCGAACTCCCTGTTGGGAAGGTCACCCTTCCTTGAGTGTCATCAGATAGGCGACCACATCCTCGACCTGCTGCGCAGTCAGGATGGAGGTGCCTGCAAACTTGTCGAGCGGGCGTTCGTAGCCGCTGTCGACGTAGAAGGCGGGCATGATCGTGCCCTCAAACATCTGCTTGGAATTGGTCACGATCCCGCGCAGCTCGGCCTCGCTCCAGCGGTCGGCGACGCCGTCCATGGTCGGGCCGACCTCGCCGTGAAAGCTCTCTTCGGCCAAATCCGCGTTGGTGTGGCACGCCAGGCAATTGCCCTGTTTGCGGTTGGCAAAGACCTTGCGGCCCATCGCCGGATCGCCCGCAACGCCCGTGAGCGAGCTCTCGACCATCCCGTCCGAGAAAGCCACGTTCATCGGCTTGACCTCTTCTGCCCCCGCCGGCAGGGCCAGCGAAATGGCGGCTGCCACCCCTAATACATATGTCCGTGTCATGTCCCCTCCCTTGGTCGATTCCCGACCTTGTTTTCAGCACACTACGGCACACATTCGCCGGCACGCAACGACAAATTCAACTAAATGAATTTTTGTATTCGTTCGCATCCGCAGCATCGCGCGCGCAGCAAAGCCCGCCGTCCCGTGTCACCCCGCCTGCTCGGCGAACTTGCGGGCGTGGTACTTTTGAAACGGCTCATCGCCCGCGTAGCCCTCCTCGACCACCCAGGTCAGCAGGTTGAGCGTCGTCCACCGCCCGAAGGCGCCCGGCATGGTGGCCACCGCCGCCTCGGTCGCGGTCTGGTCGCCGCTCACCTCCTCGGGAAAGAAATAGATGCTGGGCGTAAAGAGCGCGTTCCAGCGTTTGACCATGTCCTTTTCCGGCAGGCTGGTTCCGTCGAAATCTGTGACCTCCACGTCGCCGAACATGTTGATCTGCACGACAAAGAAGTTCTCTTCGATGTAGTCTGCGATCTCGGGGACGACGAACACCTCCTCGTGCAGCTTGCGGCAGTAGATGCAGCCGCGCTGCTCGACTAGTACCATCAGGCGTTTGCCCTCGGCGGTCGCCTCCGCAAGGTCCTCGCCAAGGTCCTTGAACGTGTCGCGCATCCAGGGCGCCTTGTGCAGCCCGTCGTCACCCATCTCCGCAGCCCAGGCCGTCGTCGCCATGACGCAGGCGATCACCGCCATCCAAAGTCGTTTCATGCAAAAGTCCTCCCCAAAGTGTGTCTTAAAGTGTGTCTGGCCGCGGCTCATCCGATCGTCTGGAACCACGGGATATGCTCCAGCATCCACTGGGCGATGATGTTGATGGAATTGGTGGCGATCAGCACGCCAAAGACGATGAGCAGCGCTCCCATCAGCTTTTCGATGGTCCCGAGGTGACGCCGGAACCGCGCCATCCACGCCATGAACGGCCCGATGAAGAGCGCCGCCGCGATGAACGGCAGCGTCATCCCCAGACCGTAGGTAAAGAGCAAGAGCGCCCCCTGCCCGGCGGTGTCCTGACCCGCCGCGGTAAAGAGGATCGCCGCCAGCACCGGTCCCACACAGGGCGTCCAGCCAAAGGCAAAGGCGAGCCCGATCACGTAGGCACCCGCCAGACCGACGTTCGAGGTGTCGCCCGCGTCCGCGCGCAGCTGCCGGTAGAGGATGCCGATGCGGATCACACCCAGAAAGTGCAGCCCCATCGCGATGATGATTGCCGCGGCCACCCAGCGCAGAACGTCGAAATACTCCCGCACCAGCCCGCCAAAGGCCGTCGCGGTCGCGCCCAGCCCGACAAAGACGGTGATGACGCCAAGCGCGAAACAGCAGGCCGCCAGGAACGCGCGCAGACGCACCGCCCGCGACACCTCCGCCTCCGCCGAGATCTGGTTCATGCCGACCCCGGCCAGATAACTGAGGTAAAACGGCACGATCGGCAGGATGCAGGGCGACAGGAACGACAGCAGCCCCGCCGCCAAAGCGCCCAAAAGTGTGACATCGAACATGCGTGAGGCGGCCTTCGTGTTGGGCTTTACTTGAGATATTCACACATTAGATTATGAGAGAAGAAGACAGCCCGTCAACGAAAGGGGCACATTCCATGCGCAAGGTGTTTGCCGCAGCGCTCTTTGCTTTCCTCCCGCGCGCCGGCTTGTCCCTGGCCAGCGTGTCTCTGGTTAGCGTGTTTCTCGTTAGCCTGTCTGTGGCCAGCGTGCCTCTGCCCGCCTCCGCCGAGCCGCGCCTGCTGATGGCCGAGGAAGACGGCTGCTACTGGTGCGCCAAGTGGGACGAAGACATCGCGCATATCTATCCCAAGACCGCCGAGGGGCGCACCGCCCCGCTCGAGCGCTATGACCTGCACAGCACCACGCCCGACGTGCGCTTTGCCCGGCGGGTGCACTACACGCCGACCTTCATTCTGGTCGAGGACGGCATCGAGGTCGGCCGGATTGAAGGCTACCCCGGGGAGGACTTCTTCTGGGCACTCCTCTCCATGATGTTCGACAAGGCCGGTATTCCCTTGGACGAGGCGAGCTAGCGTTCTATGACACTCCAGATGCCCAGCGAGCCTGACACCCACGCCGAGACGCCCTCGCGCCTGCCGGTCTTCGACGTCAACATGTGCGCCGACGACATGGAGCGCATGATGGACAACGCCCAGCGCGCGTCCAACTTTCTCAAGGCGATCAGCCACGAAGGGCGGCTGATGATCCTGTGCCATCTCGCCTCGGGCGAAAAGTCGGTGACCGAGCTCGAAGAGCTGCTGTCGGCCCGGCAGGCGGCGGTGTCCCAGCAGCTCTCACGGCTGCGCCTCGAAGGGCTGGTGACGCCCCGCCGCGAGGGCAAGGCGATCTACTACAGCTTGACAGACGACAGGCCCCGGCAAATCATGGAGGTCGTCTACGACCTGTTCTGCAGGCAGGACGACTGACCGGACGCCGCGCCAGCATTCGGTCCGGGAGGGAAGAGATGCTGGAACTCTTCGGAGAAGCCAACGCCACCGCGTTCATCGGCCTATTGGGCGGGCTCGCGCTTGGGCTGGCCGCCCGCGTGGGCCGGTTCTGCACGCTCGGCGCGATCGAAGACGTGCTCTACGGCGCCGACACCCGCCGCCTGCGCATGTGGTGTGTGGCCATCGCCGTCGCGATCCTCGGCACACACCTGGCCATCGCCACCGGGCATTTCGAGGCCCGCGGCAGCGCCTATCTCGACCGGGTCTGGAGCCCCCTCGGCACCATCGTCGGCGGGCTCCTCTTCGGCTACGGCATGGCGCTGAGCGGCAATTGCGGCTACGGCGCGCTCGCCCGGCTCGGGGGCGGCGACATGCGCGCCTTCGTGATCGTGCTGGTGATGGGGCTCTCGGCCTATTTCGTGATGTCCGGTCCCCTCGCCCACACCCGCGTGTGGCTCTTTTCCGTGGAAACCGGCGCGACATCACCGCAAAGCCTGACGCAAGTGCTGGCCGGGCTTGGCATCGCGCCGGGCGTGACGGGCCTTGCCGTGGGCGGCGCACTCCTCGCCGCGGCGCTCTGGACACCCGAGATGCGCGCCGCGCGCGGCCACATCGCCTGGGGGACTGTGGTCGGGCTCGCCATCGTCTCGGGCTGGGTCGGCACGCACTGGGTGGCCATGACCGGCTTCGAGGCCGAACCCATCGAGACGCACACCTTTGCCGCGCCCATCGGGGACACGATCTTTTACACCATGACCGCCTCGGGCAACGCGCTGTCCTTCAGCGTCGGCTCGGTGGTGGGCGTTGTGATCGGCGCCGCGCTCGGCTCCTATTCCAAGGGCCACTTCCGCTGGGAAGCCTGCGACGACCCGCGCGAGCTGCGCCGGCAGATCCTCGGCGCCGCCATGATGGGACCGGGCGCGATCCTCGCCGTCGGCTGCAGCGTCGGGCAAGGCATCTCGGCCTTCTCCCTCCTCGCCTTCAGCGCGCCCGTCGCCTTCGTCTCGATCTTCATCGGCGCTGCCTTCGGCCTGCGCCAGCTGATCACCGGCCTCGCTCCGGCGGAGTGAGGGGGCGCAATCCTTCGCCGGCATGTTGCACTGGCCCCCGAGAACCGGGCAAACTGAAACCGGCCCGACCCTCACGAAAGGCTTTGCCATGTCCTGGTCCCCCTGCCCCGACCCCACGCCCGGTGACGCCGAGAGCGTCAACGCCATCGAGACGCTGATCGTGCCGCGCGCGGTCGATCTCGGGGAGATGACGGTGCGCCGCGCGCTGCCGTCCGTGAAACGCCAGATGGTCGGTCCGTTCATCTTCTTTGACCAGATGGGACCGGCGGAGTTCCTGACCGACCAGGGGATCGACGTGCGCCCGCATCCGCACATCAACCTCGCCACGCTCACCTACCTCTTCGAAGGACAAATCCACCACCGCGACAGCCTCGGCACCGACGCGGTGATCGAGCCCGGCGCGCTCAACTGGATGAAAGCCGGACGCGGCATCGTGCATTCCGAGCGCACCAGCGAGGACCGGCGCGCGTCGGGACAGCGGCTCTTTGGCCTGCAAACCTGGGTGGCGTTGCCCGAGGACCAGGAGGAGAGCGACCCGGACTTTGTCCACCACGGCGCCGAGGCGCTTCCGGTGATCGAGGACGGCGGGATCTCCGCGCGGCTCATCTCGGGGACGGCCTTCGGCGCGACCTCCCCGCTGACGCCTGCATCCGAGACGATCTACGCGGACGTGGCGCTCGAGGCGGGTGCACGGATGCCGATTGATCCCACCTACGAAGAGCGCGCGATCTACACCATCTCGGGGGAGATCGAAGTTTCGGGTCAGACCTTCGAACCCGGCCAGCTCCTGATCCTGCATTCCGGCGACGCCGTGACCGTAACAGCCCGCGCCGCAAGCCGGTTCATGGTCTTCGGCGGCGCGCCGATGGAAGGCCCGCGCTACATCTGGTGGAACTTCGTCTCGTCGCGCGCCGAGCGCATCGAACAGGCCAAGGAGGAATGGCGCAAAGGCCAGTTCCAGACCGTCCCCGGCGACGAGGCCGACTTCATCCCACTCCCCCAAGACAACACCAAACCCCGCCGCGCGACGGGCGCCGTGCATTATCCGTGATGGGTGACGGGTTTGGCAGCGCGCTGCTAAACCCACGCCGCGCCCGAGATGCGGGCGATGGCAGCTCTCACAGCTTCCTCACTGCATCTCCGCCGGCTCGTGCAGCCTTCAGGACCTGCACCACGTTTGCAGGCACTGCGCCCGCAAAAGTCACCCGCCGCGGTCGCCGCAGCGCGGTTTGTCGGCACGACACCCGGCTTCAAACTGCGCACGGACAAATATTGGCCCTTAGCAGCGGACTTGGCGGCCCCCGGCCCCGGCCATCCTGCTCTAATCGATCAGCAAGTTCGGCAATGTCATGGAGATCGCCGGCACAAAGGTGATCAGCATCAGCGCCACGAAGATCGCGAGGTAGAACGGCCAAATCGTGCGCACCGCCTTTTCCATCGGCAGCTTGCCCACGGCGCAGCCGACAAAAAGGCATGTCCCGACAGGCGGGGTGCACAGCCCGAGGCCGAGGTTGACAAGCAGGATCATCCCGAACTGCACCGGGTCGATCCCGAGGCTGTACATCACCGGCAGGAAGATCGGCGTACAGATCAGGATCAGCGCTGCCATGTCCATGATCATTCCGAGCAGCAAAAGCACTCCGTTGATCATCAGCAGGATCAGGATCGGGTTCTCGGTGATCCCCAGCAGGAATTTCACGGTGTTGTCCGGGACGCGGTAAAACGTGAGCATGTAGGCAAAGGCCCCGGCGCAGGCGATCAGGATCGTCACCATCGAGGTGGTGCGCACCGACGAGATCACCGCCGTCTTGAATTTCTCCCACGTCAGGCTGCGGTAGACGATCAGCGTGACGACAAAGGCGTACATCGCCCCGAACGCACCCGACTCGGTGACCGTGAAGATGCCCGACAAGACGCCCCCCACGATGATCACCGCAGTCAGCAGGCCCGGGATCGCGCCCGCAAAGCTGAGCGCGAGCGCCGTCCAGCCCGGGAAGCGCTCGGCGCGGTATCCGCGCCTGACGGCCACGATATAGGCGGCCACGGCGAGGCACAGGCACATCAGGATGCCCGGCACGACGCCGGCCAGGAACAGCTTTGAGATCGAAACCGCCCCGCCCGTGGCCAGCGCGTAGATGATCATGTTGTGGCTGGGCGGGATGATGATCCCGGCAATGGAAGAAGTGACCGTCACGTTCACCGCGTAGTCGGCGTCATAGCCCTTGTCCTTCATCACCGGCACCAGGATCGAGCCGAGCGCCGAGATGTCGGCGATGGCCGAGCCGGAGATGCCGCCAAAGAGCATCGAGGAGAACACGTTCACGATGCCGAGCCCGCCGCGCACCGCGCCCACCGCGGCCTGCGCGAACCGCACCAGGCGCTGCGCGATGCCGCCGTGGAACATCAGCTCGCCGGCGAAGATGAAGAACGGGATCGCCATGAACGCGTAGACGTTGATCCCCGCCACGATGCGCTCGAACCCGACAAAGAGCGGCAAGCCCTCGTACCAGAAGGCGGCGATGGCCGAGATGCCGAGCGCGAACGCGACCGGCACGCCGATCACGACGGTAAAGGCAAAGGCCGAGATGAGGACGAGAAAACCCATGACCTATCCTTGATCGATGTTGTCCCGGCGCAGGTCCCTGCCGGTGAGCGCGCGCAAGAGATGACCGGCGGAGAACACAAGCAGCAGCACGCCGCAAAGCGTCATCGGCAGCGAGCGCAGCCCCTCGGACCACTGGATCAGCGGGATCAGCGTCTTCCACTTGAACGCGGTCAGCTCCCAGCCGTGCCAGAACATCATGCCGCCGAAGACCATCATCAGCGTGTCGGTGATCACCACGAACACCAGCCGCACCGGCCGCGGCACCATGTTGCGAAAGACCACGACCGACAGGTGCGTGTGCTGCTGCACCCCGACGGCGGCCCCGAAGAAGGCGATCACCATGACCAGCAGCAAAGAGACTTGCTCGACCCAGGTGGGCGTGTCGTTGAGCACGTAACGGCCAAAGACCAGCCAGGCGAAGATCCCCGTCATCACGACGAGCGCGGTGCCGGCGACCGCCAGGCTCACCTTGACCAGCCCACCAAAGAGCCGGTCCATCGCACGAAAGATCGTCGAAGCGTCAGGCGTGGGCATGGCACATCCTCCGGGTCTGCAAAATGCCCGGCACCGCACCTGGCACCGGGCATGTTCTTGCTAAAGCGACTTGCAGCCTAGTCGGTCGATTGCGCGATCTCGACGAGCTTGGCCATGTCCGGGTTCGCGGCCAGGTACTCTTCTTAGACCGACGCCATGGCCTCCTGGAACGGGACTTTGTTGGCGATCTCGGTCACGACGATGCCAGCGGCTTCCACGTCCTTGCGCGCTTGCTGCGAACCAACGGCCCAGAGCTCGCGCTGATAAAGCGCAGCCTCTTCGGCGGCGGCGCGCACGGCGGCCTGAATGTCGGCGGACAGCGCCTCGAACCTGGCCGTGTTCACGCAGATGCACTCGGGGATAATCAAGTGCTCGGACAGCGAGTAATGCGTCGTCACTTCGTAGTGGCCCACGCTCTTGAACGAGGGGAAGTTGTTTTCCGCACCGTCAACGACCCCGGTCTTGAGCGCCTGCTACACCTCGGAAAAGGCCATCGGGGACGGGTTGCCGCCCATCGCCGAGATCATAGAGGTGTAGAGATCGTTGTTCATCACGCGGATCTTGAGGCCGGCCACATCGGCGGGCGTCTCAATCGCCTTTTGCGCGTAGAACGAGCGCGCGCCCGCGTCGATCCAGGCGATCGGCATGATGCCGGCATCGGCCATCGCCGCACCCATGATGTCACTTGCCTCACCGTCGAGCACACGGAACATGTGCGGCACGCTTTTGAAGATGAAGGGCAGCGAAACAAGGTTCGCCTCGTTCACGATCGGGCCGATTGGACCAAGGTTGAAGTTGCCCACGTCGATCGCACCGATGCGGACCTGTTCGATGGCGTCCGGCTGCGAGCCGAGCACGCCGCCGTGGAACACGTCGACGGTGATCTCGCCGCCCGTCTTGTCAGCAACCAGTTCGGCGAACCGGTCCATTGCCGCTGTGTTGGGGTGCCCGTCATTGTGGATGTTCCAGGCGCGCCAATTGTCCGCCGATGCCGCGGATGCCAGCACCGCAACCGCGCCCAGCGTCACAAAGCTTTGGTCAGTTTGTTGAACATATCGTTCCTCCCTTTTCAGTCGTCATGCCGAACGCCCCGATCCGTTGCAGGCCGCAGCTGGCTGCAAGCGAGTGCTAGTATCCCAGATTTGCCAACAAGTATTCTAGTGGACTTAAGTCGAAGCGACTACGCCATCCCGCGGGTGGGGCGGTCCTCGTCGATGTTGAAGGTCATGCCGTCGAGCAATTCATCGAGATCGGGACGCGCCGCCGGGCCGTTCGACAGATCGACGAGCATCAAAGTTCCGTCTGGTCTGATCCCGAAGGCGCCTGGCTCCGCAAAGAGCCCGGTGGTCTCCGCCTCCGACAAAGGCGCGGAGACATAGAGCCCGAGCGCGCGCATCTGATCCACGCACAGCCCGTAGCACAGCGGGAACGACCAGCCGAACTCTTCGTGGTCGGCGCGGGCCTTGGCCTCGCCGTCAGCGGAGACGACGACGACATCCATCACCGCCGTCCAGTCCGCCAGTGCCGCGTCGAGCTTGTTCAAGAAACGTTTGCAGCGGGGACAATGCCGGCCCCGGTAGACGAAGAGCATCGTCCAGCGCTCCCGCGGCGCGCCGATCTGGACGGTTCCGCCTCCCACACGCGCGAGGGTCATCTGCGGCATCGCGGCACCAACGTCGGGTTTCGGAGAGGTCATCTGAGGTCCTTTCTCTAGTAATTCCACATGGTGCCGTCCATGAGGCGCACGACCGGATGGCTGCCGGGCGTGTAGCTGTACCGCGCCGCTTCCCTTTCGTCGAAACCCACGCCCAGTCCCGGCGCGTCGCTGACCTGAAACGGGCCGTCCTGCACGAAGTGATCAGACGGGAAAAGCGCGTCACACGCGGGCGTGCCGAGCACCAGGTATTCCTGAATGCCAAAGTTCGGCGCCCAGGCGTTGAGATGTGCCTGCGCCGCCATGGAGATCGGGGAGTGGCTCGGCGCGCCGTGAAAGCCGGTGCGCACATGGTGCAGCCCTGCCAGATCGACGATCCGGCGCACGGGGGTGATCCCACCCGCGTAGGTCACCGCCACGCGGATGAAGTCGATCAGCTCCTTCTCGATCAGCCGGTTGCAATCCCAGACCGCGTTGAAGACCTCGCCGATGGCGATGGGCGTCGTGGAATGCTGCCGGATCAGGCGCAGGGCGTTCTGATCCTCGGCGGGCGTGGGATCTTCGAGCCAGTAGAGGCGCACCGGCTCGACGGCCTTGGCGAACTCCGCCGCCTCCCGGGGCGTCAGGCGGTGGTGCACGTCGTGGAGCAGCTTGAGGTCCGGCCCGAAACGGCTGCGCACCTCTTCAAGCGCGTTCGGCATGAAACGCAGGTATGTGTCCGTGTCCCAGAACTCCGTTTTGGGCGTAATGGCGCTGAAATCGGTGATGAAATCCTGGCCAGCCGATTTGGTCTCCGGCACGGCGTAGCTGGCGGTGGGCATCCCCGGAATGCCGCATTGCAGTCGCACGGCCTTGTAGCCCTGCGCCACGTATGACGCGACGCTCTCCATCAAATCCTCGAGGTCCCGCCCGGTGGCATGGACGTAGACCAGAGCGCCCTCGCGGCTCTTGCCGCCCAGAAGGTCGTAGACCGGCAGGCCGGCCAGCTTTCCCTTGATGTCCCAGAGCGCCATGTCGATGGCGCCAAGCGCGGCCATCGCAACCGGACCGCGCCGGAAATAGGCGCCGCGATAGAAGAATTACCAGAGGTCCTCGCTGCGGCGCGGGTCCTTCCCGATCAGGTTCGGGATCAGGTAGTCATTCAGGTATGCGGCGGGCAACGTCTCGTGGTTGTTCAGCGTCGCGTCCCCTAGGCCGGTAACGTCCGCGTCGGTCTCGATCTTGAGCGTCACGTAGTTCTTGCCCGGCCCGCCGACGAACACCTTGGCGCCAGTGATCTTCATCCTCCGCTCCCCCTTGCTCCGTCATACCGCCTGCACCTTCCGGTCACGCCGCCACCTGCGCGCGCTTCCAGTCGCCGCGCCAGAGACGGCGGTGAAAGGCCGGGAACTTGATCACCTCCTCCCAGAGGAAGATCGACAGAACCCAAAAGGCCGGCGCATCGAGATAGAGCATCAGCAGCGCCGTCGCCGGTACACGGAACGCCCATTGCGACCAGACGAAGATGTGCATGACATAGACCGTGTCTCCCGCCGCGCGCGGCGTGTTGCCGCAGATCGCGTTGGTCGCGCGCGGCAGCTGTATGAGCATCAAGAGCGGCAGAAAGCCGAACAGGATCGCGCGGGTCTCGGCCTCCAGCTCGGGATAGACGTGATCGAGCGCGAGAAAGACCGCCAGAAACACCGCCGCAACCAGCCCCGCCGCCACAAAGGCGCCGGCCCAGGCGCGAGACAGGAACGTGTCGAGCACGCGCTCGGGGCGGTGCTGTCCCAAAAGCTGCGCCACCAGGATGCCCGTCGCTTGCGTCCACTGCATCGCGATCTGCCCGGCAAGCAGGTTGAGCGGTCCCGTGAGCGTCATCGCCGCAAAGGCGCTGAGCGGCATGTTCGCATAGATCAGCGCGCAGACATGCGTGGCCATCGTCGCGCTCACAAAGGTCGCCGCGATCGGCAGGGCAAAGATCAAATGCCGCCGCACGGTGAAGCGCAGCGTGCCATTGTGCCAGCCACCTAACCTTCGCAAGGCGCCATGCCCGCGCATCAGCAGAAAGGCCCAAAGCGCCGTCTGCAGCGTGATCGCGATGGCACTGCCGAGCGCGGCACCGAAAGCAGGTAGCCGTAGAGCGGGAGCTTGGTCTGGCTGCACCCGTTGAAATAGCTGGTAATGCACTGTCCGACCGATTCCGCGAGGAGCACGATCGAAAAGATCGCAAGGTAGACCTGCGCAGTGGCCGCGATCTCCGGGCTGGGCGCCAGCAGCGCCACGACCCGCGCGCCCGCGACAAGGATCACCGACACGCCCACCACACCGATGACGGCGCTGATCGCCAGACCCGAGGCCAGCACGGATTTGAGAAACACCCGGTCCCCGCTGCCATATGCCCGCGCGGCGCGGATCTGCATCGCATGCGAAAAGGCAAAGATCACGCCCAGCACCATCCCGCCGAGAGCGGCGGCAAGGCCCATGGCCGCCAGCGCCTCCTCGCCAAGCGGAGCAACCATCAGACCGTCCATCACGACGATCCCGTGTAGGAAAAATGCTTTGAGCGTCATCGGCCAGGCCAAGGCGAAGACATCGCGCGCACCGGGCGCATCTTTTGACCTAAGAGGCATTGCGTCTACCAAGATGCACCATCCGACACATCCGGCACGGACACAGGCTTTCTATTGCAGGATCAGGAATTGTCGAAGTAATCCGCATTCGTTGCCTCGATCCTCTGGATCGTCTCGTCGAGGCGCGACAGATGGATCGTGATGGCGGCGACGGCTGCGGCGGCGTCGTGGTTGATGACCGCGTCCGCGATGGCACGGTGGTCGTCGACAAGGTCGGGCAGGCGCTGCTCCTTTTCGTGACCAAGTGTGCAGAGCCGATCCACCTTGGCCTTTTCCTCCATGATGACGTCGAAGGCATAGGTGGCCTCGCCGATCTCGCACAGCATCTTGTGAAACGCATAGTCCAGCCGCGCAAAGACGTCGTATTGCCCGCTGGCAATCAGCGCCTCCTGCTCGGCAATCGCCGTCTGCAGGCGGTCCGCGCCATGCGCATCACACAGACCCGCAGCCCGCACGAGCACTTCCTTCTCGATGGCCGCCCGGATGAACCGCGCCTTTTCGATGTTGCGGGACGAGAACCGGCGCACCTCCGTGGCGCGTTGCGGCCGGATCAGGAGAAGGTCCTTGTTGGCCAGCCGGCTGAACGCATCCCTGACCGGCTGACGCGACACGCCAAAGCGCGAGGCGATGTCGGCCTCGGAAATCCGGTCCCCCGGCTTGAGCTGCAACGTGGCGATGCGCTCGTTCAGGTAGTCGTAGATATCGTCCACGCTTGTGCGCCGCTCACGCAAGATGGTTGTCGGTGACATATCCGCCTCTCTCTGTAGCCCGCCGTGGCGCCGGCTTTCAGCATTTAGCAACTACCATGTTCAAATAACAATATAAAACTAGTATTCCAGACTGGTATTCTAGATTGCAGGGCAAAACAGTGGCACCCGACGCGGATTCGACCAGGGACAAACCCCGGCGAGAGGGAGCGTCATCGGCAGGGTGCAATGACTGGAGTTCGTCTTGACGGCCTGGTGAAGGCGTATGGGGCGCTGCAAGTGGTGCATGGCATCGACCTTGCAGTCCAGGAGCAGGAATTCGTCGTGCTGGTCGGCCCTTCGGGCTGCGGCAAGTCCACGACGCTGCGCATGATCGCCGGGCTCGAAGAGATCACCGCAGGCGATCTGACCATCGACGGACGGCGCATGAACCGGGTCGCCCCGAAGGACCGCGATGTGGCGATGGTGTTCCAGAACTACGCGCTCTACCCGCACCTCAATGTCGCCGACAACATGGCGTTCGGGTTGCGCATCCGCCGCACGCCCAAGGCCGAGATCGCCACCACGATTGCCGAGACCGCCGAGATCCTCGGGCTGACACCTTATCTCGGGCGCCGTCCGGCGGACCTTTCGGGCGGGCAGCGCCAGCGCGTTGCGATGGGACGGGCCATCGTGCGCCACCCCAAGGTGTTCCTCTTCGACGAGCCGCTCTCGAACCTCGATGCCAAGCTGCGCACGCAGATGCGCGCCGAGATCAAGCGGCTTCACAACCGGCTGGGCGTGACCTCGATCTACGTGACCCATGACGAGGTCGAGGCGATGACGCTGGCCGACCGGATCGTGGTGATGAACGACGGCCGGATCGAGCAGGTCGGCACGCCGATGGAGCTCTTCAACAACCCCGCGAACACCTTTGTGGCGGGCTTTCTCGGCTCGCCGCCGATGAACCAAATCAGCGGAACCTTGACCGGCACGGGTGCACGCATCGGCGGCACCGAGATCAAGCTGCGCGGCGCCGCGCCGAACCAGAAGGGGCGCGACGTGATCGTCGGCATCCGCCCCGAACACGTGAGCCTGACCGCCGGCCCTGAGACGTCGGCCCTGCCCATCGCGCTCGATCTGGTGGAGCCCCTTGGCTCCGAGGCGCTGCTGCACGCACGCTTTGGCGAGGACGAGATGGTCTTCAAGGCCGATACCGAGGGCGACATCGCGCATCTGTCCGGCGTGCAGGAGGTCCATGTGCCCGCGCATCTGGTCAAGGTTTTCGACGCCGAGACGGGCCGCGCCCTGCCGATGGGGGCCTGAGGCGATGGCGGATCGCAACTCGGACGTTGGCGGCATTCCCATCGAGGAGGTGGTCGTCGAGGCGGGCGAGGCCCTGCGCGAGGATGCCAAGACCAGCAGCGTCGAGCCGTCCTGGGTGCGCCTTTACGACCATTTCCGGCGCGAATGGCAAATCTACCTGATGCTCTTGCCGACGATCGTCTGGTTCGTCGTCTTTCTCTACAAACCGATGTACGGCCTGCAGATCGCGTTCAAGGATTATTCGATCTTCCGCGGCGTGGCCAACAGCCCGTGGATCGGGTGGGAGCATTTCCAGACGCTCTTCTCGAACGACAGCTTTCTCCGCGCGGTGCGCAACACCGTCACGATCAGCTTCTACAACCTGCTCTTCGGCTTTCCGGCGCCGATTATCCTGGCGCTGATGTTCAACGAGGTGCTGAACGCGACCTACACGCGCACGACGCAGACCATCGTCTATCTGCCGCACTTCATCTCGTCGGTCATCATCGCAGGCATCGTGATCACCGCGTTCTCGCCTACGGTCGGCGTGATCAACACGGTGCTGGGCTGGCTCGGAATGGACTCGATCTACTTCCTCACCCAGCCCGAATGGTTCCGCCCGATCTTTGTCGGGACCGGCATCTGGCAGGAGGCGGGCTTCGGCTCCATCGTCTTCCTCGCCGCCATCGCGGGTGTGAACCCGTCGCTCTACGAAAGCGCGGTGGTGGATGGCGCCAACCGCTGGCAGATGATGTAAAAGATCACGATCCCCTCGATCCTACCCACCATCCTGATCATGCTGATCATCCGCATCGGCTACGTCATGGAAGTCTCGTTCGAGCTGGTGATCCTGCTCTACCAGCCCGCCACCTACGAGACCGCCGATGTCGTCAACACCTGGGTGTACCGGCAGGGCCTGCAATCGGGACAATACGATCTCGCCGCCGCTGCAGGGCTCTTCAACGCGGTGGTCGCTTTTGTCCTGGTGATGACGGCCAACACCCTCTCGCGCCGCTTCTCGCGCACATCGCTTTGGTGAGGGGGAAGAGGATGATAGATTTGTTTTTCCACCGGTCACCAAGCCGCGCATCGACGGGCCCTGGCACGGCGAGCCCGACGGTCTTTCCCGGGCTCTTTATGGCTGCCAAATCCGGAAGACTTCAAATCGAAGTGAATACAGCAAACGTATCGCCGGGCCGTGGGAGGGCCCGGCGATGCGCGGCGGCCTATGGCCTTGATTCCGCGCTTGGGTACGCCACCAACTGCCAGTCCTCTATTCAGTTGGGAGGCGCCTGAGATGCAGAAATGGTCTCTCTATTCGCGGGGTGACAAGGTCTTTGCGCTGGTTGTTTCGATCCTGATCGGGATGTTCACGGCGGCGACGCTCTACCCGTTCATCTACGTCGCCGCCGTCTCGTTCAGCTGGGGCTTTGCGGCACAGGCGGGCAAGGTGGTGCTGACCCCCATCGACGCCACGCTCGAAGCTTATGGCTACATCATCGGCGACCCGAAGTTCTGGATCAGCTACCGCAACACCTTCATCTACACGATCGGGGGCACGCTGATGTCCCTCGCGTTCATCATCCCCGGCGCCTACGCGCTCTCGCGCCCGCAGCTGAAGGGGCGGCGGTTCTTCAACCTCTTCATCGCGTTCACCATGTGGTTCAACGCAGGGCTCATCCCGTTCTTTCTCAACATGCGCGATCTTGGGCTCTTGGACTCGATGTTTGGGATCATCCTCGCCTTCGCGGTCAACGCCTTCAATATCATCCTGCTCAGGAACTTCTTCGAAGCGATCCCGCAGTCCTTCGAGGAGGCCGCGCGCATGGACGGGGCGAATGACTTCCAGGTGCTCTGGAAGGTGTTCATCCCGCTGTCCAAGCCCGCCATCGCCACCATCACGCTCTTTTGCATCGTCTCGCGCTGGAACGGCTTCTTCTGGGCGATGGTGCTGCTGCAATCCGAAGACAAGATCCCGCTTCAGGTCTTCCTGCGCCACACCATCGCGACCCTCTCGGACAACGACGAGTTCGCCATCGTGCAGACCGACGCGGGCTTCAGCGCCGAGACGGTCACCGCTGCCATCATCGTCTGCAGCATCATCCCGGTGCTGATCGTCTACCCGTTCATCCAGAAATACTTCGAGAAGGGCATCCTGCTCGGAGGGGTCAAGGAATAATGAAAAACGCAAATGGGAGGAAAACATATGCGTAAACTGAGCCTTGTGGCCGCCCTGCTTGCCGGCAGCGCGATCGCCACGCCTGCGCTGGCCGACGGCCATCTGCGGATCGTCGACGAACCGCTGGAGCTGACGATCCAGATGAACCACGCCCGCTACCCGATCTACGAGGAAAGCTGGCCCGTGGAGCAGGCCGCGCGCGCGTTGACGGGCATCCACCTGATCAACGACACCGTCGGCGCCAACATGCGCACGGACGAGAACACCGGACGGACCGAGGCGCTGAACCTGATGCTCGCCTCCGGCAACATCCCCGACATCGTGGGCTCCAGCCGCATCCGCGACTTCGTCAACCAATACGGCCCCGAGGGCGCCTTCATCCCGCTCAACGACCTGATCGAAGAGCACGCACCCAACATCGCCGCCTATTACGAAACACGGCCCGACATCGAAGCGGCCGTCAAAGCGTCCGACGGGCAGATGTACTACATCCCTTACCTGCCGGATGGAAAGTATGGACGGGCCTTCTGGATCCGCACCGACTGGCTCGACAAGCTGGGCCTCGACATGCCCGAGACGGTCGAGGAGTACGAAGAGGTGCTGCGCGCGTTCAAGACGCAGGATCCCAACGGCAACGGCCTCGCGGACGAGGTGCCTTTCTTTGCGCGCCAGTGGCCCGAGGTCGTGCGCCTCGTGACGCTCTGGGATGGCCGCGCCCACGGCTCGGACACCTACCACGACTTCCTCGTGGAAGACGGCAAGATCGGCCACGGCTATGTCGGCGAAGGCTACCGCGAAGGCATCAAGAACCTCGCGCGCTGGTACGAGGAAGGCCTGATCGACGCGGAGATCTTCACCCGTGGCTCGTCCGCGCGCGATTTCCTTCTGTCCGAGAACCTCGGCGGGTCGACCCATGACTGGTTCGCCTCCACCTCGGGCTACAACCGCCTCTCCTCGGAGATCGATGGCTTCGAGTTCAAGGCGTTCCTGCCGCCCGCGTCGCCCTCGGGCCGCCGCATCGAGGAGCACCGCCGCATCCTCGTGAAACCCGACGGCTGGGCCATCGGCCACACCAACGAGCACCCGGTCGAGACGATCAAGTATTTCGACTTCTGGTTCACCGAGGAAGGCCGCCGGCTCGCAAACTTTGGCGTCGAGGGCATGCACTACGACATGATCGACGGCAAGGCG
Source organism: Pseudaestuariivita sp. (assembly GCF_052825805.1). Classification (NCBI taxonomy): domain Bacteria; kingdom Pseudomonadati; phylum Pseudomonadota; class Alphaproteobacteria; order Rhodobacterales; family Paracoccaceae; genus Pseudaestuariivita; species Pseudaestuariivita sp. The sequence continues at coordinate 37,424 of NZ_JBRBVB010000002.1, read as the reverse complement.
ATCTTCAAACAGGAGTTCCTGGACGCGGGACCGGTCAACCGCTCGCTCTATCAGGTGGGCTCGCAGCTGCAGGGCCGTGGCTATTTCCAGGACTACGGCTACGAGATCCAGTGGTCGAACGCGTTCGCGCTCGAGGGCATCGCGCTCTACGACACGATGGACCTCCTGATCCCGGACTTCCTCGGCGTTGCCTTCACGGCAGAGGAGCAGAAGGTCTATGACCGGACCTGGGCCAGCATCCGCGATTACATGCTCGAGCGCCAGCAAAGCTGGATCCTCGGCAATGGCGATGTCGAAGAGGACTGGGACGAATACATCGCCCAGATCGAGTCGATGGGCTGGGACGAGCTGATCGGCGTGATGCAATCGGCCTACGACCGTCAGTACGGCGGCTAATCGTCTACACTTCGCGCCCCGGGCCGGGCCCGGGGCCTCTTTCCGCCCCGCCGCGCGTGGGGCGGAGACCAGACCCCGAATGGATACCCCATGAACGCGCCGTCCGCCTCCTCGCTTCCCGATCTCGAAGAACCCAAAGCCGGCCGGCTGACCATTCAGTACGCGCCAAGTGCCGAGATGGACGTGGTGGAGAACCCGCCGCGCTTCACCTGGCTTCCGGTGATCGACGAGGCCGCGCGCTACGTGCTGCGTCTGTCCTCCGATCCCGCGTTCCCGGAGGGCGCGACACAGGTGTTCGAAGGTATCCCCTACAACTTTTTCACGCCCGACGTGGTGCTCGCACCCGGCACGCACCATTGGTCTTACGCCACCTGGGACAGCGCGCGCGGCGCCGCAACCAGCGGGTGGAGCGAGACGCGCAGTTTTACCGTTGGCGAGGGCCTGCCTGAGACGCCCCTGCCCCTGCGTGCGACGCGGCTGGACGAAGTGGAGACCGGGCACCCGCGGCTCTGGATGACGCCAGGCAGGCTTGCCGACTTCAAGACGGCGGTGAAAGCCGATCCCGGGCACTGCACCTGGGACACCTTCTTCGAAGGCTCCGTCCTGCCGTGGATGGCGCGCGCGGTGATGACCGAGCCGGCAGGCTACCCGAACCACCAGCGCACCGCGCCGGTCTGGCGGGCGACCTATATCGAACTGCAAGAGCTCTGGTACGCGATCCGGCACCTCGCCATCGGTGGCAAGGTGACAGAGGATGCCGAGATGACCACCCGCGCCAAGGAATGGCTCTTGGAAGCGGCAAGCTGGGACCCGATGGGCGTCACGTCGCGCGCCTATACCGATGAATGGGCCTACCGGGTGTGCAATGCGCTCGCCTGGGGCTACGACTGGCTTTACGACGATCTGAGCGCGGACGAACGCGCCACCGTGCGCGCCGCCCTCCTCGCCCGAACGCGCGACATCGCCGAGCACGCGATCCTCAACGCCAAGATCCACCTCTTTCCCTATGACAGCCACGCCGTGCGTTCGGTCTCGCTGGTGATCGTGCCGGCCTGCATCGCGCTCCTCGGAGACGACGCCGAGGACGAGGCGCGCGACTGGCTGAACTACTGCATCGAGTTTCTCTACATCGTCTATTCGCCCTGGGGCGATGCAGACGGCGGTTGGGCGGAGGGTGCGCAATACTGGATGATGGGCATGGCCTATCTCATCGACGCCGCGAACCGCCTCAAGAGCTTCACCGGCCTCGACCTCTATGCCCGCCCCTTCCTGCAGAACACTGGCGATTTCCCTCTTTACTGCAATGCGCCGACCACGTGGCGCGCCTCCTTCGGGGACGACAGCGCCTTGGGAGATTTGCCGGCCATCAAGACTGGGCTCAACATGCGCCAGCTCGCGGGGGTCACCGGCAAAGGCGCCTACCAGTGGTATTGCGCGCAGAACCTCGCGCTCAACCCCGGCACGGAGATGGCGTTCTACAACTGGGGATGGTGGGACACACGGTTTGACGAGCTTGTCTTCCAGACCGATTTCCCGGTGGTCGAGGCGAGCCCGCCCGAAGACGGCTTGCGCCATTTTCGCGGGATCGGCTGGGTGGGCGTCCAGCATGCCATGGCGGACCCAGACAACTATATCCAGTTCGTCTTCAAATCCTCGCCCTACGGTTCGATCAGTCACAGCCACGGCGATCAGAACGCGTTCTGCCTGGCCGCCTACGGCGAGGATCAGGCGATCCAGTCGGGCTATTGCGTCGCGTTCAACTCGAACATGCACCGCAACTGGCGCCGTCAGACCCGGTCCAAGAATGCCATCCTCATCAACGGCAAAGGGCAGTATGCCGAAAAGGACAAGGCCAGAGCGCTGAGCGCCACGGGCCGGATTGTTGCCGCAGAAGAGCGCGAGGATCACGTGTACATCTGCGGAGACGCGACGGCGGCCTACCAGAGCCTTTCGCCCGAGGTGACGCTGGCCGAGCGCGAGGTCTACTTCGTGCGGAACTCCTATTTCGTGATCGTGGACAAGGTGGACGCCTCCGAGCCGGTCACGATCGAATGGCTCCTGCACGCCAACGAACCGTTCGAGCTTGGCGCGTCATCCTTTCGCAATACGCAAAAGCGCTCGGGCTTTTACGGTCAGGTCGTCTGGTCCGAGGGCGGCAAGCCGGAAATCACCCAAAAGACCGAGTTCACGGACGTGGACCCGGCCGATTACGAGGGCCTGCCCGTCAGCACTTGCCTCACTGCCGCCTACCCCGCCGCCACGCGCCACCGGATCGCCACCCTGCTGGTGCCCTACAGGCTGGATGCGCCCAAGCGGATTTTCAACTTCATGGACGATCAGGGCTATGACGCCGATCTCTATTTCACCGACCCGGGCGAGAACACGTTCAAGGTCGTGATGAAGAAACTTGCCAACACCTGAGCCGCCGGAGACCGACATGAGCGTACAGAATTACTTCCCGAGCGATCAGTCCGAGCTGGAGCCGGTGGCCGAGGGCCTGAGCCGCAAGGTGGGCGCCTACAACGACAATCTGATGGTGGTCGAAGTGCACTTCGAGGCGGGCACCACCGCTCCCCTGCACCACCACCGGCACGAGCAGATCACCTATGTGATGTCTGGCCGGTTCGAGTTCACCGTCGGCGACAAGACCTACGTCGTGGGCCCGGGAGACTCGCTCTACAAAGAGCCGAACGTCGAGCACAGAGCGACTTGTCTAGAGTCCGGTACATTGCTCGACGTCTTTACCCCACATCGCGAGGACTTTGTTTGATGCCGCTCCTCCAAGACGCCTCAGAAAAGGGAATGTTATGACCAAACCCGTGATCGGTTTCATCGGCCTTGGCCTGATGGGCGGCAACTTGGCCGAGAACCTGCAGGCGCGTGGCTATGAGCTTGTCGTCTACGGACGCAAGCGTGGCGCCCTCGAAGCGGTGCTGGGCCGGGGGCAATGCGCGCGAGGCAGCCACCCCGCGGGAGCTGGCCGTCTCGAGCGACATCGTCATGCTTTGCGTGACCACCTCGGAGGTGGTCGACAGCTTGATCTACGGCGAGAACGACATCCTCGCCGGCATTCCCGAAGGCGCGACCGTGATCGACTTTGGAACGTCCATCCCCGCCTCTACGCGCAAGATCGGTGCGGACCTTGCAGACAAAGGCGCTGGCATGATCGACGCGCCACTCGGCCGGACGCCCGCCCATGCCAAGGACGGGCTCTTGAACATCATGGCGGCAGGCGACCGCGAGACATACGACAAAGTCAAGCCGGTCCTCGATGACCAGGGCGAGAATGTCTTTTACGTCGGCGCACTCGGCGCGGGGCATGCCACCAAGCTTATCAACAACTTCATCGGGATGACCACCGTCACCGCCATGAGCCAGGCCTTCGCCGTGGCGGACCGGAGCGGCATCGACCGGGGGCTGCTTTACGAAATCATGTCGGCGGGCCCCTCGAACTCGCCCTTCATGGGGTTTTGCAAAAACTACGCGGTGGATGGCGTGAGCAATCTGGGGTTCTCGATCAGCAACGCGAACAAGGACCTCGGCTACTTTCTGGCAATGGTCGAGGACCTCGGCACCCGGGCCGAGATCGCCGAGGGCACGTCGCACAACCTCGAGGCCGCAGTGGCCGCAGGCATGGGCGATGGCAACGTGCCGGAGATCTTCGACTACTTCATGACGCGCGCGCGCTGACAGCGCCAAACCCAAGGACAGCCCCATGAAACTTGCAGGCAAGACCGCCATCGTGACCGGCGGCGGACGCGACATCGGCGCCGCGATCGCCCGGAAGCTCGCCTCCGAAGGCGCCTCGGTCGCGATCAGCTACTTTGAAAGCTCGAAGGGCGCGGACAGCGTGGTCGCCGAGATCGAGGCGGCGGGCGGCAAGGCGCTGGCGGTGCAAGCTGACCTTAACACGCAAGAGGGTGTCGACGCTTTGGTGAGCGCCACTGTCGACGCCTATGGCGGGGTCGACGTGCTGGTGAACAACGCGGGCGGGCTCGTGGCGCGCAAGACGATCGCTGAGATGGACCTGGCGCACTGGAACCACGTGATGACGCTGAACCTGACCTCGACCTTCATGATGACCAAGGCGTGTCTGGAGCACATGCCGCAGGGCGCCATCGTGAACATCGCAAGCCAGGCGGGGCGCGACGGGGGCGGTCCGGGCGCGGTGCCCTATGCAACGTCCAAGGGCGCGGTGATGACCATGACGCGCGGTCTGGCCAAGGAGTTGGGTCCGGACATCCGCGTCAACGCGCTCTGCCCCGGCATGATCGACACGGATTTCCACAACATCCACACGCCCGACGCGGGCCGGCGCGGGTTCGAGGCGAATGCGCCGGTCAAGCGGCAGGGCCATGTGGACGACGCCGCCAACCTGGCGCTGTTCCTCGCCTGCGACGACAGCGCCTTCATGACCGGCACAAATATCGACATCAACGGGGGAATGCTCTTCTCATGAGTGCCGGCGGCACCAGCGGTCAGTCTATCCGTTCGGACAGGAAAGCGCCGGTCGCCTTGTAGTGTTCGATCAGCAGCCGCTGCGCGCGGGCGACGTCGCGTGCGAGGACCGCATCGAGGATGCCCTGATGCTCGTCCGCGACGTTGCGCCCGACATAATCCGCCGCGGCGCCCGCGATATAGCGATAGCGGATGTTGAGATCATAAAGCTGGGCGCAGAACCGCAACAGCAAGGGCCCGTCGCAGGCCGCGATCAGCGCTAGGTGGAAATCCTTGTGTCGCCGCTCGAAAAGGTCACGGTCCTGGGCCGGCGATGTTGCCATGCGGTGGTGCGCCAGGATCAGCTGCTCAGCGTAAGCTTCGTCCGCGCGCTCCATGCTCTGTCGCAGCGCCTTGGCCTCGAGCGTGCAGCGCAGGTCAAGGATTTCTTCAAAGTTCTCGCGGCTGGTCTCGGCGGTCCGAAACCCCCGCTGATCGAGCCGGACAACCAGCTGATCGGAGGTCAGAAGGCTCAGCGCCTCACGGATCGGAGACGCGCCGACCTCCAGCACCTCCCGCAGCGTTTCGATCTTGAGCCGGGTGCCGGGCGCCAGCTCGCCGGTCACGATCATGCGACTCAGGCGCGTATACGCGATCCGGGTTGCTGACGTCTCCTGCGGGGCAGCGTCCGGGGCCGGGCCAAGATACATCTCACACCTTTCCGGTCAGGCAGCCTTGACGGACGCGACGATGTTGACGAATTCCTCGTCCGACAGCACGTCGCGCTTGGCAATGCCGGTGGCTTTGACCTCGTCGAGGATCGCGGCGATCTTGTCGTCCTCGAGCTCGCCAAGACCCAGCTCGCCCATCTTGTAGATGATCGAGGCTTTCCCTGACTTCTTGCCGAGCACGACTTCACCGCTCTTACCGGTGAGCGCGGGATGGGTGGCGAACATCACAAGCGGGTCGTTCATCACGTAGTTGATGCCGATCCCGCTCTCGCGGATGAAGTTGCCGTGACCCAGCACCGGCTTGTTGCGCGCAATGGGGATGTTCGACTTTTCCGAGATCATCGCCGCCAGCTCGGGCAGCTTGTCGAGCTTGTAGTTGGTGTCGTAGCCGTAAAGGAGGTGCAGACCCATCATCAGCTCTTCGAGCGCCGCGTTGCCGGTGCGCTCACCCAAACCGTTGGCGCAGCTGTGGACGCAGACCGCCCCGGCTGTGACGGCGGCAAGCTCGGTCGCGACCCCCATCCCGAAGTCATTGTGCGTATGGATCTCGACCGGCAGGCCGGTCATGTCCGTCACCCAACGCACCATGTGCTTGATTGCCTCGGGCGTGGCGCAGCCCATCGTGTCGACGATCCCAATGCTGTCTGGCGGGGAATGCTCCATGACGTAGTCGCACAGGTTCGTCAGGTCGTCCTTGCGTGCGCGCGTCGTATCGTAAGGAAAAAAGAGCGCATGCAGGCCGTTCTCGCGCGCGTAGTTGATGACCGGTGCTGATTTCTCAGCCACCTCGCGCCAGGTCCAGCCGAACTGTGTCGTCAACTTAGGATAGCCGATGGGCACCTCGATCACCACGCCATCCGCACCGCATTCGAGCGCCATGTCGATGTCTTTCTGCATCGCGCGGGCAAAGGTAAACACCTTTGCGTCAAGGCCCAGTTTAGAGATCTGTGTGATGGCCTCTTTGTCCTGGGGCGACACGGCGGGCATCCCCGCTTCGATCCGGTCCACGCCCAGCTCGTTGAGCTTTGAGGCGATTTCGATCTTGTCGTCGACGGAAAAGACCACACCCGGCGTCTGCTCACCATCACGCAGGGTTGCATCATGGATCTCGACTTTCTCAGGCAGGTTCAGACCGCCCCGCACGTCATCGACGAAATTGTACGGGCTGACCCACCACTTGCCATCTTCGATATGTGTCTCGCGCATATGTTCTATCCTTTGCTCGGGGGCAGTTTCAGCCGTTTTCAGGCGCCAGGACAAAGTCGAAATCGACTTTGTACCAGGGCAGTGTCACGTTTTGCCCAACTGCCAAATCAGGCGGCAGTGCGGCGTGGTCGGTGTGTTCGGCGTAGTCCATGATCAGGTCTTCGCGCACGCCAAAGACAGCGTCTCGGTCGAGGTAGGGATCACCGTCCGCGAACACCTCGGTCACCAGCGTCTTGTGCCCTTCGGCTTGCACGATGAAGTGCAGATGCGACGGCCGCCAGGGCGTGCGCCCCGTCGCGCGGAAGAGCTCGCCGACCGGGCCGTCGTCGGGCACCTTGTAGGGGGCGGGCTTGACCGTGGTCAGCGCGTAGCGCCCGTCAGGCCCCGTCGTCAGCGTGCAGCAGAGGTTGAAATCCTCCTGCGCGGCGTCCTGGCTGTAGTAAAGTCCGTTCTCGGCGGTTTGCCACAGCTCGATCCGCGCGCCTTCGACCGGGGCTCCGCCGATGCTGCGCACATACCCTTCGACCACCACCGTGGCCCCCTCATTGTCCTGCTTGAGGTCCCCGCCCACGTCCATCTCCGGCGCACCAACCGAGTGGAACGGGCCCAGCACGCTTGACGATGTACCGTCATGCTGCGAGCCGATCATGTCAACGAGGGACGACATGCCCGTGACGTCCGACAGGAGCACGAACTCGTTGCGCTCGGGGCTCGAGATTTGCCCGGCATCGTAGAGGAACTTGAGCCCGCGCATCCACTCGGCATGGGTCAGCTGCGTCTCCTTGGCAAAGGCATGCGCATGTTCGACCATCTTGGATAGCACGAAAAGTGTGCGCGGATCGGTCTCCTCTCCGCAGTAATCCAGGAAAGCCTGGGTGATCGTGTCCATCGAAACGTTCTTCATCGGCAGGCTCCTAAGGCAAAAGCGCGGTGGACAAAATGGGGTAGCGGATCAGCACGATCAGAACGCAAAGCATGATCGCGGCAAAGGGCAGCGCGCCGAGGAACACGTCCTTGAGGCTGATATCTGCCCGGTTGAGCGTGCTCTTGATCACAAAGCAGGAGATCCCGAGGGGCGGCGTCAAAAGGCCGATCTCCGCGCCGATCACCGTGACGATCCCGAACCAGATGAGGCTGAGGTTCATCCCCTCGATCAGCGTGATGAAGAGTGGCACGACGATCAGGATGATCGAGGCGGTGTCGAGAAGCGTGCCCAGCACCAGCATCAGCAGCACATAGATCACCATGATCTGAAAGAACGACAGGTCCCAGTCCTGCAAGAGCTGGTCGAGCTCGTTCGGCAGACCGGCATACCCGAGCATCCGGCTGTAGAAGGACGCCATGGTGATCAGGAGCAGGATCGCGGCGGTGATATGCCCGGTCTCGACCAGCGCCGACCAGAAGCCGCTCCAGTCGATCGAGCGGCGCACCAGAGCGACGATCAGCGCCAGCGAGGCGCCCGCCGCGCCCGCCTCGACCGGAGTAAGCCAGCCGGTGTAGATGCCGCCCAGCACCATCACGATCAGCGCGACCACCGGCCACGCCTTGGCCGCCATCTCGCCCCAACTCATCGCGGCGCTGTCATCGACGCGGATGTCGCGCCCAATGTAGGACGGCCAGAAACGTGCCATCAGGTAGATCGCGGCGATATAGGCCGCCGTCAGGATGAGCCCGGGAATGATGCCCGCCAGGAACATGTGGCCCACCGATTGCTCGGCCACGAAGGAGTAGATGATCAGCATCGCGGACGGCGGGATGATCATGCCCAGCACAGAAGAGCCCGCCACAACCCCCACCGCAAAGCGGCGGTTGTAGCGAAAGTTCAGCATCTCCGGCACGGAAATCTTGGTGAACACGCTGGCCGACGCAATTGAAGAGCCGGTGATCGCGGCAAAGACGGCGTTCGCGCCCACCGTCGCCATGCCGATCCCCGCCAGCACACGCCGGAACGCCGAATTCATCACTTCGTAGATGTCGCGCCCGAGGCCCGCCTTGGACACCAAAAGCCCCATCAACGTGAACAACGGAATGGTCGCGAACTCGTATTCGGTGACCCCGTCACCCACGGCGACCTTGAGAAAGTTGAACGCCAGGATTGACTTGCCCGACATCACCCAGATCGACACGAAGGACACAAGTCCCAGCGCGATGGGAATGTAGAGACCGAGGTAGACCAGCGTCACGATGGCCGCGACCGAGATCATGCCGATTTCAACCGGGCTCATGGCTCAGACCTCGCCTTCGGACATCGGACCGGGCTCGGCATTGCCCAGCATCGCGCGGAAGAAAAAGAGGATGCCCGCCCAGGCGCAGCCAAAGGCGATGGCGAGCCGCGCCGGCCACCACGGCACCGTCAGGATGCCGGGCGTGCCGAAGTAGTCGCACCGGAGCAGCGCCGCCTTGAAGTCGGTCCAGATCTCGCCCGTGGGCGGCGCGCCGAATTCGGGCGGGGTAAAGAAGTGGCAGCTCTCGAAGGCCTCGACAAACTCCGGCCAAACCGTCCAGACGATCATCGCCATGAAGAGGCAGGAGATCGCCTGGATCGTCCGCTCCAGCGCGTCGCCGACACGCGGCCTGCGCGCGCGCATGAGGCCGGGAAACCCGTCCGAGCGGGTCAGGCGCCCGGTCCGCACCACGTCCGGCAATTGCAGAAAGACGATCAGCACCAAGGCAAAGATCACGATCTCGACCACGCCGCGGAAGGGCGCGCTGAAGACGCCCCGCGCGATCACATCGACATTCATGATAAAGACCAGCGCCAGCAGGACAAACGCCCCGCTGACGTTGGCAATGATGGCGACCGCCTCCACCCAGCGTCTTATTCTACGCAGTGTTGCGATCACCATCTGTCCTGCCCCTTGCGTCTGGATCAGTTGCTGAGTTCAGCCGACCAGTCGCGCAGCGGCGTCATGCCCGCGTCTTTGAGCTTGCCCATATAGGCGGCCAGCATCGCCGAGCCGGGACCGCCCGCGCGGTCGATCTCCGCCGCCCAGGACACCGCGATGTTCGGCATGGCATCTGCCCAGGCCTGGCGCTCTTCGGCGGTCATCTCAACCACCGTGCCGCCGCCGTCCTTGTAGGCTTGCAGCGAGGCCGCTGCCCGGTCCATGGCAACGCCCGCAACGTGGTCGCGGTACTCGATCGCGACAGCCTGCAGCACGTCCTTGACCTCATCGGGCAGGCCCGCCCAGACGTCCGCGTTCACCGTGACCGTCTTGGAGTTCACCGCACCCAAATCAGCGCGCAGCATGTAGGGCGCGACTTCGGCGATCTTGAAGGTCTTGGCCGCCTCCGGCCACAGCATCGCAGCATCGACGACGCCGGTTTGCAGCATGTTGTAGAAGTTCGGCAGGCCGCCGCGCACGCCCGCTGCACCGGGAATGCCTTCGAGATAGCGCAAGTTGTAGCCCGCGCCCGCCACCTTGAGCCCTTCGAGGTCCGCAAGCGAGTTGATCGGCGTCTTGGAGAACATCTGATACGTGTCGAGCACAACGCCCGTGGCGAGATAGACCTGGTTCTCGGCGGCGAGCTCCGCGGCCATCTGCGGGAATTCTTTGGCGATCTCGTCCACCGCCTTGGCCACGACACGCGCGTCTGCGGCGACAAACGGCGTCACAGCCGAGATGCCTTGCGACGGCAACGCCGAGTTGTGGAAGATCGTCGTGACAATGCCGATGTCGCCGAGGCCCAGCTTGATCCCTTCGAGCACGCCGCGCGGCTTGACGATCTGACCCCCGTAGGCCTCCATCCAGTCGATCTTGTAATTGCCCGACTTGGCCAGCTCCTCGTTCACGCGCGGAATAAAGAAGTTGGTGAACTCCTGCACCCACATCGCCCGAGCCGGATAGCCGTCGATCGCCGTCATGCGGATCGTTTCTTGCGCTGTCGCCGCACCACCAAGCGCGCCAAGGCCCCCAAGTGCCAGCCCCGCGGCCAGCGCCATACGCCGTGTGAAAGTCATGGGTTTCCTCCCGGTTTAGGTGTCGCTGGCTTTGCGCCAGTCCTCTTGAATATCGGTGCCCGCCTCGCGAAAGAGCTTGGAGAGAGGACAGTATTTGGCGACTTCAGCGGCGACCCGCGCAAGCTCATCAGTCGAGGCAGACCCGTCCGCCACCACACTCAGCGTGATCGCCTCGAACGGCACGTCGATCTCTTCGGCAAGCGTCACGCCCAGCCGGTTGAACGTGCACTCGGCAGAGATCGACAGATGTCCGATGTCGATCCCGAGCTTTTGCGCGCATTTGTGGCCGATGATGTTGGTGCACCCGATCAATGCGCTGAGCGCGGTATCGGTGGGCGTGAAGCCCTGGTTCGTGCCGCCGCGCGCCTCCGGCTCGTCGATAACCTGCATCAGGTCCCGGACCGAGACCTCGGCACGCGCGTGGGTCGGGCAGCTGGCCTTTGCCGACAGCGTCACCGAAGTCTTTGCACGCATCGCCATCGCCCCTCCCCCTCAGACGATCTCGCAGACGTCGCCAAACTCGAACCGCGGCAGACGCTGGAACAGCGCGCTCTCGTCGGCGTATCCCACGTTGCACAGGAAGTTCGATTTGAGCGGGGTGCCGTCAAAAAACTCGGCATCGACCACCGCATTGTCGAACCCCGAGATGGCTCCGACATCGAGCCCCAGCGCACGCGCGGCGACCATGAAATAGGCGCCTTGCAGGGTAGAATTGCGGAACGCCGTAGTCTCGATATGCTGCGCCTTGCCCTCGAACATCGGCCGGCGGTCTTCGTGCGGGAAGAGCTGCGGCAGCTTCTCCCAAAACGCCAGATCGTAGGCGATGATGGCCGTCACGGGCGCGCCCAGCACCTTTAGCACGTTGGCGGATTTGAGCGACTTGGCGAGCCGCGCCTTGCCCTCCTCGGAGCGCACGAACAAAAACCGCGCGGGGCAGCTGTTCATGCTGGTCGGCCCCATGCGGGTGAGGTCGTAGACCTCGCGCAGCAGCGCATCCGGCACCTGTTTGTCGGTCCAGGCATAGTGCGATCGGGCCTCGGACAAGATCAATGCGATCTCGTCGGCGCCCAACGCCTCGATCCGCCCTCGCAGCGACGTCACCGCCTCTTGCGCCTTGCGACGCAAGCCCTCCATCGTCTCGGTCACGGTGTTCTCCCTCCCCCGCGGTCCGCGTCAGATAATCGTTATTTTTGATCTCTGTCCAATAAAATCGATTTTTTGTTTGACCCCATCGCGCCCGTCAATAGCATCGCGGGCGTAGCAAAGGAGGTGGCAGATGCCTGCGTGGGAGACCTACAAAGCCGAAGCGAAATCGCGCGGCGCGCTCGCGATGGAGCTTTATGTCGTGCACTCGACGCCAAACGCGGACATGGAGCTGGTCAAGGCCACCCTGCCCGACCATCTGGCCTACCAAAAGCAGATGGAGGCGGCCGGCACGCTCTTTCTGGCCGGTCCCGTCTCCGACCTTTCAGGCAAAGAAATGCAGGCGCAAGGGATGATCATCTACCGTGCCGAAAGTCTCGAGGCGGCCCGAGCAGTGGCAGAAGCGGACCCGATGCACGCCACCGGAGCGCGGTCATTCGAGATCCGCAAATGGCTGGTCAACGAGGGCAGCCTCTCCCTGTCGGTGGCGCTTTCCGGGCAGTCCGCTTCCCTTGGGTGAGATAGCATGACGGCGCAAAACGTCGCGGCCGCGCCGCCCGAGCAGCGCCAAGCCGAGGTCGCAATCGTGGGCGCAGGGCCCGTAGGTTTGATGCTCGCGATCCTTCTGGGGCGGCACGGCATCTCTGTTGCGATCTATGACAAGTGGCCGGAGGTGTATGACCGCCCGCGCGCGGTCACGATGGACGCCGAAGTGGCGCGTATCCTTGCAACGCTGGACATCGACGTGGACCTTGACCCGGCCTTCGAGAACCACCGGGAGCTCTACTATTGGAAGAACGCCGCGCTCGAGGATCTGCAGATCGTCGACTGGGAGAGCCTCGCACCCTGCGGCTGGCACGTAACTTACTGGTTTAACCAACCCCAGCTCGAGGCGCGCCTGATCGAGATGGCCGAGGCACTGCCGAACATCCATCTGGCGCGCGGCTGGACCGCGACTGAGCTCGAAAAGGATGACACGGGCGTTTCGCTCACGCTGCGGGATACTGCCACCGGGCAAATGAGCCAAACGGTGACCGCCCAGTACCTCGTAGGTGCCGATGGGGCGAACAGCTTTGTGCGCGAGGCGCTGGGGCTCGAGACCATCGACAAGGGCTACTTCTTCGATTGGCTGATCCTCGACATGATCCCGGAGCCGGGCTTCACCGTCTCGCCAGCCCAGTGGCAGCTGTGCGATCCCAAGCGCCCGACGACCATCGTGCCCGGAGGGCCGGGCCGGCGGCGGTGGGAGTTCATGGTGCTGCAGGGGGAGAGCAACGCTGAGATTTCCGAACCAGAAGCGGCGTGGCGCCTTTTGGAACCTTGGGGGCTGACGCCAAACAACGCGGAGCTCGAGCGCAGCGCGGTCTACCGGTTTCAGGCACGCTGGACCAAAGCTTGGGTGGCGGGGCGCTGCATGATCGCCGGGGACGCTGCGCACCTGATGCCGCCCTTCGCGGGCGAAGGCATGTGCGCAGGGCTTCGCGATGCGGTGGCGCTTGCCTGGCGGCTGCGCGGGATGCTGGACGGCACGCTCGGCCCGCAGGTCCTGCAAAGCTACGAGAGCGAGCGCATCGCCCATGCCAAACACTATATCCAGTTCAGCCAGGACCTCGGCGACATCATTTGCATCGCCGATCCCCAAAAGGCCGAGGCGCGCGACGCGCGGATGAAGGCCGATCTGGCCGCACGCGATTTCGAGCCGATCACGGGTGACCTCGTCAAGCTCGGGCCGGGCCTTTGGTGCGCCGAGACGCCGGACGCGGGTGCATTGTCACCTCAGGGCCGGGTGCGGTTCGAGGGCCGCGAGGACCGGTTCGATCAGGCGGTCGGTCAGGGATGGATGCTGCTGGGGCTGGACGCGCCCTTAGGCGACCTGTTGACGCCGGACCAGTCGGAGGCTTGGGAGCGGCTCGGCGGCAGGGCGTTCAGGATTGGGTCTGACGCTGGCCCGGCGGATGTGACAGCGCTCGATGATACCTATGCGGAATGGCGCGCCGATGGCGTGGCCTATGTCCTCATCCGCCCGGACTTCTATGTCGCGGCAACGGCAAGCACCGCAGGCGAGATGCGCGGCTGCCTCGACCGTCTCTTGAACGACTTGCTGCCCGCCAAAATCTAAAACGCCGGTTAGGGCAAAGGCTCGGTCAGGTGCGGCGGCATGGTCAGGCCGGCCGCCTCCAATTCCTCCTGATCGAGGTAGGCGATGTAGATGCCCGGAGGCTCCCTACCGGTGGTCATCCGCTCGATCATCTCGGGCGTGCGGGTGATCCGGTTGTGGTGCTTGCGCGCCCAGGCGAAGTGCAAATCGCGCAGGCGGTCGAGCTCGGCTCGGTGCGCGTCGCTGTCGCCGAGATCGTGCAGCTCCTCCGGGTCGGTCTCGAGGTCGAAGAGCATCGGGCGCATCGTCTCGGCGTGGATATATTTCCAGCGCCCGTCGAACACCATCACCAGCCGTGCGTCGCTTTGGTCCACCCCGAGCGGCCGGCGGGCGTCGCGCGTGGCGTAGTCGTATTCCGAGATGCAGTGATCCCGCCATTCGGTGTCTTGCCCGTGCAAAAGCGGCGTCAGCGCCCTGCCCTCGTAGATATGCGGGAGTGCCGAACCGCCTATCAGCTCTTGAAAGGTCGGGGCAAGGTCGATCCCCTCGATCAGCTTGTCCGTCGCGGTGCCGCGTGTGGCGTCCGCCTCTGCCCGAGGGTCGTAGACGATCAGCGGGATGCGTGCGGAGCAATCGTAAAAGAGATCCTTCTCCCCCATCCAGTGATCACCCATATTGTCGCCGTGATCGGAGCAGAAGACCACCATCGTATCCTGCATCCGCCCGCTGGACTCGAGGTAGTCGAAGAGCCGGCCCATCTGGTCGTCGAGTTCCTTGATCAGACCCATATAGACCGGCGCCACGATGTCCCTTACCTCGTCCCGCGAAAAACTCTCGCAAATCCGCGTTTTGGTCCATTCACGCATCAGCGGGTGACTGTGCTCGCCCTCCCGCCGATTCACGGGAGGCAGATCGGAGGCGGAGTACATGTCGTTGTAGGGCGCGGGCGCCAAGTATGGCCAGTGCGGCTTGATATAGCTCAAATGACAGAGCCAGGGCGCGTCGCCTTGCGCCTCGATGAACTCGATTCCGCGGGTGGTGAGCCAGGCTGTCTCCGAATGCTCCTTTGGCACGCGGGCAGGCAGAGGCGCGGTCTCGAGGAGCCAGCCGGATTTCTTTGACCCATCGGGCGCGATGGCGGTGTTGGCCCATTCCTCCCACGGGGTCTCTCCGCCCATGCCGTGCGCGCGCAGATACGCCTCGTAGTCTTCGGCGTGCCGGTTCTTGTCGATGGCAGCATTGGTGCCGTCGTCGCGGACAAAGACCTCGAATCCGCATTCGCTGACCCGCGCGCCAATCTCGCTTTCGGGATCGAGGCCAAGTCGGGCCATGCCTTCGAGATCGGGGCGCATGTGCGTCTTGCCGACCAGCGTGCTCGTCACGCCGAGATCGCGCAGGTGATCACCCATGGTTGGCTCGCCGACGCGCAGGGGGAACCCGTTCCAAGTCGCGCCGTGACTGCGCACGTAGCGCCCGGTGTAAAAGCTCATGCGGCTGGGTCCGCAGATCGGCGATTGCACATAGGCCCGGTCAAACCGCACGCCCTTGGCGGCAAGCCGGTCGATATTGGGCGTGTCGATATGGGTGGCGCCGTAGCAGCTGAGGTAATCCCAGCGCAGTTGGTCGGCCATGATCCACAGAACGTTCATCGCAAATCCTCCCGCCGGTCCGTTACCGGGGCGCCATGTAGAGGCCCTCGGCCTCGAGCGTTTCGATGTTGCGCGCCTCGCGCGCCATGGCGCGCTGCACCGCCGGGCGTTCCTGGCTCAGCGCGAAGTGGCGGGTGATGTGGGCAAAGTCGCTGCCGTCGAACCCGACGCCGGTGATGCGCGACCAGACCCAGAAGAGGTAGCCGTCCACCACGGACCACTCAGCGCCATACCACCAGGGCCCGTCCTCTAGCCGCGCGTCGATCATCGCCATGATCTTGCGCATGTCCTCGGTGCCCTTGGGACGCACCGTTTCAAACGATTGCGCAGCGTCGGGGATCATCTTCATCGGCATGGCGATGCGCGTGACGACCGGGTGCACCGTGCCGGCAAAGAAGGCCAGATCCGCCGTCTGCCGCGCTGCTTCCAGCGCGTCCAGAGGCTCGGGCAGCAGCTTTGCTTCGGGATAGCTCGCCGCCAGCCACCGTAGGATTGCGACATTCTCCGTAAGAGGTGCGCCGTCGATCAAAAGTGTCGGGACCTTTCCCTTGGGGTTGATCGCAAGGAACTCGGGCGAGGTCTGCTGGCCGGCCGCAGTGCGGATCAGCTCGGTCTCGAACGAAACGCCGATCTCTTCGAGCGCGATGGTCGGCACCCGCGCGCACGTGTTGGGGGCAACGAATAGCTTTAACTCCGGCATTGCGCGATGTCCCGATCTGGCTACTAATGTCAGAACCAAAAATATCGATTTTTTGGCCGTGTGGGAGAGTTAAGCAGGTCCCAAAGGTCCTGTCACGGCCAAAGACGCAAGTAAAAACAACACAGTATCATCTGGGAGGAGATACCATGAGACCATCGGCTTTGGCGGCGTTTGCCGCAGCAGCGTGTTTGGGGACAAGTGCGTTCGCGCAGGGTCTTTTAACCGCCGAGACGGCAGCACCCAACACAACGCCCGGCATTTCGATCATTTCGCTCTCCGAGGCGGCGGCGCAGGCGGGCGTGGCGGACATCCAGGTGACCTCCGGGCAAACGCTGACCAATTCGGTACAGAACGTCGCCGAGGGCAAGTCGGACATCGCGGCGGCGCCGTTTATCCTGCCCTTCCTGATGTCGCGCGGCGTCGGCCCCTACGCCAAGCTCGGCAAGGAAGACGGCAGTGCGCTCGCAAGCAACCTCGCCGTTCTCTACACGTACCGCATCTCGGTGCAGGGGCTCTACGCCTACGACAGCTCGAACATCAGCGGCTGGGACGGGCTCGAGGGCAAGACCATCTTTAACGGCCCGCCGCGCGGCGCGGCGCTCACCAATGCGCGGCTGCTGATCAAGACGATCACCGGCCTCGACGAAGGCACGGGCTACACCGGCGTGCAGGTCAACTGGGGACAGGCGGTCAAGACGATCCAGGACGGCTCGGCCGACGCGTTCGTGCTGCCGCAATCCTTCCCGGACTCGCGCATTTCCGCGGCGGTGTCCTCGGGCGACATGACGGTGTTCTCCATGCCGAAGGACGTCTTTGAAAGCGACGCCTTTGCCAACATCGCGGGCCTTCCCGGTACGGTCGCCTTTTCGATGCCGGTTGCGGACATGGGCTACGGCGACAACGTGACGGTGGTATCCGAGGACGGCACGTTCCGCGGTCCCGGCACCGTGGGCGGGGACATCGTGAACGTGAACATGGATTTCGACACGGCCAAGGGCCTGACGGCGGCCTTTATCGAGAACATCGAGTCGATCTATCACGCCAAGTCTTCGTTCATGGCCTCGGCCTGGCACGGGGAGACCGACATGGCGCTGACCGACATGTGCGGCAACAACCCGATGAAATACCATCCTGGCGCGGTCGCCGCATGGGAAGAGGCAGGCTACACGCTGCCCGATTGCGCCAAGTGATCGCGTGACCTGAAGGCCCGCTTCAGGGCCTGACGACCGGCGCGTGCCTGTGGTGCGTGCCGGTCTGTTTCCATGCGGTGACGAGGCGCGGGATGTCCGACATATCAACCCAAGACCAACGCCCCAGGAGCCTGGCACGCGCTGCGCTTTACACGCTCTCGCTGTTGCTGGTCGTGGTGGGACTGCTCAACTCCACACCGGGCATTCCCGGTTATGACGCGCTGGTGGGCGGCCTCTTCGGAGATGCTGGGCTGACGCTGCGCAAGTTCCCGACGGAATGGTTTTATCCGGCGGTCTTTGCCCTGATGATGAGCGTCGTGGTGCTGCGGCACTCGATGTGGCGCGACTGGCGGGAAAAGGCGCCGGCGCGGCGGGCCTTTGGCCTCGCGCTCGACATCGCGCTTGTGGTCATGGCGGCCACCATCGCGCTCACCTACCTGATCGAGATCGAGTCCGTCTGCCTCATCGACCGGCTCAACGGCGACCGCGCGCGTCTGATCGCGCAGAGCCTCGCGGCGGCGGCGGAGTTCAACGCCAGCCTCGGTCTGCCCGCGCCCGAGACGGTGGACGATCCGCAATGCGTGAACACCACGGGCGGCTGGCTGGTGCTGATCGTCGGCCTCGCGGTGGTCGTGTTCCTGGCCTACAACGTCAAGGTCTGGGGCCTGCCGCTGGTCATCGTCGCGATCCTGATCGCCAGCTACACGATCCTGACGGTGCTGGTCTGGTACGTCTACGGCGCGGAGGACATCAACAAGTACCTGGTGACCAAGCTCGCCGGTGAGCCGCGCCTCTTGTCGGACGGACGCCCCCGTGTGCACGACGTGCTGGTCAACAACGCCTCGGGCCTTCTGGGCCGGTTCATGGACATCGTGCTGAACACGATCTTTCCGTACCTCGTCCTTGGCGCACTCTTTGGCAGTTCCGCCGGCGGGCGGTCCCTGATCAAGCTGGCGTTCCGCTGGACGCGCCACTTGCGCGGCGGGCCGGCACATGCCGCCATCGTCTCTTCCGCGATGTTCGGGACGATCTCGGGCGGGCCGATCGTGAACGTGCTGTCGACCGGAGTTCTGACGATCCCGATGATGGTCAAGCGCGGTTTTTCCAAGGTTTTCGCCGGCGGGGTGGAGGCTGCCGCCTCCTCCGGCGGGTCGATCATGCCGCCGGTGATGGGAGTGGCCGCCTTCGTGCTCGCGTCACTTACTTCCGTCCCTTACTCGAGCGTGATCGTGGCGGCGCTGATCCCGGCGCTGGCCTATTTCTTTTGCCTGTTCCTGTCGGCGGTCTTCCAGTCGCGCAAGCAGAACATCACCGCGATCGGCACCCTGACCGAGGACATGATCCTCGACCGGCAGGACTACCTCAATCTGACGATGGTGTTCGGCCCGATCCTTTTGATCCTGACGCTGCTTTTGATCCCCAAGGACGCCGTCGGTTGCGGCCTTTTGGGCGGCGTCTTGGGGGCGGAGCGCACATTTTCGGACGGCGCTTGCAGCGTTCAAAGCCTCAGCTGGTTCCTGACGACGGTCCAGAACGCCTCCGGCTCGGCAGGCGCCGCCGGCTGGTGGGCCGTCATGCTGCTGCTCGCTCTTTTGTTTCTGGACCCGGAAATCCGTTCAACGCCGCGCAAGATCGTCGACGCGCTGGCGGAGGCAGGCGGGTTGATTGCTACGCTTTACCTGATGTTTCTGGCGGTCTCGATCATTGACTTTTGCCTGTCTTTTACAGGACTGCCCGTGTTCCTGTCGCTCGACGTGCTGGCATGGCTCAACAGCCTTAACCTTGGAAGTGGTGGCTCGTCCCTGTCGCAGTTCATCGCGCTGCTGCTGACCATGCTGCTCGCCGTCCTGCTCGGCATGGGGATGCCTGCCGTGCCCGCCTATATCAACGCGGCACTTTTGATGAGCCCCGTACTGGCTGGCCTCGGGCTGTCACTTTTCACGGCGCACATGTTCATCTTCTACTTTGCCGTCGCGAGCGCCATCACACCGCCCGTCGCGCTGGCGGCGTTTGCCGCCGCTTCGATCACCAAGGCCGAGCCCATGGCCACCGGGTTTTCCGCCGTCAAGTCCGGGATCGTGATGTTCGTGGTGCCCTTCGTCTTTGCCTTCCATCCCGAACTGCTCCTGATCCCGGAGGCCGTGCTCGATCCACGATCAAGCGCCGGAGCCTACCTGCCGGGCTATGACGGCGCGCTTCGGCTGGGGGCGCTCGCGCTTTTGCTGGGGCGTCTGGCGCTGGCGCTCTACCTCGTCTCCTCGGCCATGGCCGCGTTCGACCGTCGGCGCCTTGCAGCTTGGGAGATCATGGCACGGCTGGGTCTGGCGGTTCTGCTCCTGTCCCGCGTCGAGAGCCTCTGGCTGGCAGCCGCCGCCTTGAGCGTGGCCGCGCTGGCGCTGCACGCCTGGCGCAGCCGCAGGGCGCCGGTCGCGACCTGAGACAGGCTCCGCCTTAGGCGCCTCAGCTTATGCGTGCTTCGGCAAGAACCCGGCCCGCGTAGCCATTCAGCGCCGCCTCGCACCCCTCGCGCCAGATCACGGACAACCATGTGCAAAAGGCCGTCGCAAAGGGCGCAGCCTCGGCGAGATCGCCGTAGATCCTGTCCTGCTCGAGCCAGGCCATGGGGCGGTCCCTGGCCTCGAGCGCAGCGGCCTGGAGGCTGTCCCAGATCGGGTCGTTCGGCTCAATGGTGCTGCCGTCCTCGCGCACACCTGCGCACATGCGCGCCCAGAGCGCCTCGACAAGCGCCAGCCCCTCGGCAGACCTGCCCGCGGCAAGCTGGTCGCGCACGATGGGCAGGACAAATCCGGTGTGCCGCGCCGAGCCGTCAAAGGCGACGCGGCGCGTGGTGTCAACGATCCGGGGGTTGGAAAAGCGCGCCTCGATCAGGTCCACATAGGCGGCGGGCGTCTTGCCCGGCACCGGCGCCACGGTTGGCGCGATCTCTTCGTGTTCGACCTTGTTGAAGAGCGCCATGATCCCCGGGTGCGCCATGCAGTCGGCGATGGTCTTCAGACCGAGGACCTCGCCGGCGTTCGCGATCACCTGGTGGCCGGCGTTGAGGATGCGGATCTTCATCGTCTCGTAGGCGTGCACGTCTGCCGAGAAGGTCGCGCCGATCCTGTCCCAGTCGGGACGCCCGGCGCAAAAGTGATCCTCGATCACCCATTGGCGGAAGGTCTCGTGCGTGACGACGCAAGGGTCGGAAA
This sequence comes from Pseudaestuariivita sp., assembly GCF_052825805.1. Classification (NCBI taxonomy): domain Bacteria; kingdom Pseudomonadati; phylum Pseudomonadota; class Alphaproteobacteria; order Rhodobacterales; family Paracoccaceae; genus Pseudaestuariivita; species Pseudaestuariivita sp. Next base: position 16,704 of record NZ_JBRBVB010000002.1, on the reverse strand, counting down.
TGCCAAACTCCGTTGCGAGCGCGCGCTCGGTTGGTCCCGTGGCGGGCACGATGCAGTCCACCATCGAGTTCGGAAAGGTCACGTGCGCGTCGATCCAGCCCGCAAGCTCCGGGTCGGACATGCCCGCGAGCGACACCACCGTTTGGCGCAGGATATCGCCATTGCCTTGCAGGTTGTCGCAGCTGAGCGCGGTGAAGGGCCCATGGCCGGCATCCCGGCGTATGCGCAGCGCGGCGATCATGGCGCCAAACGCCGTCTTCGGAGCCTCGGGGTGTGCTGCATCATGGATCAGGTCGGGATGGCCGGCGGCAAAGCCCTTGGTGACCGGGTCGACGAAATACCCGCTTTCGGTGACGGTCAACGAGACGATACGGATCGCCGGATCGGCCATCTGCGCGATGAGCGACGCGTTGCCCTCCTCGATGGGCAGGTAGCCCGTCATCGCGCCTGTCACCTCGGCGGACACTGCTTTGGGATCGAGCTCGATCAGGGTCGTCAGGCAATCCTGCGCCAGAAGCTTGTCCCGCATGGCCGCATCATAGGGGCGCACGCCCGCGCCGATGATGGCCCAGTCGAGCGCATCGCCCGCCTGCATCAGCCGGTGCAGGTACCACGCTTGGTGCGCACGGTGAAAGTTGCCCACGCCGATGTGCACGATCCCCGGCGTCAAAGCTGTCCGGTCGTATTGTGGATGCCCAACGGTCAGCTCTGAAAGCAGCGCGTTCGAAAGCGAGATCAACTCATCCATTGTCCACCATCCACATTGTAGGTTTGCGCCACGATGTAGCGCGCCGCACCCGTGGCGAGAAAGACGGCGAGCCCCGTCAGGTCATCGGGTGTGCCCATGCGCCCGAAGGGCACGCCGGCGCCGACTTCGCGCTTTTTCTGGCCCGGGGCCTTGTTTTCGTATTTGGCAAAGAAGGCATCGACGCCATCCCAGTGCTCGCCGTCCACAACGCCGGGCGAGATGGCGTTCACGTTGATCCCGTGTTTGATGAGATCGAGCCCCGCCGATTGGGTCAGACTGATGACGGCGGCCTTGGTGGCGCAATAGACCGCCACCAGCGGCTCACCGCGTCGCCCGGCCTGGCTTGCCATGTTGATGATCGTCCCGCCCTCTCCGCGGTCGATCATGTGCCGGGCAACTGCCTGCATCGTAAAAAGCGTGCCTGCCACGTTGATGTCGAAGACGCGCGCGTAGTCCGCCCGGTCGATCTCGACGATGGGCGCCGCCGTGAAGAGCGCCGCGTTGTTGATGAGAATGTCGATCTTTCCGAAAGCCTCCACGGTCTCGGCGACCGCCGCGTCGATGCTTGCCTGGTCGGTGACATCCATGCGCACGGCCCGCGCTGCCGTGCCAAGCTCCCGGGCCGTCTCGGCTCCGCGGTCCATGTCGATGTCCGCGATGGCGACCTGCGCACCCTCGCGCACATACGCGGCCGCAAAGGCCCGCCCGATCCCCCGGGCGGCGCCTGTGATCAAAGCTGTTTTGCCAGCCAACTGCATCATTCGATCCGTAGGCCCTGAGCGTCGAACTTGTGCAGTTGCGCCATGTCCGGCGTCAAGAAGACCGTGTCGCCATGCTTGAAGTCGACGCCACCTGCGGCCCGGACGGTGATCGGATCACATCCTTCGATCCCGTGAATGTGGATGAAGGTGTCGGAGCCGAGGTGTTCGGCGACACCCACCGTCCCTTGCCACAGCCCGTCGGTGCTCGACACAGCCGTGTGTTCGGGACGGATGCCGATGGTGTGCGCGCCGTGCTTTTCCGCCTCTGCGCCTTCGATCAGGTTCATCTTGGGCGAGCCGATGAAGCCCGCGACAAACTTGTTGCGCGGGCGATGGTAAAGCTCGAGCGGGCTGCCGACCTGCTCGATCACGCCGGCCTGGAGCACGACGATCTTGTTGGCCATGGTCATGGCTTCGACCTGGTCGTGCGTGACGTAGATCATCGTCGTCTTCATCCGCTCGTGCATCTCGGTGATCTCGAGACGCATGCCCACGCGGAGCGCCGCATCGAGGTTCGAAAGAGGCTCGTCAAAGAGGAAGGCCGACGGGTCGCGGACAATCGCACGGCCAATGGCCACCCGCTGACGTTGCCCACCAGAGAGCTGACCGGGTTTGCGGTCGAGATAGTCCGTGAGGTTCAGCGACTTGGCCGCAGCGGTGATCCGCTTCTCCTGCTCTTCCTCGCTCATGCCCGCCATGCGCATCGGAAAGGCGATGTTCTTGCGCACGGTCATGTGCGGGTAAAGCGCGTAGGTCTGGAACACCATCGCCAGCCCGCGTTTGGAAGGCGAGACTTCGGTGACATCCTCGCCGTCGATGATGACGCGGCCCGTGGTGGCGTCTTCAAGCCCCGCGATCACCCGCAGGAGCGTGGACTTGCCACATCCCGAAGGGCCGACAAAGACCGCGAACTCGCCATCTTCGATGGTCAGGTCCAGGGGCGGGATGACCTGCGTTTCACCAAAGCTCTTGGTGACTTGTTCGAGAACGATGCGTCCCATGATCTTGTCCTTTTCCCAGAGTTACTTGACCGCACCGAAGGTGAGACCTTGGACGAGTTGTTTTTGGCAGAACCAGCCCAGAACGATGATCGGGCCGACGGCGGCTGCAGAGACGGCGGACAGGCGTCCGAAGAAAAGCCCCTCGGGCGCGCGGTTGCCTTCGATGAGTTTCGACAGGGTCGCGGCCTCCGTCGTCGTCAGACGCACGGTCCAGTAGGCTTCGTTCCAGCAGAAGATGAAACACAGGAGCGCCGTCGAGGCGATGCCGCCCCAGGCCAGCGGGATGAGGATCTCGCGGATCTCGCCCCAGGTGTTCACACCGTCCATCTGTCCGGCCTCGATGATCTCCTTGGGGATCTCCTTGAAGTAGGTGAAGAGCATCCAGATCACGATCGGCAGATTGATCAGCATCAACACGACGATGATCAGAAAGTGCGTGTCGAAGAGACCAAGGCTCTTGGTCAGGAAGGTCATCGGGTAGAGCACAGCCGCCGCCGGCAGCATCTTGGTCGACAGCATCCACATCAGCACGTCCTTGGTGCGCCGCGTAGGATTGAACGCCATGGCGTAGGCGCAAGGAATGCCGACTGCGAGGGCAAAGATGGTGGCAAAGACCGCCGTGATGACCGAGTTGGTCGCAAAGCGCCAATAGTCGTAATTCTCGGTCATGTTCAGGTAATTGTCGAGCGTCGGCGTGAAGAAGAAGAGGAACTCCGGCTTCACCGCATCCGCGTCTGTCTTGAAGCTGGTCAGCACCAGCCAGAAGATCGGGAAGAAGAAGAGCAGCCCGACAACCCAGGCCAAAATCGTGCGACCCGTTTTTCCATACTTGGACTGTTGTGCAACGATAGCCATGGCTGGGTTACTCCATCAGTGTCTTGCCGACCATCCGCAGAAGGAAGATGGCGACGATGTTGGCGAGGATGACAGCAAAGATACCCGTGGCAGATGCCGCGCCGATGTTGTTGTTGGCAAACTCACCGATCAGATACGGCAGGTTTTTGTTGCCGTTCCCGCGGCTGACGATCTCGATCTCGGCATAAAGCGAGAGGTGAAAGATCGCCTGGATCATCACCACGATCGCGATGGGCCGTCCGAGGTGCGGCAATGTCAGGAACCGGAACTGCGACCAGGCGCTGGCGCCGTCGAGGATGGCCGCCTCCTTCTGCTGCTGGTCTTCGGATTGCAGCGAGGTCATGAAGATCAGCACCGCAAAGGGCGTCCACTGCCAGGTGACCATGATGATCACCGCATAGGCCGAAGTCTGCGTCGCGCGGAAGGAGATCGGCTCAAGCGTCGGCCAGAGCGAGAAGAACCAGCCCACCAAAGGCGCGTCCTTGAGCCCCGCGATCCAGGCGTTGATCCCCTCGACCGCGATCCCCTGAAGACCCAGCACGGGGTCGAGGATCATGTTGATCCAGAGCACTGCATTCACCGCCGGCATCACGAAAAAGGGCGAGATCAGCAGAACCCGCACGATCCCCTGCCCCGGGAAGCTCTTGTTGATCAGCACGGCGATCAGAACGCCGAGAATGACGGTCAGAAAGAGGATGCTGCCAACGATGAGCAGGCTGTTCTGGATGGCAAAGAGAAAGTCCTTCGACTTCAGAACGAACTCGTAGTTGCCAAACCCGCGCCAGTTGCTGAGCGAAGGCGTTGTCCATTCAGGGCGACGCAGCGAGTTAAGAACATAACGAATGAACGAGAAATAAAGCGTCATCGACAGCGGGACGATCATCCAGATCAGCAGCAGGATAACCGCCGGTGACTGAAGCAGACGTGGTAGCTTTCGACTGGACATGACTTAGCCCCCCTCGCGACGCGCAATGCTCGCAATGCGTTGAGTTGTTTTCGGTTTTTATGAGTTTGGGTGTTCGGCACGGATGGCGGTCTGAACGCCGGATGTGCCTTAAACTCCGGGTGGGAAGGCCCGATCGGAACCGGGCCCTCCACTCAGGTCAGGCGATCAGTAGCCTGCCTCTTCCATGATCGATTCAGCTGCTGCTTGGGAGGCGGCCAGCGCTTCGTCCACGGATTTCGCACCGGACAGAGCCGCGGCGATCTCTTGCGCAACCGCGGAGCCGACTTCCGGGAATTCCGGGATCGCGGCGAACTGGACACCGACGTAGGGCTTCAGATCGGTCGCTTCGGGTGCTGCGGATTCGATGGCGGCCATTTCGGCTGCGGCGAAACCGGCCACTTCCTGGAACTCGGGGATCGCGTAGGTCGATGCGCGCTGACCGGTCGGAACCGAGCCCCAGCCAAAGTCGGGGTGTGCTGCCACGGCTTGCACGTACTCTTTGGAGGTTGCCCACTCGATGAAGGCTTTTGCTTCGTCGGTGTTCTCGGTGCCCGACGGAACCGCCATGGCCCACGCCCAGAGCCAGTTCGCACCAACCGGGTTGCCCGCGTTCGGCGACTGCGCATAGGCGACGCCGTCAACCTCGAGGAAGGATGCCGCGATGGTCGCGTCGATCCAGAGGCCGCACTTGCCTTCGTTGTAAAGCGCGAGGATCTCGTTGAACGAGTTGCCTTCCGAGCCCGGAGGGCCGTAGTTGCCCAGCAGGTCGACGTAGAAGTTGATGGCCTCGCGCCATTCGTCGCTGTCGATGGTCGGCTTGAAGTCCGCGTCGAACCAGGCACCGCCGAACGAGTTCACCATGGTGGTGACAAACGCCATGTTGTCGCCCCAGCCCGGCTTGCCGCGCAGGCACGCGCCGTAGACGCCGTTGTCCGGGTCGTGCACGGCAGCCGCCGCGGCTTTCACGTTCTCCCAGCTGTCATTGTCCGCGATCGATACGCCAGCGGCATCCATGAGGTCCTTGCGGTACATGACCATCGACGATTCACCGTAGAACGGCGCGGCGTACATGGTGCCCTCGTGCGACAGACCTGCGCGGATCGCCGGCAGGATGTCGTCCATGTCGTACTCGGCGCCGAACTCGAGCGGTTCGATCCAGCCGGCCGCACCCCAGATGGGCGCTTCCTGCATGCCGATGTTGATGATGTCGTACTGGCCGCCACCGGTGGCCGTGTCGGACGTAACCTGCTCGCGCAGCACGCCTTCTTCGAGCGACACCCAGTTGAGCGCGACGCCGGTCTCCTCGGTGTAGGCTTCCGCGACCTTCTGCATGTTGATCATGTGACCGTTGTTCACGATCGCGATGGTCAGCTCCTTGGCGTGACCATCGGCCAAGGCACCCACGGTGCCGGCCAGTGTCAGTGCGGTTGCACCGAGAAGCGCATTTCTGATTTTCATCCCCAATTCCTCCTAGCTTGGTGATTGAGGTGACGCTACCGTGGTCGACAACGCGAAGTCAATTCTAAATTTGCGCGCGTAAATATTTTTGCATGCCACTGTATATCAACGATTTATGCCGAATCCCGCATCACAAGTCGGCCATCGAACATGGTTTCGGACTTGTCGGAACTCTCCGCCCCTTCGTCGAGCAAACTGAAAAGCTCGCTCACCGCGCGAGTCGCAATCGCCTCGTAATCCTGCGCGATCGTCGTCAGCGGCGGACAGGTGAACCGCGAAAAGGGGTGGTCGTCATGCCCTGCGATGCGGATGTCGCACTCCGCGCCGTGGCCGACCTTGAGCCCCTGCTGAAACGCAGCCGACAGAAGCCCGATGGCCAGGCGATCGTTGCTGCAAAGAATGGTGTTCGTCTTGAACGCCTTGCTCGCGAGAAGGCGCCCGCCCTCCGCGCTGCCGATCTCCTCAAAGTTCCAGCCGTCGCCCTTGGCCTGATAGATGTGCGGCTCCTGCCCATGCCGCTCCATGCTTTCCAGGTAGGCGTGGCGCCGCTTGTTGGCATTCGGGTTCTTGGCCGCCTCGACTTCGAAAAAGCAGGGCGGCTCCCCGCTCCGACACAGGTATTCCACCATCAAATCAACGCTTTGATCGTTGTTTGTGCCGACGAACGCCTGGCCGACATCCCTGATGTTGGCATCGAAGAGCACGAGCGGAAAATCGTCGTCGATCTCTTCCACCGCCTTCGCATCGGAGATGCGGCCGAACGGCGCCAGCAGGATGCCCGCCGGTTTCAACGCCCGCAGGGACTGCAGGTTCTCGCGCTCCATGCTCGGCTTGCCGTGGGAGCTGAGCAGAATGGGGCTGAACCCGGCATCGATGCAGGCAAGCTCCACACGCCGGCCGATCTCGGAAAAGAAAGGGTCAGCCAGGTTCGGCACCACGATCCCAATATTCTTGGTCGTGCGCCTGTTTTGGTTCATCGCAAAGACGTTCGGCTGATAATCGTGCCGCTTGAGCGCGTCTTCGATCTTGGCCCGCGTCGTTGCGCGCACGCTGTCGGGATCGTTGAAATACTTCGAGACCGTCGGCCGCGATATCCCGCTCACGGCCGCGAACTCTTCCATATTCCGAATGCGTGAACGTCCCATCTTTACACCGGTTTCTTTCGAAAGATACGCGCGGCAAACAAAACCTACCGACTTTGACACCCGAGCGTCAAGAAATTTGGATAATAGCCAAAAAACGCGAAATGCAAGGAAGCCCGCCTTTTGGCAAGGCCCCGGCTTTGTAGAACCTAGCCATTTCTTTCAACGATGTTGCGGGGATTGCCCCGTCCCAGCCGGATCGGTGCAGGCCGTTAAGTCCGGAACTCCAAAGCGCCATGGGATCGCCGCCGGCACGTGACGTCCGTTAGCGTGCACAGGCCGCAGCAACGCACCCAGTCCGACCACCCCACCAACGCGCAGGGTGGGAGGGTCCGTTTGCTGCGGCCCGGATAGCGGGGCGATGGTCATCGGTGCGGTCCGTCATCCCAAGGTTGAACTTCAGCGATGCGTGGGGCGCCACAACACGTTGGTGCGAGGTCATATAATACGTCAAAAGACATAGTATTATGAGTGAATCATGTGTTGGAATATAACTGTGATCTCAGCACGCCCCCGAAGCACCAAAGTAGCGACCCTTTCTTAAGTTCCTAAAAAAGTTGAATATTTATTCATTTGCGCACTGCCAACGCCGGCCGAATGGGCCACGGCCCCACGCGCAAAAAGTGTGCAGCCGATTAAACTAGGTTGTTTACCTATTTTCTCGTGCCGGTTTCTGGGCAAAGCTTTGACCCATTGATCTTACCACCTTTCTCGCGAGGCAACATGACCACTCGGACCTTCAGATTTTCCGCGCTTGTCGTGGCCGCCATCATCGCTGCAAACACGGCAACGGCACGCCCACTGGAAGAAATCCTCAACTCCGGCGTATTGCGCGCTTGCGTTCCAACGGCCAATCCGCCCGACGGTGAAGTTATCCCGGAAGGATGCACGGGCTATTGCCAGTACGAAGGCATCATTGGCGATCTGGTCGAAACGTTCGCAGACAGCATCGATGTGACGCCCGAATACTACGTCCAAAGTTGGGACTCGCTTTTTCACAACGCCGATGGCGAGACGGTCAAAGACGCCTCCTACACGCCCCGCGCCATGGAGGCAGAGCAGTGCGACATGATCGGCGCGGTGATGGTGCCGCTCGAGTGGCGGCTCAAAAAGATGGATATGGAGTGTTTCCTGCCCTCCCGCATGATGGTGGTGACGCATCGCGACCGGGTGGGAGACTTCTCGGGACCCGAGGACCTTGCCGGATTGTCGGTGGCCGTCGAGCGGAGCATGTATCTGCACGACTGGGTCGAGGATCAGAACGCAGGGATTTGGAGCGACAATCCTGCGACGATCCATTTCCGGGACTACAAGGACACCATCCCTGCCGTCGACCAAAAGGACGTCGATTTCACTGTCGTGTCCGTGCTCGATGCGCTCTACCAGACCCGGCACGTCTCCAAAAACTCGGTCGCGGCCTTTGCCGTCGGCGACACCAACACGGGATGCTGGGGGTACCGCAAAGGCGACACGGAGATGGGCGATCTGATCAAGTCCTTTTTCGAGGGTCAGACAGCTGAGCCGAACTCGGACCTGAACGCCGTTTGGCAAGCCTATTACGGCATGCGCTTCAGCGAGTTCGTGCGCCTGGTCAGCAGCATACAATGAAGGCGCTGATCTGGTCGCTGGCAAGCCTGGTGCTTGCGTCGACGGCCTTTTCAGGCACCTTGCAGGAGATCCAGGCGCGCGGGACCTTGCGCGCCTGTTTTGCTCCCATCCACCCGAGCTTTGCCAGCGTGGCCCCGGCTGGCTGCACCGAAGACTGCAGATTTTCAGGTCTGCATGTCGAACAGGCGCGCGCGTTTGCAAAGGCGCTTGGCGTGACCTTGGACCCGTCGATGCACCCCTGGCAGAGCCAGTTCGAGGATGCGGGCGGTGCCGTGCGCATGGGGGACACCTACGTTCCGCGTCTCTTGGCGGATGGCACGTGCGACGTGCTGCCGTCCAATCTCGCGCGGTTGCCGTGGCGGCTTAAGATGATGGAGATCGTGCCTCTGTTCTCGAGCCATATGATTGCCGTGATCCACGAAGACGATCGTGATCGGTTCAGCCGCGTGGCGCATTTTGCGGGAAAGCGAACGGCCGTGGTGCCCGGCTCGTCCTTTGAAAGCTGGCTCATGGCGCGAAACCTCGATGTCTTCGCGCAGGATCCGGTTGAGCTGGTGCCCCTGGGCGGCCGCGGGGCGTTGGAGATGGTGGCAGACAGGAGTGTCGACTTTTCGATTACGGATGCGGACATCGCGGTCCTGACCGCACGCGTCGAGGAGAGCAGCTTGCTCCCCGCGTTCACTGTCGGACCGGTGCAGGAGCTCGGTTGGGGCGTGTCGAAGGACAGCGTTGAGCTGCAACAGGCGCTGGCGCGTTTCTTTGCCGCACAGCGCGATCAGGGGCGGTCCACCATCAACCGGGCCTGGATCGAATACCTGGGTGTGAGCATCAACGGTTTCGAGGCACTTGTCGGTTCGCTCTCCTCCGATCCCGGAACGTCCGGGCTAGGCACGACCGATGGCGACTGAGAAGACAGCCGTCGCCGCATTCAACATGTCTCTGCGCCTGCGGCTGATCGTGTGGATCGTGGTGATCCTGGCTTTGGTCGTGGCCGCACTGACAACACTTATCGCGCGCCGCGCGTCCGAGGTGCTCGAGACCCAAACGCGTGCGCAGCTTGCCCAGATCACGGCGCAAAGTGCGCGGACGGTCGGTGACTTCTTGGATGCGCGGGCGCGGACAACGGCGCTTTGGGCGAACGATTCCCTGCTTCTTGCGGTTGCGCGTGATCCGGGGTTGCGCGCGGTCTTCATGCCTGGCCTGGCCACCTACCTCAACGGCTATGCCGAGCGTGAGCCGTGGATCTACGACATCATCGTGGTCGAAGACCGTGTGCCGATCTTTGCGCTCTCCGGGCGGAACCGGGTGCTATCCGAGGCGATGTCTTACGTCACCTTGACCAGCGAGGACATGCCCGCGCGCCAGATCGTCCGCGCGATTGGCGACAATCGCCGATTTATCGCTTTGCGCGAGCAGGCGGTGGATGATGGTCAGCCCCTCGAGGGCATCTACATCCTTCTGATCCTCGATCCCGAGGTGATGCATGAGGTGCTGCTGGCGGATGCCGCGCCGAGCGCATCCGGGTTCGTGTCGCTCCTCGGCTCGCGGGGCAGCCCATTCGGAGACCAAAGCCCGGACCTAGATCGGCGTCTCGCGCCCTCGTCGCAGGACTTCTTCGCCCAGTCGGAACTGACGGACGACTTTGCCATGACCGAGGTGCAGCCCGTGGAAAGGAGCGCCCTCTTCGTGATGGGTGTGGCGCCTTTGTCTGACATCGGCGGGCCGATCCGATCGTTCGTTACTCAGGCTGCCATCTTGGGTGTCGGTGCGATCTTGCTGGGGTTCGCCGGCACGCTCTATTTCACCGGCCGGGTCACGGCGCCGATCCGGCGGCTCACAACCGACGCACGAAGCCTCGCGCGGGCGCGGTTTGGCACCGTTAAGGTTGCCGCGAACGTGGCGACACCCGGCCAAGGCTACGGCCAGGACGAAGTCGGCGAGCTGGCGTCGGTTTTCGAACTCCTCGATCGCACCACGGAAGACTTGACCCACGCGAACGCACTTCTCGAGGATCGCAACCGCGCTTTGTCGGACACCCGCGAACGCCTGGCCTCCAACCTCGACCGGCTTGCCAACGAGCTCGACGCCGCCAGGCAATTGCAGCTGTCGATGGTGGCGAGCGAAGGTCAGGTGCAGCGCATCGGCCCGGCCAGCAGCATTGGACGCATGACCCCTGCGCGCGAGGTGGGTGGAGACTTCTTCGAGAGCCTGGCGCTGAATGATCACCGGGTGCTCTTCTTTATCGGGGACGTGTCTGACAAGGGCACGGCCTCCGCGCTGTTGATGTCGCGCACGGTGAGTTTGCTCAGGTTTGCCGCGCAGCAATCGACGGCTGTGTCTGGCAAAGTGCCAACGCCGTCAAACGTGTTGGCCCAGGTCAATCAGGAGCTTTGCCGGAACAACTCGACCCGGATGTTCGTGACGGTCTTCCTCGGCATCCTGGACACCCGCACCGGCGAGGTCACGTTTGCCAACGCGGGGCATATGAGCCCGCTCCGCACTGGGACTGGCACTGGCACTGGCACGGGTGACATCGTCCAAATCACGCGCGACCTTCCTGACCTGCCGCTCGGCGTCAAAGCGTCAGCGACCTATGCAACCGGCGCCATCCGGCTCACACCGAAGGAACGTCTGGTGCTCTATACGGACGGCGTCACCGAGGCGGAAAACAGCTCCGGGGTTTTCTTTGGCCTGCCCAAGCTCAAGTCGGCGATTGGCACCGCCGCGCACGCGCCTCTTCCCAAGCTCATCCGCAAAATCGAAACCGCGCTCGATACGTTCGTCGGTCAGACCAAGCAATTTGATGACATCACTTTGCTGGTTCTAGGTTGGGAACCTATTCCTGAAAACCGCTCCGCGGACGCAGATTGACGTCACTTTTATCACGCGGAGAATTTGCATGTTGGCCTCAACGACGGCGGGAATGCTCGCTGGATTCGGTCTCTTTTTCGTCGGTGTCTGGACGCTGACCGAAAATCTGAAAAAGCTCTCGGGACGCAGGCTCAGGCAGGCCGTGCAATCCTACACACGCCACCCCGCACTCGGTTTTTTCTGGGGAACACTTGTGGGCGGCATGGCGCAGAGCCTGGCGGCCGTCGTCTTTATCACGGTCGGCATGCTGACGGCCGGCATATTGACGATGCGCGCCGCCATTCCCTTGCTGGCTGGCGCCAACGTCGGCTCATCGCTGTTGGTCTTCCTGTCAACGATCGACCTCGAAGTGACCGTTCTGCTCGTGCTCGGCGTCTCGGGCATCATCATGACGCTCGTGAACAAGGACTGGCTCCGCCCCATAGCGCATGGGCTCTTTGGGTTGGGGCTTCTGTTCCTTGGGATCGGCTTCATTCAGTCGAATGCGGCGCCGCTTGTGGAACAGCCCTGGATGGCCGAAACGCTTGCCGAAAGCAGGAGCTCTTACGTCCTGATGTTCCTGATCGGCGCGGGCATGTGCATTTTGGCGCAGTCCGTGTCGGCGGTGACCATCCTGGCCAGCAGCCTCGGCGCGGCGGGCATCCTCACCCTCGACCAAACCATCCTCGTGATCTACGGCGCCAATGGGGGGTCCGGTGTCGTCACATACATGTTGGGCATCAACTTGCGCGGCACCGTCCGCCAGATCGCGCTTTTGCAGATCATCTCGACCAACATCTTTGGCACCGCGCTTTTTGTCGTGCTTTGGGCGATCGAAGTTGGGTACGGCGTGCCACTGGTCAAGGCTTTACTCGAATTCCTGACCGAGGATCTGGCCGCACAAATGGCGTTTCTCTACCTCGTTCTTTGTGCGCCCATCTGCGCGCTCCTCTTTGTGCTCCCCTCGACCGAGCGCTTCCTTGCCTGGGTTGCGCCTGCCACGCAGGCCGAACGTGACGCAAAGCCCGTCTATATCCTGACAACGCCGGTCTCCGACGTGCCTGCTGCCACTGCCGCCGCGCAAAGCGAGCAGGACAGGTTGATCTCGTACCTCGAAGTCTTCTTTGAAGCCTCGGACGGTGCAGGCAGCGCGCATAGCGTTGCCACCCTGGTCGACTCCTTTGTGAACTTGTCGACGGAAATCGACTATTATCTCGAGGATTTGGGACACGAGCCGCTCACGCCCGAGCAGTTCGACGCACTCAACAGGATCGTCTTCAGGCAGCGCATTCTCAGCTCCTTGCGCGAGACGATGGAGGAATATGCCAAGGCAATCAAGGCAGGCTCGGCGTCAGACGGCATGGCCCGGTTCACCTCGCTCTTGCGCACAGCTCTGCAGACGACAGTTGTCACCGCCAGCAGCGCCTTTGTCGAAGGACACAGCCGCGACATGGCGCGACTGCAGTCGATGGTGGGTGACCGGAGCGATGTCCTCGGCGAGGTCCGCCGCGCCTATCTGACCCACCATGTGGTCGAAGACCGGACCGAGCGGATGCGGCTGGTCAAGATGACCGTCATGGCCGAGCGCATCTTCTGGTCGCTGGATATGCTCCGAAAGACCCTTCAAACGCCGCCAGACGTGACGCGGCTCAAAGACCTGGCCTAGTCACGAATAAAAGCGCCGCCGCAGGACTTTCTGCGGCGGCGCTTTTTTGTGGGACTTGGAAAACCTAGCTGATGACAAAAGCGCGGGAGAGACCGCTGAGATCAAAGAGCTCGCGCACCTCTTCGGTCAAGTTCGCCAGATGCAAAGTGCCGCCCGCCTCCTCCGCCGCATCGCTCACCAAAAGCAAAGTCCGAAAGCCCGCGCTGGTCAGGTATTTGAGCTTGGCCAGATCAAGCGTGATCTTCTTGTGACCAGCCGAGACAAGCGCTGTCAGATGCTCGGTCAATTGCCCTGCGTTCCCGCTGTCGATCCGTCCTTCGAGCGACACGCGCGCCGTGTCGCCCTCGCGGGTTTCTTCGATTTCTAGTCCCTGAATCATGGTCTGACTTCCATCTTGTCTGAGGCTTATGGCCTTGGTGGCCTTGGTGATGTTGCGCCCTTCGGATCGCCGGTAGGTGAGCGTGTCCGTGAGGCTTTGAACCATCTCGAGGCCGCGCCCCCCGATCCGCGGCCGCGCATCTTGCGGGATGGGATGGCCCTGTGTCGGATCAAACGGCTTGCCCAGATCGGTGAACGTCAAGGTGACGACGCCCGCCTTGATGCGCATGGCGACCAGCACACGTTCCGCGGTCTCGACCGGCGGCTCGAATCCGTGGTGGACGATGTTGCTCAAGAGCTCATCGAGCACGATTTGAAGCCGGCCCGTCGCGCTGGGGGAAAACCCGTTCACTGCCGAAAAGCGGTCGAGCGCGGTCCGCGCCAGATCCATCTGGGGCACCGTGGGATGCACGCTGACGACGATGGAGGAGACAAGGCTGGTCATGTTAACATCCTGTCAAAAACAAACATACCCCGGTGCGGAAACCGCGGCAGGGGCGTCGTGGCACTGGGAGGGGGCGGTCTGGTCCGCATCAGGCGATCCGATTGTCATGTCGCCTTGTGCCCGGAGCGCGCAAGCAACCGCGACAGGCGGCTTCGACGGTCAGAGATGCAAGCGCTGCCGCGCCAAGCATAAGGCGGGACGGCAGCTGCGCCCTTATCGACGTCAGGCACGGATTGGTGTCCTGCATCCGCGATGGGCTCCAAAAGAGACTGTGCAAGACGCGGCGCGTCATATTCCAGGTGACGGACCGGTCGCGACCTCGGGACACGAGGTTTGCAACCGATCCGCCTGGCACTTTGTCCCGGCCCGTGGGGAGAGTGGCCAGAGACGTGCACATATGAGCGCCGCGCTGCACAGCCCTGAAACCGGCAGAGTTCACGGCCACACCAATGGGACGACAGTCGGGCGCATGGGCGACAGCGGCGCTTGCGCACCGTCTGCGGCAAGCCACAGGCCGCCAAGCGCCAAAAACCGCCTCCCAAAATTTAAAGGGTAAGCCCATGTGTCTGCCCGGCGCCGCAAGGCCGGCCCCGCATCAAGAGCCTTCGCCCAGGCGCAAAGCTGGTGCATCCCGGGTATCGCTGCGCGCAAGTTAGCTATCGCACAGGTCCAAAACCGCAGATCGTGCCATCGCGGTTTGTACTCGCGAAAAAGGCCCGTGCCGAGAGGCTGGCTCAAAGATGTTTGCGTCACAAAGATAACCTCCGGCACGGCCATATCCGCAGGCTACGCTGCCCGGCTGCCGCGCCCCATAGGTCAAACACCTATCGTGCCTGGGAAAATGCACGGGCATGACTTGATCCGCGGCCCTCAATGGCCGCACACTTTGGTGGGAGATAGTCCATGCCTGACGCGCCGATCCGAGTTTTCCTGGTCGATGACCACCCGATTGTCGAGGCCGGGCTGCGGCTCGGCTTCTCGCTCAGCGAGGATTTCGAGCTGGTCGGAACAGCCCTCAACCATGACGCGGCGCTGGAACGGCTCGACGACCTGAAACCCGACGTCATCGTGTCGGACCTCGTCATTGATGGCGATCTGGACCTCGAGTACCTGACGCAATACCGCGAACACGCCCCCGAGAGCCGCCTTGTCGCGTTCTCCTCTCTCCCCGAAGAGAGCTTCGCCGAGAGGTGCCGCGCAGCCGGCGCAGATGGTTATATCTCCAAGTCGACCTCACCGCATGACCTGGCCGCGCGGATCAGAGCGATCCTCAGGCAAGACCGCGCGCCTGTGAGCGTGTCGGCCGACCTCGACACGCCGGTGGTCGTCGAAGGTGTCATTTTGACCCCACGCGAAAGCCAGGTCGGCCGCAGGCTCGCGCAGGGTCAGAGCATGGGCGACATTGCCGAGGCATTCGGCATCTCGAAAAAGACCGCCGCGATACACCGCGACAACCTGCGGACAAAGCTGCACTGCGCCACGAGCCGGGAGCTCATTGCCCTTCTGGCGCGATCTTTGAGCAATACTTCATGAACCGAAGCCTCGCCATCAAAGTGGCGATTGCGATTGTGTCCGGTTTGGGCGGGCTCTATTCGTCCTGGGCTTTTTGGGGACTCGCTCTTCCAGCGATACTCGAGCGCGACAGACCGAGGCTCGCCGAGGTGGCGGCATGCGCTTCGGGCGCGCTTTGTGGTCTGTGCTTTCTGCTGCCCTTGTCGATCGCAGTGCCGATGCTTGCAGGGTGCAGCCTGTTTGCCGCGCTGATCTGCACGCAGCTCGCACCACGGATTTTGCCCGGGCTTGCCGGCCTCGGCGCCGTCATGCCGCTCGTGCAACCCGACACGTCAGTGGCGCCCGCGCTTGGCCTTCTTGCGGCAGCGATGTGCGTCGCGTGGGACCGTGACCGGCATCTGCGTGCGGACCGGACCGACCTCGAAGATCGGCTCGAGCGCCGCACGCACCGGATACGCTTTCTGCTCGGCGAAAGGGATGAAGTCACAACGCTTGCCGTGCACGATCTGCAAAGCCCCATCCAGGCGATCTCGGGCATGCAAAAGACGCTGCTGCACATGCTCGACACTGCGGACGCAGACCGCCATCAGATGCGCCAAGCGCTGAAGGCGGCAATTGCGACGAATGAGGACCTGTCCGCGCGGATCGGGTCACTTTTAGACGGCAGCCGGGATTATCTGGGCGGTGACCGCGAGACGACGCAAGTGCGCCGGGTTCTCGAGCAAGCCAAGGCCGCTCATGTGTTGGCGCTCAAGGAAAAGCGGATTGCCGTGAAGCTGGCGGTGGCGCCGTCTTTGTCGCTGCGCAATGGCGAGGACGTGATCGACATCCTCGACGTGCTCCTCGACAACGCGATCCAGCACAGTCCCGACGGCTCCAACATCTGTCTCAGCGCCGCGCCAATTGGTCCGGGCCGGTTGGGAATATCCATCGACGATGAAGGCCCGGGTATCGATCCGAAGACCCTGCAGACCCTGTTCGAGCCCAAAGCCACGGGACGCCGCGGCATCGGTCTTCATCTCGCGCGCCGCCGCGCACGGCTTCTCGGCGGCGAGTTGACCCTTGCGACTAGCAAGTTGGGCGGAAGCTGCTTCGAACTCCATCTGCCATCGGCCGAACACGGAGCCTGACATTCTGGTTGCTCGTTTGCCGTTGCCGTCCTGCCAAACCACTAACAACGGCGTTCAATCGCTGTGAACCGCCCCTTGTTTGCCGGAGACCCAGAAGTAGGGATACTGGGTCATGGGAAAGACGAAGTACGGAACACGTTATCCAGACGAATTGCGCGCGCGAGCGGTGCGGATGGCCTTGGATCACGAGACAGAATACGCGAG
>NZ_JBRBVB010000001.1:0-215209 GCF_052825805.1 Pseudaestuariivita sp. | reverse complement strand
GATGTGTTTGAATACATTGAGCCGTTCTATAACACCAAGCGCAAGCACACAAACAACGGCATGCTGTCGCCCGTTGACTTCGAAGAAAGACAGCTCAAACTCGAAAAGGCAGGTGTCTAGAAAACTAGGGGCACGTCAGTCGCCCAATATAATGAAGTCCAGTTCGGCGGTCTCAAAGCCAAGGACCTCAAGGTCGAAGGACAATTCCTGCTCGGCCAGAAAGCGCAGCTCTTCTCCAAGTTTGGCTTCATTCCAGGTCCCAAGCTCGGCAATCTTGTTGTCGGCAATGGCGTAGGCCCGACCCTCGGGAGGGCTGAGATGCAAGATACGTACACAAGGCACCTCGGGCATCCCGAGGTCCAGTGCTGCCGCCAGCCGGGCATTCCCGGCAATCATCACATCATCTTCATCGATTAGGATGGGCTGCAGCAATCCGAACTCGCGGATCGACGCGCGCATCCTGCGCATCTTACCAGGCGAGTATTCCCGCGCGGTATTCGGGTCCGGTACAACCCGAGAAGGGGGGAGATGGATCAGATCAAGCGGAGCCAAAGTGTTGGAATGGGGCATGCGGTTCGCCTCTCTTTAAACCGCTCCCATGTCGCTGAACCGCACACCTGCCGTCAAAATCGAAGGTCGATTATTTCTGCGGGTTAACTTTCACTTAGTCCCAAGCGTTCTTGGCCGGAGCATTCCAATCCGCGATCTGGCCCTTGTTGCCCTCCGGTCGGAAGATGCCCATCGCAGCCTGAACCGTCCGACCAAAATCTGTTGAGGGCTCCGTGGAGTCTGGCACACGCCCGAACGTGACCTCCAGCTCGTCGATTGCAAATGCACGTGCAACAGCGCGGGCCACAACGTCTGCCTGCGGGTTGCCGTGGCTGGCAGAGCAAAGGTCTGCAAAGCGGCGCGCGGTATCTGCGGCCGCTTTCGCGCCAGTATGGCGCTCTTCGAGCCCTTAAATCACGTGTTGACTGGCGGCTTTGGCAGGCGGGCTCAGCTTCTTAATTTCTTCAACCGCTTTTCCCAAGTGTGCGGCAATCTCCTCCCAAGCCTTGGTTTCTTCGCGCCAATAGGCCCACAACCTTCTGGGCGCGGCCTCAAAATCGACTTCGAAGTCTGAGTCGAATGCCAGATCAATGCTGTCGCGACTGAGGACGGTTTGTTCTGCGAGAGCTTTTCTACACTTATCAAAGAAAGCCCTCGTTTGGGTCCATTTCATGGCTTGCAAACGTACGGGGCCTCCATCGGTGGGTCTTCCCGCGACGTCTTCGTTTTTCTCTCTACCCATACTAACACCTTGCCCTCGACGGCGCCGTTTTGTCCGAAAACCTCGATTGCGTGAAAAGTGGGATATCCCTGTTCGCAGTACAAGTTTTCTTGCGCAAATCTGTCAGGGTTTGGAGGTATGATACTATTCATATTAAAAATGAGCGCACTAAGTGCCTCGGAAAAGGCCGCATCAGTTCTTAAGAAACCAAACTTCGGATAGCTAATGACTAGAAATCAAGGTTTCTTGAGCTAACCGTAATTTTTAACGGCATTTGCAGACGTAACCGCCCTACAGTGCAGCTCTGAAATCTAAGCGTTAAGCTCGGGCTTGCAGACATTCAAAGCGCAAACTGCGAACCGGACAATGGGCCCTAGGCTGCCTTCCACCCATCAGTAAACATGCTGCGACTGCAGCCCGCATTCCAGACGTTCGGATCAGAGACGAGGGCTGGTCTCGTCAAAGTTCCCTGCGCGCCGAAACCGACTTCCCTTTTCTTTGCCAAAAGCTCAAAAACGTAGGCGACTACAACTTTTATGACGGGCGCGCATGAGTGATGGCTCGAAATCTTTCCGGGTCGGCCTAATCGGAACAGGCCGTATCAGCAATATCTACCTTGAAAATTGTAGCAAGTTTGACGGACTCGAGATCGTCGCCTGCGGCAGTTTGAATCGGGAGGAAAGCCGCGCGAAGGCTACGGAGTTTAAGGTGCCAATGGTTGCGGAGCCGGACCAGATCCTGGCCGACCCTGAAATTGACGCCATACTCAATCTGACGATCCCGGCGGCACATGCCAGGATTAGCCTGGCTGCGCTTGAGGCGGGCAAACATGTCTATTCGGAAAAGCCCTTTGTGACAGAGCTGAGCGACGGACGTCGGATTTTGGACCTTGCGCGGTCTAAGGGGCTTTGCGTTGGTTGTGCGCCGGATACGTTCTTTGGCGGGCGGTGGCAGACCGTTCGCAAGCTTCTGGACCAGAACGCGATCGGCGCGCCCACGGGTGTTGCGGCCTTTGTGCCAACGCATGGGGTTGAGCGGCATCATCCAAACCCCGACTTCTACTATGCGAAAGGCGGCGGCCCGCTTCTGGACCTGGGTCCCTACTATCTTGCCGCAATGGTGTTTTGCCTTGGTCCAATTGCACGTGTCGCTGGCATGTCCCGAAAGACATTTCCCGAACGGATGATCGAAAATGGGCCTCGCCACGGAGAGATGATGCCTGTCGAGGTCGACACCCATTGCTTAAGTCTAATCGAATTCGAAAGCGGTGTTCTCGGTCAAATGATGGTCAGCTTCGACGTTTGGGAAAGCGAAACGCCACGGCTGGAAATTTACGGAACCGAAGGCACGATTTGCATTCCCGACCCCGATCCTGGCGATGGGGCCAACATTTTTCAGGGCGAGGTTTGGCTGCGCACGCGTGCGACATCACGGTGGACCATGCGCCCCCGTCCTGTTGCGCCCGAGAACTGGGAAGTTGCCGAGAACACCCATGGGCTCAACTTTGATGCACGCGGCGCCGGGTTGGCCGAGCTTGCTGCCGCTGCGAAAGACAACCGAGAGCCTCGGGCCAGCGGAGCGTTAGGCTTTCATCTGTGCGAAGTTATGCAAGGGATGCTCGACAGCCCTTGTCTGGGCCGGTTCGTAGACATTCAAAGCACATGCGCTCGTCCGGCGATGCTGCCAGAGACATCCGAGACCGGGCTGAACGTGAACTGGGAGGTGCCGACATGAGTATCGAAACGCTTAGCATTGGGGACCCGTTCTTCACTCTGCGCATTTTGAAGGAAGAGGCGGCTTACCAGATCAAAGGCAAAACAATCGTGTTGAACCTGTCCGACGATCCCATCCGCGTGCGGGAACAAACCTTGGGCGAATTGCAATCGGCCGTGCTGCAGGGCACCGAAGTGCGCGATGTCTCCCATGCCGTCATCGTTGAGAGGTATGCAGACCATGCCGATGGTGAATTACTGATGGCTGAAATTCGCAAAGCCTGGCCCTCGGCCTTCGAGGTGCGTGGCGAGGAACGCTTGCGTGGCATCGAACACTATATGTCACCAAAAGTCTGGGTCGGACAGTTCGGCTTCACGCTGTATCACTCTGCTTCCGTGCCATTGAATGTTGGGCTTCATAAAGACCATGCCTTCTGCCCGGTGCCGGGTTTCCGAGAGGTCCACACGCAGATCATTGGCTTTGGCAAAATGCAGCAATGCCGGAAACGGGACATCGAAACGCTCTATCTCGAAGAACCTATGGCGCCCGGTACAACGCATCGACCGATGTACGATGCGGACGGCAACTATCCTTGGCACCAATTCGAGACCATCACACCTTCTGTCTTCATGGCCGTCGAAATGCTGCCTGAAGGCGCAACACCACCGGAGCTTTAAGTCATGCCTTTGCTTCCTGAGACATTTGACTTCGATGGCCCGTTTCCCCGCTTGGCGCGCCGCTTGCGGCTAGGCGTAGTCGGCGGTGGTCGAATATCCGGCATGCAAGCCACCGCTGCACGGATGACCGACCGGTGGGAGATCGCCGCGGGTGCTTTTTCTTCCGATCCAACCCGCGCCAAGGCCGCCGCCACCGAATGGCATTTGCCCGAAGAGAGGTGCTACCCATCGTTCGGAGAGATGGCACAAGCAGAGGCCGCCAGACCGGACGGTGTCGACGCCGTCATGATCACCACGCCCAACCATGTCCACTTTACCGCTGCCAAGGCCTTTCTTGAGGCGGGCATCAATGTGCTCTGCGACAAGCCGCTGGTGAATGAGGTCGAAGAGGCGGACGCGCTTGTCATGCTGGCCAAACAGGCCGGCTGCGTCTTTGGCGTGTCTTACGTCATGTCTTGTTTTCCGATGATCCGACAGGCCCGCGAGATCGTGGCTGAAGGTGGCATTGGCAAGATCAACCAAATCCATGTCGAGTTCATGCAAGACTGGATGACGCCTCAGGATTCAGGCGATGCGCCCCACGTCAAATGGCGACTTGACCCCGCGAAGTCCGGCCAGACTTCTTGCGTAGGCGATATCGGCACCCATGCTGCCCACGTCGCAAGCTTTGTGAGCCATTTGCCTCTGACGCAGGTACGCGCGGACTTTCACGTCTGCGGCACGCCGAAACCCTTGGAGGACACCTTCTTCGCTTGGACGCGCCATGCGAACGATGTGCCGGGCACATTGATGGCAACCCGGTTGGCCCCGGGAAACCGCGGCGGATTGCGCTTGCGCATCTTTGGCTCTGAAGGTGGCTTGGAGTGGGACCTGGAAGACTGTGATCGTCTGAAGTTCAACCGCTTCGGCGCGCCTGACCAAGTTCTCTCACGCGGTCACGGACACGGGCTCTCATCCCGTACAGAACGCCTGGTGCGCACCGCGCGTGGTTTCCCCGAAGGTATCATCGAAGCCTGGGGCAACCTCTACACCGAATTTGCGATGGCCGTCGCGGCCCGAGCAGATGGTCGAGAGACCCCTGTGACATGGCTCGACATGCCATTGGTCCAAGACGGCGCGACCGGCGTGCGATTCATCGATGCCTGTGTACGCTCCAGCCAATCCGACGCGACTTGGGTTAACATTTAAACGGCCCCAAGCGGACCTTCGACCTGGGTCAAACAATGCTGCGTTTGCAACCTGCTATGCGGACAAAGGTCGGCCAACAGTAAGGTTTGTCGCTGATTATTGACAGGCGTTTGATCTTGGTGACCTTTGCGGCGCGACCAACGCCTAAACACAAGGTTCAGTGCATTTGTATTGTCCTCGCCGCGATCGTGGCCGTGGCCGTCAAATATCGCCGATCGGGAATGGGAGACGGCCTTGCACTCGAACCTTGTTGAACTCGCGCATCCGGGCGAGGACATCAACGCCAAGTTGTCGATAGGCGTCGAGGATATCGACCATCACCCAGTTTTCGCGGATCTTGCCTGCTTCTATGCGCCAGAAGTCGAGTGATTTCATTGTGATCCGCTTGCCCGAGGGCGCGATCCCCATCCAGCCGTCGTGGGTCACCGTCTGTATCATGTTCGGCCAACCGGTGACCGCCGCGTAGTTCCCGTCGCCGAAGAAGTGGTAAGTGATTTCGTCCACGTATTGACCGCGATCGGGCATCGCGTTGAGGAACGGGATCTGATGCCAGTTTCTGAATCCGGCGATGCCCCGCGCGGTGCCGATCCCGGCGGGCCCGTACCAATTTACCCGGTCACTCCAAAACCGGGACATCTCCATCACTTCGGGGCCGCCCTGGCTGGGATGCTTCTTCATGAACTGCAACATCTCGACGATCTGGTTGCAGGACTGCGTGGCGCGCGAGCGATCCCAGGGGCCGGGCACGATACCATCATTGCTCGCGGGGCCCGGGATGCAGAACTCCAGCCCCAGCGACGGGGCCATGGGCCAGGCACCGGCCTGCATCATGACCTCGGGAATGTCCCACAGCGATTGGATTTCGACCACGCGGCCTTCCACGAAGCGGTAGAACTCGTGGAACCGCATATGCGTCAGGTGGCCGGTGGGCGGGATGTCGAGCCATGGCCCGACGAAGGTGCCCATGTAATGGCCGCCGCATCCGATCCAGTTATCTCCGTGCTCGGTGAGCCCACCCATCACGATCCAATCACGGCGCTCGAGATCCGGCATGGCATCAAGCAGCGGGGCGTAGCAGGCGCCATAAAAAGCCTCCGGCCCGGTAAAGTCACCAAGGGGATGGGGCATGTGGACCACGGCATCGGGGGTCAGCAGGTCCGCAAGGGCCGCGCGGACGCGAGCAGGATCAAAGCTGGCCATCGCTTCGCGCAGGGGGGCAATGCGGGCCTTGTTGGCCGTGTGCGGGTCAGTCACCTGCTCGCGGGAGAGCGTATCAAGTTGCACGGGACCCTCCGGTCATGTCTTGCATACGGGCAAGGTCATCGACGCCCAGTTGGCGGTAGATGTCGAGGATATCGGCCATCACCCAGTTCTCCCGGATCAGGCCATCCTTGATGCGCCGGTATTTGTGGTGACGCATGAACACCGGACGCTCCATGTCGGGCATGGCCCGACGAAGCAGCGCGCAAGCCACCTCCCACAAAGCATCGGGACCAGCCATGTCTTTGAACGGGTGGCCGGGGCGGATGCGGGCGTCGGGCGCAAAAAGCTCCTGCAATGCCCCGCGCAGCGGCGCGATCCGCGCCTTGTGCGCGTCGTGGCGGCTCATCCTTTCACCGCTCCCGCTGTCAGGCCCGACACGATCTGGCGCTGGAAGAACAGGATCAGCACAAACAGCGGGGCCGTCGCAGAAACCACTGCGGCAACTGCGTACATCACTTTGCCCTCAACCTGTGTGGTGCCAAGGAACGAGTTGATCGCAGGGATCATCGTCTCGTTCTCGGCGCTTAGCAGCATCGCGGTCACGGTGAAGTCGTTGTATGCCAGCAGGAAGCTGAAAAGCCCCGTGGTGATCACGCCAGGCCACATGACGGGCACGATGACGTGCCAGAACGCCTGAAACCGGGTGCAGCCATCCACCATCGCGCTTTCGTCCATGTCCTTGGGGATATTCAGAAAGAACGAATGCAGCATCCACAGCGTAAAGGGCTGGTTAATCGCCACCAGCACGATGATCGTCGTGGGCAGGTGGCCCCAGATGTTCCATTCGAAGAACGGCAGCAGGTAGCCCGAGACCAGCGTGATATGCGGCATGGCGCGGAATACGAGCGCGGCGATCAGGAGCCAGAATGCGTAGCGGAAGCCCGACCGTGCCAGCGCGTAGCCGCCCAAGGTGCCGAAGGTCAGGGATATAATGACGGTGAACACCACGACGATCCCGGAATTGATGACGTTCTGCCAGAACTCCTCGATCACCCAAGCGCCGAAATAGCCCTGCCCGGTAAACGGGCTTCCTGTTTCGGCAATCGTCTGGGTGCCCCACAGCGCATTGGTCCAATCCGCCTTGGAGAAAAAGTCAGCCTGCACCTTGAAGCTGCCCCAAAAGGTCCAGAGGAACGGGAAGGCAGCGATGAACAGCCATAGACCGACCATCGCAAAGGACACGGCTTTGGCAGGCGTCATACGGGTTTCGGAAGCGGTCGCCATCTCAATGTGCCTTGCGGTTGAAGTCGCGCCAGGTCCGCACCAGCACTGGCGACAAAAGGATCACGACGCCGATGATGGTCAGCATAGATGTGGCTCCAGCGGAACCGTATAGCGGGTTCCCGCTTTCGCGCAGGTCGTTGTAGATGATCCAGCTGAGCGAGCGCGCATGCGCTTCGGCAGAGAAACTGACGATGGGTTCAAACACCCGGAAATTGTCCATCAGCAGCATCAGCGTGACAAAGGACACCAGCGGCATCAGGTGCGGCACCACAACATGTACAGTACGCTCCCACTTGCTGGCCCCGTCGACCTTGGCGGCTTCCAGGATGTCATCTGGCACCGTCTGCAAACCGGCGTAAAACGTGATGAAGCTGAAGGGCAGGGTGTGCCAGATTCCGTAGACGATCAGCATCGTCCATGTCAGCGTGGCGGACGCCTTGAGGCTCAGGTTCGGGTCGTTGAACAGCACCTGGATCGTGGCCCCGATGACGCCATCGCCATCCACCATCCAGAACAGGATCAGCGAGCCGACCAGCGGGGTGACCAGAAACGGCAAGAGCGAGACAAAGATCGACGGCCCCTTTAGCAGCTTTGGCAGCGCGTTGACGCCAAGGGCAATGGCCAGGCCCAACAGGATCACCATAGGTGTGACAATCGCGGTATAGGTCAGCGTGAAGGCCAGCGCGCGGTAAAACGGCAAATCACCCACGACCTTCCAGAACTCGCCAAAACTGTCAGTCTCGGCCCAGGCGACCCCGATTTCGGCAAAGGCCAGATGTGAGCGGTTCAGATATGTTCCCAGCCCGTTGAACCGGCCCAGCGGTGCCTCTTCGCGCAATTTCTCCGTCGCCTCAAGGTCAACGGCGGTCGATTCCTGGCATCCGAAGGGGCCGCAGCTTTTCGACACGACCAGCACCTGTTCGTGCCCCACAAACAGCGACTGGATGAACACCGACACGATCGGCAGCGCGATGAACAATGTCATCGCTGCCAGCGAGGGCAGGATGAACCAGACAAAGGTGCGATGCTTCATGTCGGTGGGCCCGGGTCAGGTCGGAAAACTGTGAGGGGGGCCTTCGAAGGCGTGCCCCCCTCACTCAGGTTGCCTTCAGTATTTACTGAAGGAACCCGGCCTCTTTGGCGGCGGTGACATACGCCGCTTCGACATCCGCCAGCGCCTTTTCGGCGCTTTCGTTGCCTTGCAGGAAGTCCGACAATTCGGCACCCAGTGCATTGTGCAGCAGGCCGATTTGCGGGAGCATCGGATAAGGCGCGGCACCGCCCTGTGCCGTGGCCGAAACGCCTGCGGCAGCGGCGCCGGGCTTGAAGCCTTCGAGCAACCAGACGGCGTCGTCGTTGTTTGCGGCGACCATTTCAGGGGTCAGCGCGCTGGCCAGCGCGGCAAAGGTCGCCTCGGCCTCGGCGTCGGACACGTTGGTCGAAATGGTGAAACCGTCCCACCACAGGGTTGCGCCCGGCACGCCACCCGGCTCGACCGACGGAGCCGCCGACAGAACGGTGTTCGACGTCACCTCTTCGGTTGATCCTTCATCGTCCAGCACGGCGGCACCGCGCGAGCCCCACATGATGCCCAGCGCAGCTTCGCCTGCTTCCCACAGCGCCTGTGTCTCGTTCGAGGCCTGCGTCAGGTGATCGGGATGGGCGTATTCCACCAGTGCTTTCAGGGTGTTGAGCGCTGCGACGCCAGCCTCACCATTGACCATCGGCTCGGCCGTGCCGGGTTTGAAGAACTGGCCGCCATGCGCGAGGAACGCGAGGTTAAAGCTTTCGCCGACGTTCCATCCCGTCTTCATGTTCATGACGATGGGGTATTCCATGATGCCCGCATCGCGGATCGCCTTGGCCGCCGCGATCACCTCGTCATACGTGCCGGGGACGCCACTGACACCCGCCTGTTCCAGGATGTCGGTGCGCGAGAACAGGTGCTGCGAGTTTGCCATGAAGGCAATCGCCATCACGTTGCCGTCGATGTCGATTTTCAGGTTGTCGGGGATGTTTTGCCCGTATTTTTCGACCAGATCGTTCAGCGGGCGCACCAGCCCATCGTTCATCAACTGGGTCAGCGTCGAGTTCGCGACGATGACCGAGGTGTATTCCGCCGGGTTCGGCGTCAGCGCGGCGTTCATGATCTGGCGCGCTTCGGTTGTGTGGTTGCGGGTGAACTCGGCGGCACCCGATGCACAGGCGGCTTCGGCTGCATCTGCGACAGCGTGGATCGCGGGGAAGTCGCTGGCGAGGATGCGGACCGACTGGCCGTCGGGCCCGCAGGCGGCGTGGCCGTCGGCATAGGACGCTGTTGCCATCAGAACGGACATCGCGCCCGCCCACCCCAGATGTTTCATATTCATAGGTCTCTCCCTGTTATTGTGGGTGCGCCTTCGAAACTTGCACCCGGTTATGGTCCGCTTGCGCGGGGTCTGGGCCGCATCATGCCTGGATGCGATCTCCTGTCGTTGCTGAGAATAAATGGCATTGCGAGGCCGGTACGCTGATCGAGACCGGTTGCCCGATGTCTGCGCGATACCCCTTTGCGGCCTTGACCGACACCAGCGCACCGCCAATCCGAACCGAGACCATCGTGGAATCGCCCAAAAGCTCGATCGTGTAGATCGGCGCATTCATCTGGCCTTCACCGTCCACAACCTGGGCATCTTCGGCCCGGAAGCCCAGCGTGACCGGGCCGTCCTGCGCTGCCAGGCCCGCGATCTCTGTCCGTTCGGCGCGAAAGGTGCCGCCTGTCACCTCGCCTTGGATCAGGTTCATCGCGGGATTGCCGATAAAGCTGGCAACAAACGCGTTCGCGGGGCGGTCATAGATCTGGACCGGGGTGCCAACCTGCTGGACCACGCCCTGTTTCATGATCACCACGCGGTCGGCCAGCGTCATCGCCTCGACCTGATCATGGGTGACATAAATCGTGGTGACGGCCAGCTCGTGGCTGAGGTTCTTGATCTGCGCGCGGGTCGAGACGCGCAATTTGGCGTCAAGGTTGGACAGCGGTTCATCCATCAGGAAGACATTGGGCTCGCGCACGATGGCGCGGGCCAGCGCAACCCGTTGTCGCTGCCCGCCCGACAGCTCGGCCGGTCGCCTGTGCAGGAAATCGTCCAGTTCGACCATTGCGCTGGCGCGCCGCACGCGCGCGTCATGTGTGGCCGGGTCGACCTTGCGCACCTTCAGCGGGAAACGGATATTTTCGTAGACATTTTTGTTGGGGTAAAGCGCGTAGCTTTGGAACACCATCGCCACATCCCGTTTCTTGGCATCAAGGTCGTTGACCACCTGGCCGTCGATGATGATCTCGCCCTCGGTCGCGTCTTCCAGCCCCGCGATCATGCGCATGGTCGTGGTCTTGCCACAGCCCGACGGGCCCAGCAGCACCAGGAATTCCTTGTCGGCGATGGTCAGATCGAAATTGTCCACGCCGACAAAGTCGCCCCAACGTTTCCCAACATTGCGAAGCTGGATTTCAGCCATGATCCCCCGACGCGGCAAGTCCCTGCACCCCATCACGCTAGACGGAGCCAGCCATCGCAGATAATGAAATCAATCTATGAGAGATATAAATCAAATTGATTTGAGGCTGATCGACACGACGATCCTTTTGGTGTTTTTGGAAACCATGAGGCAGCGGCAGGCGACGGCTGTTGCGCGCGAAATGGGTTTGACGCAACCGGCCGTCAGCCACGCTTTGAAGCGCCTTCGCAATCTTTATGGGGACCCGCTGTTCCTGCGGCGGGCACATGGCCTTGAGCCGACGGCTCTTGCCCATGAACTGGAACCGAAGGTCCGACGCATTGTCCGATTGCTGACCGAGACCCTCGAAGGCTTGGAAGAGTTCGATCCGAGTTCTGCGGCAACGGATCTGAGGATTGGCGCGTTTGACTTTGAACTCACGGGTGTGATCCCCGAACTGGTGGCCCAATTGCGCACGGCCAGCCCCAACATAAACGTCCATGCCTTCCCATTGCAAAATCGCGACGCGCTTGAGGCGTTAGATCAAGGGCAGATCGACCTTGGCATTGGGTATTTCGACTTTCCGCTGAACAGTGATGCCTCGTTTGTGTCTGAAAGCCTGCATTCCGAGCACTACGTGCTGGCTGGCCGTCGCGACCATCCGATCTTTGCGCAATCGCTGACGTTGGGCCAGGTGGCCGAGGCTCACCACCTTCTTGTCTCTCCTTATGGCGCGAACAGAAACCTCGTTGACCACGCTCTGCATCTGCAGGGCCTAAAAAGGAACATCCAGACCGTTGTGCCATCCTTGTTCGCGGCTTTGTCTATCGTTGAAAATACCGATTTGGTTGTGACATTGCCCAGCCGGATCGCGGCCAACAACGCAGGCCGGTTCAACATCACCCACAGCCCCCTGCCCATTCAAGGGGGAGCCTTTGGAATTCACGCCGTCCGCCACAGGCGCGACGCCACCAATCCGCTGCATATCTGGCTGCTAGAAAAACTGCGGTCCGTCGTCAGGGATCAAGCCGCCGTTGCGACCGAAACCAACTGAGAAATCCAAAACTGACCCCAAATGTGCCCAAGCTAAATTCGAAAACACCGAGCCGGCTCGTTGTGGAAATCCTCTAACATATGACACGTGAAATGATGGACTGAGGTAACCTCATGCATTGGACGCAGTAGGCGTACGTCCGGCTTCCCCGCGTCGAAGCGTTCGAACACGCAAAAGGTCCGCTTTCGCAAATTCATCCGATCGTGTCGCACCTGCCGCGAAGGTCTGCTTTCCGCCCTTTGCCCAACATCTCGAAGCGCAGCATTAGGTAAGTTCGGGCTCTTTCCCGGCCTTATCTGCACGATGAACGGATGGCCTCTACGGCTTATGATCAAGTCGGATCCCTAAGGTGGACTCCAGGCGACGCATTCTTGGATCATTTGAGTCTTGGTTTTCCCTGCAACTGACGCCAAATTCCCTTCTTGGATGTTTAGGGAAATTCTACGCATGCCATTGTTTAAACAACGGAAATTCCACGCCCATACGCTTAAGAAGTCCAGAAGCCCCGGAATTTCCCTGTAAATCGGCCCAAAACAGGGAATTTCCACTGAGACAGGATCGCTGCAGACTGCCACCCCTGCCACCTTCATCGACAATTGGTTAATGACCATGTGCTTGTGCCTTATCGAGGCCCGCTCGCGCGACCTGAAAGTGCTGTGGCTGCAAGGCACTTCGCGCACTCATGATAAGTGTGTAAAGCAAAATAGACATTGAAACTGTCATCTATACAGGACATAGTGTCACCTGTCCGTCCTCTCTGCCAGAGAGTCGCCAGGCGGGTTTCCATCGGTTCGGGGTGCTGTCCCTGGTCCTGTTGCAACCTATTGGATGACGGAGGGACATACATGTCCGACGATCCCGATAAAGTATGGCCCACCGGCTTGACGATCAAAGAAGCTGAGGAAGTCCACAGCTACATCATCGACGGCACCCGGGTCTTTGGCGCAATTGCGCTTCTCGCACACATCCTGGTGGCGGTTTCCACGCCCTGGCTCGGATAACGGAGGCCCACGATGAACAATTCGAAACTGTGGCTTGTCGTGAACCCGACCGTGGGTATCCCGATTTTCCTCGGCGCCGTCGCCGTCAGCTCGTTCGCGGTGCACCTTGCCGTGGTCAGCACGACCGACATCGTTGAAAACTACCACATGGGCAAAGAGCAGACGGACAGCGCGTTCCTGGTTCCCGGCCTTGGCAGCGACAAAGAAGAGACGGCCAAGGTCGCCTTCATAGCGCCTGTCATCCCCGGCAACAGCGCCGAGCCGATGCTCGTGGTGCTCCCGGACGGATCCACCGCACGTGTGGTGATCGACGAGGTGTCCAAGACGAGCTACACGCCGGCGCTGCCGGAGCTCTGACGGACCGCGATCCGTTGCAAGATACCTGTGCGCGCCGCCGGTCTCCCGCGCGGCGCGCGCATCCCTCGGACAAAGACCTCATTCTGACCTAAGCGGCGATCGATGTTCAGCTTGCGTGCATTCCTGGTTTCCAATCTGGCGCGGATCCGCCCAGAATGGTTGCCCTTTGCCGAAGCTGCCTCCGCCGAGGTCCCCCTCAGCCGGCTGTTGCGGCTGTCGCTCTTTCAGGTCACCGTCGGCATGGCGCTGGTGCTCCTGGTAGGCACGCTCAACCGCGTGATGATCGTCGAGCTGAATGTGCCGGCGACCATCGTTGCGGTGATGCTGGCGCTGCCGCTCCTCTTTGCCCCGTTCCGCGCGTTGATCGGCCATCGCAGCGACGGACACCGCTCCGCGCTCGGGCTGCGCCGCATCCCCTACATCTGGAAAGGCACGATGCTGCAATTCGGCGGCTTTGCCATCATGCCGTTTGCGCTGCTTGTCCTGTCGGGCTTTGGCGAGGCGGCCGAGGCGCCGCGCTGGATTGGCTACGCTTCCGCCGCCTTGGCATTCCTCCTGGTGGGCGCGGGCGTGCACATGGTGCAGACCGTCGGGCTGGCGCTCGCCACCGACCTCGTGCGCGAGGAAGACCAGCCGAACGTCGTCGGCCTGATGTATGTGATGCTGCTGGTCGGCATGATCGGCGCCGCCTTTGTGTTCGGCGCGCTGCTCGAGGAGTATTCGCCCGCGCGGCTGATCCAGGTGATCCAGGGCGCCGCCGTGGTGACCATCGCGCTCAACGGCGCGGCCCTGTGGAAGCAGGAGGCGCGCAACCGCGAACGCGCGATGCGCCCCCCGCCGGTCGAGCCCTTTGGCCAGGCCTGGGCCAGGCTGATGCGCGCCAGCGGCGCAACGCGGCTTTTGACGGTGATCGGGCTTGGCACCTTCGGCTTTGCCATGGCCGATGTCCTGCTGGAGCCCTACGGCGGGCAGGTGCTCGCCATGAGCGTGGCGGAGACGACGCGCCTGACGGCGGTGCTCGCGCTTGGCACGCTTGGCGGATTTGCGTTTGCCAGCCGGTACCTCAGCCGCGGCGGGTGCCCGGTACGCATGGCCTGGATCGGCGCTGCGATCGGCGTGCCGGCGTTCGGCGCGATCACGCTGTCGGTGGGCCCCGGCTCGGTCTGGGCCTTTACCGCGGCAGTCTTTGCCGCCGGCATCGGCGCCGGGCTCTTTGGCCACGGCACCCTGACGGCGACGATGCGCGCCGCCCCGCGCGGCCAGATCGGCCTTGCGCTCGGAGCATGGGGCGCAGTGCAAGCGACCGCTGCCGGCCTCGCCGTGGCGTCGGGCGGCATCGCGCGTGATCTCATTCTGGCGTTGCCCGGCGAGACCGCCGCGCACGTTCCATACGTTCCCGTCTTTGCTGCTGAGATGCTGTGTCTCGCGGTGGCTGTGGCGGTGCTTCATCCCCTGCGGCGCGGTGCTGGACGACAGGCGCGGGCGGCTTATGTCAAATAGCACGGTTCGGGAGGCAGGGTGCCACGTCTGCCCGCAGCTTGTGCAACTATACCGGCCGTCAGGTGACCGGCCGCAGCACCTTAAGGAGGGATCATGACCACGATCATCACGCGCCTTTACCCCGACACCGCGAGCGCCGACCAGGTGGCGGCGAGCCTGAGCGACGCAGGTGTGCGCCAGGCCGACATGGACGTCATCGCGCCGAGCGACACCGCGCGCGCCGAGATGGCCGCGGCCCGCGTCGCGGACGACAAGGCGGACGCCTACAACGACCACCTGAGCGGCTCCCGGCGGCTGGTCGTCGTGCGCGCGCCGTTCAACCCGATCGGCATCGCGCGCCGCGCCATGGGCATCGTGGACGGCACCTCCTCTCTGGACGTGGGACTTGCGAGCGAGGACCAGTACATCGCGGAGACGGCGGACCACGACCTCTTTAACAGCACGTCGATCCTCAAGGATCACCCGCTGATGCTGTCCTCGGACATGGCCCGCCCCGGCTGGTCGCAGCGCAAGGGCCTGCAATCGGCCAAGTTCGGGATGCGCATGCTCAGCAAGCGCAAGAAAAAGACGTCCGCCAGCTCCAAGGGCGGCAACAACTTCCCTGGCAAGAAGATCATCCGCTCAAGCAAGCACTCGGTGATCGAGGGCGGCGGGCACCCCTTCTCGAACGCGCTCGGCATCCCGCTTCTCAGCTACAAGGTGTCGTCCATCCCCGGCGACAAGACCATCCAGGGCACGATCACCAAACCGAACGTCAGCTGAGCTGAACCGCAGCTGCAAAAAGGGCGGCGACACTCTCGCCGCCCTTTGTCGTGGCCTCGAGGCAAACCCGCCAGACTGAGGCAGCACGGCGGCTCTTGAACCACCCCGCCCGGGCGCGTATGTGCCTCGGGTGCAAAGAGGGAAACGCGCGGCATGGCCAATCCGCTTCAGTTCATTCAGCAAGTCCGCTCCGAGGTCTCCAAGGTCGTTTGGCCGACCCGGCGCGAGGTACTTTTGACCACCGTCATGGTGTTCATCATGGCGGCGCTCTGCGCGCTCTTCTTCGGACTTGTGGACCTCGGCATCCGCAGCGGCCTGCAGGCGGTGCTGAGCATGTTCAATTAGGTTCCTGCTTGATCCGCGCTGCGGCGCGGGGTAACAGGCTGGGAAACGGCGCGCAGGGGAAACCTGGCGCGCCTTTGTGTTTCTGGCGCACGCAGAAAGGGCAAGCGGCATGGCAAAGCGGTGGTATTCGGTCAGCGTCCTGTCGAACTTCGAAAAGAAGATCGCCGAGAAGATTCGCACCTCGGTCGTGGAGCAGGGGCTCGAGGAGGACATCGAAGAGGTGCTGGTCCCGACCGAAGAGGTCATCGAGATCCGCCGCGGCAAGAAAGTCACCGCCGAGCGGCGCTTCATGCCCGGCTACGTGCTGGTGCGCATGGAGATGTCCGATCAGGGCTATCACCTGATCAATTCCATCGACCGGGTTACCGGCTTTCTTGGCCCGCAGGGCCGCCCGATGCCGATGCGCGACGCCGAAGTGCAGCAAATCCTCGGCCGTGTGCAAGAGGGTGAGGAAGCGCCGAAGCTGATGATCTCCTTCGAGATCGGCGAAAAGGTCAAGGTCAACGACGGCCCGTTCGAGGACTTCGACGGCATGGTCGAGGAGGTCGACGACGACAACCAGCGCCTCAAGGTCACCGTGTCGATCTTTGGCCGCGAAACGCCCGTCGAGCTCGAATTCACGCAAGTGACCAAGCAGGGTTAAGTTGCGCCTTTCCCCACGGAGGCACCTAAGTCCAGTCCTGAAGAAAGCGATGTGCACGCGCCGGCCCGAGGGGTGGCGCATTGCGCCGCCGGTTTTGCCGAAGGCAAACCTTCGGTTTGACGGGGGCGGGTCGGCGCGGCCTGACAGTGCCTGTCAGGCGGGCACTTTGGTCTAAGCGAAATTTAGCAGGGTCAAATTTCGCGCTCTCAAGAGGCGATCCAAGGCCCCAGCCTCTAAAGCCCCAGCGCCTCTTTCCGCGCCCGCGCGAGCCCCTGCACGATCCTATCTGCGACAAAGGCGAGGATCGCCATGGCCGCCCCCGCAGACAGACCCAGTCCCACATCCGCTTGACCCAGCGCCAGATAGATCGACTGGCCGAGCCCTGTCGTCCCGATCAGCGCCGCGATCACCAGCATCGCAAAGGCGTAAAGGATCGTCTGGTTGAGCCCCAGAAGGATCGTCGGAATGGCGTAGGGCGCGCGCACGTCGCGCATCGTCTGCCACGGGGTCGCGCCTGACGCGACAGCGGCATCGAGCAACTCGGACGGCGTCTGCGTCAGCCCCTCGCGCGTGTAGCGGATCATCGGCACGATGGCGTAAGCGATGATCGCCAGAAAAGCAGAGAACTCTCCGATCTGAAAGAACATCAGCACCGGGATCAGGAACACGAAAAGGGGGATCGTCTGCAGCATGT
Organism: Pseudaestuariivita sp.; assembly: GCF_052825805.1. Lineage (NCBI taxonomy): Bacteria > Pseudomonadati > Pseudomonadota > Alphaproteobacteria > Rhodobacterales > Paracoccaceae > Pseudaestuariivita > Pseudaestuariivita sp. The sequence continues at coordinate 198,041 of NZ_JBRBVB010000001.1, read as the reverse complement.
CGCAGACCGGGCGCAGGATGGTCCACGCGACCGTGCTGACCGCTCCGAGCCACCCAAGCAGACCGCCGAGCAGCGCACAGGCCACAACGGCGGCACTGCACAGATAGAGCGAGAGCAAGGCGCGCTCTCCGAGGCCCGCGACAAAGATCGACAGCACCAAGAGCAAGGCAACGAGGGTGAATCGCCCGCCAACCGCCGTGAACGTGGCCGCGCCGATCCCGACAAGGACAAGCGGCCAAGGCAGATTGGCGATACCAGTCTCCAGCACCAAACCGCCCAGAACAACCGCCAGGGCCATACCGCCACGCCCCGACCACCACAGGAGGCCTGCAAGTCCAAGCGCCGCGGCATATAGCGTCCAGCTCATCGCAGCCGTCCAGACAAAACCCCAGGTGAACGGCAGCACCGCCTGGTCGAGCCCGATCCTGAGCGGCAGGAGGCCGTAGAACATCGCCGTGTTCTTTACGGTGTCGAGCGTCGTGCCGTAGCTGGCCGTGAACGCGCTCACTGCACTGTCGACAGCCTCCGCCGAGGTGTCGAAGAGCGTGTATTGCGACGGGTCCGCGTTCCAGAACACCACGGCTCCCACCGCGCCGAGCACCAGCAAGGTGTAGGCCACCCGCGGGTCGTGCCGCGCCGGTTCGGACGTGAGCGTGCCGCTGTAGCGGTCGATGATGACGGCAAAGATAACCACCACCAGTCCCGCGAGGAACGCCTGACCAAAGAGCGCCTTGCGCATGGTCAAGAGGACCTCCCACCCGATGTCGTCGAACCCGCCGATCACGGCTGCGATGATGACCATCGAGAGCGCGGCCATAAGGCTCTGGTTCACGCCCACCATGATCTGACGCAGGCCCGCCGGCAGCTCGACCTGGAACAGCTGCTGCCGCCGCGTGCCGCCGGACATGATCGCGGCCTCCTTGATCTCCGGGTCGATCCGTTCGAGCGCGAGCAGCACGTTGCGCGCCATCGGCGGCGCAGCGTAGATCGCCGAGGCGATCAGGCCGACCACGGGGCCAAAGCCAAAGAGCAGGAGCAGCGGCGTGAGGTAGGCAAAGGTCGGCACGGTCTGCATAGCATCGAGCGTTGCCTGGATCGGCGCCTTGAGCCGAGGCAGCTCGTAAGCCGCGAGGCCAATCGCCAGCCCTAATGCGAGCGCCAGCGGGACGGAGACAAAGACCAGCGCAAGCGTGTTCATCCCCTCGCTCCAGTAGCCGGAGGCGACGACGAACCCGAGGCCAAGCGCGCCAAGCGCGGCGAGCCGCCAGCCGCCCAGATGCCAGCCAAGCGCCGCAACCGCGCCGATCACCATCGGCCAGGGCAGGGCGCTCAGCAGCGTCTGAAGCCAGGACATCGGGAAATCCAGAAGCCAGCTCACCCCGCGCGCGGCGGGCTTGATGAAGTTCAGAACTGCTTCCGCCCCGGTCCCGACCCAGTCGGTCAGCGGCAACGTCAGGGCGGTTGGCCAGGAGATAAGCCATGGCGCAAAGGGCTCGGCAAGGATGCAGACGGCGGCAACCAGCAGCACCAGCCACGCCGCGCGGGCGCGGTCGGTCCGGGGCAGGAGGTCAGACCTGTCAGGCATCCGGGCGCAGCGCCGCCGCCAGATCGCGCGGATGGACCTGGCCGATGATCTCTCCGGCGCTGTTTTGCACCGGCACCGGGTCAAAGCCGCGGCAACAGACCCCCAGCGCCTCATCGAGCGTCATGTCGGTGCGGATCGCCTCGCCCGAAGCGCCTTGTGCGGGCTGCATGATCGTCTCGACCCGCGCGTGCTGGCCGCGTGCGACGTCTCTTGAGAACTCGCGCACATAATCGTCGGCGGGGGTCAGCACGATCTCGGTCGGGGTGCCGATCTGCACGATCTGCCCGTCGCGCATGATCGCGATGCGGTCGGCCAGCTTCAGCGCCTCGGCGATGTCGTGGGTGATAAAGACGATGGTCTTTTGCAGCTTGGCCTGGATGTTCAGAAACGTATCCTGCAGCTGGCGGCGAATGAGCGGGTCGAGCGCGGAGAACGGCTCGTCGAGAAACCAGATGTCGGGGTTGACCGCGAGCGAGCGGGCGATGCCGACGCGCTGGCGTTGACCGCCCGAGAGCTGACGCGGATAGGCGTCGTCGCGCCCCTCGAGGTCTACCATCCTGAGGACTTCGGCAGCGCGCGCCAGACGCTCGGGTTTGGAGGCGCCCTGCATCTTGAGCGGAAAGGCGACGTTCTCGGCCACGCTCATATGCGGAAAAAGGCCGAAGTGCTGGAAAACCATGCCCAGCTTGTCGCGGCGCAGCTCGGTCATGCGCGCCTTGGACGCCTTGAGGATGTCTTCCCCCTCAAGGTGGATTTGTCCGGCTGTCGGCTCCGACAGGCGCGACAGGCACCGGATCAGCGTCGATTTGCCGGACCCCGAGAGGCCCATGATGACAAAGAGCTCGCCGGGTTTGACGTCGAACGACACGCCTCCGACGCCCGGTATCAAGCCCTGTGCGCGCAAGTCAGCGCAGCGGCTGGCGGCGTCCCCCGAGGTGGCAGAAAGGGCGCGCGCGGCGCCCTCTCCAAAGACCATCCACAGATCGCGCGCCGAGATGGCGGCGGTCTGTGTCACTGGGTTGCGGCCTCGACGACCGGCTTCCACTTGCCTTCGTTCTCGGCCATCCAGGCGGCGACGACCTCCTCGACGGCCTGACCGTCCACGTCGACCGCGCCCATCATCGGCTGCTGGTCCTCGACCGCGAGGGTGTAGTTCGACAGGATCTCGTGCGCCGCCGGCCATTTTTCCTCCATGCCGGCCCAGCCGGCCTTGAAGATGCGAGTCGGGATGAAGTCACAATCCGAGGTGGCGTTCGGGTTGGTCCCCCACGCCGGGTCCGAGTAGCACGCCTCGGTGCCGGCGGGCAGCTCGACGAACTGCATGTCGTATTGCGCGATCGCCCAGTGCGGCTGCCAGAAGACGATCAGCAGCGGCGATTGCTTCTCGGTGGAGGCGCGGATTTCCGCGATCAGCGCGCCTTCGGAGCCTGCCGGCACGGCTTTGTAGGGCAACTCGAGTCCCGCGACGCGGTCCGCGCCCGGTGTCCCCCAGTCGGCGGGGTAGTCGACCAGACGGCCAGCCGGGATCGTCTCTGCGGTGGCAAAGTTCATCGCGCAGTCCTGCAGCGCCTCCCACGCCGGCAGGCCCGGGCAGAGGTCCGCGACGTGCGCGGGGTAGGCAAAGCCCTCCTTGGCGTCGAGCTCGAGGTTGCCGAGCTCGGTGATCGTGCCGGCCTCGACCTGCTTGGCCAGCTCGTCCGAGACGTTGGAGGACCAGATTTCGAGCGTGGCGTGGATGTCGCCGTCGGCAATCGCCTGGAACTGGTTGAGCATCCCGGCGGTCACGTATTCGACGGTGTAGCCGGCCTCTTCGAGCATCTTGCCCGCGATGTGTGTCGTGACGTGCTGCCCGGTCCATTCGTTGATCGCCAGCTTGATCGGCTCATCCACCGCGCCGAGGTCCGCCGCCATCGCGGTCGAGCCCAGCAGCAGCGCGGCTGCGGTGCTTGCAAAACGTGTCATGTGTCGTTCTCCCTCATGGGGGTTTCGACCTCGTCGAGGTCGGTCCCGGTTCCGGGCGCGAGTAAACGGTGCTGCCATACCTGTTGTAAAGGAGGTTTAGGGCGCGCGTTCCGTGTACGCCGCTTGAGAGGCGTGCACCCAAACAAAACATTTGGGACGCGCCGGTGCCTGCTCTATGGCTTGGAGCCGGAGGAGAGTGACATGAAAGCAGCCCTGATGGAGCGGTGGCGCGACCCGCTCGCGCTGACGGAGGTGCCGGACCCTGCGTGTCCGCAGGACGGCGTGCTTGTCGCACTGCGCGGATGCGGGGTCTGCCGGTCTGATCACCACGCCTGGGTCGGCGCGGACCCGGACGTCGCCTTACCTCACATCATGGGCCACGAGCTGGCCGGAGAGGTCATCGAAGTCGGGCGAAGCGCTCAGCGGTTCAAGGTTGGGGACCGGGTCACCGCACCCTTCATCCTTGGCTGCGGGTCTTGCGACGATTGCGCGGCTGGCCATCCGACGGTCTGCAACACGCAGGAGGTCATCGGCTTCACCTTTTGGGGGGCCTTTGCCGAGGTCGTGGCGATCCCGCATGCCGATTTCAATCTGGTGGCCTTGCCTGAGACGCTGCCCTTTGACGTGGCCGCCGGCATGGGGTGCCGCGTGACAACCGCGTGGCGGGCGCTGGTGGACCGGGCGGACGTGCAGCCGGGGGAGTGGGTGGTGACCCACGGCAGCGGCGGCGTCGGTCTGTCGGCGATCCTGATCGCCAAGGCCAAGGGCGCGCAGGTGGTGGCAGTCGACATCTCCGCCCCGGCGCTCGAGATGGCGCGGGCGTTTGGCGCGGACGTCTGCCTCGATGCCTCGGGCGGGAACGTGGCCGAGGCGGTGCGGGAGGCGACGGGCGGCGGTGCGCATGTGAGCCTTGACGCCCTGGGGATCGCGCAGACCTTTGACGCCTCCCTCCGGTCGCTGCGCAAGCTGGGGCGACATGTGCAGGTCGGCATGCCGGTGGGCAAGGACGCAACGGTGCCGCTGCCGCTCCTCGATCTGGTCTACGCGCGGCAGCTGTCGCTTTACGGGATGCGGGGGCTGGGTGCGCGGGGCTTTGGCGATCTATTGGCGGCTGTGGACGCGGGGCTTTTGCCGCTCGACCGTCTGGTCACGGACCGCATTCCCCTGTCGCAGGCGGGTGCGGCGCTTGCGGCCATGGATGGCGCGCAGCCGCCGGGCATTTCCGTCATCACCGACTTTACGACGTGACCCTGCGCTTTTCCGCCAACCTCGGGTTCCTCTGGACCGAGCTTGCCTTGCCCGATGCCATCGCGGCCGCGAGGCGCGCAGGGTTTCATGCCGTCGAATGCCACTGGCCCTACGCCGTGCCTGCGGACGATGTCGCGGCGGCGCTGCGGCGTACGGGGCTCTGGATGCTGGGCCTTAACACCCGTCCGGGGGATTTGGCGGCTGGCGACTTTGGCCTGACGGCTTTGCCCGAACGCGGGGCCGAGGCGGAGGCGGCGCTGGAAGAAGCGATCACCTACGCCCGCGCCACCGGGACACGCGCGGTGCATGTGATGGCCGGCAAGGTGGATGGCGGCGCGAGGATGGAGGTCTTTGGCCGGCGGCTGGGCGAGGCGGCGCAGCAGGCGCCGGACCTGACGTTTCTTGTGGAGCCGATCAACGGCTACGATGTGCCAGGGTACCTGATCGACACGCCGGAAGCGGCGCGCGAGACGATTGGCCTTTGTGGCGCAACAAATGTTCGGATGATGTTCGACCTCTACCACATGGGTCGGATGGGGCGCGATCTGATCACGACTTTTGATGAGTGCCGGGACGTGGTCGCGCACGTCCAGTTCGCCGCGATCCCCTCACGCGGCGCGCCGGATGCTGAAGATACTCAGTTGCTGCCGGCACTCCGGTACATGGCGGACGAGGGCTGGAACGTGCCATTTGGTGCAGAGTACAAGCCGGGGGGTGCGACAGAGCCGACGCTGGGTTGGTTGAGGGCTTGGTCGAAGGGTCGGGGCTGAGGTTGGAATGGCGGGGTCTCAAGTCCGGTGCAATCCTTCAGCAATGCGCCTCAGATTTTTTTCGCGCTCAGATCAAAGCTCCTGCCTAACGGGAACCGTTAGGCCGCGCCGACCCGCCCCACTGGGGCGGCGCGATTGCGCCACCCCTCGGGTCGGCGCGTGAACTGCTGTTTGCTAATGGATAGAAAAGACAGACACCGCTGATCGTGGCCGAAACAGCGTCGAAGCGTGGTAGTGAACGAGGTATAGAAAAGGTGGTGGAGCCTAGGGGAATCGAACCCCTGACCTCTACAATGCCATTGTAGCGCTCTCCCAGCTGAGCTAAGGCCCCATCCTTTGATCGCCGGTCTGGTAGCCCCGGCTTTGCGGTATCTAGGCAAGGCCCCCGGCGCGATCAAGCGAAAAATCGCATCTGAAAATCGCGCAGGTGAGGGCCTTGTCCGAGGTCAGCTGTCGTCGTCCTCGGAGGCGACGTCGGCAATCTCGTCGAGGGAGACGTTGTCCTCGTCATCGTCGTCGTCGAGCACGTCATCGCCCAGATCGACATCGACATCCTCGTCGTCATCCTCGAGCACGACATCTTCTTCTTCGCTTTCCTTGGCCTTGGCTGCCGCGGTCGCCGCGTCTTCCTGGTCAGCCTCGATCATGCGGCTCTTGCCGTTCTTGATCTCGACTTCTTCGCCCGTGTACGGGCTGACGATCGGCGTCTTGTTCAGATCGTAAAAGCGCTTGCCGGTTGTCGGGCACAGGCGCTTGGTTCCCCATTCTTCCTTGGGCATATCGGGTGCTCCCGCTCAATGTCTTGAAGACGATCCGCGTCCCCTGCCATAAAGGCCATGGGGTGTCAAAGCCTAACCTCCACGGCTTCAACGCAAAGCGAGCAGACCCGCATGGCAGAGCATATCCTCGAAGGTGATCCGCCTGTTGCGGTGACGCTGCGGCAGTCCCGGAGGGCACGGCGGATGACGCTGCGCGTCTCCTCGCTCGACGGGAAGGTGACGCTGACGGTGCCGGCAGGCATGAGCCAGCGCAAGGCGCTTGCCTTTGCGCGGGAAAAGGCGGGTTGGCTGCGGCGGCATGTTGGCCAGACGCCGGTGGAGACGTTGGTGGCCGAAGAGGCAGAGGTGCCCTATCGCGGAGCGCTGCATGTGGTGCGCCGGGCTGACGTGGCTGCGGTGCGCGCAGCGGCCGGCGTGATCGAAGTGCCGGCGCGCAGCCGCGCGGTTGGCCGGGCGGTGGAGGCGTTCTTCAAGGCGTCCGCGCGCGATGCGCTGTCGGAGGCAAGCAATCGGCACGCGCGTGCGCTGGGGCGCAGCTACACGGCGCTGGCGCTGCGCGACACGCGCTCGCGCTGGGGCAGCTGCACCGAGGCGGGGCGGTTGATGTATTCCTGGCGGCTCATCATGGCGCCGCCGCGCGTGCTCGACTACGTGGCCGCGCACGAGGTCGCGCATCTGGCGGAGATGAACCACAGCCCCGCCTTCTGGGCGCATGTGACGGACCTTTTCGGACCCTGCGAGCGCGAGCGCGCGTGGCTTCGGCACGAAGGGCTGGCGCTGCACCGGGTCCGGTTTGCCGGATAGGCGCGTGAAGGCTTGACCGGCGCCCGCTTTGTGATCACAAATCTGGCATGCTGCCTGATCCCCCTCCCGCACCGCAGGTGACCGCGCCCAGTCCGGCCGCGCATGACCGCGTTTACCGGGGCCTCAGGGCGCAGATCCTGTATGGTCACCTCTCCCCCGGCGACGCGCTGACGCTGCGCGGGATCGGAAAGGAGTTCGGCGTCTCGATGACGCCCGCCCGCGAGGCGGTGCGGCGGCTGGTCGCTGAGGGCGCGCTGCAGATGTCGTCGTCGGGGCGGGTCTCGGCGCCCGAGCTGACCACCGACCGGATCGAGGAGCTTGCCGCCCTGCGTGCGCTCCTCGAGGTGGAGCTGGCCACCCGCGCCCTGCCGCGCGCGCACATGGCGTTGATCGAGCGGCTGTCGCTCCTCAATTCCACCGTCGCGGAGATGGTCGCAAAGCGGGACGCGGCGGGTTACATCCGTGCAAACCTCAACTTTCACCGCACGCTTTACCTGCGCGCGCAGGCGCCTGCGATGCTGGCGCTTGCCGAGACGGTCTGGCTGCAGCTGGGTCCGACGATGCGCGCGCTTTACGGGCGGATGCGGCGCAACGAGCCGCCCAAGTACCACCGCCTGATTCTCGCAGCCTTGAAGGCCGGGGACGAGCCGGGGCTGCGTCTGGCCGTGCGTTCAGACGTGACGACGGGTTTGCGGCTGCTGATCAGCTAGGGCCTGGTCCCTGGCTGGGCGTCGCCCACCGCCTCCCGCCAGTGCTTGCGGCAGAGCGAGACATAGGTCTCGTTCCCCCCGATCTGCACCTGATCGCCCGCCGTGGCCACGTTGCCGTCCGCGTCCTTGCGCACGACCATGGTCGCTTTCTTCCCGCAATGGCAGATGGTGCGTACCTCGCGCATCTCGTCGGCGATGGCCAGAAGCGTGGCCGAGCCCGGAAAGAGCTTGCCCAGAAAGTCGACCCGCAGCCCGTAGCACATGACCGGCACGCGCAGGTCGTCGACGGCGCGGGCGAGTTGCCACACCTGTGCCTCGGTCAGGAACTGCGCCTCGTCGAGAAAGGCGCAATCGACCGGGCCCTGATCGAGGTGGGCTGCCATCTTGGCAAAGAGGTCCTCGTCCGGGCCAAAGCACTCCGCCGGCGCGGAAATGCCGATGCGCGAGCCGATCTGGTCCGCGCCAGCCCGGGTGTCGAACGCCGCCTTCAAAAGGTACGGCACCATGTCCCGCTCGCGGTAGTTGTGCGCCGCCTGCAGCAGCGCCGTCGACTTGCCCGCGTTCATCGTCGAGTAGTGAAAGTAGAGCTTGGCCATGCTGCCTTTTGCCTGCCGCCCAGGCGAGGGGCAAGTGCGCCGCTGAGGCGTGAAGGCAGACACGGCGTCGTGAGTGGTGGACCCTTCGATCTTGTCTCAGAGCGCTAGAGCGCGAGGTCAAAGTCGACCGCGGCGGGGCGTGTTCGGCGCCTGCGGCTGGGCTGTGGGCCGTGCCTGCCTTCTTGTTGGACACCTGGGCGTCCAGACCGCCAGTGTGTGCCGGCGATGTGGGGCAGGTAATGACATCCCCTGCAAAACCGATTAATGGGAAAGCGAGTGTAGGTTTCCCCAAGTGACGGGGCGTAACGGGATGTTTGCCAATGGCCGGAATCGGCTCTTACCTGAAGAAACACACCGAGGCCCTGGTCAAGGACGTCGGCATCGAACGCGCGTGCGAGCTGACGGGGAAATCCAAGGCGACGCTGGGGCGGTATTACTCGGACAGCCCCGAGCATTCGGACCGGTTCATCCCGGTAGATGCCGCCGCCCAGCTCGAAGAGGCGTCGTCTTATCCGCATGTGACGGCGGCGCTGTCCGAGCTGCGGGGAATCACGATCTCCTATTCGGACCGGCGCCGGAACGACCGCGAGGGGGGCGGCGTCAACTCGGACGTGATCGCGCTCAGCCAGCGGTTTGCGATGCTCATGGCCGAGTACAACCAGTCGATCGAGGACGGCGTGATTTCGGTCAACGAGGCCAAGCGGCTGCTTAAGGAGACGGTGGCGCTGCAGCAGGTGCTGATCGACATGAAGCTGCACCTGGAGGAAGAGCAGCCCTAGGGGCTGCTGGGCCTCAAGGGCTTTCACACACAAAGAGCCCGGACCATGGACCTGACCGACCTGCCACATATCTCGGGCGAGGCGCTGGCGCCTGTGGACGCGGACGCGCTCAAGGCGCCTGGCGATCCGGGTCATCCGCCCCGCATCCTGCTGCTCTACGGCTCCGTGCGTCCGAACTCCTACAGCCGCCGTGCCGCCGAAGAGGGCGCGCGGGTGCTGCGCGCGCTGGGGTGCGAAACGCGCTTCTTTGACCCGTCGGGTCTGCCACTGCCGGATGATGCACCCGCCGACCACCCCAAGGTCGCCGAACTGCGCGATCTGGCGACTTGGTCCGAGGGGATGGTCTGGTCCTCGCCCGAGCGCCACGGCGCGATGACCGGCATCATGAAGGCGCAGATCGACTGGCTGCCGCTCTCGATGGGTGGTGTGCGCCCCACGCAAGGGAAGACGCTGGCGGTGATGCAGGTCTCGGGCGGCTCGCAGAGCTTCAACGCGGTGAACCAGATGCGCATCCTTGGGCGGTGGATGCGGATGGTGACGATCCCCAACCAGTCCTCGATCCCCAAGGCGTGGCTCGAATTCTCCGACGGCGAGCGCTTGCCCGAAGGGCCGCTTTACCGGCGGATCGTGGACGTGATGGAAGAGCTGGTGAAGTTCACCTGGCTCGTCCGCGGACGCTCGGACTACCTGGTGGACCGCTACTCGGAGCGGGTGGAGAGCGCGGAGAAAGCCCGCGCCCGTGTCTCGAAATTGTAACCGGGGATGGGTGAAATCACCCATCCTACATGCGCCGGCCACCCCGTAGGATGGGTGCTTGCACCCACTACGGTTTGTCGTCCTCGAGGTAGTAGCGCACGTTGTCGCGGTAGTCCGTGTCCGCCGTCAGCCCCAACGCAAGCGCCTTGGCCGGGTTGAAGGCATAGCGCCAGCCCATCACGATCTTCTCGATCTCCGGCTGGCTCTCGAACCGGATGCGCTGGGCAGGCTCCGGCCCCGCAACCTCCCGCATCGCGTCCAGCAAATCACTGATCGTGTGCGTCAGCCCCGGCATGGTCATGTTGACGTTCATCCCCAGCGCCTCCTGCTCCACCTCCGCAAGCCGCACGAGGTTTTCCACGCACATGCGCGGGCTAAGGTAGTAGTGCTGGAAATCGAGCCCCACCGGGCAGATCGCCTCCTCCCCGTTCAGAGGCTCGCGGATGATCGAGGACATGAAGGAAGACGCCGCCCGGTTCGGCTTGCCCGGCCTGACGGAGATGGTCGGCAGCCGCACGCCACGCCCCTGCACAAACCCTTTGCGGGAAAAGTCATTGAGCAACAGCTCGCCCGCCGCCTTTTGCGTGCCGTATGAGGTCTGCGGGTTGGTGGCGGTCCAATCCTCGATCGGGTCGGGGACCTCGCCGCCCAGCGTCGCGATGGAGGAGGCGTAGCAAAAGACCGGCTGCGTCTCCATCTCACGCGCCCGCTGCAAAAGGTGCAGCGTGCCCATCAGGTTGACCGCGATACCGTGGTCGAACTCCACTTCGGCGTGACCCGAAAGGATCGCGGCGAGGTGGTAGATCACCGTCGTCTCCCCGTCGATCATCCGCGCCACATCTTCGGGTTTCGAGATGTCGCCCGTCATCGTCGTAACCTTGAAAGGCGCCTCGATGGCCGGCGGGTCCAGCACGTCGGCCAGCACGACCTCGTCGATGGCCTGCCCGCGCAGCTCTCCCTTTGCGGCCAGCCGCTTGGCCAGTTTCTGCCCGACGAGACCGCCGCCCCCGGTGATGAGAATTTTCATGCCGTCCTCCCGCTTTCATCTCAGATGTAGCGCGCTGTAGGGACGCTTGTCACGGTGCGCCGTCAGGCAAAGAGCGCGCTCACAGCGTAAAGCGTGCCCATCCCGACTACCAGCGCCGGGATCACGCCGAACCGCCAGCCCGCGGCAAAGCCCGCCATCGCGGCCACCAGCTGCACCGGGTCGATGGCGCTGCCCGGACCGTCGGTCCAGAGGATCATTGGCGCGACCAGCGCCGGCAATACCGCCACCCCGACATAGCGCAAGTGCTGCAGCAGCCAGGGCGGCAGCTCCCGGTCTCCGAGAAACCCCAGGAACGAAAAGCGGATCAGGTAGGTGCCGATCCCGAGAAAGACGATCACCGTCCAGATCACCAGATCGCTCATGGCTGGCGCGCCTTCATCTGCTCGGTGCGGCGCTCGACCTCGGCGCCCGCCATCATGCCCAGAAGGCCCGCCACCATCAGCCACAGGTTCCACGGCATCCACGCCAGAATCAGCGCGACTGCCACGGCCACAAAGCTGGCCGCCACATGCGCCGGCGTGCGCAGGAGCGGCGCCGTCAGCGCGATGAAGCAGATTGGCACCGCAAAATCGAGCTGCCAGCTTTCCGGGATCGTCTGGCCCACGGCCGCACCGACATAGGTAAAGACCAGCCACAGCGGGCAAACCGACATCACGACGCCAAAGTAATACGGGACCTTGTCCCGGCGCGGCATGTCGGGCTCGGTCTCGTAGGTCTTGACCGCGACGGCAAACGCCTGGTCAACCATTACAAAGGCCATAACGCCGCGCTGCCAGAAGGGCGCGTGGCCGAGGTGCGGGATCAGCGCCAGCGAGTAGAGCGCCATGCGCAGGTTGACCGCCAGCCCGGCGATGATCGCAATGGCCGTGGGCGCGCCGTCCTGCAAGAGCGCGAGCGCGGTGAACTGCGCCGAACCGGCAAAGACGACCGTGGACATCGCCATGACCTCGACGATGTCCATGCCCGCCTCGCGCGCCACCGCCCCAAAGAGCACGGCAAAGGGCACGACGATCACCACAAAGGGCGCGCCGTGCCGCAGGCCGCGCCAAAAGGGCGTCACAGGACGGCCCGGATGCGGTCCACGGCCTTTTCGATGTTCTCGAGGCTGTTGGCGTAGCTCAGCCGCACGAACCCCTCGCCCCACGCGCCAAAGGAGGTGCCGGCGATGGTCGCCACGCCCGCCTCGTTGAGGAACAGGTCTTGCGCCGCCTGCGCCGTGAGCCCGGTCCCTTCGATGTTCGGGAAGGCATAGAAGGCGCCAGCCGCATCCGCGCAACGCACGCCCGGCAGGTCATTCAGCGCGTCCACGATGAAGCGGCGGCGTGTGTCGAACTCGGCCACCATCCTGAGCACCTCGTCCTTGGGACCGGTCAGTGCGGCAAGGCCGGCATGTTGCGCGGCGGCGTTCACACAGGAGTGGTCGTTGATGCAAAGCCTCTGAACGGTCTCGACCAACGCCTCCGGCCAAACGGCATAGCCCATGCGCCACCCAGTCATCGCGTAGGTCTTGGACCAGCCGTCGAGGAGGATCAGCCGGTCGCGGATCTCGGGATACTGCAGCAGCGAAACATGCTCGCGCCCGTCGTAGAGCATCTCGGAGTAGATCTCGTCACTCAGGATCGCCACGTGGTCCGGCAGGCCTGCGACCAGCTTGTCGATCTCCGCGCGCGGGGTGACGCCGCCCGTCGGGTTGGCGGGTGAGTTGATGATGATCAGGCGTGTGTTCTCGGTGATCTGGCCCAGCACTGTCTCGGCGTCGAAGGCAAAGCCCTTCTCCTCTTCGAGCGCGATCGGTACCGGCGTGGCGCCCGAATACTTGATGACCGATTCGTAGATTGGAAAGCCCGGATTGGGGTAGAGGATCTCGGCGCCCGGCTCCCCGAACATCAGGACGGCAAAGAACATGGTCGGCTTGCCGCCCGGCACGACGACGACGCAGTCCGGGTCCACCGCCGCGCCGTGGCGTTTCTCGAGATCGAGCGCCACCGCCTCGCGCAGAACCGGCAAGCCGTTCGCGGGGGTGTAGCCGTGGTGGCCGTCGCGCAGCGCCTGGATGCCCGCCTCGACGATATGCTCGGGCGTGCGGAAATCGGGCTGCCCGATGCCGAGGTTGATGATGTCCTTGCCTTCGGCGGCAAGCGCCTGCGCGCGTGCAAGCACCTGAAAGGCGCTTTCCGTGCCGAGCCGGCCAACGGCTTGGGTCAGTTGCAACATCATCGGGTCCTCCTCGCGGTCGTCGTTCCGGCAGGGATACACCTCGCGCGGCGCGCCGCAAGGCGCGATGAGCGGCCCTGCCGGGAAAGGCTGTCGAAAAAGCGGGCGCTGGGCGCGGCAGATCGGCCTCGCCGCTCAGCTAAAGCTGTCGCGTCTCGTCCGGGTGCCCTAGGGTCTTCGCGATGACGGCCCAAGCCTTGCCTTCCCAGCCGCGCGCGATCGGGCGCCTTGCGATCAGCGCGCATGCGCGGGGTGGTGCGTCGCGGCTCGGGCGGCTGCACCAGTCGGGCGCGCTTAGGGCGCTCTTTCCCCAGACCGCCGCCGAGCTGACGGCGGTCATGCTCAACACCAGCGGCGGCGTGACCGGGGGCGACAGGTTCGACGCACGCGTCACGGCGGAGGCCGGCGCAACGCTCACCGTCACCACGCAGGCTGCCGAGCGCATCTACCGCGCGCAGCCGACGGAGACGGGGCAGGTGCGCTCCCGGCTCGAGGTTGCGGCAGGCGCGCGGCTCAACTGGGTGCCGCAGGAGACGATCCTCTTTGACGGGGGGCGCCTCGACCGGCACCTGTCGGCGGATGTGGCCGAGGGCGGCACGCTTTTGGTGGTGGAGCCGATGGTCTTTGGCCGGGCGGCGATGGGCGAGCGCCTGAGGGCGCTCGATCTGGTGGACCGGATCGACATTACGCGCGCGGGCGCGCCGGTCTTTGCAGACCGCACGCGGCTTGTCGGGGACGTTCAGGCCATCCTGCAGAGGCCGGGTGTCGCGGACGGGATGGCGGCGCAAGCTGCCGTTATTCTGATCAGCCCCGAGGCCGGGCGCCTCCTCGCGCCGCTCAGGCAGTTGATGCCGCGCACCGGGGGCGCTAGCGTGATCCGGTCGGGCGTGCTCTTTGCGCGCGTCGTGGCTGAGGACGGGTTCGCGCTGCGCAAGACCTTGGTGCCGGCACTGACAAGGCTCGGGGCCGCCGTGCCCCGGACGTGGCAGCTGTGAGGCTGCCCACAACAGAGTGAAAGGCCGCAGATGCAGCTGACCCCGCGCGAAAAAGACAAGCTGCTGATCTCGATGGCGGCGGAGGTGGCGCGCAAGCGTCTGGCGCGCGGCGTCAAGCTGAACCACCCCGAGGCGATTGCGCTTATCACCGATGCGGTTGTCGAGGGCGCGCGCGACGGGCGCTGCGTCGCCGATCTGATGGAGGCGGGCGCCCATGTGGTGACGGCGGAGATGTGCATGGAGGGGATCGCTGAGATGATCCACGACGTGCAGGTCGAGGCCACGTTTCCTGACGGCACCAAGCTGGTGACGGTGCACAATCCGATCCGGTGAGGCGCGCGCGGGGCTGAACACATATGCTCCGCCCGGCGGGGCGACCACAGGGGCAGGCGCGCCGCGCCCGGTCCCCAGCAAAGGAGGGTGGCACATGCTCCTCACATTTCTTTTGTCCATAGGGGCGGGCTATCTCGTGCGGCTGGCAGAGCCGATGGTGCGCGATGCGCTGAAGTCGGTCACGCTGATGGAGCTCGCGATCAGCGACGGGCTGTACGACATGCTGACGCTGCTGTTGCTGATGCTGGCGCTCGCGGTGATCTGCACGATCCTCGGCCTGCCGACGCCGGCGTTTGTGGTGATCCTCGGCGCGCTTGTGGGTGTGTTCGGGCAGGACATTCTGCGTGTGGCGCAATCCAAGGGAGGAGATGCAGAATGATCCCGGGAGAGATTCTACCGGCAGACGGCACGCAGACACTGAACGCGAGTGCCACGGCGATCACGCTCATGGTCGCGAATACTGGCGACCGCCCTGTGCAGGTGGGCAGCCACTACCATTTCGGCGAGGCCAATAGCGCGCTCGACTTCGACCGGGAGGCGGCGCGTGGCATGCGGCTCGACATCGCTGCGGGCACAGCCGTCCGGTTCGAGCCGGGCCAGCGCCGCGAAGTGCAGCTGATCCCGATCAGCGGCGCGCGGCGCGTCTACGGGTTCAACCAGCAGGTTATGGGAGCGCTTTGAGATGCGGTATTGGGTGGTCTGTCTTTCGCTCCTCATGGCCACGCCTGCGGCGGCGCAGACGCTCAACTGCGCCGATCCACAGACGCAGGTGGAGATGACCGGCTGCGCGGCCGAGGCGTACGAGGCTGCCGATGAGGACCTGAACCTAGCCTGGGGGATGGCGATCGCGCAGGCGCGCATCCTGGATCAGGGGCTGGGCGCCGATGAGGTCAAGACAAGCGTGATCCTGCGTGACGCGCAGCGCGCCTGGATCCCCTTCCGCGACAAGGCGTGCGAGGCCGAGAGCCTGCTCGCGCGCGGCGGGTCGATGCAGAACATGCTCTTTTACATCTGCCTCGAGCGGCTGACGCGGGCGCGTACCGAAGAGCTGCGGTTTTTTGGTGAGGTGAACTGAAGCAGCGTCTTTGCCCGTGTCCGGCTTTCGCGCGGGGGAGCTTTGCTCCCCCCGGACCCCCTCAGGATATTGCCAGCCAGAAGAAGGGGGCTCGGGATGCTTGGGGGGCCGTTTCGCTTTTTGAGAGATCACGAGATGGGCGTTGAGGTGCAGCTTCGGGAGATGCCGATGCGGACATACGGGCTAGTGGCGGCGCTGCAGGACGAGGCGTTTCAGGCGTGAGGCGACGTGTTGTGGTGACTTTCGACTATGCCTGTGATCCGGGCCTTGTCTGGGACATCAACACTCGGTTCGACAGTTTTGGGCGTCTGATGACGGGGGTTGCCACGTTCGAGGGGATGCCGGAGGCGCGGCAGCTGGCGCGCGGTGACGTGTTCGACGTGCGCGTGCGGCTCTTTGGCTGGATGCCGGCGATGCCCTACCGGATGGAGGTTGTGGACTGCGATCACGCGGCGCGCCGGTTTTGCAGTGTCGAATTCGGGGGCTCGATCAGGCAGTGGGCGCATGTCTCGGAGGTGGTCGAGACGCCGGAGGGGTGCCGATTCACCGACAGTGTGACAGTAGATGCAGGGCTCGCGACGCCGCTGATGCCGTTTTGGGTGCGCAACGTTCATCGCAGCCGGCATGCGCCGCGGCTTGAGATAATCGCGAAACGGCGGGCAGGACTGCCCAGTGGTTGAGCGAGGGGCTGCGATCAGCGCCGCCGGGACCTCGGGAGATTGACAAGAGCGCCGCGGCCATGTGCCATGCGGATGACGATCAAAGGAGCTGCCGATGCCGGCCACCATCTCTCGCGCGGACTATGCTGCCATGTTCGGGCCCACGACCGGGGACCGGGTGCGGCTCGCCGACACGGACCTCATCATCGAGGTCGAGCGCGATCTGATCGCCGAAAACGCGGGAGGGCAAACTGGTGGCAGCGGGCCGAACGCCGGGCTCTACGGCGAGGAGGTCAAATTCGGCGGCGGCAAGGTCATCCGCGACGGGATGGGGCAATCCCAGGCAACCCGGGCCGAGGGCGCGGTCGACACGGTCATCACCAACGCGCTGATCGTCGACTGGACGGGCATCTACAAGGCCGACGTTGGCCTCAGGGACGGGCGCATCCACAAGATCGGCAAGGCCGGCAACCCCGACACCCAGCCCGGCGTCGACATCATCGTCGGACCCGGCACAGAGGCCATTGCGGGTGAGGGGAAAATCCTGACGGCGGGCGGCTTTGACAGCCACATCCACTTTATCTGTCCGCAGCAGATCGAGGACGCGCTGCACTCGGGCCTGACGACGATGCTCGGCGGTGGCACGGGGCCGGCGCATGGCACTTTGGCGACGACTTGCACGCCGGGTCCCTGGCACATCGGACGGATGCTGCAGGCCGCCGACGCCTTCCCGATGAACCTCGCCTTTGCGGGGAAGGGCAACGCCTCCCTCCCGGCGGCGCTCGAGGAGCAGATCAACGGCGGTGCCTGCGCGCTGAAACTGCACGAGGATTGGGGGACCACGCCCGGCGCCATCGACTGCTGCCTCTCGGTAGCGGACGCGATGGACGTGCAGGTGATGATCCACACCGACACGCTCAACGAAAGCGGGTTTGTCGAGAATACCGTAGCAGCGATGAAGGGCCGGACGATCCACGCCTTCCACACCGAAGGGGCGGGGGGCGGGCACGCGCCGGACATCATCAAGATCTGCGGGGAGGAGCACGTACTCCCGTCGTCGACCAACCCCACGCGCCCCTTCACGGTGAACACGCTCGAAGAGCACCTCGACATGCTGATGGTCTGTCACCACCTCGACAAGTCGATCCCGGAGGATGTGGCCTTCGCCGAAAGCCGCATCCGGCGGGAGACCATCGCCGCCGAGGACATCCTGCACGACATGGGCGCCTTTTCGATCATCGCGTCCGACAGCCAGGCCATGGGACGGGTGGGCGAGGTGCTGATCCGCACCTGGCAGACCGCCGACAAGATGAAGAAACAGCGCGGACGCCTGCCCGAAGAGACCGGCGACAACGACAACCTCCGCGTGCGCCGATACATCGCCAAGTACACGATCAATCCCGCCATCGCACATGGGCTCAGCCATGAGATCGGCAGCATCGAGGAAGGCAAACGCGCCGACCTCTGCCTTTGGAATACGGCATTCTTCGGAGTGAAACCCGAGATGGTGCTGATCGGCGGCTCGATCGTCTGCGCGCAGATGGGCGATCCGAACGCCTCGATCCCGACGCCGCAGCCGGTCTACACCCGCCCCATGTTCGGCGCCTATGGGCGGTCGGTCGAGAATTCGGCGGTGACGTTTGTGTCCGAGGCCGCGCAAGCGGCTGGCCTCGGCGCGTCGCTCGGTTTGGCCAAGCAGACGCTGGCCGTGCAGAACACCCGGCAAATCGGGAAGAAGGAGCTCAAGCTCAACGACGCCACGCCGCATGTGGAGGTGCATCCCGAAACCTACGAGGTCCGCGCCGACGGCGAGCTGCTCACCTGCCAGCCGGCTGAGGTCCTCCCCATGGCGCAGCGGTATTTTCTGTTTTGAAACAAGTCAGTAAGGCTCTTGGACCTCAAGGTCCCCGCCGAGTGCAACCGGACAAGACGCAGTCGGTCTGGTCAGTACAGTCGTCGTCACGCGCTCCTTCCAGTATGCCGGATCGCTCTGGATTTCGGCAGGCAAGAGGTCTTTTTGAAGAATGCGAGACCGTGTCGTGCGCATTGTCACGACACTCCGCGTCCCCTCGATTGCGCCGTTTACCCGAGCCTCAAGCAGAAGCGTGCGCAGATGCTCTTCTTCGGCTTTCAGAGCTTTCTTCAAAGCACGCACATCGAAAAGGCGATCCGCGATGTCAGCAAGGTTTGGTGCGATTGGCATGTCAAACCCTACGGCGGCAGAGCTTAAGGTCTGGTGAACGCTTGCCAACTTATGTGTCAAACATTGCAAAGATCGCGTGATGCTCACCGCCCACACATACCGCGACCACGGCCATGGCCCGGCGCAAGACACACTTGTCCTCAACTACGACTCCCGCTTCCTGCGGCGCAAGGTCCTCTACACGCAGAGCGGTACCGACCTACTGGTTGATCTGGCGCAAACCACCTCTCTCGATCAAGGCGGGCGCCTCGTGACGACGGACGGCGCGGAGATCGAGGTTATCGCCGCGCCCGAACCCCTCCTTGAAGTGACCGCCAGCGACCTCACCCGCGTCGCCTGGCACGTTGGCAACCGCCACACGCCCTGCCAGATCGAAAGCGCGCGCCTCCTGATCCAACGCGACCCGGTGATGCACGCGATGCTGGACCACCTCGGCGCCACCGTGCGCGAGGTCACCGAGCCCTTCACGCCCGAAGGCGGCGCCTATGGCCACGGACGTACGCACAGCCACGACCACGGCCACACGCTGCACACCCATGCGCACGACTGACCTTCTGACGCTGCAGCAATGGCTGTCCCCGGCCTTCCCGCTCGGCAGCTTTGCTTATTCCCATGGGCTGGAGACCGAGATCGCCGCGGGGCGCGTCTCCTCGGCCGCAACGCTCGAAGAATGGCTCACTGACATCCTCCAGCACGGCACCGGGCGCACCGACGCGATCCTGATCCGCGCCGCTGCCACCGGCACCTGGCAAGACGCCGACATACTGGCCCGCACCCTCGCCCCTTCCGCCGAACGCCTGCAGGAAGCACTCGACCAGGGCGCCGCCTTCACGCGCACAACAGCCGCCATCTCCCAGGCGCCACAGGACCCAACCACGTTCCCCGTTGCCTTTGGCCGCGCCGTCGCGCACGCGAACCTCCCCGTCACCGAAGCCATCGCCGCCTACCTGCATGCCTTCACCTCGAACCTCGTCTCCGCCGCGGTGCGCCTTGTCCCACTCGGCCAGACCGAAGGCCAAGCCGCGCTCACAAGCCTCTCCGCAACCTGCCTCGACATTGCCGAAACAACCCAAGGCACCATTCTCGACGACATCGGCTCGGCTACCTTCCTCGCCGACATCGCCTCGATGCGCCACGAAACCCTCAGCCCGCGCGTCTTCCGCACATGAGCGCCGGGGTCCCCAGTTCTCTGGTTCGAAAATACCTCGGGGAGGACGTCGAAAATCCCATTTTCGACGGGAGGGGCTGGCCCCTCCATCCCACCCTCAGACACCCACGAAAACATCGATGACGGAGCACCCATGACCTCACCCAACGGCCCCCTCCGCGTCGGCATCGGCGGCCCTGTCGGGGCTGGCAAAACCACGCTCACCGCCGCCCTCTGCCGCAAGCTCTCGCAAGACTTCTCCGTCGGCGCGATCACCAACGACATCTACACGCAGGAAGACGCCGAGGCGCTCATGCGCATGCAGGCCCTGCCGCTCGACCGGATCATCGGCGTCGAGACCGGCGGCTGCCCGCACACCGCGATCCGCGAGGACGCCTCGATCAACTTGGCCGCCGTGGCCGAGATGAGCGCACGGCACCCGGACCTCGACGTCGTGCTGATCGAAAGCGGAGGCGATAACCTCTCGGCGACCTTCTCGCCGGAGCTCGCGGATGTAACGCTCTACGTGATCGACGTGGCGGCGGGCGAGGAAATCCCGCGCAAGGGCGGGCCGGCCATCACCAAGTCCGATCTGCTTGTCATCAACAAGACCGACCTTGCCCCGCATGTCGGCGCCTCGCTCGAGGTGATGGAGCGCGACGCCACTCGCGTGCGCGCAGGGCGACCGTTCGAATTCTGCGCGCTCCGCCATGGCACCGGGGTCGATGCCGTGGTCGCGCATCTAACCCGCATGGGCGGTCTGACAAAACCCGCCGTCGTGGATGGGTGAGATCACCCATCCTACAAGGCGCGACACTCCGTAGGATGGGTGCTTGCACCCATCTCGCCGCTCAGGAAAACCGACCGGGATCGACTGCGGCGACGACATCCGCAGCAAGCTCGGGCGCACGCCCAAGGACCAAGTCCGCGGCCAACTGCGAGGCGGCCACGCAAGTCTGAAAGCCGTACCCGCCCTGACCCGCCAGCCAGAAAAACTCAGGCACACCCGCATCACGACCGATCACCAAAGCCCGGTCCGGGGCAAAGGTCCGCAAACCCGCCCAGCTTGTCTCGACCCGGGTCACCGGCTCGGACACCATAGCCTCGTACCGCGCCAGCCCTTCGGCCAGAACCATGTCGTCCGGCCAGGCATCCATCGGCGCGCAGGCATGTTCTTCGGACGGAGACACCAGCCACTTGCCGGCGTCGGGCTTGGCGTACCACGCCTCCCCGACACCATCGACAAACGGCCACCCGGTCACGTCGTGCCCACCCGGCGCAGGCAGGCGCGCCATCGAGCGGCGGTAGGGCTGCAGACCCAACGGCTGCACGCCCGCCATCTGCGCCACCTCGTCGGCCCAGGCGCCTGCGGCATTGATCAGCACGTGCGCCGTCCAGCTTTGCGCGCCGCTGGTCACCTGCCACAGGCCATCGGCGCGCGCGATCTCCGTGACCTTCACGCCCGTGACAATCTCCGCCCCAGCCTGCCGCGCTGTGCGGGCAAAGCTTTGCAGCAACAGATCGGTGTCCAGGTCGAACATGTCCGGGCGGTAGGCCGCAAAAGCGACCGCCTCACGAGACAGGATCGGAATGCGCCTCCGCGCCTCGTCCGGCGAGATTTGCGTCAGGCCAAAATCCTTCGCCTCCGCCGCATGCGCCTCTTTCTCGTCGGCGCGCCCGACCAGCATCATCCCGCGTGGCTTCAGCACGCCGCTCTCGTGCAGGTAGACGGCACTCGCCTTGTTGAGCGCGCGCACTGCGCTGTTGCCGTAATCCTCGATAAAGGCCGCCGCCGACCGGCCCGAGGCGTGGTAGGCAAGCGACGTCTCACCCTCGAGCACGGTGACCGATGCGTGCGGCGCCAGCCGCGCAGCCGCGGAGATGCCGGCGATCCCGCCGCCGATAACGAGGACGTCCGTCATGCTTCCTCGTTGCGGTCCGTGGCTGGCGCGGGTGTCGGCGACAGCGCCGTGATCTCTGCGTAGACCGCGTCCTCGATCTCGAAATTCAAGCCGGCGAGGGAGGGCCCGAGCTGGGTCGGAGCGCTGGCCGAGATGATCGGTGCGGTGACGGCAGAATGGCGCGCGACCCAGGCGACGGCGAGCGTCTCGGCCGCAATCCCGCGCGTGTCCGCGAGGTGCGCCAACGCACCGGCCGTACCCGGCATCCAATCGATCCCGTAGCGCGCGCCATAGCGATGATCTTCGGTCAGGCGCCCCGTACCGCCAGAGGCGTACTTGCCCGTCAGCAGCCCCCCGCCGAGCGGCGAGTAGGGGAAGACGGCGATACTCTCGCTCTCGGCCATCGGGAGCAGCTCCACCTCGGCCTGCCGTTTGACGAGGTTGTACATCGGCTGGATCGCGTCGATCCGCGTGCCGTGCTGCGCGGCAATAGCCTGCGCCTTCATCACCTGCCAGGCGGCAAAATTCGACACGCCGATGTGCCGGATCACACCCTCGGATTGCAGCGCGGCCAGGCTCGCCACCGTCTCTTCGAGCGGGGTCGTGTCATCGAAGCGGTGCAGGTAGAGCAGGTCGATCTCGTCGAGCGCCATGCGCTGGCGGCTGCGATCCACGCTCGCGCGCAGGTTCGCGTCGGTCGCAGGCTGATCGTAGGCGGCCTTGGTCGCGACAAAGACGTCCTCGCGTTCCGCCGCAACGCAGGCACCCAGCAGCGTCTCGGACGCGCCGCCGGTGTAGAGGCTCGCGGTATCAAAGGCGTTGATCCCCGCCGCGCGGCACATCGCGTACATCTCGGAGGAGGCGTCCGCATCTGCCTTCCCCCCGAACTGCATCGTGCCGAACATGAGAGAAGAGAGGGGCTGGCCGGAGAGGGTGGTCATCTGTGTCATGGCCGCTTTGTGCCACGCTGCGCCCGGCAGGAAAACATCTGCCACAAAAAAGTAGGGTGGGCCGAGGCCCACCCTACGTGTCGCGCCATGAGGCGAGGATCAGTTCGGAATGTCGCCCGTCAGACCTTCGACGTAGAAGGACATGCCAGCCAGATCGCCGTCCGAGGCCGTCTCGCCCTCGGCCAGCCAAACGGAGCCGTCCTGCTTGTTGATCGGGCCGGTGAACGGGTGATATTCGCTCGTGCGCATGGCCTCGATCATCGCCAGCGCCTCTTCCTTGACGTCCGCCGGCACCGCGTCGGTGATCTCGCCGATCTCGACCATACCCGTCGGGATGCCGTCCCAGGTGTCCACGCTCTCCCAGGTGCCGTCCATCACCGCCTGCACGCGGTCGATGTAGTAGGGCGCCCAGTTGTCGATGATCGAGGAGACGCGCGGGAATGGGGCGTATTCGCTCATGTCCGACGCCTGGCCAAAGGTCACAACGCCGCCCGCCTGCTGCGCCGCCGCCTGCGGAGCCGTCGAGTCGGTGTGCTGCAGCACAACATCCGCGCCCTGCTCGATCAGCGCCTTGGCCGAGTCGGCCTCCTTCTGCGGGTCAAACCATGTGAAGGCCCAGATGATCTTGAACTCGACCTCGGGGTTCACCGCCTTGGCGTGCAGGTAAGCTGCGTTGATGCCGCGGATGACCTCCGGGATCGGGTAGGAGGCGATGTAGCCGATGATGTTCGACTTGGTCATCTTGCCCGCGATGTGGCCCTGCACCGCGCGTCCCTCGTAGAACCGTGCCGAGTAGGTCGAGACGTTGTCCGCGCGCTTGTAGCCCGTGGCGTGCTCGAACTTCACGTCCGGGAACTTGGCCGCAACGTTGATCGTCGGGTCCATGTAGCCGAACGAGGTGGTAAAGATGATGTCCGCCCCGTCGAGCGCCATCTGCGTCATCACGCGCTCGGAGTCCGGGCCCTCAGCCACGTTCTCCACGTACATGGTTTCGACCGCGTCGCCAAAATGTTCCTCGACCGCCAAAAGGCCCTGGTGGTGCTCGTAGGTCCAGCCGCCGTCACCGATCGGACCGACGTAGACAAAGCCCACCTTGGTTTTCTCGTGACCGTCGGCCAGGGCTGCGCCCGCAAGGCCAAGCGCGGCAGCGCTCGCCAAAAGGATGCGACGTGTGATCATGTGACATTCTCCCCATCAGATGTATCGCGCGCCATATCATCCGGTTGCGGTGCATTGAGCAAGGCAGATGTCACGATTCCCGCGGGCACCGCCACGATGCCGAGCCCGATGAACAAAACGCAGGCGGTAAAGAGCCGCCCGCCGGCGGTGATCGGCACCATGTCCCCGTAGCCCACCGTGGTGAGCGTCGCGAGCGCCCACCAGAGGCTCGCCGGGATCGAGGTGAACACGTCCGGCTGCGCGCGGTGCTCGAACGCGTAAATCCCCACCGCGCAGAGATAAAGCGCCAGCAGCGCCACGAGGGTAAAGAGGATCAGCTCGCCCCTGACGCGCACCAGCGCCGCCGTCAGCCGCGCGTAGGCCGGAGCCAGGCGCAACAGCTTGAGCAGGCGAAAGAGCCGCATCAGCCGCAGCACGCGCATCGCCTGCAACTCGGGGTAGACCAGCACCAGCAGCGGCAGACAGGCGAGCAGATCGATGATCCCCCAAAAGCTGAAAAGATACCGCCAGCGATTCGGCGCCGCATAGAGCCGGACCGCAAACTCGACCGCAAAAAGCAGCGTCAGCCCGGCCCCCAGCCACAAAAGAGCCCTCTGTGCGCCCTCTGGTAGGTCCGGCACGGTCCGCAGCGCCAGCACCCCCGCCGAGAGCACGATCATCGCATAGATGACAAGCCGCACAGCCGGCAGGCGCTCCCCGTCGAGGATGGCCTGCAACTTCCCCCGCATCACGCTGTCACCGCGCGGCGTGGCCTACCTTGACGCATGAAACGTGCGCCCCAGGCTCCCCGGCGCCGACGACCGGTCCGCCGACAGGAACACCAGCACCAGGATCGTGATGATATACGGCGACATCGACAGGTACTCGACCGGGATCTTGAACCCCGCCGCCTGCAGGTTCAGCTGCAGCACCGTGACCCCACCAAAGAGGTAGGCGCCTATGAGGGCCCGCCACGGCTTCCACGAGGCAAAGACCACCAGCGCCAGCGCAATCCACCCGATCCCCGCCGTCATCCCTTCGGTCCACTGCGGCACTCGGATGAGGCTGATGTAGGCACCGCCCAGCCCCGCGCAGGCTCCGCCAAAGAGGATCGCGAGCACCCGGATGCGCACCACCTTGTAGCCAAGCGCAAAGGCGGCCTCGGCATTCTCGCCCACCGCGCGCAGCTCGAGCCCCGCCCGGCTGCGGGTGAGGAACCACCAGACGCCCGCCACCAAAGCGATCCCCAGATAGAGCGCCGGATCATGACTGAAAAGAATCGGTCCCAGCACCGGCATATCGCTCAGACCTGGGATATTGAGCCTCGGCATCTCCGGAGGCTTCACCCCCACGTAATCCTGACCCATCAGCGAGGAAATCCCGAGCCCCATCAGCGTCAACGCCAGCCCGCTCGGCACCTGCGTCGCCAGCGCAAACTGCGTCAGGATCGCAAAGAGCGCGGCCAGGAGCGCTCCACCTATAGCGGCAAACAAAAGCCCCAGCAGCGGCGAGCCCGTCTCCACCGAAATGATGAACCCCGAGATCGCCCCGACGATCATCATCCCCTCGACGCCAAGGTTCAGCACGCCCGCTTTCTCGACCACCAGCTCGCCGATGGCGGCAAAGATCAAAGGCGTCGCCGCCAGCATCAACGAGGCGATCAAAAGGACTGGATCAATCGCACCAAAGCTCATGCCGCAGCCCTCCCGGTGACCTTCACCCGAAAGTTGATCAGCAGATCAAACGCCAAAAGGAAAAAGAGCAGCATCCCCTGGAATACCTGGATCGCCGCCGCTGGAAGACCCAGCTGCGATTGCGCAATGTCCCCGCCAATATACGTCAGCGCCATCAGCAGCCCCGCAAAGAGGATGCCGATCGGATTGAGCCTCCCAAGAAAGGCGACGATGATCGCGGTGAACCCATACCCGACGTTAAAATCGATGGTGATCTGCCCCGCAGGCCCGGCCACTTCGAACATGCCCGCAAGCCCTGCGAGCGCGCCCGACACCCCAAGGACAAAGAGGATCATCCGCGCCGGGTTCACCCCAGCAAAGCGTGCTGCCCTCGGCGCTTCCCCTGTCAGCCGGATCTGGAACCCCAGCATGTGCCGCGTCAGCAGAACGTAGGAGAGGATCACCGCCACAAAGGCCGCCGCCACCCCCCAATGCAGCCCCGTCCCTGCAATGAGGTCCGCATTGAACGCACTCGGGTACTGCTGCAGATTGCGCGAGCCCGGAAAGCCAAATCCCTCGGGGTTCTTCAGCAGTCCCAAGGCCATAGAGGCCAGCAGCTGCTCGGCCACATACACCAACATCAAAGACACCAGGATCTCGTTGGTGCCAAATCGCACCTTCAAAACCCCCGGGATCATCGCCCAGGCCCAGCCGCCCAGCGCACCTGCCAATGCCATCAATGGAAAGATCAAAACGCTCTCCAGCGGGTAAAATGCCAGAGCAACACCCGCACCGCACAACGCCCCGATGATGTACTGCCCCTCCGCCCCGATGTTCCAGACACCTGCCCGAAACCCGAGCGCCAGCCCGATGGCAATCAGGATCAGCGGGCCGCCCTTTACGAGCAGCTGCGGACGGTAAAAGAAAGAGAACTCCCCAAACAGAGGCTCGTAAAAGATCACGCGGATCGCATCGAACGGGCTCTTGCCAAGCGCGGCAAACAAAACGCCCCCCGCCACCATCGTCGCCAAAACCGCGAGCAAAGGCGTGGCGAAACTCAAGACCCGGCTCGGTTCGGGTCGCTTTTCAAGCGCCAGCTTCACGCTTCATCTTCCCAAATAAACTCACATCCCGACCGCTTACACATGCGCCACCTCCATGTCGTGCGCACCGCCCAGCATCAGGCCGATCTCGTCCAGCGTCAGCCCCGCCGCGGGACGCAAGGCGCTCAGCCGCCCGCCGTTGAGCGCGCCAAACCGGTGCGAGATCTCCATCAGCTCGTCGAGGTCTTGGCTGATCACGATCACACCCGCGCCGCCCGTCGCGAGATCGATCAGCGCCTGCCGGATGGCGGCGGCAGCCGCGGCATCGACACCCCAGGTTGGCTGGTTGACCACCAGAACGCGCGGACGCTGCAGCACCTCGCGCCCGATCACGAATTTCTGCAGGTTCCCGCCCGAAAGCGACCGCGCCGCGCTTGCCGGGCCGGGCGTGCGGACATCGAACGCTTCGATCACCCGCTCGGCAAAGCCCCGGGCCTTGCCCCAGTTCAGAAACCCGCGGCTTTCGAACCCTTCCCGCGCCGCACCCGTCAGCGCCGCATTTTCCGTCAGGCTCATGTTCGGCGCCGCCGCATGACCCAGTCGCTCTTCGGGCGCGGCCAAAAGCCCCTTCGCCCGCCGCGCCGTCGGTCCCAGCCGCCCGATCGGCTGCCCGTCCAGCACCACGGCGCCCGCCTGCGAGACGCGCTCGCCCGAGAGCGCGGCGAGCAGCTCGTCCTGCCCGTTGCCCGCAACCCCGCCGATCCCGATGATCTCGCCCGCCCGCAGCTCCAGCGACACGTCCCGCAAGGGCGTGCCGAATTGCGAGGCCGGCGGCAGCGACAGCTGGTCGAGTGTCAGCAGTACAGCGCCATCCCCCGCCTCACGCGCTTCAGGCGTCTTGAACGAGGCGCCGACCATCATCTCCGCCATCTCGCGCGCGGTGGACCGGTGCGGGATGCACTGCCCCACGACCTTCCCGTGCCGCAGGATCGTCGCCGTGTCGCAGAGCGCCCGGATCTCCTCGAGCTTGTGCGAAATATAGAGGATCGACCGCCCGTCCGTCCTCAGCGCGCGCAACGTCTCGAAAAGGATGTCCACCTCCTGCGGCGTCAGCACCGAGGTCGGCTCGTCCATGATCAAAAGCTTGGGGTCCTGCAAAAGGCACCGGATGATCTCCACCCTCTGCCGCTCCCCAGCCGACAGATCGCCCACGGTAGCAAAAGGCGACAGAGGCAAACCGTAGCGGGTCGAGACCTCCTCGATCCGGCGCGCGAGGTCCTTCAAAGGCCCCGCATCCTCCATCCCCAGCGCGACGTTTTCCGCCACGCTCAGCGCGTCGAAGAGCGAAAAATGCTGGAACACCATGGCGATGCCTGCCGCCCGCGCCGCCCTCGGCTCCTCGGGGGAGAAACTCTGCCCCTCAAGGACCATCTTGCCGGCATCGGGGTTCACCAGCCCGTAGATCATCTTGACCAGCGTCGACTTGCCCGCGCCGTTCTCGCCCAAAAGCGCGTGGATCTCCGCCTGTCCGATGTCGAAGCTGACGGCGTCGTTGGCGACCACCCCGGGGTAGGCTTTCGTCAGTCCGTCGAGCGACATCAATGCGGTCATGCGGCGCGTCCTTTCGCCGCCAATGCGTGCACGACGCCGCGCGCAATGTCCATCGGCGCCTTGCCAAGGCTCCGGTCCCCGATCGGGCAGGTGATCGGCGCGGGGTCCAGTCCCATGTCCCGCAGCCGCCGGAAGAACCGCGCGCGCTTGGTGGTCGACCCGATCAGCCCGATGTCCTCCGCGCCGCGGCGCAGCAGCGCCGCACAGAGCGCCAGGTCGATGTCATGCGCGTAGGTAAAGATCAGATGCCGCGCGGCCCGCGGCGCCCGCGCCGCAAGCTGTGCCATGTCCCGCGCCGGGACCACCGTGATCCGCTCCGGCATGTCTTCGGGAAACCGGTCGAGCGCGCTGTCGACCCAGGTGATCCGATAGGCGTCCACCGGCATCAGATGCACCACCGCCCGTCCCACGTGACCCGCGCCCCAGACCCAGAGCTCTGGCGCGGCAGCGCGCGCCTCGCCCGGCAGCGGGGGCGGCAGCTCGGCGTCCACCTCTTGCGGTGTCCGCGTAAATCCGAGCGTCACCGCCCCGCCGCAGCACTGGCCAAGGCCCGGGCCGAGCGGAAACGTCCGGCTTTGCTCTGCTGTGCCGTTCGCGATCATCTCGCGCGCCAGTTCGATCGCGCGCAGCTCGAGCGCGCCGCCGCCGATGGTCCCCTGGATCCCCTCCGCCGTGACCTGCATCGCCGTGCCCGCGTCCCTTGGGGCAGAGCCGCGCACGGCCTCCACGACGACCCAGACCGCGCTCATCCGCGCGCTCTTTTCACGGCGGCCAGCACCTCTTCGGGCGTCGCGGGCGCGTTCAAGGCAGGGTAGTTCGGACCGCAGGCCGCACAGGCATCCGAAAGCGCAAAGAAGTTCGACATTCCCAGCATGAACGGCGGCTCGCCCACCGCCTTGGACCGGTAGATGGTCTCCGCCCGGTTGGGCGCGTCCCAAAGCTCGACGTTGAACACATCGGGCCGGTCGGACATGGCCGGGATCTTGTAGGTTGCCGGGGCATGCGTCTTGAGCGCACCTGTGTCGTCCCAGACCAGCTCCTCCATCGTGAGCCAGCCCGCGCCTTGCACGTAGCCACCCTCGATCTGGCCGATGTCGAGCGCCGGGTTCAGCGACGCGCCGCAATCGTGCAGGATATCGGTGCGCAGGATGCGGTTCTCGCCCGTGAGCGTGTCGATCACGACTTCGGTCACCGCCGCGCCATAGGCGAAGTAGAAGAAGGGCCGCCCTTCGCCCTTGATCCGGTCCCACTTGATTTCGGGCGTCTTGTAGTAACCAGTGGCGGAGAGGGAGACGCGCGCCTCGTAGGTCTTTGCCGCGGCCTCGGGGAATGTCATGGCCTGGGTGCCTGCCGTAACCTCGCCATCCTGGAAACGGACGCTTTCGGGCGCATCCGGCGCGATGACCGAGGCGATGCGGTCGCGCAGTGTGACGCAGGCGTTGCGCACCGCCATGCCGTTGAGGTCGGAGCCGGAAGACGCGGCCGTGGCGGAGGTGTTGGGCACTTTCGCCGTATCGGTGGCCGTGATGCGCACGGCGGTGAGCGGGATGCCAAGCTCTTGGGCTGCGACCTGCGCGACCTTTTGGAAGAGGCCCTGACCCATCTCCGTGCCGCCGTGGTTTAGGTGCACAGAACCATCGGCGTAGATGTGCACCAACGCGCCGGCTTGATTGAGATGGGTGAGGGTGAAGGAAATGCCGAACTTCACCGGCGTAAGTGCGATCCCGCGTTTGAGGAGTTTGTTCTGCGCGTTCCATGCCTTGATCGCCGCTTGTCGCTCGGCGAAGCCAGCGCGCCGCGCGAGGTCGGGGACCAGCTCGTGCAAGACGAAGTCTTCGACGGTTTGGCCGTAAGGTGTGACGTTGGCCGGTGCAGGGTCTGCTAATTTGGGCGAGTGCTCCGCCGAGAAGCGTTTGCCTGTGCCAGGGCCTGTGATCTTGGAGCTATAAAAGTTGCGTTGTCGCACCTCAAGCGGGTCAAGCGACAGGTGATGCGCGATTTCGTCCATCACACGCTCGATCCCCATCATCCCTTGAGGGCCGCCAAACCCGCGGAAGGCCGTGGCGCTTTGTGTGTGCGTCTTGAGCCGGTGGGAGGTGATCCGCACGTTGGGCAGGAAATACGCGTTGTCGGCGTGCAGCATGGCGCGGTCGGCGACGGGCAAGGACAGGTCCTGCGCCCAGCCGCAGCGCACCAGATGCTCGAAGGTGATCGCCCCGATGCGCCCGTCGACATCGAAGCCCACATCGTAGCGGATTTTCACATCGTGGCGTTTGCCGGTGATGATCATGTCATCGTCGCGGTCGTAGCGCATCTTGCAAGGCTTGCCGGTGTGGCGCGCGGCGATGGCGCAGGCGACGGCGAGGGCGTTGCCCTGGCTTTCCTTCCCGCCGAAGCCGCCGCCCATGCGGCGCGTCTCGACCCGCACCGCGTGCATCGGCGCGCCGATGGCGTCGGCGACCTTGTGCTGGATCTCTGTGGGGTGCTGGGTCGAGGAGAGGACGTGCATGTCGCCGTTTTCCTGCGGCAGTGCGGCGGCGGCTTGCCCCTCGAGATAGAAGTGTTCCTGACCCCCGATGTCGATATGACCCTGAATCCTGTGCTCAGCGTCTTGCAGCGCGCGATCCGGCGTGCCGCGGGCGTAGACGCGCGGGCCGTCCTCGAACCGGCTGTCTGCGGCCAGCGCGTCTTCGACGCTCAGGAGTGCCGGCTTTTCGGCATAGGAGATGTCGGCTTTCTGTGCTGCGCGTCTCGCCAACAGGTGCGTTTCGGCAATCACGAGGAAGATCGGCTGGCCGATGTAGTGGACGGTGCCAGTCGCCAGCAGCGGTTCGTCGTGGATCGAAGGCGAGACATCGTTGGCGAAGGGCAGGTCGTCCGCCGTCAGGACGGCGACAACACCTGGCGCGGCTTTCACGGCTGCGAGGTCCTGCGCGGTGATCTCGCCGTGCGCGATGGTCGACAGGCCGAACGCGAGGTGCAGCGTGTTGACGGGCAGCGGCTGGTCGTCGACGTAGCGCGCGGCGCCGGTCACATGCAGCGCGCCGCTGTCGTGGGGCAGGGGGAGGCCGGCGCTCATGGGGTGACCTCGGTGATGCTTGTGACATCTCCGGCAAGGTCGGCGTGGTAGCGGATCAGCATGTTGGCGGCGGTCTCGAGCCGGTAGGCGGCGGAGGCGCGCATGTCGGACATCGGGGTGAAGTCTTTGGCAAAGAGCGGGAGCGCTGCTGCAATTGTCTCGGGCGTGAAGGGGGCGCCGGTCAGGACGGCCTCGACCTCGGCCGCGCGTTGGGGCGTGCCGGCCATGCCGCCGAAGGCGATGCGTGCGCTTTGAACGACGCCCCCCGCGACGTCGAGGTTGAAGCATCCGCAGACCGCAGAGATGTCCTGATCGCGGCGTTTAGAGAGTTTGTAGCAGCGCAGATTGGGAGCGGCACTGGGCAGGGTCACTGCCTCCACGAACTCGCCGGGCGCGCGGTCCTGTTTGCCGTAGGCGAGGAAGAAGTCCTCGAGCGGCAATTCGCGGCGCGTGTCGGCGTGCCGCAAGTGCAGCGTGGCGCCGAGCGCGATGAGCCCGGGCGGGCTGTCGCCGATGGGCGAGCCGTTGGCGATGTTGCCTCCCAAAGTGGCGGCGCAGCGGACTTGTGTCGAGCCGTAGCGGCGGAGCATGTCGGCGAAGCTTGGATGCGCGTCCTTGAGCCGCTGCATGACGGCTTCGATCGTGGCCATCGCCCCGATGTGGAAAGTGCCGTCTCGTTCGGTGATGTCCTTGAGGTCCGCACACCCTGCGAGGAAGATCGGCGTGGGCAGGTCGCGCATCTGTTTGGTGACCCAGAGGCCGACGTCCGTGGCGCCGGCGATCAGCGTGGCGTCCGGGTTCCGGGTGTAGAGCGCGGCGAGCTCATCCGAGCTGGACGGCATGTGGAACCGTCCGAGGGGGCTGTCTGCCCCCTCGGGCTCCCCCGAAGGTATTTCGTAACCAGAGAACTTGGGGGACCCGAGCCAGTCTGGCACAGGCGTGTTCTGGAGGTCGGTGGCAGCGCGGGCGATGGGGGCGTAGCCGGTGCAGCGGCAGAGGTTGCCGGCGAGCGTCGTGTCGTGGTCGGTGTCGCCGTTGAGCTGGGCCGCGGCCATGGAGACGACAAAGCCCGGTGTGCAGAACCCGCATTGGCTGCCGTGGTGGCGGACCATGGCGTCCTGTGCGGGGTGGAGCGTGCCGTCCGGCGCGGTGAGCCCTTCGACCGTCGTGACCGACAGGCCCTGCAGTTGCGGCAGGAAGAGGATGCAGGCGTTGAGCGCCTTGGCGCCGTCCGGGCCGCGCACCATCACCGTGCATGCGCCGCAATCGCCTTCGTTGCAGCCTTCCTTGGTGCCGGTCAGGCCGCGGCGTTCGCGCAGCCAGTCGAGGAGGGTTTCGGTCGGGTTCGGTTCGCGGAGGGTGACGGTCTCTCCGTTCAGAAGAAACGAGATGTCCATGGGGTCGGACCTGCCGCCTTACTCTGAAAGGTTGTCCCACT
This sequence comes from Pseudaestuariivita sp., assembly GCF_052825805.1. NCBI lineage: Bacteria > Pseudomonadati > Pseudomonadota > Alphaproteobacteria > Rhodobacterales > Paracoccaceae > Pseudaestuariivita > Pseudaestuariivita sp. The sequence goes on along the minus strand of NZ_JBRBVB010000001.1, from coordinate 165,525 downwards.
GTCCTCGTCGATGCGGCGTAGAGGAGGACGGGCCTGCTGGCGCGATCAAACAGGCCCGGTTCGCGATTGGCAAGGGGACAACCGGTCTCAGCGTGGGGATGGCGTGCAGATGCCGGCGCTCTGAGCAGGGCGCCCTCTCAGGCGGAGGCGAGGCGCACGAGCCGGTCGAAGCCGGAGTTCCACCCTTCTTCGTGTTCGGAGATGGGCGCGTCTTCGGTGAAGGACGTGATGGCGACGGTGACCGACAGGTCGGTGCCCTTGGCGGTTTCGGTCAGGCGGTACGTGGCGAGCGAGACGCTGGCGATCTCGCCACCGAAGTGCAGCGTTTCGGTGTAGCAGGCCGACGTGCCGGGCATCAGTTTGTACCAGCGTGTGTCGACGAGGAACATCGGGTCTTCCTTCGGGCCGCAGCGGTGGCGTTCGGCGCCGCCCTCGCGCAGGTCGGACGCCTCCACCGTGAGCACGTGGTCGTCGCTTGGAGCGCCCCAGTTCTCCCGCGCCTTGGCGTCTGTAAGCAGGTGCCAGAGGCGGCTGGGCGGGACGGGCATGCTGCGGGTGAGGTCGAATGTGCCGGTGGTGATGGTCATGGTGTGGTCTCCTGGTTGGCGGCGAGCGTGGCGAGTTGGTCGGCGGCGGCGCCCCAGCCGGATTGGAAGCCCATGGCGTCGTGGGCTGCGGCGGAGGCGGCGTCGTGGTGGAGTGCGCGGACGGTGTAGCGGGTGCCGTTTTGGGCGCTAGGCTCGAGCGTGATGTCGGCGGTGAACTGGAACTGGCCTTCCTCTGGGGGCGCGGCGGGGACAAAGCCCGGCCCGAGAGCGGAGGTCCAGACGAGGCGCGTTTGCGCATCGGCGACGAGGACGCAGCCCGGGCCGCCGTCCATCTCTCCCATCTCGGGGACGTGCATGATGGCGTGGAAGATGCCGCCCGGTACAGCGTCGATCTCGCAATGGGTGACGGAGACCGGCGCGGGGGCAAACCACTGTGCGACAAGCGCGGGGTCGGTCAGGCAGCGCCAGACAGTGCCGGGGCTGGCTGCGATCTCGCGCGTCAGGGTCAGGGTTGTGGCGCTCATTGGGGGTCTCCTTCGAGGGATGTTGCGAGTTTTTCGAGTCGGTCGAGGCGGCGTTCCCAGAGGGTACGTTGGCGCGACAGCCAGTCCTCGGCCTGGGCGAGGGGGGCGGCCTCGATATGCACGGTGCGGACGCGTCCGACCTTTTCGGAGCGCACGAGGCCGGCGCCCTCGAGCACCTTGAGATGTTTGAGGAAGGTCGGCAGCGCCATGTCGTGCGGCGCGTGGAGGAGGCTGACCGGCGCAGGCCCTTCGGTCAGGCGCTCGATCACGGCGCGGCGCGTGGGGTCCGACATGGCGGCGAAGAAGTTGTCGAGATTGTTATCCATTTGGCTAACTAATGGCGCGACGCGATTCGGCGCAAGCAAAAAGTTAGCCGATGGGGTAAGTTTTATCCCATGCCAAGTTACCCACAGCTTTTGCGTGGGCCGGACGCTGCTGCCGCTTCACTCCCCCAGGGAGGGCGCCTATCCTCGCGCTATGACCGATCCCAAGTTCATCCACCTTCGCGTCCATTCCGAATACTCGCTCCTCGAGGGGGCGGTGCGGGTGAAGAAGCTCCCGGGCCTCGCGGCGGGCATGGACATGCCAGCGGTGGCGCTGACGGACACGGGCAACCTTTTTGCAGCGCTTGAGTTCTCGGTCGGCTGCCAGGGGGCAGGGGTGCAGCCGATCGTCGGCTGTCAGGTCGATCTGGCCTTCGAGAAGGCCAAGCTCGGCGACAAGCCGCGCCCGCCGGCGCCAGTGGTACTGCTGGCACAAAACGAGGCCGGGTACCTGAGCCTGATGAAGCTCAACTCCCACCTTTACCTGCGCAAGGACCGGAGCCTGCCGCATGTCACGAGAGACGAGCTCGCCGCGCATAGCGAAGGGCTGATCTGCCTGACAGGAGGGCCGGATGGGCCGGTGGGGCGGCTCTTGCAGAACGGGCAACGCCCGGCGGCAGAAGACCTCATGCGTTGGCTCGGGGCGCTCTTCGAGGGCCGTCTCTACGTCGAGCTGCAACGCCATCCGGGCGAGGACGGCACCCCGCCCGAGGCCGAACGCCTGACCGAGCGCGGCTTGGTCGAGATGGCTTATGCAATGGACCTGCCGTTGGTGGCGACGAACGATGTCTACTTTCCCAATGCGGACATGTACGAGGCGCATGACGCGCTCATCTGCATTGCCGAGGGCGCTTACGTAGACCAGCAGGAGCCGCGCCGACGCCTGACGCCGCAGCACTACCTCAAGTCGCCGCAGGAGATGGCGGTCCTCTTTGCCGACCTGCCCGAAGCGCTGGAAAACACGGTGGAGATCGCCCGCCGCTGCGCCTTTGCCGCGTACCGCCGGGACCCGATCCTGCCGAAGTTTGCCGATGACGAGGTCGACGAGCTGCGCCGCCAGTCCGTCGCGGGTCTCAAGGACCGGCTTGCCGTGATCCCCCATGCCGCGCCGGTCGAGGAGTACGAAAAGCGCCTCGAGTTCGAGCTGGGGATCATCGAGGGGATGGGGTTCCCCGGGTACTTCCTCATCGTGGCGGACTTCATCAAGTGGGCCAAGGAGCGGGACATTCCCGTGGGTCCCGGGCGCGGCTCCGGGGCGGGCTCGCTCGTGGCCTATGCGCTGACGATCACCGACCTCGACCCGCTGCGGTATTCGCTGCTCTTCGAGCGGTTCCTGAACCCCGAGCGGATCTCGATGCCGGATTTCGACATCGACTTTTGCATGGACCGCCGGGAGGAAGTCATCACCTACGTGCAGGAGAAGTACGGTCACGACAAGGTCGCGCAGATCATCACGTTTGGCGCTTTGCTGTCCAAGGCGGCGGTGCGCGACGTGGGCCGGGTCCTGCAGATGCCTTACGGCCAGGTGGATCGCCTAAGTAAGATGATCCCCGTGGAGGGCGTGAAACCTGTCAGCATCGAAAAGGCGCTGAAGGACGAGCCGCGCCTCGCCGAGGAGGCCAAGAACGAGGAGGTGGTGAACCGCCTGCTGACTTACGGTCAGCAAGTCGAAGGGCTCCTCAGGAACGCCTCCACCCACGCTGCCGGGGTGGTGATCGCAGACCGCCCGACTGACGAGCTGGTGCCTCTCTACCGCGACCCACGGTCCGACATGCCCGCAACCCAGTTCAACATGAAATGGGTGGAGCAGGCGGGACTGGTGAAGTTCGACTTTCTCGGCCTCAAAACGCTCACGGTGATCCAGAACGCGGTGGACCTGATCCTCAAATCCGGGCGCCCTCTGCACGTCGCCGCCGATGGCACGCAGCTCTACGAGCCGGAACCCGGCACCGTGAACGAGATCAACGCGATCCCGCTCGATGACGCCAAATCCTACGCGCTTTATGCCGCCGCCCGGACCGTCGCCGTGTTCCAGGTGGAAAGCTCGGGCATGATGGACGCCCTGAAGCGGATGAAGCCCGACTGTATCGAGGACATCATCGCCCTCGTCGCGCTCTATCGTCCCGGCCCGATGGAGAACATTCCCAAGTTCTGCGAGGTCAAGAACGGGCTCTCCGAGCGCGAGCGCCTGCACCCGCTGATCGACCACATCCTCGACGAGACACAAGGCATCATCGTCTACCAAGAACAGGTGATGCAGATCGCGCAGGAGATGGCCGGCTACTCGCTTGGCGGGGCCGACATGCTGCGCCGCGCGATGGGCAAGAAGATCCAGGAGGCGATGGACGCCGAGCGCCCCAAGTTCCTCGAAGGGGCGGCGGGCAACGGCGTCGACAAGGACAAGGCGCTCGAGGTCTGGCACCTCCTCGACAAGTTCGCCAACTACGGCTTCAACAAGTCCCACGCCGCCGCCTATGCCGTGGTCAGCTACCAGACCGCCTGGCTCAAGGCGAACCACCCGGTCGAGTTTATGGCCGGCGTCATGAACTGCGATCTGCACCTGACGGATAAGCTGGGCGTCTACTTTGAAGAGGTCCGCAAGGGTCTCGACCTGCCCTGGGCGCCACCTTGCGTGAACCGGTCAGAGGCGACTTTCGACGTCAAGGAGGGTACACTCCACTACGCGCTGGGCGCTTTGAAGAACGTGGGTGTTGAGGCCATGCGGCTGATCACCGAGGCGCGGCGCGGCGAGACGGACCCGCAAGGGGGCGGCGAGCGGGCCTTTACCACGCTCTTCGATTTTGCCCGCCGGGTGGACCTCAAACGCGTCGGCAAACGCCCGCTCGAGATGCTGGCCCGCGCTGGCGCCTTCGACACGCTCGATCCGAACCGCAACCGCGTCTTTGAGTCGCTCGATGCGCTCGTCGCCTACTCTTCGGCCATCCACGAGCAGAAAGCCTCGAACCAGGTCTCCCTCTTTGGGGAGGCGGGCGACGACCTGCCCGAGCCGCGCCTGTCGCCCGTGGCGGACTGGCTCCCCGCCGAACGGCTGGGGGAGGAATTCAAGGCCGTCGGCTTCTACCTCACCGGCCACCCGCTCGACGATTACATGGGCCCGCTCAAGCGCCGCCAGGTGCTGACCCTCGACGAGATCACCGAGCGCACGCGGCAAGGCGCCATCGTGGCCAAGATCGCGGGCGTCGTCGCGGGCCGGCAGGAGCGCAAGTCCGCCCGCGGCAACCGCTTTGCTTTCGCCCAGCTCTCGGACCCAACCGGCGCCTACGAAGTCACGCTCTTTTCCGACACGCTCGAGACTGCGCGGGAGCATCTGGAGACTGGCTCCAAGGTCGTCGTGCAGGTCGAGGCCACGATGGAGGCCGACCAGCTCAAGCTCCTCGGCCGCTCCGTCGCCCCCATCGACACCGTCGCGGGCGCGAGCGACGGCGGCGGGCTCAAGGTGTTCGTCGAAGACGCCGCAGCCGTCCCGATCGTCGCCCGCATCCTCGAAGACGCCGCGCAGGCCGCGCGGCAAGCAGGGCGGGGTCCGGTGGTACTCTGCTTGCTCGATCCCTCGCTGCCCGGCGAGGTGGAGGTCGATCTGGGCGACAGCTTCGCCGTGAACCCGCAGATCAAGGGCGCCGTAAAGAGCCTTCCGGGCGTCGTCACGGTCGAGGATATCTAAAGCACGCGACCTTAAACCTGATACTTTGTAAACGGACGAGCACGCGTCGTCCCGAGGGGTGGCGCAATCGCGCCGCCCCATGGGGCGGGACGGCGCGGCCTGACAGTGCCTGTCAGGCGGGTGCTTTGATCTGAGCGCGTGTGTCTCAAGTTAAGGCTCGCCTGCTCTAGGCGGCCGCCCGCCGCCAGGCGCGCGCACTCTGGACCTCGTCCCGAAACATCCTGTAACACCGCGTGATGCGCTGATACATATGCCAGGAGGAGGCAGAGATGCGGCACAGACCTGGCAAATGGACGCTCTGCTGCGCCGCGCTGGCGCTGACGGTGGCCTGCGGCGATCCGCTCCGCGATGTGCAGCGGTTCGAGGATGTTGATGTGCAGGCCGAGCAAGCCGCCGCCCCCGCCGTCGAAGCGCAGGCCGAGCGCACCCGCGCCCCGGGCCTCTTTGGCCTGCTCCGCGGACGCGGCGCACCTGCCGAAGCGGCTCCTACCTCTCCCGCCGCAGATCCAGAAGTCGACGCCGTTGTCGCCTCCGTCGCTGGGAATGACGCCGCGCAAGAGGCCACCGAAGCGCCGGAAACCGACGAAGCTCCGACTGAGATCGCCTCTGCCGCAGCAGCCCCGGACGTCGCAATGGCCCCTGCAGCTGCGCCGCGGCAGGGCCTTTTCTCGCGCCTCTTGCGCGGTGGCTCCGCCCCGCGCCCCAAGGCTGTCCCGGACACCGCCGTTCCGATCCCCGTCGCCTCCGCACAGGACCCCGAGCCGCAATTCGCCGCGCCGCAGGGCGGCCTTGGCGGCCTCTTTGGCCCGCGCACCGCGCGCATCGATCCGGGCGCCGTCGACGGCCGTTTGGTGGAATACGGAACCCCCGTAAGTTTCGGCGAGATCGTGCGTGTGTGCGATGTCACCAAACGCCAGATGGGCAAGGAACTCGCGCGCTACCCGCAGCGCCGTCCCGTCTACCGCCTCTACGATTCCAAACCGTCCCAGACCGGCCCGCGTCCGCACTACATCACCGGCTTTTCCGACAATTGCGCGCGCAAGTTCACCGCCTCGCTTGCCATGTTCGGCACGCCGCAGATGCACGAGCTGATCCGCTACGGCCAGCCCGACAAGGTGCAGCCCTACTCCGACACCGACACCGCCTATGAGCAGGTCAAGCGCCGCGTCTGCCGCGTGCGCGACCGTGTGCCCTGCGGCGGGCGCATGGACCAACTGGCAAAAGACACGGTCTTTATCTCGACCTACGAGCGGTTCGAAGGGTCCGAGCTCTGGGCCAACATCCTGCTGCACGGCGGTGAGGTCGTGGAAAAGGACAAGGTGCGCCGCTGAACTGCGGAGATCTGGCCCATCAGTAATGCGGCGGGCGCTCGTCGCCCAGCACCACCGCCGCACCGGCATCTGCCTCCCGCTGTGCCTCGCGCTCCATCAGCATCGCAACCTGCCGCGTCAGCCGCGCGATCTCCTGCGCCTGGCCTGCCACGACGTCCGACAGCTCCTCGGACTGGCGTTCGAGGTGCGCGATCTGTTCTTGCAAGGCGGTGAGGTCTGGCATGCCGCACCTGTTGCCGTGCTGCGGCGCCAATGGCAAGCCTGCCTTGCCCGTCGCCTGCCATCCCGCTAGACGAGGCGCGCAGCCAAATGCGCGCCAAACCACGGAAGAACCACACCCATGGCCAAGGTCAAGAAAGCCCCGCGCCCCAAGGCGGAAACGCCCAAAGGGTTCCGCGACTACTTCGGCAGTGACGTGTCGGACCGGACCGAGATGCTGGCGCGGATCGCCGAGGTGTACCATCGCTACGGCTTCGACCCCCTTGAGACGAGCGGCGTCGAGACGGTCGAGGCGCTGGGCAAGTTCCTCCCCGACGTGGACCGCCCCAACGAGGGCGTCTTTGCCTGGGAGCTGGACGACAGTGGCTGGGTCGCGCTGCGCTATGACCTGACCGCGCCGCTCGCGCGCGTCTACGCCCAGCACCGCAACGATCTGCCCACGCCCTACCGCCGCTACGCGATGGGACCCGTCTGGCGCAACGAAAAGCCCGGCCCGGGCCGTTTCCGCCAGTTCTATCAATGTGATGCGGACACTGTGGGTGCGCCGTCCGTCGCCGCCGACGCCGAGATCTGCGCCATGCTGTCGGACACTCTCGAGGCCGTCGGCATCGCCCGCGGCGACTACATCGTGCGCGTCAACAACCGCAAAGTCCTCAACGGCGTGCTCGAGGTCGCCGGCCTTTCGGGAGACGACAAGGAGGCCGAACGCGGCATCGTCCTGCGCGCCATCGACAAACTCGACCGGCTTGGCCCCGAGGGTGTGCGCGCATTGCTTGGCGCTGGTCGCAAGGACGAAAGCGGCGACTTCACCAAGGGCGCAGGTTTGGATGACACGCAGGCGGACGTGGTCATGGGCTTCATGTCCGCAGGGCGCGAGACCGGCGCCGAAACCGTCGCCGCGCTCCGAGACTTGGCGCAAGGTTCGGACGTCGGTGAAAAAGGTGTCGAAGAGCTCGAAACCATCGCAGCGTTGCTCGACGCCCAAGGCTACGGCCCCGACCGCATCGTCATCGACCCGTCGGTCGTGCGCGGCCTCGGCTACTACACCGGCCCGGTCTACGAGGCGGAGCTGACCTTTGAAATCCAGGACGAGAAAGGCCGCCCGCGCCAGTTCGGCTCCGTCGCCGGGGGCGGGCGCTACGACGACCTCGTCAAGCGCTTCACCGGGCAGGAGGTGCCAGCCACCGGCGTCTCCATCGGCGTCGACCGCCTCCTTGCCGCGCTCCGGATGAAAGGGCAGACGAGCGAGGTCGCCGAAGGCCCCGTCGTCGTGACCGTCATGGACCGCGCGCGCATGGCCGACTACCAGGCGATGGTGGGCGAGCTGCGCCAGGCGGGCATCCGGGCGGAGGTCTACCTCGGCAACCCTAAGAACTTTGGCAACCAGCTCAAATACGCCGACAAGCGCGGCTCCCCGATCGCGGTGATCCAGGGCGCGGACGAGGCGGAGGCAGGCAAGGTGCAGCTCAAGGACTTGATCCAGGGCGCCCGCATCGCCGAGACCGCCACCCTCGAAGAGTGGAAGGATCGCCCCAGCCAGATCGAAGTGGCGCGCGCCGATCTTGTCGCAGAGGTACAGGCCATGCGCGCACGGCAGGCCGATGGCTGACACGCGGGACGCGGACGCGGCACTCAGGGCTGAGACGGAGCGCCTGCTCCGGGGCTTTCTCGACGCGGGCGCAGTCGAGGTTTCGGCGCCGATCCTGCTGCCTGCAGAGACCTTGCTCGACCTTTACGGCGAGGACATCCGGGGCCGGGCCTACGTCACGCAGGACGCGTCACGGGGCGAGCAGATGCTGCGCCCGGACTTCACCGTGCCGGTGGTCGAGCAGCATATGTCTGGCGGCGCCGAGCCCGCGCGCTACGCCTATGCCGGGCAGGTCTTTCGGCGTCAGGATCAGGACCCGTCGCGCGCGCATGAATATGTGCAGGTCGGCTACGAGCTTTTTGCGCGGGAGGCCCCGGAAGAGGCCGACGCCGAGGTCTTTGCCCTCTTTTACCGCCAGTTGGAGGGGCTCGGCCTCACGGCGATCACAGGCGACATCGGCATTCTCCCGGCGGCGGTCGCCGGGCTGGACACATCCCCCGCGCGGCGCGCGGCGCTCATGCGGCACGTCTGGCGACCACACAGGTTTCGCGCGCTGCTCGACCGGTTCGCCGGGCGGACGCCGGTGCCGGAGACCCGCCAAGCGCTGCTGTCGCAGGAGACCACCTCGACCGCTCCACACATCGGTCTTCGGTCTGCGCGGGAGATTCAGACGCGCATCGACGCCTTGCGGGCGGATGCTGCGTTGCCGCCGATCTCCCAGGGGGAAACCGACCTGCTCGATGCGCTTCTCGGGGTGCGCGGCTGCGCCGATGCCTCCCTTGCGCGCCTCGAGGACATCGCACGCGACCTTCCGACGATTGCCCCCGCCGTCGCGGGTTTGGGTCTGCGTCTGGCGGCACTCGACGCCCGCGGCATTGCGCCCGACACCCTCGACTTCGAGGCCAGCTATGGCCGCACTTCGATGGAGTATTACGGCGGCTTCGTCTTCGGCTTCCATGGCGCAGACCCCGGCCAGCCCCCCGTCGCCACCGGCGGGCGCTACGACGCCCTCACCGCGCGCCTCGGCGGCGGTCAGGCGATCCCGGCGGTCGGCGGCGTGCTGCGCCCGGACCTCCTCATGGCCCTCAGAGGAGCGCGCACATGATCAAGCTCGGCGTGCCGTCCAAGGGCCGGCTGATGGAGAAGACGTTTGACTGGTTCGCGGACCACGGCGTGGGCCTTTCCCGCTCGGGTTCGGACCGCGAATACGCGGGCGCAGTGGAGGGGATCGACGGAGTGGACCTTGTGCTCCTCTCGGCGGGTGAAATCCCGCGCGAGCTGGCGGCAGGACGGCTGCATCTGGGCGTGACCGGCACCGACCTCGTCCATGAACGCCTTCCGTTGCGGGCGACGCAAGTGACGGCGCTGGTCGAGCTTGGCTTTGGTCATGCCGATCTGATCCTGGCGGTCCCTGCCTGCTGGCACGACGTCGACACGCTCGACGATCTCGACGCGGTCGCCGCCGCCTTTCGCACCCAGCACGGCCACCGTCTGCGCATCGCGACAAAGTACCACCGGCTCGTGCGCGAATTCCTGACGCAGGCAGGCGTGGCCGACTACGCGTTGGTCGACAGCCAAGGCGCGACCGAGGGGACCGTTGCCAACCTCACCGCCGAGATGATCGCCGACATCACCTCCACCGGCGCGACACTTGAGGCCAACCACCTTAAAATTCTGTCCGACGGGATGGTGCTCCAAAGCCAGGCGACGCTTTGGCAAAGCCAGGTCGCGCACTACGGCGCGGGCGAGAGGTTCACCCTTCAAGAACTGACCGAAAAGCTGGGCCTGACCCAAACGTAGGATGGGTGATTTCACCCATCCTACCTGACGCCGATCTCCGCGAGTGCCGCTGACAAGGCAACCGGCAAGGCATCCTCCTCCGCGCGGTGGGGCGCGAGATCCGCAGGCGCATCCTCGTCCTTGAGATACCGCCACCCCTGAAAGGGGCGTTTAAGCGCCGTCTCCGTCCGCACCACCTTGGGGTCGATCAGCATCGCGCAGCGCCGGATCCCGTCCGCGCCAGTCACCTCCTCGAACCCGAGAAGACGCGTGCGCGCCTGCAAGACCCCCTTGATCACCCAGTAGATCGAGCCGCCGTCGAGCAACTCCGCCTCGCGCTTTGGCCACATGCGGGTGATATGACACGGCTGTCCCAGCCCATGCCGCGCGCGGCATTCGGGGCTGTTGAACCAGCGCTGCACGTCCGCCACGCTCTCCGAGCCGACGCTGAGCTTGATCAGATGCAACTTACCCACAGATTCCTCCACACGATGTGCTATATAGTGTATCCGTCCGAGGGTTGGCTGCAACCTGTGGTGTCAAAAGACCGCAGTGGAGCGCTCTGACCCCGTTTGATAGGCTCTACGCCTGCCGCCCGAAAGGATTCGCCATGACCGCGTTCGCTGCCCCCATCGCCGAGCAAATCTGGGACATGAAATACCGCCTCAAGGAGGCGGACGGCACCCCCGTCGACCAGTCCGTCGAGGACACGTGGCGGCGCATCGCCCGCGCGCTTGCCTCCGTCGAACAGGACGCGGACGCGTGGGAGGCGAAGTTCTACGACGCCCTCGAGGGCTTCAAGTACCTCCCCGCTGGCCGCATCACCGCAGGCGCCGGCACCGGGCGCAAGGTCACGCTCTTCAACTGCTTCGTCATGGGCACGATCCCCGACAACATGGGCGGCATCTTCGACGGCCTCAAGGAGGCGGCGCTCACCATGCAGCAGGGCGGGGGGATCGGCTACGACTTCTCCACCATCCGCCCCAAGGGCGCCGACGTCAAAGGCGTCGCGGCAGACGCCTCCGGCCCGCTCAGCTTTATGGATGTCTGGGATGCGATGTGCCGCACGATCATGTCAGCAGGCTCCCGCCGCGGCGCGATGATGGCGACGATGCGATGTGATCACCCGGACATTGAGGACTTCATCACCGCCAAGTCCGACGCCGCCCGCCTGCGCATGTTCAACGTCAGCGTGCTCGTCACCGACCCGTTCATGGAGGCGGTCAAGGCGGGCAGCTCCTGGGACCTCGTCTTTGACGGGAAAGTCTACAAGACCGTTGAGGCGCGCGACCTCTGGAACCAGATCATGCGCGCGACCTATGATTACGCCGAGCCGGGCGTGATCTTCATCGACCGCATCAACGCCGCCAACAATCTGCAATACGCCGAGACCATCGCGGCGACGAACCCCTGTGGCGAGCAGCCCTTGCCGCCCTACGGCGCGTGCCTCCTCGGCTCGATCAACCTCGCGCGGCTGGTCACCGATCCCTTCACCGACGCCGCCCGGCTGGATGCCAAAGCCCTCGCCGACCTCGTCGCCACCGCCGTGCGCATGATGGACAACACCGTCGACGCTTCCCGCTTCCCCCTGCTAGCCCAAGAAGCCGAAGCGCAAGCCAAGCGGCGCATCGGCCTCGGCGTGACCGGCCTTGCGGACGCGCTTTTGATGCTTGGCCTTCGCTACGGCTCCGACGACGCCGCGCAACAAACCGAAGACTGGCTGCACCAAATCGCGCGCGCCGCCTACCTCGCCTCCGTTGAGCTGGCCAAGGAAAAAGGCGCCTTCCCCCTCTTTGACGCGGAAAAATACCTCGCCTCCGGCACGATGCGCGCCATGGACGCCGACATACGCGCCGCCATCGCCGAGCATGGCATCCGCAACGCGCTCCTCACCTCCATCGCACCCACCGGCACGATCTCGCTCTACGCGGGCAACGTGTCGTCGGGGATCGAGCCCGTCTTTGCCTACGCCTACACCCGCAAGGTACTGCAAAAAGACGGCTCACGCACCGAAGAGGAAGTCGTCGACTACGCCGTCCAGATGTGGCGCGACCTCCACGGCGACGCGCTCCTGCCGGACCACTTCGTCAACGCGCAAACGCTGGCCCCGCAGGACCACGTCAAGATGCAGGCGGCGGCACAAAAGTGGGTGGATAGCTCGATCTCCAAGACGATCAACTGCCCCGAAGACATCTCTTTCGACGCCTTCCAGGACGTCTACATGGCCGCCTGGGACCAGGGCTGCAAAGGCTGCACGACGTACCGTCCGAACGCGGTGACGGGGTCTGTGCTGAGTGTGGCTGAGGAACCAAAAAAAGCTTTGTCACTTGGTGCGCGCCTAAGCGAGCTTTTGAAGGAAACGGGTGTCGGTGTGCGAGAACTCGCGGAGAAAAGCGGGGTGCACTTCACATCGATTTACGACATCGTCAACGGTACCAATCAAAAGCCTAGGATCGACACGATTGAGAAAATCGCAACGGCCCTTCAGATTGATCCATCCCAGCTTCTTCTGGCTAAAAATATCCATAATCCCGAAGTCGCCACCACGCAGCCAACGCCGCCGCAACAGCCCCACGGCGACGTCGTCTACATCTCCGAACCGCTCGACCGGCCGAACGAGCTCGAGGGGCAGACCTACAAGCTGAAATGGCCCGACAGCGAGCACGCCATATACATCACGATCAACGACATCGTGCAGGGCAGCCAGCGCCGGCCCTTCGAGGTCTTCATCAACTCCAAGAACATGGAGCATTTTGCCTGGACGGTCGCACTCACGCGAATGATCTCGGCGGTGTTCCGGCGCGGGGGCGACGTGACCTTCGTGGTCGAAGAGCTCAAGGCTGTGTTCGATCCGCGCGGTGGCGCCTGGGTGCAGGGCAAGTACATCCCCTCGATCCTTGCGGCAATCGGCGGCGTGATCGAGCGGCACATGATCGCCACCGGCTTCCTCGAGGGGGAGGGGATGGGCCTCAAGACCGACCCCCAAGCGCAGGTCGTGAACCTCGAGGGAGGCCGCGGCGCGGCGTGCCCGAACTGCGGCCAATACGCGATGGTCATGTCCGAAGGCTGCATGACCTGCACCGCCTGCGGTCACTCCAAATGCGGCTGACCCGGTGAAGCCCACTGTCATCCTCGACCCCGGCTTCCGCCGGATGGACGAGCTCTTTTCGCCTGATGCGCTTGCCGAGCTGCAAGCAACCTATCGGTTGGTCGGCGCAACCGATGCTGGCCTCTCCCGGTCGGAAATCGTAGACGCTCTGCCCGAAGCCTTCGCCTACATCGCGGCTCATCCCGAGCTGTCGGCCGAAGACCTTGCAAACGCCAAAAACCTCAAGGCCGTGATCGAAGTCTCCGGCAGCTTCCGCGACGCGGTCGATTACGACGCCTGCTTCGCGCGCGGTGTCGAGCCACTCTCCTGCGCTCCCGGCTTTCAGGATGCGGTTGCCGAAATGGTGCTTGGCCTGCTCATCGCCTCAGGGCGGGGCATCGTCGCCCAGCACGAAAAGATGCGCGCAGGTGGCGGAGACTGGGTGGACGATTGTGACGCCACGGACTTCACCCTGCGCGGCGCCAGGATCGGCTTTGTCGGCTACGGCGCCATCGCCCGCGCCACGGCCAAGCTCCTCGCGCCCTTCGGCTGCGAGATCATCGCGCATGACCCGTGGCTCAAGGAGGCAGACATCGCGCTCCTGCCGCTCCACGACCTCATCCGCGAAGCTCGCGCCGTCGTGATCGCCGCCTCTCCGACCGCCGAGAACAGGCACCTCGTGAACGCAGATGCCATCGCCCAGATGCCCAAGGGTGGCGTGCTCATCGCCATCAGCCGCGCGCATCTGATCGACCTCGAGGCCGCCCGGCAGGCCGCCGAAGCCGGCCACATCCGCTTTGCCACCGACGTCTTCGAGCCCGAGCCGATCCCCGCGGACCACCCTCTGCGCAGCACGCCGAACGTGATCCTCTCCCCGCACCGCGCCGCCGCTGTGCCGGGTGGGCGTCACCCCATCGGCGACATGATCCTGCACGACTTGAAGGCGCTTTCCGAAGGCCGTCCCAACCGCCGCCTGAAACGCGCCGAGCCGCACACGATCGCGGCTTTACTCGATGCGCCTGACGTTTTGGCTGGGCAGTCAAAGGGCTGAACGCCGAACAATAGTTTACAGAAGTGAGCCCCATCAAATTCAAACAGATGTGCACGCGCCGGCCCGCGGGGTGGCGCATCGCGCCGCCCCATGGGGGCGGGACGGCGCGGCCTGACGGTTCCCGTCACGCGTGTGCTATGACTTAAGCGAAATGAACCAGACCTAAGCTCACCCCGTCAGTAAATCTCGAAAAGCCCCGCCGCGCCCATGCCGCCGCCGATGCACATGGTGACGACGCCACGTTTGGCGCCGCGCCGGTGTCCCTCGCGCAGCAGGTGGCCGACCATCCGCGCGCCGGTCATGCCGAAGGGGTGGCCGATCGCGATCGAGCCGCCGTTCACGTTGCAGACCTCGTCATCGATCCCCAGCCGGTCGCGGCAGTAAAGCGCCTGGGAGGCGAAGGCTTCGTTGATCTCCCAAAGGTCGATGTCGTCCACGGTCAGGCCATGGCGATCAAGGAGGCGCGGGACCGCAAAGACCGGGCCGATGCCCATCTCTTCTGGCCCGCAGCCTGCGACGGCAAAGCCCTTGAAGGCACCCATAGGCGTGAGGCCGGCCTTCTCTGCTTCCGCGGCTTCCATCAGGACGACGGCCGCCGCGCCATCGGAGAGCTGCGAGGCATTGCCTGCGGTGATGTACTTGCCGTCCCCACGCACCGGCTCGAGCGAGGCAAGCCCGTCGAGAGTGGTATTCGGGCGGTTGCACTCGTCGCGGGTGAGCGTGACCTCGTGCATCGAGACCTCGCCGCTCTCCTTGTCCTTGACCGCCATGACCGTGTCCATCGGCACGATCTCGTCCGCAAAGAGCCCGGCCTCCTGCGCCGCCGCAATGCGCTGCTGGGAGCGCAGACCGTAGGCGTCCTGCGCCTCCCGGCTGACGCCATAACGCTCGGCGACGAGGTCCGCCGTGTCGATCATCTGCATGTAGGCTTCGGGCCGGTGCTCGGCGAGCCACGGCTCCTGGTAGGCGGAGACGTCGGGCTTGACCATCGAGATGCTCTCGACACCCCCAGCGACCATCGGGCCCGCGCCCTCGGACGTGATCTGCTGCGCGGCGAGCGCGATGGATTGCAGGCCGGACGAGCAGTAGCGGTTGACCGTCATGCCGCAGGCCGTGTCGGGCAGTCCCGCGCGCAATGCGATCTGGCGGGCGACATTCTGGCCGGTCACGCCCTCGGGGAAGCCGCAGCCGATGATCACGTCTTCGATCTGGCCCGTATCGATGCCTGCTCGGTCGACGGCGGCCTTGACCGCATGCGCGCCCATGGTGGCGCCGTGGGTCTGGTTGAGCGAGCCCCGGAAGGACTTGGCGAGACCCGTGCGGGCGGCGGAGACGATGACGGCTTCTTTCATGGGGCACTCCTGAGTTTGGCGCACCCGATCACGCGGGCGATGCGGGGGCAAGCGCGCCGCTGCGTCAGACGGGTGGGATGGGTGCAAGCACCCATCCTACGGAGTGGCGGACTTTGTAGGATGGGTGCTCGCACCCATCCCCCGGCGCGAGAGCACGATCACCGCCAGCACCAGCGCCGCCCCGATCAGGTTGGCCGTCCAGTTCAGCGCCCAGTAGCTGCCCACCGCCCCGCAGATCAGCAGCGGATAGTGCCACGCCTTGAGTGGACCCTCGGCGTACATCTGAATGAGCGCGTTGGTGGCGTAGATGCCAAAGAGGCCGAACACGCCGATTTGCAGCACCTCGGCGAAGCTGCCTGAGATCAGCGGTGTGTAGGCGAACATGAGCGGCACGATGTAGAGGCCCTTTGCGATCTTCCACGATTGAAAGCCGGTCGCCATGGGCTTGGAACCCGCAATGCCAGCGGCGGCAAAGGCGGCAAGGCAGACGGGCGGCGTAACGTTGCTGTCCTGGCTCAGCCAGAAGATGATCAGATGCGCGGTCAGCAGGAATGTCGCCTGCAGCGCCGGGTCGACGAGCACAGGGCGGATTGTCACGGCCAGTTCGAAGGGGATCGCGCGCATGAGCGCCACCGCCTCCTCCCGCGTCATCCCTTCGGCCACTTTGAGCGCGTGCGGCGAGTCGACCAGCATGAACATCGCCGACTGCACCGGGTCCGTCAGCCCGTCCATCAACGCCTGCACGATGATGCCATCCGCGAGGATGCCCGCCAGCGCGGGAGCGGTAAGAATGGCTAGGATGATGTAGGCGGCGGTCACCGGCAGCCCCATGCCGAGCACCAGCGACGCCAGCCCGATCAGCAGGATCGCGAGCACCAGCGAGCCCTGCGACCACTGCGCGATCATCAGCGAAAACCCGTTGCCCACGCCCGAGGTCACGATGGCATTGTTCATGATCCCGATGGCCACCAGCAGCACGCCCGTCAGGATCGACGAGCGGATGCCCATCATGGTCGCTTCGGCGATCTTGGAGGGCCCCATGTTGACCGGTGCGAATGTGCCGGTGCCGACGAGCTTGCTCAGAAGCGTCGCACCCCAGCTGACAACGATCAGCGTCGCGATGGCCCAACTCGCCGCGTAGGACGGGGTCACGCCGGACATCAGAAGCCAGATCATCACCGCCAGCGGCAGCACGAAGGCGAGCCCGCCCGACAGCATCTTCCCCCGGTCGACCTCAAGGCTGATGCCCTCGCCGACGTTGTGCTTGATCGCCTCGATGCGCACGATGAACGCCACCGACAGGAAATAGAGGAACGCCGGTACAATCGAGACGGTCACGATCGTCGCGTAGGGGATCGAGGTGTAGGAGGCCATGACAAAGGCGCCCGCGCCCATGATCGGCGGCATGAGCTGCCCGCCGGTGGAGGCGGCTGCCTCGACGCCGGCCGCAAACTTGGGGCGAAACCCGTTGGACTTCATCAAAGGGATCGTGATCACGCCGGTCGAGGCCGTGTTGGCGATGGCCGAGCCGCTGATCGTGCCTGTGAGGGCGCTCGAGAGCACGGCGACAAAGGCGGCACCGCCGCGGATGCGCCCGGCCACGACCTTGGATAGCTCGATGACAAAGTCAGCGGCGCCCGAGGCGACGAGAAATCCGCCAAAGATCATAAAGAGCGTAATGTTGGTCGAGGAGATCGTCGCGAGGATGCCGAACATCCCTTCGTCGTTGAAGAGCGTGCGAAAGAGCACGTCGTTGGCCGGCAGTGCCGCCGCGCGAAAGACGCCGGGCAAGTAGCTGCCGAGAAACAGGATGTAGCTGAGCGAGATGATGATGAGGATCGGGATCACCCAGCCCGAAACACGTTTCGACAGGTCCAAAGCGGCAAAGATCAGCACCAGCCCGGCGATCACGTCCATCGTGCGGAATTGCCAAGAGAGGCCGGTCTGCGCGAGCGTACGTTCATAAAGCCCGGTCTCAGCCCCCGCGATCCACAATGCGGACAACGCGACCAGCAGCCCGTAGGCGATGTCGACGGCGATCCCGCGCGGCGTATCCGCCGCCTTGCCCCAGGGCGAGTAGATCACGCTGGCAAAGAATGCGAACCCTGCAAAGTGGATCGCGTTCTGCCACATGCCCGGCTCGGTCAGGTAGACGTTGGTCAGCACGTGCCAGGCGCCAAAGGCGATGGCGAGCGCGGCGATGGCCAGGCGCAGCGGGCTTTCGGTCACGCCGTCGAGCGTCAGCCAGCGTTCGCGCCGCGCGGCCATCATGGCGGCCACGTCTTCGGGGATGCCGTCTGGGAGGTCGGGGTTTTGAGTCATTGATCCGTCCGGGCAGTGCCTATGGGCAGGAGCCCCGGCGCGGGACAAGGCGAAGCCGCCGCGCCAGAGACGACGCGCCCCCACGCGGCGGCTCTTCGTCCAAGCTCTTGATACAGAACGAGCGGCGCGCGCCGGTTGCAGGGATAAAGCGCGCCGCTCAAAGGTCGCGGAGCCACCGCGCGCGCCGTCTCTGGCGCAGCTACCCGGATGGCCCGATGCAGATGCCTCCCGGCGGCAAGCGCCTACCGGGAGGACACGCTGCTTTACTCGGCCATCAGGCGCTCAGGGATCTCCAGACCCACTTCCTTGTAGTAGCGCGCAGCACCCGGGTGCAGCGGCACTGGCAGACCGGCCATCGCCTTTTCCACCGCCATCGCCTTGGTCGCGGGGTGGATCGCCTGCAGGAACGGCAGGTTCTCGTACATCGTCTTGGTCACCTGGTAGACGTGCTCTTCATCCACCGAGGCGTTCACGGCGAGGAAGTTCGGCTGCGCGATGGTCATCACGTCCTCGTCCTGGCCAGGGTAGGTGCCTGCTTCGATGGTGTACGGCACCCAGAGGTTGCGCCCGCCGTCCATCGCGGCCAGCTGCTCTTCGGTGACGTTGAGCAGGGTGAAGTCATCGCCGTTCGACGCCATCAGACGCGTGATCGCGCCGGTCGGGGGGCCTGCCGGGAAGCCGCCGCCCACCGCCTGGCCGTTGGCCATCGCGTCCGCGGACGGGCCGTAGCCCGCAAAGACCAGCTCGTAGTCGCTGTCCATGTCCACGCCGAGGCCAGACATCAGCACGCGGTTCGAGCCGATCGTGCCGGAGTTCTGACGGCCCATCGCCATCGGCTGGCCCTTGGCGGCCATCAGGTCCGACACGGTGCCGGTGTCAACAAGGTCATTCGACAGCACGAACTGCTCGACGTTCTGCCAGAGCATCGTGACCGAGCGCAGGTTCTCCTGCGGCTCCGTCACCGGGCCGGTGCCCGTCGCGGCGTAGGAGCCGAAGAGGCCCTGAAGGATGGCGAAATCCGCCGTGCCGGCACCCAGCGCCTGCACGTTGGCGCCCGAGCCTGCCGAGTTGACGGCGGTCAGCGAGAACTTCTGTTTCGGCAGCAGCTTGACCTTGGTCAACGTCGAGATCGCTGTGCCCACGGGGTGATAGGTGCCGCCCGTCGAGGCGGTGTTGAGCACGTAGTCGGCGTCTTGCGCCATCGCGCCACCGGCAAAGGTCACGGACGTCGCGACCACGCCTGCGGCGAGGGACTTAAGAAATGTCATTTTTATCCTCCCAGATCGTCAGAGACCGTCTCCCGGCCTCCATCGCCGCATAGGGTAGCGTTCTCGCGCCCCGGCTTCCACAAAGAATTGCGGGTGCGCGGGACCGCGCGCCGCCGGACGCTCAAGATGTGTGCGCCTCGATCGCCCGCCCGATCCGCGCGATCCCCTCGGGGATCCGGTCTTCGGGGATCGAGGAATAGGCGATCCGGTAGTACTGGCCCGGCTGCTCGGGCCCGTCAAAGAAGGGCGCGCCCGGCTCGATCAGCACGTCCTGCTGCGCCAGCGTCTGTGCCAGCTCGCGTGTGTCGAGGCTGCCGGGCGCGCGCATCCAGAAGGACGAGCCGCCATGCGCTGCCGTCCCTGCGATGGTCAGCCCGTGCTCGGCAATCGCCTCCTCCATCACGCGGCGGCGGGCGTGATAGACCCGCGCCATCTTGCGGATCAGCGCGTCGTAGTGGCCAAGGCTCAGGAACTGCGCCGCCGTGCGCTGGATCAGGCCGGGAGGGTGGCGCAGGATGCTCGCGCGCAGCGCCCGCGCCTCGGCGATAAAGGGCGCGGAGCCCACCAGATAGCCCAGCCTCAGCCCGGGAAAGAGCGATTTGGAGAACGAGCCGACATGGATCACGCGCCCTTCGTCGTCGAGCGATTTCAGTGCGGGCGAGGGCGGGTGGAGGAAGGCCATCTCGAACTCGTAATCGTCCTCGATCACCAGCGCGCCGAGATCGCGCGCCCGCTCGAGGAGCGTCTGCCGCCGCTCGACAGGCATCGTCGCCGAGGTCGGGCAATGGTGGCTGGGCGTGGTAAAGATCAGCTTGGTCCCGTCCGGGATCTGGTCAGGCGGCAGCCCGTCGCGATCTACCGGAACAGGCGTCACCCGCGCGCCCGCCTGCCGCAGGATATCGCGCAGGGCGAAATACGACGGGTCCTCGATCACCGACGGACGGTCCGGCGTCAGCAGCACCTGCGTTGCGAGCCAAAGCGCGTTCTGCGCGCCAAGCGTGATCAGCACCTGGTCGGGGCTGGCCAGGATTCCCCGCCGCGGCAGCGTGTGGCGCAGCACGAACTGCACCAGCTCCGGGTCGTCCTGGTCGTAATAATCGGTCGTCATCGCCGCAAAGTTGCGCACGCCGAGCGCCTGCATCGCACATTGCCGCCAGTTGGCGTGGTCAAAGAGCGACGGATCGGTCTGCCCGTAGATGAACGAATAGGTGAACGCCTGCCAGTTTTGCGGCTTTTGCGGGGTCGCCCCGCCGGTGAAACGCCGCCCCAGCGCGCCCTGCCAGTCGATCGTGTCCGGCGCCGCCGTCGTCTGCGCAAAGGCGGGCGGGTCCGGCGCGTTCTCGGACACGAAATAGCCTGACCGCCCCTTGGAGGTCAGGTAGTCGTTCGCCAAAAGCTCGTTGTAGGCCAGCGTCACAGTGATCCGGCTGACGCCCAGATGCGCCGCCAGCTTGCGCGACGAGGGCAGCTTCTCTCCCCGGCGGAACCGCCCGGACAGGATGCCCTGCGCGACCATCTGCTGGATGCGCGCCTGCAGCGTGCCCTTGGACGCCGGGTCCAGCATCAGAGAGTCCACGGGGATCACCATGACGCTCGCTTAACTGGTCTTACGGATGCGGTAAACTGGCTTTACCGCCTTTACGCCGAAAGGCCGCGTTACGCTTGCCATCCCGCCTTGGCTCGCGAACACTGCGCCAGCCAGCCACCGAGGGGAGCCCGCGATGATCGCTGTGATATTCGAAGTGCAGCCCGGCGAGGGCAAGGTGGACGGCTACCTCGACATGGCGGCCAAGATGCGCCCGCTCGCCGAGGCGGTGCCGGGCTTTATCTCCGTCGAGCGGTTTCAGAGCCTCACCACGCCCGGCAAGCTTCTGTCGCTGTCCTTTTGGGAAAACGAGGCCGCGCTCGACGCCTGGCGCAACCTGCCAGAGCACCGCGGTGCGCAAAAGGCAGGGCGCGAGGTGATGTTTGCCGGCTATCACCTCCGTATCGCGGGCGTCATCCGTGACTACGGCATGTTCGACCGCGACGAGGCGCCCGCGGACAGCCGCGCCGCGCACGGCTGACGCCCGGCGGGCCGGCAGATCAGGCCGCCAGCCCCTTGCTGCCGAGGTCCAGATACTTGCGCCGCCGGCTCGCGATCAGCTTCTTGCGATCCTTGCCAGCCAGCCCGTCAACCATCTCCGCCAGCGCCTTGCCCACGGAGGCCATGGTCGCGCCCGGATCGCGGTGTGCACCCCCGAGTGGCTCGGAGATGATCCGATCACACACGCCCAGCTGCTTGAGATCCTGCGCGGTCAGGCGCAGCGCCTCGGCGGCCTCGCGCATCTTCTCGGCGTCCTTCCACAGGATCGACGCGCAGCCCTCCGGCGAGATCACCGAATAGACCGAGTGCTCGAGCATCGCGACCTCGTTGGCCGTCGCGAACGCCACCGCCCCGCCGGAGCCGCCCTCGCCGATCACCACTGTGATCAGCGGCACGCCGATAGTCAGGCACGCCTCGGTCGAGCGCGCGATGGCCTCGGACTGGCCGCGCTCCTCGGCGCCCTTGCCGGGGTAGGCGCCGGGCGTGTCGACAAGCGTGATCACCGGCAGTCCGAACCGGTCCGCCATCTGCATCAGCCGGATCGCCTTGCGGTAACCTTCGGGGCGCGCCATGCCGAAATTGCGCTCGATCCGGCTCTTGGTGTCGTTGCCCTTTTCGTGGCCGATCACCATCACCGGACGCCCCTCGAGCCGCGCCAGCCCACCCATCACCGCGTGATCGTCGGCAAAGTTGCGGTCGCCGGCGAGCGGGGTGAACTCGGTAAAAAGTGCGTCGATATAATCGCGCGTGTGCGGGCGCTCGGGATGGCGCGCGACCTGGCACTTCCGCCAGGGCGTTAGCTTGCCATAGAGCTCCTTGAGCATCTCGAACGCCTTGCCGTCCAGCGCTTCGGCCTCGGCCTCAACGTCCATCTCGGCGTTTTCCCGCGCGAGCGCGCGCAGCTCCTCGGCCTTGCCTTCGATCTCTGCGAGCGGCTTTTCGAAATCCAAATACTGGGTCATGGGGTCCTGCGCATCGTGTTGACGGGGTATATGACGACGCGCGCGGGCTTGTGCAACTAGCTCGGGGGCGTCAGCCACGGCGCAACGGTCGGCCAGAGCGACGCGACGAGCAGCGCTGCCATCGTCCAGTTGAACGCCACGCGTCGCCAGTCCGAGGTCAGCACGCGCTGCATCTGCTGGCCAAGCAGCGTCCAGGACGACACCGACGGCAGGTTGATCGCGCCAAAGATGAGCCCCACCAGCGCAATCGCCGCCAGGCTGCGGTCCGGCGCATAAAGCGTGATCGCAGTGACCGCCATCGTCCACGCCTTGGGGTTCACCCACTGGAACGCCGCCGCCTGCAGAAAGGTGAACGGCCGCCCGTCGCTCTCTGCGCCCTCGGGCGCCGCGGCACGCGCGATCTTCCACGCCAGCCACAACAGGTAGAGGACGGACCCCGCCGCCAGTGCCGCGTAGCTCGCCGGAAACCGGTCAAAGACCTGCACCAGCCCTGCGCCGACCAGCAGCACCATGAACACGAACCCAAGGCCCACGCCCAGCATGTGCGGAATGGTCCGGCGGAAGCCGAAGTTGGCACCCGACGCCATCAGCATCAGGTTGTTCGGCCCCGGCGTGATCGACGAGACAAAGGCGAAGGAGGCCAGCGGCCAGAACAGCTCAAACATCATGCGCGCAATCTGGCAGGTCTCTGGCGGCCATTGGTTGCGAATTGCAGCGCAGATCGCGTAGCCTCGCAACTTATGAGCGCTCTTGACGACATCGACCAACATATATTGCGCGTGCTGTCGTCCGATGGGCGGATCAGCAACCTCGCGCTGGCGGACCGTGTGGGGCTCTCCCCCTCGGCGTGCCTGCGCCGCGTGCAAGAGCTGGAACGGTCGGGTGTGCTGCAGGGCTTTCGGGCGGTGCTGAACCGCGACAAGCTCGGGCTGGGGTTTCTGGCCTACATCACCGTCGGCCTCAACCTGCACACCAAGGCCGCGCAGGAGGCGTTCGAAAAGGCGATGCGCCGCGCGCCGGAGGTGGTCGAGTGCCACAACATCACCGGCGCGGTGGAGTACCTCTTGCGGGTGGAGGTGGCAGATCTCGCGGCCTACAAGCTCTTTCACACCGAGGTGCTCGGCACCCTCCCGCAAGTCCACGCGATCACGTCCTACGTGGTGATGGGCTCTCCCAAGGACGACCGCGCCTGATGGCGAGGACGCAGCAAGCCTAGCGCGTGTCCATCATCAGGTCGGCCTGCGCAAAGAGGCGGCGTTCGACGGCGTCGATCCGGCCCATCGCGTCGCACCCGACCGGGATGGCCTTGGTCACCGCGCGCCGCTTTGGCTGTCGTGAGGCGATCTTGCCCTCGCGTCCGTTCAAGTAGCCCAGGAAACCCGGCAGCGATTCGGGCAGGACGTCCATCCGCTTGATAACCGTGCTCACGCCGATCTTGATCGTCACGCGGCCACCAAGCGCCACATCCAGCCCCCCGGCAGAGGCGTCAAGCCGCGCTGCCACATCGGGCTTTGCGAGATCCTCCTGCGTCAGGGGGATGAGGATACCGGTCCGCGTGTCACTCGCGGCGAGGTGGCCCAGCGTCAGCTCGCCCTCCAGCCGTTTGCGCAGCGCGCCCAGCGCCAGCCCGAACCCGTCCTGTCCCCAGAGACCGCGCACCCAGGCGCCGTGCCGCACCTTGACCACCGCGATCCCGGCCACCTGCCCGCCCCGGTCCGCCGAGCGCATGTACCGCAGCTCGCGCAGCAGCACTTGCGGCAACAGCAGGCCACTCGCCGGATCCGTGCGCATCGCCTCGCGGGCATACGCCTCTTCATCCAGCCGCACGCGTTCGCGGTCGAGCAACAGGCCAACCACGGTGACCGAGATGAGATTGAGCACGATCACAAGCGGCGCCGCGACGGTAAAGAACCAGATCGCCGGCGCTGTGGGCAGCATCAGCCCCGCAAGCAGGTGCAGGTTCACGCAGCCCGCCAGCGTCGCGATCCGCAGAACACCGCGCCGCCCGACGTGGCGAGTGGCTTCCGCCCAGAGGAACCCGACAAGCCCGGCGATGAGAATGGCGATGACACCGGCGCTGGCGCCCATCCCTCCGATCGAGAGCCGTGCGGCAATTGCGATGCCGACGCACAAAAGCAGACCGCGCACACCGAGAAACGCTCCCGCGAGGGCAACCGGCACGTTGCGCATGTCGACGATGACACCTTCGTAAGGTGAGAGCGGCATGGACATCTGCACGGCGGCGCACAGCCCGAAAAGGACACCGAGGCAAACGCGCGCCTGCGCCTCGCTGCGCAGCACGCGCCGGATGCCGCCATAACTCGCGGCCAGCATGGCCACCACCGCAAGCGCCCCGATAAAGTCGCGCAAAGTCTCGAAACTGTAAGTCATGCTGCCCCCACGGCGTTGTGCGGGGGCACCATGGCGCGCGCAGGCTTAAGGGCGCCTTAACAGCTCAAATGCTGCGCAGTTTGGCGCTGTGCCTCCTGGCCTTACTTGCCGGCGATGCGGTCCGACTGGCCCACGATCACTTCGGCCTGCCGGATCGAGGCGATGTCGACGAGGCGCCCCTTGTAGACGGTTGCACCGGCGCCGGACGCCTTGGCCTCTTCCATCGCGGCGAGGATCTCGCGCGCCTCGGCAACAGCCTCCTCGGAGGGGGTGAAGACTTCGTTCGCAAGCGCCACCTGCTTGGGGTGGATCGCCCATTTGCCGACCATCCCGAGCGTGGCGGAGCGCAGCGCTTGTGCACGGAATCCTTCGTCGTCGGAGAAGTCGCCGAAGGGGCCGTCAACCGGCAGGACGCCGTGCGTGCGGCAGGCCGCGACGATGGCGGTTTGCGCCCAGTGCCAGGGGTCGGACCAATGCTTTTCGCCGCCGCGCAGCATGTAGTAGTTCTCTTGCGTCCCGCCGATGCCGGTGGTCGCCATGCCCATGGAGGCGGCGAAATCCGCGGCGCCGAGGCTCATCGCGACGAGGCGGGGCGAGCTGGCGGCAATTTCCTCGACATGGGCGATGCCGGCAGCGCTTTCGATGATGACCTCGAGCGTGATCGGCTTGGTCCGGCCCGTGGCAGCTTCGGCGGCGGTGACAAGCGCGTCGACCGCGTAGACGTCCGCCGCGCAGCCGACCTTGGGGATCATGATCTGGTCCAGCTGGTCGCCGGCTTGTTCCATCAAATCAACGACATCGCGGTACCAATAGGGCGTGTCGAGCCCGTTGATGCGCACGCTGAGCGTCTTGCCCTGCCAGTCCACGTCGCGGGTGGCGGCGATGATGTTCTCGCGCGCTTCCGGCTTGTCATCGGGCGCCACGCTGTCTTCGAGATCGAGGTTGATCACGTCCGCTGCCGAGGCGGCCATCTTCTCAAAGATCGCGGGCCGCGAGCCGGGGCCGAAGAGCTGGCAGCGGTTGAGGCGCTCGGGGGCGGGCGGTTGCAGGCGGAAGGACATGGCGGCTCCAGTGCGCAAGAAAATTTCAGAACGGGTCGGCCTTCGGTTAAGAAATTGCGCGGATTGGATCAAGTCCATTTTGCATCCGCAGAAAGAGGGAATTGGCGCAAGGCATCTGTGCGATTGCCGCCTTCAGAGATGATTACTTGCTAGAATGATGAGTTTTGCGCATGAATATCCCGCACAATGGGAAATTCGCAGCGCATGTTTGCGAGGATTTTGCGGCAGGCGCGCGGTACGCTGCGCGCGACTCGTTTTGCTGTGGAGGCTGCCATGATCCAGACGCCCTATCTTCTTTTCCTCGGTGACGCGCCGGACCAGCTTGCGGCGAAGGTGGCGCAGGGCATCAAGGACTGGCGCCCGGAGAACGTCGTGGGCCAGCTGCGCCTGCCGGGCTGCGGCGCGGATGTGAAGGTCGCCGACAAGACGCTGCAGGAGGCGTGGGACGCTGGCGCGCGCACGCTTGTGATCGGCGTGGCGAACCGGGGTGGCATCATTTCCGACAAGTGGAAGGCCGTGCTGATCGAGGCGCTCGAGATGGGGTACGATCTGGCGTCGGGCCTGCACAATCTCTTGCGCGACGAGCCGGAGCTGGTGAAGGCGGCGGCCGCGCATGGCCGGACGCTGCACGATGTGCGTGTGCCGTCGGTCGCCTATCCGATCGCCAACGGGAAGAAACGGACGGGCAAGCGTTGTCTCGCCGTCGGCACGGATTGCTCGGTCGGGAAGATGTACACGGCGATGTGCATGGACGCCGAGATGCGGGCGCGCGGGCTCAAGTCGACCTTCCGCGCGACGGGGCAGACGGGTATCCTCGTCACCGGCTCGGGCGTGCCGCTCGATGCAGTGATCGCGGATTTCATGGCGGGCTCGGTCGAGTGGCTGACGCCGGACAACGACGCCGATCACTGGGATCACATCGAGGGTCAGGGTAGCCTCTTTCACGTATCGTATTCGGGGGTGACGATGGCGCTGGTCCACGGCGGGCAACCAGATGCGCTGATCCTCAGCCACGAGCCGACGCGGGCGCATATGCGTGGGCTGCCGGAGTATCAGCAGCCATCGCTCGAAGAGCTGCGCGACGTGGCGTTGCAGATGGCGCGCGTGGCCAACCCGGCGTGCGAGGTCGTGGGCATTTCGATCAACACGCAGCACATGGGCGAGGACGAGGCGCTGGCCTATTGCCGCGAGGTCGAGGAGCGGATGGGTCTGCCGACGGTCGATCCTTTCCGCCACGGCGCGGGCCGTCTGGTCGACGCGCTTTTGTAGATTGTGCGGCTGCGCCGCGCTGGTTTTCGGCGCGGGGTGGCGTAGGCTGCACAAGACTTGGCTTGCGCTGAGCTTCTGGCGTCCGTTGGAGCCTTCGGCGAGAGTTTATTTTGGAAGATGAAGGAGCGGGCATGCAGGTTGCCGTAACGCGGGATGTCTTTCGGCTGGCGCAGGTGTTCACCATTTCGCGGGGGTCCCGGACGGAGGCGCAGGTGCTGACGGTGCGTCTGACCGATGGCGCGGTGTCCGGCTGGGGTGAGTGCGTGCCGTATGCGCGGTACGGCGAGACGCTCGAGTCGGTGACGGCGGAGATCGAGGGTTTGCCAGAGGTCTTTGAGCGGGCTTCGGTGCAGGAGCTTTTGCCGGCAGGCGCGGCGCGCAATGCGGTGGATTGTGCGCTGTGGGATCTCGAGTGCAAGCGGGCAGGCAAGCGGGCTTGGGAGCTGGCGGGGTTGCCGGTTCCGGGGCCGGAGGTGACGGCCTATACCTTGTCGCTGGACACGCCCGAAGAGATGCGCGCGCAGGCGGCGGAGCATGCGCATCGTCCGCTGCTCAAGATCAAGCTTGGCACGCCGGATGACATGCCGCGACTGGAGGCGGTGCGGGCCGGTGCGCCGGATGCGCGGATCATCGTGGACGCGAACGAGGGGTGGTCGGCAGAGCTCTATGCCGATCTTGCGCCGCATCTGGTTCGGCTTGGCGTGGCTTTGGTGGAGCAGCCTTTGCCCGCCGGGGAGGACGAGGCGCTGATCGGGATGGCACGCCCGGTGCCGGTGTGCGCCGACGAAAGTTGCCATGATCGGGCGTCGCTGCCGGGGCTGAAGGGCAAGTACGATGTGGTCAACATCAAGCTCGACAAGACGGGGGGGCTGACGGAGGCGCTTGCCTTGAGGGAGGCGGCGTTGGCCGAAGGGTACGATGTCATGGTCGGTTGCATGGTCGGCTCGTCGCTGGCAATGGCACCGGCGACTTTGCTGGCGCAGGGGGCGGTGGTGACGGATCTCGATGGGCCGCTTTTGCTGGCGGAGGATCGGGGCGTGCCGCTGAGATTCGATGCAGCGGGCGTGCATCCGCCGGAGGCGGCGCTGTGGGGGTAGTCTTGTGGGGATAGTCCTGCTCGATACCGAGTTTCTGGTGTCCCCGGGCGCGCCGCAGCGGTTCTGGAACGGGCCGCGGGATCCGGATCCGCTGGTGGCCGAGATTGGTGCCGTGCGGCTGTCGGATGACGCGCCTTTTGGTGAGGTGGATCATTTGCGGGTCGTGGTTGCGCCGGTGGATCGGTATGGCGATCCCGTGCCGCCGGATGCGCTCTTTACCCGGCTGACCGGGCTGACGGCGGAGGACGTGGCGGCGGGGGTGAGCTTGGCCGCGGCGCTCGACCAGCTGTCGGATTTTGCGGGCAATGATCTGATCTGGTCGTGGGGCAAGGACGAGCTGAACCTCGTGGGGGTGAGCTGCGCGATGGCGGGCATCGTCTCGCCCGTGCCGCCGCGCCAGTTCGCCAATTTCTGCACGCTGACGCTGCGCGCGGGGATGCCGTATGACGATCTGATCGCGCTGCGCAGCCCGGGTCTGCCCGGGTACTATGGATTGCCGGATGACGACTTGACGGCGCATTCCGCGCTGGGCGATGCGCGGGCATTGGCGCGCGTGGCGACGCATTTGCTGGCCGATGGACGGCTTGAGGTGGAGGACTTTGCCCGGGCGCGGGGAGAGACGGCATGATCGTCGGACGCGCGGCGCTGCTCGTGATCGACATCCAAGCGTCGACGTTTCTAGACGACAGTGCCAGTGACGAGCGCGCGATCCCGAACATGGCCGGCTACCGCGACCGGATGCTTAAGGCGCGGAAGGTGATCGACCTCTGCCGCGGGGCGGGCATTCCGCCGATCTTTGTCCAAGAGGTGCACCGGCCGGACGGGATCGATTTTGGTCGTGAGCTGGACGGGGCTGAGACCGAGCATTGCCTCGAGGACCAGCCGGGTACAGCGCTGGCCGTGGCTGAGATGGGCGTGCGTCCGAGCGATTATGTCGTGCCGAAGCGGCGGTACTCGGCCTTCTTCGGGACGGACCTCGAAATCCTGCTCAAGGGGCTCAAGGTCGAGACGCTCTTGATGGTGGGCGGGCTGACGGATGTCTGCGTGCACTACACGTTTGTTGACGCGCATCAGCACGACTACCGCGCGCGGGTGATCGAAGACGCCGTCGCCGGATCGAGCGAATCCGCGCATACCGCCGCGCTGACGGCGATGGAGTACTTGCAGACCGGCGCGCGGCAGAGCATGGCTGGCCTGCGCACCGCGCTGAGCCGCACCTAACACACGCCAAACCACGTCAAGGAGGCACCTGACATGACCCGCACCGTATACCTGAACGGCAGCTACATGGCCGAGCACGAGGCGACTGTCTCGATCTTTGATCGGGGATTCCTGATGGCGGACGGCGTCTACGAGGTGACAAGCGTGCTGGGCGGCAAGCTCATCGACTTTGACGGGCACTATAAGCGGCTCGAGCGGTCGCTGGGCGAGTTGGAGATGGCGAACCCGACGAATTACGACGACCTTCTGGAGGTCCACCGCGAGTTGGTGCGCGTGAACGAGATCGACGAGGGGATGATCTACCTGCAGGTGACGCGCGGCAATCCGGGCGACCGGGACTTTGCCTTTCCCCCCGAGGAGACAGTGCCGACGATCGTGCTCTTTACCCAGTCGAAGCCCGGGCTTGCCAATTCGCCGGCGGCGCAAAAGGGGCTCAAGATCATCTCGATCGAGGATCAGCGCTGGGCGCGGCGCGACATCAAGACGGTGCAGCTGCTCTACCCGAGCCTCGGGAAGATGGCGGCCAAGAAGGCCGGTGCCGACGATGCCTGGATGATCGAGGAAGGGTTCGTGACCGAAGGGACCTCGAACAACGCCTACATCGTGAAGGGCAACACGATCATCACGCGGGCGCTGTCGAACGACATCCTGCACGGGATCACGCGCGCGGCGGTCCTGCGGTTTGCCGAAGAGGCGCAGATGCAGGTGGAGGAGCGCAACTTCACCATCGACGAGGCGCGCGCGGCGGATGAGGCGTTTGTGACTTCGGCCTCGACCTTTGTGATGCCGGTGGTGGAGATCGACGGGCAGGCTGTCGGTGCAGGCACGCCGGGCGCAGTGTCGAGACGGCTGCGCGAGATTTACCTCGAGGAGAGCCTGAAGGCGGCGATCTGAGCGGGATGCGGCTCTGGCTGATCGCGGCGGTCCTGCTGGCGCTCGCCTTTGGGGGCTGGCGCCTGTGGGAGGCTGATCAGGCCGCGCGGCAGGCCGCGATGACGCAGGCAGTGGCAGAGGCCGTGGCCGGCACGCGCCACTCTGTCCTCGCCGAGGTCGACGGGTGGGACGTCACCTTGCGCGGGACGTTCGACACGGTGGCCGAGGCGGACGCAGTGCGCGCGCGGGTGGCGGCGGTGCCGGATGTGGCGCTGATCGTGGATGCAGCCGATGTCCTGCCGCGTGGTGATCCCTATGTGGCCGAGTTGCGACGCACGGATGAGGGGGTCGCGATCACCGGGATGGTGACGGACCTTGCCACGCGGGACGCGCTCGCCGGGCTCTTTGGAGAGCCCGTCTCGCTCGAGCAGCGCGGCGGTGCGCCGGAGGGGTGGGATGCCGCATTGCTGGCCGCCTCCGAGATGCTGCCGTCGCTCGAACATGGCGTGATCCGCATGCAGGGTGCTTCGGTCAGCGTGTCGGGCCGGGTGCCGGGACCAGAAGATCGTGCGCGGCTCGCGCGGCTTTTGGCGGACTTGCCGGAGGGGTTTTCGGGGACGCAAAACGTGGAGTTGGCCGACGACGGGCGGCCAATATCGCTGACGGCGGCCTTTGACGGCACCCGCGTGACGCTCACCGGGAAGGTGCCGCAGGAGGTGCTGCAGCTGCTCACCGACGACGCGCGCGCTTTGGGAGACGTGACGGGCACGCTCGCGCCGAGCCGGCTTGCCTACGACGCCGCGCTTTGGCCGGCGATTGGGCGGGTGGGACTCGAGATGCTGGCGCTTCTTGAGGAAGGCGCGTTGGCGGTGGCGGGCAACGTGGTGAATGTGTCGGGGCTTGCGACTGCGGAGGCAGCGTTGCGGTTGGATGAGCTGCGGCGCTCTTTGCCTTCTGACGCCGTTGCGCGGCTGTCGCTGGAGGTGGCGCCTTTGGTGGGGCCGGAATTGGAGTGAAAGTGGGGCGGAACGACTGAGCCTTAAGGATATTCGCTTAGAACGAAGCCCTTGCCTGACGTTTACGTCAGGCCGCGCCGACCCGCCCCCGTCAAACCGAAGGTTTGCCTTCGGCAAAACGGGCGGCGCGATTGCGCCACCCCGCGGGACGGCGCGTGCAAAAATGCTTCGCTCTATTCAAATCAACCGGTGGTTCGCCGGCGGAAGGAAAAGAACCCGCCCCGGACTTGATCCGGGGCCTCTGTGAGCAATTGGGCGAGGCGAACTCACTCCCCGCCGTCGCCGTCCCCATCGTCCCCGCCATGCGCCAAAGCCGCCTCACGCTCGAAGCGCTTTTTCTGCTCGGAAGAAGCGTCGGTCTGGTATTTGGCCTTCCACTCCTCGAAGGGCATGCCGTAGAACATCTCGCGGCCTTCCATCTTGTCCATCTCGATGCCGCGCTCGGCGGCGGCCTCCTGCATCCAGCGGCCAAGGCAATTCCGGCAGAAGCCCGACTGGTTCATCATGTCGATGTTCTGCACGTCGGTGCGGTCTTCCATCAGGTGCTGTTGCAGGCGGCGAAAGGCGGCGGCTTCGATCTCGATCCGGGTCTGGGCGTCCATGGCGGGTCTCCTTGCAGGGGCGTGGGCTCTATCTGAGCGCGGCATCCGCGAGAGGCAAGGCCGCCGCGAGCATCGGTGCCAGTCGGTCGGCCCACGCCCGTTGCTGCTCGGGCGTCGCGATGACGTCCTGGCGCAACTCGAGCAGCACGTTCTGACGGCCCGGGATCAGCGCGTGGCGGTGCATCGCATCGCCCGGGAGGTGGCCGACATAAGGCTCGTTGTCACCGACGCAGAGGTCTGGTTCATCGTACAAAGCTGCGAGCAAAGGATCGGCGAGAC
This sequence comes from Pseudaestuariivita sp., assembly GCF_052825805.1. Classification (NCBI taxonomy): domain Bacteria; kingdom Pseudomonadati; phylum Pseudomonadota; class Alphaproteobacteria; order Rhodobacterales; family Paracoccaceae; genus Pseudaestuariivita; species Pseudaestuariivita sp. Next base: position 133,593 of record NZ_JBRBVB010000001.1, on the reverse strand, counting down.
GCCGGTCCCAGGCCGAGAGGATCCCGATTTCCCAGGGGCGCGGCGGGCGGCTTTTGAGCTGAGGGGTGAAGCTGTGGACGGAAATCAGCGCGGTGTCTGGGCGCCGTCCGGCGAGATCGGCCAGCGCGTCGTGATAAGGATCGTAGCAGAGCGCGCGACGTGCCGCGATGTCGGCTTCGGTGGCATGACGATTGCCGGGAATGAGCGTGCCGTCATAAAGCCTCATTACAAGCGTCGGATCGTCCTCGCCCCGGTTCGGGTCGATCACCAACCGCGAAAAGTTGGAGGAGATCACGGGCGCGTCGAGCGCGACGCCAAGCGCGCGGGAGAGCCCCAGTGCGCCGGGATCATAGGAGATATGCCGCGCCATCTCGGCCTCTGGCAGGCCAAGGTCGCCCACCGCCTCCGGCACCACATTGGTGGCGTGATCGCAGGTCACGAGCCAGCGCGCTGGGCGGTCCGCACCCTCTATATGGAATGGCTGGTACGTCATGTCGTTCGCGCGCCTTGCAAAGGAATGCCGGGTCGACGCCTGCTTAGCCTGTTGCCGCAGCTGCGAAAACAGGCAATAAGCGCCGCGACTTTGTTAGCGGTAACGCAAGCTTGGGCTTTCACACCCGGCTCTCTTGGACTTCCCCCAGCCTGCCGCTACAACCCGGGGCAACCAGGCACTCCCGCTGCCAGTCCCTAGACCGGAGACGCGCCATGAAACGCAATCGCAACATCAAGATCGTCGCGACCCTCGGGCCATCCTCGAGCGACTATGCCATGATCCGCGCACTGCACGAGGCGGGGGCGGATGTCTTTCGCCTCAACATGAGCCACGGCAGCCACGACGAGATCGCCGAGCGCCACAAGATCATCCGCAAGATCGAAGAGGACGTGGGCACGCCCATCGCCATCCTCGCCGACCTGCAGGGGCCAAAGCTGCGCGTGGGGGAGTTCGACCAGGGCAGCTACGATCTGCAGGACGGTGCGCCGTTCCGGCTCGACCTCGATGAGACGCCGGGCGATGCGACGCGCGTGTGCCTGCCGCATCCCGAGATCTTCGCGGCGCTCGAGCCGGGCTCGACGCTGCTGGTGAACGACGGGAAGATCCGCCTCAAGGTCACGGCCTGCGGCGCCGACTTCGCCGATTGCGCGGTGGTCGCGGGCGGGGAGATCTCCAACCGCAAGGGCGTGAACGTGCCCGACGTGGTGCTGCCGCTCGCGGCGCTCTCGGACAAGGACCGCAAGGACCTGGAATTCGTCTGCGAGCTGGGAGTGGACTGGCTGGCGCTGTCGTTCGTGCAGCGCGTGGCGGACGTGCGCGAGGCGCGCGACCTCTGCAACGGGCGCGCCGCGATCCTGTCCAAGATCGAGAAGCCCGCCGCCGTCACGGCCTTTGACGAGATCCTCGCCGAATCGGACGGGATCATGGTGGCGCGCGGGGATCTGGGCGTCGAGCTGCCGGTGCAGAACGTGCCGCCGATCCAGAAACGTCTGGTGCGCAAGTGCCGCGCTGCAGCCAAGCCGGTGATCGTCGCGACCCAGATGCTCGAATCGATGATCGAAAGCCCCATGCCGACGCGCGCCGAAGTCTCGGACGTGTCGGGCGCGATCTACGAGGGCGCGGACGCGATCATGCTCTCGGCGGAATCGGCGGCGGGCCAGTTCCCGATCGAGGCCGTGACCACGATGAACAACGTCGCCGTCGAGGTTGAGAACGACCCGACCTACCGCGAGGTGATCGAGGCGTCGCGCACCGCCACCCGCTCGAGCGTGGCTGACGGGATTGTCGCCGCCGCGCGCGAGATCGCGGAGACGACGGACATCAAGGCGATCTGCTGTTACACGCAAAGCGGCGGGACGGCGCTCCTCATTGCGCGCGAACGGCCGCGCGTGCCGATCCTCGCGCTCAGCTCCGAGCTTGGCACGGCGCGGCGGCTGGCGCTCAGCTGGGGGACCGATTGCCGGCTGGCCGGCTCCCTCGACCGGTTCAAGATGGCCGTCGTGACCGCGGCACGCGCCGCCCGCGATGGAGGCTATGCCACGCCCGAGGAACAGATCGTCGTCACCGCCGGTGTGCCGTTCAACCAATCGGGCACGACGAACATCCTGCGCGTGGCGCCCTGCGACGAGCGTTTGATCTACAATGCCGACCCGGAGTAGCGTGAGGCCAGCAGCAACGCGGAGGCGCCCCGATGACCCTTGATCCCGATATCGCGCTGGTGATCGGCCTGGTGCTGGGGGTCTTCTCCTTGCCGGCGCTGGTCACGGCCTTTGCCGAGGCGCGCGCGCCCAAGGTGGCGGTGCTGACGATCCTGATCTCGGGCGGGCTCATCGCCTTTGCGCTGGTCACGAACCCGGGCGCCTACTCGCTGCAGAACATCCCCAACGTCTTTGTCGAGGTGATCGCGCGGTTCATCTGACACGGGCGCGACTGAAATGAGGCGCCGGGCGCGGCCTGTCCCGCACGTGCCTTTGCGCTTGCCTTTGATCGCGACCTGCGCGATACGGCGCGCTCTATCTCGTGGGACCGGCCCAAGTGGCATGCCGAGTCGCACGTTCACCGTACCTGCAAAGGAGCCGGAAATGCCCAAGATGAAGACCAAGTCGAGCTGCAAGAAGCGGTTCAAGGTGACCGCCAGTGGCAAGGTCAAGGCCGGTCAGGCCGGCAAGCGCCACGGCATGATCAAGCGCACCAACAAATTCATTCGCAACGCCCGTGGCACCACCGTGCTCAGCGAGCCTGATGCAAAGATCATCAAGGGCATGATGCCCTACGCCCGCTAAGCGAGAAGGAGGACCACAGACATGGCACGCGTTAAAGGTGGGACAGTAACCCACGCCCGTCACAAGAAAATCACCTCCCAGGCCAAAGGGTACTATGGCCGTCGCAAGAACACCTTCAAGGTGGCGACGCAGGCGGTGGACAAGGCCAACCAATACGCCACGCGCGACCGCAAGGCGCGCAAGCGCTCGTTCCGGGCGCTGTGGATCCAGCGGATCAACGCCGCCGTGCGCGCGCATGACGAGGGGCTGACGTATTCGCGGTTCATCAACGGTCTGGCGCTCGCCGGGATCGAAGTGGACCGCAAGGTGCTCGCCGACCTCGCCGTGCACGAGCCGCAGGCGTTCAACGCCATCGTGGATCAGGCGAAAGCCGCACTGCCCTCGTAAGGCCAAAGGCTTTGGAAGTTTGAAGGCCGCGCCCCCGGGTGCGGCTTTTGTTTTTTCTTGGGGGGCTTTTTGAGGGGGCGGTGGGTGCAAGCACCCACCCTACTTGCGCTTCGCCCCTCGTGTGATACCTCGCGATCAACTGGCGAAAGGGTGCTCCGATGGACGACCTCAAGGCAAAATACCTGGCTCTGATCGGGGATGCGGCGGACGAGGCCGCGCTCGAGACGCTGCGCGTGGAGGCCATCGGCAAGAAGGGCGAGATCAGCCTCAAGATGCGCGAGCTGGGCAAGATGACGCCCGAGGAGCGTCAAGTGGCCGGGCCTGCTTTGAACGCCTTGAAAGGCGAGATCACCTCGGCACTGGCGGCCAAGAAGGCGTCGCTGGCCGATGCGGCTCTGGACGCGCGGTTGCGGGATGAATGGCTCGACGTGACGCTGCCGGGGCGGGAGCGGCCTGCAGGCTCGATCCACCCGATCAGCCAGGTCACCGAAGAGATCACCGCGATCTTTGCCGACATGGGCTTTGCCGTCGCCGAAGGTCCGCAGGTCGACAGCGACTGGTACAACTTCGACGCTTTGAACATTCCCGGTCACCACCCTGCGCGCGCGGAGATGGACACGTTTTACATGCACCGCAACGAAGGCGACAACCGCCCGCCGCATGTGCTGCGCACGCACACCTCGCCGGTGCAAGTCCGGCACATGGAGGCGCATGGCGCGCCTTGCCGGATCATTGCGCCGGGGCGGGTCTATCGCGCGGATTACGACCAGACGCACACGCCGATGTTCCACCAGATCGAGGGGCTGGCGATCGACCGCGGCATCTCGATGGCGAACCTCAAGTGGTGCCTCGAAGAGTTTGCGGCCGCCTTCTTCGAAGTCGACCAAATCGAGGTTCGGTTCCGCGCCAGCCACTTCCCCTTCACCGAGCCGTCCGCGGAGATCGACTTTCGCTGCTCCTGGGAGGATGGCAAGTTGAAGCTTGGCGAGGGCGATGACTGGCTCGAGGCTGGTGGCTCGGGCATGGTGCATCCCAATGTGCTGAAGAACTCCGGCATCAACCCGAACGCGTGGCAGGGCTTTGCCTTTGGGCTCGGGATCGACCGGCTGGCGATGCTGAAATACGGCATCCCCGACCTGCGGGCGTTTTTCGACAGCGATCTGCGGTGGCTGCGCCATTACGGCTTTGTGCCACTCGACACGCCGACGCTGCATGGTGGTCTGAGCCGTTAGGTGTCGGGATGGGTGCAAGCACCCATCCTACGGGGCGGTGTGTAGGATGGGTGCTTGCACCCATGCCCACGGGCTTGTGATGTCGTGATGCGCTTGGGTCAGGTAGACCAAGGCATGCGCATTGTCATGGTCCTATTGCTTCTTCTGCCGCTTCGCGCGTTTGCGTGCACCGGGCAGACCGCTTGCAGCCTGCCGGAAGGCAGCTACCACGTGCGGGAGCCGGACGGGTGGGACGGTGTCACGCCGCTTCCCGTACTCCTGCATTTTCACGGCTGGCAGCGTCAGGGCACGCTGATCGTGAACCACGCGCGGATTGCCGGGCACACGCGGCGGCGCGGCGTTTTGCTGATTGCGCCAAACGGGCCGGGGCGCAGCTGGGATTGGTGGAACCGGGAGACGGACAACATCGCTTTTGCGCGAGCGGTGCTCGATGATGTCGCGGCACGGTACCCGGTGGACCAGGACAGGATTTACGTGTCGGGATATTCCTGGGGCGGCGCGATGGCCTGGCGCTTTGTCTGCGCGGATGGGGCGGATGTGGCGGCGCTATTGGCGATTTCGGGCACTTTGGATCAGGATAAAGAGTGCGACACACACCCAAGGGAGGTGCGGCATGTACATGGGCTTTCGGACACGGTGATGGCGTATCCGGGCCGGGGCTCCGGGGATCTTGCCTATCCGGTTTCTCTTTGGCGGGAGCTTATGGGGTGTGATGAAGGCTCTCAGCCGAAGCCTTGGCAGGCGGTGTCGTGGCTGTCTTTTGAGCGGACCTCTTGGGACTGCGACAGAGGGCGGGTGGTGCTTGATCGGCATCCGGGTGGGCACTTCATCCCGCACGGCTGGATCGGGTGGCAGCTGGATCAGCTCATGGGACGGGTGCCGACCTATCCTTGAACGTTGTGTTGGTTGTGCCTGCGGGACGCTCCGCGGGAGGTATTTGGGCACCAGAGAAGACAGGGGACGTGCCCGGTTGACCTTTGTGGTGACAGCGGTGAGCGTGGGGCAGGAGGTGCTTCATGGCGGACAGTGTTCAGGTCGATCAGTTTTCCTTCAAAGCGCGGCGTGAGGGAGGCGGGACGCCGCAGCTCAATCAGTGGGGGGCGACGTCGGATTACGGGACTCTGAGGTCGGTGCTGCTCGGGCCAATTGAGAATTATCGTTGGCTGAAGACGTCGTCGCTGTCGAAAAAGACTTTGCGCCGCGGGGTGCAGTTTGATCCGGCGGTGGCGCGGGCGCAGCATAGGGAGATGGTGTCGGCCTATGAGAGTGCCGGGGTGGAGGTGCACACGCATGCGCCCGATCCGCATTTGCCCTACCAAGTCTATGCGCGGGACAGTTCGGTGATGACGCCTTTTGGCGCGATCATCACGCATATGGCGCAGTATTGGCGCCGCGGGGAGAATATCCGGGCGATCGAGACGTATCAGCGGCTGGGCATCCCGATCTACGACGTGGTGACGGTGGGGACATTCGAGGGCGGCGACTTCAATGTGATCGAGCCGGGCAGTGTGCTGATCGGCTGGGAGGGACCTGAGGGGCGCTCGATGGAGGAGGGGGCGCGGCAGGTGGCGGGCTGGATGGAGGCCGAGGGCTGGGAGGTCAAGCTTGCCGACATTGATCCCTACTACGTGCATATCGACCTCATGGTGGTGATGCTGGCGCATAAGCTGGCCGCCGTTTGCCTCGATTGTACGGACCCGGAGATCGTGGACTGGCTCAAGGGGAAGGGGATCGAGATCGTCGATGTGCCTTTCCGCGAGACCATGGCTTTGGGCTGCAACGTGGTGGCGCTGGGCGAGGACCGGGTGCTGCTGCCTGCAGGGTCAAAGACGCTGAAGGCCAAGCTCAAGGCGCTGGGGTTCACCATCTACGATCCTGAGCTTGGGATGATCACGCAGGGCGGGGGCGGCGTGCATTGCATGTGCCAGAGCTTGGTGCGGGATCCGGTTTAGGTCTCTGCTTCAAGCTGCCTTGGAGGTCCCAGATCAGGCCCGGGGCGGGTGCCAAAGGGTTTGTTGCAGGGCATGTAGATGGGTGATGCTGTGAACGTTCTATCCAGTGCTCTGAGCTAGAGCGTTTCGTTGGACCTTGCCGTCGCCTAGACCACCCGCCGACCCCTTCCCCCTCTGCCTGCGATCCGCTAAACGGCGCGGGCACACGCGCAGAGGACGGGGCTGATGAAATTCACGCTGAGCTGGCTCAAGACGCATCTGGAGACCGAGGCTTCGGTCGATGAGATCGCCGAGGCACTGACGGACCTGGGGCTGGAGGTCGAGGAGATATCGAACCCGGCCGCGCGGCTGAGCGACTTTACCATCGGCAAGGTGCTGAGCGCCGAAAAGCACCCCGAGGCGGACCGTCTGAAGGTGTGCCAGGTGATGACCGATGAGGGCGAGACGCAGATCATTTGCGGCGCTCCGAACGCGCGGGAGGGGATCACGGTCGTGATCGCCAAGCCGGGCGTCTATGTGCCGGGCATCGACACCACCATCGGCGTGGGCAAGATCCGCGGCATCGAGAGCTTTGGCATGATGTGCTCGGAGCGGGAGATGGAGCTGTCGGACGAGCACGACGGGATCATCGAGCTGCCGTCTGGTGAGGTGGGGGAGCGGTTCATCGACTGGCTGGCAGCGCACGACCCGGCCAAGGTGGACCCGGTGATCGAGATCGCGATCACGCCGAACCGGCCCGATGCCTTGGGCGTCGAAGGGATTGCGCGCGACCTTGCGGCGCGGGGCCTTGGGCGCAAGATCGAGCGCCCGGTCGAGCCTGTGGCGGCGAGCTGGCAGAGCGATCTGACGGTCACCATCGACGGGGATACGCTCGATGGCTGTCCGGTGTTCTGCGGGCGCGTGATCCGGGGGGTCAAGAACGGGCCGTCGCCGCAATGGCTGCAGGATCAGCTGCGGGCGATCGGGCTGCGTCCGATCTCGTTCCTGGTGGACGTGACGAACTTTTTCACCTTTGACCGCAACCGTCCGCTGCACGTCTTTGACCTCGCTAAGGTGAAGGGCAACCTGCGGGTGCACCGTGCGACGGGGGGCGAGACGCTCGTGGCGCTCGATGACAAGGAATACGCGCTGCAGCCGGGGCAGATGGTGATCTCGGACGAAGCAGGTCCGGAGAGTATCGCCGGGATCATGGGCGGTGCGGAGACAGGCTGTTCGGAGGAGACGACGGATGTGTTCGTCGAGAGTGCCTACTGGAACCCGATCCAGATCGCTTATGCGGGGCGCGCGCTCAAGATCAACTCGGACGCAAGGTATCGGTTCGAACGGGGTGTCGACCCGGCCTTCACCCCGGTGGGTCTCGAGCATGCCGTGCGGATGATCGTCGATCACGCCGGAGGTGAGGCGAGCCAGCTGATCCAGGCGGGCGCGGTGCCGGACACGGCGCGCAGCTACACGCTGAACCCCGCGCGGGTGCAGAGCCTTGTGGGCATGGACATCCCCGAAAGCGAGCAGCGCCAGACGCTGACGGCGCTGGGCTTCCGGCTTGAGGGCAACCAGGCGCATGTGCCGTCCTGGCGGCCCGACGTGCTGGGGGAGGCGGACCTCGTCGAGGAGGTCGCGCGCGTGGCGTCGCTGACCAAACTGCAAGGTCGTCCGCTGCCGCGCACCAGTGGCGTGAACCGCCCGATCATGACGCCGATGCAGCGCCGGGCGCAGATGGCGCGGCGCACGGTGGCGGCATTGGGGTACAACGAGTGTGTCACGTATTCCTTCATCGACAAGGCGGCGGCTGCGCTCTTTGGCGGGGGCGATGATGCGACGATGCTCGCCAACCCGATCTCCTCGGAGATGAGCTATCTGCGGCCCTCGCTCTTGCCCGGCCTCCTGCAAGCGGCAGCGCGCAATCAGGCGCGGGGCTTTGGCAATGTCGCGCTCTTCGAGGTGGGGGACACCTTCGCGGGCGGAGAGCCGGGTGAACAGGCGATGCGCGTTGTGGGCGTGCGGATCGGGGCGACCGGTCCCAAGGATGTGCACGGCGCCGCGCGACCAGTTGATGTCTATGATGCCAAGGCGGATGCCGAAGCCGTGCTGGCCAGCCTCGGTGCGCCGGCCAAGACGCAAGTTCTGCGCGGGGGCGAAGGGTGGTGGCACCCGGGCCGTCATGGCCGCATCTGCCTTGGCCCGAAAAAGGAGCTGGCGGTCTTTGGCGAGCTGCACCCCAAGGTGCTGCAAGCGCTCGACGTGAAGGGACCCGCGGTCGCGTTTGTCGTCGATCCAGCAGCAATCCCGATGCCGAAGAAGGCAAGCGCCACCCGCGCCGCCCTTGACCTCAAGGACTTGCAGGCGGTGGAGCGGGACTTCGCCTTTGTCGTCGGCGCGGATGTCGAGGCGCTGACGCTGGTGAACGCGGCGCAAGGCGCGGACAAGGCGCTGATCGAAGAGGTGCGCGTCTTTGACGAGTTCATCGGCGGCAGCCTCGGCGAAGGACAAAAGAGCCTCGCCGTGACCGTGCGCCTGCAACCCAAAGACGCGACCCTCACCGAGACCGACATCGAGGCGGTCAGTGCCAAGATCGTCGAGAAGGTGACCAAGGCGACGGGTGGCACTCTGCGCGGATAAGGTTAAGTGGGATGGGTGAAATCACCCATCCTACGGACCTTCCCATGACCTACCGCGTTTACCTTTCCGGCGAAATCCACACCTCCTGGCGCGAGGACATCATCGCCGCCTGCGACGGGCTCGATGTGGCGTTCTCGGCGCCGGTGACCGACCACGCCGCGTCAGACGATTGCGGCGTGGCGATCCTGGGCGCGGAGGAGAACAAGTATTGGCACGACCACAAGGGCGCGATGGTCAACGCCATCCGCACCCGCAAGGAGATCGCGGAGGCCGACGTGGTGGTGGTCCGCTTCGGGGAAAAGTACCGCCAGTGGAATGCGGCCTTTGACGCCGGCTATGCGGCGGCGCTGAGCAAGTCGCTGATCATCCTGCAGATGCCCGAGCATGATCATGCGTTGAAAGAGGTGGACGCTGCGGCTCTGGCTGTTGCACGTGAGCCTGCGCAGGTGGCGGAGATCTTGCGCTATGCTTTGACTGGCAAGCTGCCCGGGTAGCGCCGTCTGATTAACTATTTTACGGCACTGCCCACCTTACAGGTCCATGAATAGATCGCTGGTAAGGCGGGCAGTGCCGCTGCCTTAGGCGTAGGATGGGTGCTTGCACCCATCCATCAAGGTCAGTCGCGCGGCGGGGTCACCAGACCCGTTTGCACCGCAGGACGTTCGAGGAACCGGTCGAGATAGGCCACCAACGCCGGGTGATCTTCCCAGCCAACCGCTTCCTTCGCGCCATAAAAGTCGAGCGCGCGCAGCCACGGCGCAATCGCCATATCGGCAATCGAATAGTCTCCGGCGATCCACTCGCGGTCCTGCATTTGCCCTTCGAGCACACCGAGCAGGCGTTTCGCCTCGCCGACGTACCGCTCCTGAGGACGCTTGTCCTCCCACTGCGATCCGGCGAACTTCCAGAAAAACCCAAGCTGCCCCAGCATCGGACCCAGCCCACCCATCTGGAACATCAGCCACTGCGTGACTTCGGCCTTGTTGGCCGCCGAGGTCCCGCCGAACTGGCCCGACTTTTCCGCAAGGTAAAGCAGGATCGCACCCGATTCCCACAGCGCCAGCGGCCCGTCCGGGCCATCAGGGTCGAGGATCGCGGGGATCTTGTTGTTGGGGTTCAGAGACAGGAATTCGGTGCTTTTCACATCCGCATCCGCCAGCGTGACCTTGTGCGCCTCGTAGGGGATCTGCATCTCCTCCAGCGCGATCGAGACCTTTACCCCGTTCGGCGTCGGAAAGGAAAAGAGCTGCAGCTTGCTTGGATCGGAGGCCGGCCATTTCGACAGGATGGGAAAGTCTTGGGCAGAAAGCATGCAGAGGTCCTCTTTGAAGTCTGTGATGGGATAGATAGGCCACTTTTCCCCTGATTTCCGGCGAAGTTTGGTGCAAATGCGCCTATCGTGATGTGCACGAAGGCACCGAAGAGTGCCGTATCGGAACAACTGACACACAAGGGAACCAGAATGCTGAACGAATTCAAGGATTTCATCGCCAAGGGCAATGTCATGGACATGGCCGTCGGCATCATCATCGGCGCCGCCTTCACCGCGATCGTGACCTCGCTGGTGGGCGATCTGATCAACCCGATCATCGGGCTTTTCACCGGCGGCGTGGATTTCACCAACAATTACTTTGTGCTGGCGGGCGACGTGCCGGCGGGCGCCAGCCTCGAGGCCGCGCGCGAGACGGGTGCGTCGATCTTTGCCTACGGCGCCTTCATCATGGCGGTGATCAACTTTTTGATCATCGCGTTTGTGGTGTTCATGCTGGTCAAACAGGTCAACCGGATCAAGGCGATGGCCGAAAAGCCCGAAGAGGTCGCGCCCGAGGTCGAAAGCGGCCCGTCCGAGCTGGACGTGCTGCTCGAGATCCGCGACCAGCTGGCGCGGCAGTAAGGTCGCGCAGGTGTTGCGGTTTCAACGCTGACACCTCAGTCTCGACCGGATACCCTTCGCAGGATTGACGCATCTTGCGAAGGGCCTCCCACAGAAATGTCCCTCGACACAACAGATCGCCGCATCCTCGAGGTGCTGCAAAAGACCGGCCGCATCAGCAATGCCGATCTTGCCGACCGCATTGCGCTCAGCGCCTCGGCCTGTCACCGCCGCGTGCAGCGGCTGGAGGCGGACGGGTATATCAGCGATTACGTGGCCCTGCTCGACCCGCGCAAGATGAACGTGCCGACGACCGTTTTCGTGGAAATCCGGCTCTCGGGGCAGGCCGACGAAGTGCTCGACAGCTTCGAGAAGGCGGTCTCGCGCATCCCCGACGTGCTCGAGTGCCATCTGATGGCGGGCACGGCTGATTACCTGCTCAAGGTTGTGGCCGAGGACACCGAAGATTTTGCCCGCATCCACCGCCAGTTTCTGGCCCGCCTGCCGGGGGTGCTTCAGATGCAGAGCTCATTCGCGCTGCGGACGGTGTTCAAGACGACGGCGCTGCCGGTGGGGTGACGATTCTGAGGGAGGCACATCGGCGGGCCCTGGACCGGCGATCCGACGGTCTTTCTATGCACCTTTATGTCTGCCATGCCCGGACGACTATCGAGCGGCGCGCCCAGCTTAACCAAATCGCCGGGCCGTCATGCCGGAGGCATGCCGATTACGAGTGGCGCACCTTTGGTGCGACGGAGGGCCCGTCGATGTGCGGCGGCTTCGCCTTGATTCCGCACAGTGAAAAAGCTCAACCGAGGCAAACCCGACCCCAAAAGAAAAAGGCCCCCGCAGCGCAGGAGCCTCTCAAAATCAGCCAATTCGGCACACCAGGCTCAGAGGAGCCCTTCGCGCTGTGCCTTTTTCCGGGCGAGCTTGCGCGCGCGGCGGATGGCTTCGGCCTTTTCCCGGGCTTTCTTCTCGGAGGGCTTCTCGAAATGCTGCTTGAGCTTCATTTCCCGAAACACACCCTCGCGCTGAAGTTTCTTCTTCAACGCGCGAAGCGCCTGGTCGACGTTGTTGTCGCGAACCGATACCTGCATGTGGTGTCACCACCTTTCTAGGTTAGATTGCAAAAAGTGCAGGAGGTGGCCGTATAACAAGGCCCCCCTATGTTGTCCAGCGACGCAGCAACCACGCTTTTGACACCTGCCAGGAGACCCAAATGACCGCTCATATCGAGACCGTGCGCATCGCTCTTCTAGAAGCCGCCCTGCCGCATGTCGCCTTTGACGGCTGGACCGAGGCCACGTTCGAGGCCGCGATCAGGGACAGCGATGTGGAGCCTTCGGTGGCGCGTTCCGTCTGTCCGCGCGGCGCGCTCGACCTCGCGATTGCCTACCACAAGGCGGGCGACGCGGCGATGGTGGCGGCCTACAAACGGGCCGACACAGGCAGCCTCAAGATACGCGAGAAAGTCACGCTGGGCGTGCGTCTCAGGATCGAGGCGATCACCGACCGCGAGGCCGTACGCCGCGGCACGACGCTCTTTGCGCTGCAGCAAAACGCCGCCGACGGGGCGCAGTTGGTCTGGGGGACGGCGGACACGATCTGGACCACGATTGGCGACACGTCGAACGACGTGAACTGGTACACCAAACGCGCGATCCTGTCGGGGGTCTACGGCTCGACGGTGCTCTTTTGGCTGGGCGATGACAGCGAGGGCGCTAAGGCGACCTGGGAGTTCCTCGACCGGCGGATCGAGAACGTGATGCAGATCGAAAAGGTCAAGGCGCAGGTGAATGGGAACCCGATCGCCAAGCGTCTGCTGACAGTGCCGAACATGCTCCTGAGCCAGATCAAGGCGCCGGCGATGATGCCGCCCGCCGACCTGCCGGGGCAGTTTACGAACCCCGAGCGCTAACTGCTTGCGCCGACTGGCGCTTTGGCGCCAGGATGCCGCCCGAATGTCAGGGAGGGGCTTATGACCAGCGAGATGCGCGCCGTCGAAATCACCGCAGCGGGCGGGCCGGAGGTGCTGAAGCCTACCACGCGTCCTATCCCGGAACCCGCGGCGGGAGAGCTGCGCATCCGTGTGGCCTTCGCCGGGGTGAATCGCCCGGATGCCTTGCAGCGCGCGGGCCTCTACGCGCCTCCCCCCAACGCCAGTGATTTGCCCGGGCTCGAGGCCGCGGGCTGGGTCGATGCGGTTGGACCCGGTGTTTCCGGCTGGGCGGTGGGCGACAAGGTCTGCGGCCTTCTCCCGGGTGGAGGCTATGCCGAGCATGTCACGACCCCCGCCGCCCATTGCCTGCCGGTGCCTGAAGGGCTCAGCCTGCGGGAGGCGGCGTGCCTTCCAGAGACGTACTTCACCGTCTGGACCAATGTCTTTGACCGGGGGGGATTGCAGGCCGGCGAACGCTTTCTCGTGCACGGCGGCTCCTCCGGGATCGGCACGACGGCCATCCAACTCGCGAGCGCCTTTGGCGCGCGGGTCTTTGCCACGGCAGGCTCGGATGCCAAGTGCCAAGTCTGCACCGACCTCGGCGCCGAAGCCATCAACTACCGCAATGAAGACTTCGTCGGAGTGCTCAAGCACGCAGGCGGCGCCGATCTGATCCTCGACATGGTTGGCGGCAGCTATCTGCCGCGCAACATCAAGGCGCTCGCCGATGACGGACGGCTCGTGCAGATCGCCTTCCTGCAGGGGCCGAAGGTCGAGGCGATGAACTTTGTCCAGGTGATGACCCGCCGCCTGACGATCACCGGCTCGACCCTGCGCCCGCAGTCGGACCTGGCCAAGGCGCGCATCGCCGCCGCGCTCAAAGAGCACGTCTGGCCACTGATCGCCGCTGGCCGCGTGGGTCCGGTCATGGACCAGACCTTTGCCCTGGCGGACGCCGCCGCCGCGCACACGCGGATGGAGGCGGGCGGTCACATTGGCAAGATCGTGCTCGACGTGGCGGGCGACGCATAAGGAGACGCAACATGGTCAAAGCTGCACAGATTTCCGCCACGGGCGGGCCGGACGCCTTTGAGATCGTCGACGTGAGCGTGGGCGATCCCGGTCCTGGCGAGGTGCGCATCGCGCATAAGGCGATCGGGCTTAACTTCATCGACGTCTACATGCGCACCGGGCTTTACCCGCTGGAGCTGCCGCATGTGCTGGGGATGGAGGCGGCTGGCATCATCGAGGCCGTGGGAGAGGGCGTCACCCACCTCAAGGAAGGCGACCGCGCGGCCTACGCCTCCACCCCGCCGGGCGCCTATGCCGAGGCGCGGGTGATGCCCGCCGCGCAAGTCTGCCCGCTGCCCGATGCGGTGCCATTCGATGTGGCGGCGGCGATGATGCTCAAGGGGATGACGACGGAGTACCTCTTTCACCGCACGCATCCGCTGAGCAAAGGCGACACGGTCCTCTTTCACGCCGCCGCCGGGGGCGTGGGGCTGATCGCCTGCCAATGGGCGCGCTCGGAGGGCATCCGCCTCATCGGCACCGCCGGCACGGACGAGAAATGCGCGCTGGCGCGTGAGCATGGCGCGTCGGAGTGCGTCAACTACCGCTCTACGCCTGACTTCGCCCCCGTCGTGCGCGAGATGACGGGCGGAGTGGGCGTCGAAGCGGTGATGGACGGCGTGGGGAAGGACACGTTCGACGGCTCGCTCGACTCGCTCCGCACGTTTGGCATGCTCATGTCCTTCGGCAATGCGTCCGGCCCGGTGCCGCCGTTCAACCTCGGCATCCTCGGACCCAAGGGCTCGCTCAAGGTCACACGCCCGACGCTCTTTACCCACACCGCCGATCACGCAACCTGTCAGGCCATGGCGCAGCGCCTCTTTGACAAGGTCGCGGCGGGCGACGTGTCGCTCCGCATCGACCAGCGCTTTGCGCTTGCCGACATCGCCGCCGCCCACACGGCCCTCGAGGCGCGCCAGACCACCGGCAGCACGGTGATCGAGCTTTAGGCCGGCAGACCCTCCCGTGTCGCGAGTGGACCGGCGTCGCGCGCGTCCGGCAAAGCGCCGTGGCGCAGCGCGGCCTCATAGATGACAAAGCCGACTTGCGGCTCGAGCAGCATCATCAGCGCCGCCGTGCGCCCCGAGACCCGCGTGACGCCGCCCATCCCAATCCGCCGCAAGAAGGCGCGAATGCCGACGCTGCAGAGCGGTGAGGCGTCCGCATCAGCGATCAAGACGTCGAACCGGACGCTGCCAAGCAGCAGCCTGCGCGAGAGCCGGCGCACTTCGTCCCAACGCGATCGCACTTCGCGGCGACGGTCCAGTGCGGCACCGGCCTGTTCGAACGCGGCAAAGGGATCGGCGGCTGTGGCGTGATACGCCTTGGCCTTGCCCTCGCGGGAGACGAGCCACAGGAGTTGGCCGTCCCGGGTAATGCCGCGCTCGGCGCGCATCGTGCCGCAGTCGGAGGTCACGACATTGCCGGTGTCGACCCACATCTTGACCCAGTTCTCGGAGTGGATCACGAGCGTGTCGGTGCCCGAGAGGATCTCGCGCTCGATCAGGGACATCATCTGTCGTTCACGTGCAAGGGTGCTGCGGACGCGGGCGTCCTGCAGCGAATGGCTGCGGTGCGTCATGGAAAAGCTCCATCAAATGAGCGGCGGGAAAAAGCGCCGCAAAGGTGAAAATCAAGACTGGGCGTGCGGGCGACCAAACCTGCCCTCACAGGGGCAAGTGGTAGACAACGTGCGGCAGTCTGTCGAGGTAAGGAATGATTTACCTAACCCGCGCCGCAGGTCTCTAGGTCAGGTGCCTACCGGATGGGCGCGAACATCGCGCCCTCGAGGCTGCAATCGCGGCTGACATCGCGGCCGCAGGGCACAAAGGCGAGGTCCTTGCCGAGGCAGATGCGCACTTCCTGGATGTGGCCGGATTTGCAGGTCACGGTGATCGCCTCCGGCGTTAGGCCGGGGTTGTCGCGCAGGAACGCCGCCTCGACCACCGAAGCAGGCAGGGTCACCGGGTCCTCGAGCTTGCGAAAGACCTCCGGGCGGGTGACCTTGCCATACGCGGCGCGGCTGGTCTCGAAATACGCCGCCGCGCTTTCGCCCGTGCAGACGCCGTGCTTGCGCCACTGGTGCCAGGCGAGGCCGGAGCTTCCCATGATGTCGGTCATGCTGCCGGTCATGCTGCGCGAGGGCGCTCGTTCTACCGTCGGGCAATAGGCCGGCCAGCCGCGGTGGTACTGCGGCCAGAGCCCGTGCAGCGTCCAGCCGAACTCGTGGCGCGGGTGGCACTGGTCCGAGTTGCGCGCATCGCCTTCCAAGGCGCACCAGTTCGGCGTCCAGCTGAGCGCGAGCACGTAGTAGTCGAAGACGCCCGCTTTCTCGCCGTCGGCCTGCGCTGCGCCCGCGAGCACAAGCGCCGCCATCCAACCTGCCAAAACCGTGCGCATTTTCATCTTCCCTCTCCAGGTCGGCTTGACTATATACCGCCCCAGTTCCCCGACAACGGCAACCCGTTCCGGCTCAGACCGGGACCTCCTGAAGCCAGGAGACGGGAGAGCCGCATCCCGAGTTCGGGCGGGGGTCAGCGCAGGAGACGACGATTATGGCAAAACCGATCATGGCCAAGGCGACCGCCGTTTGGCTCGTGGACAACACGACCATCAGCTTCAAGCAGATCGCGGACTTTGTCGGACTGCACGAGCTCGAGGTGCAGGGCATCGCGGACGGCGACGTGGCGACGGGGGTGAAGGGATTCGACCCAATCGCCAACAACCAGCTGACGCAGGACGAGATCGACGCCGCCGAGAAAAGCGCACTGCACAAGCTCAAGCTCAAGTTCAACGCCGCCGCCGTCGGCGAGGAAAAGCGCCGCGGTCCGCGCTACACGCCGCTGTCGAAACGTCAGGACCGCCCGGCGGCGATCCTGTGGCTGGTGAAATTTCACCCCGAGCTGGCCGACAGCCAGATCTCGAAACTGGTCGGCACGACCAAGCCGACGATCCAGGCGATTCGCGAGCGCACGCACTGGAACATCGCCAACATCCAGCCGGTCGACCCGGTCGCGCTTGGCCTGTGCAAACAGACCGAGCTTGACGCCGCCGTGCAAAAGGCCGTCGCCAAGAAAGAAAAAGAAGGCGTCGTGATGTCCGACGACGAGCGCCGCAAGCTTGTCTCGACCGAGCAGTCGCTTGGCATGGACCCCGAGCCCAAGATCCCGACCGCCATCGAGGGGCTCGAGACCTTCTCGCTCGGGGGCGACAACTCCAGCGCGGACGAAGACGAAGACTCGGACGCGAACAAGGATTTCTCTGACGCCGACAGCTTCTTCAACCTGCCCGACGGCGCGAACGACGACGACGAAGACGACGACCAGAAGTGACACCCGTAGGATAGGTGCTTGCACCCATCCTACCGCAAGCGCTTCGCAAGGAGCGCAGTGCCGAGCCCGGCGAGCGACGCCAGCAGCGTCAGCGCGAGCACCGTTGCGGCGGGTTCGTCGGGCGGCAGGAGCACAGCTGTCAGCGTCGTCAGGACCGCGCCCATCCCAACCGAAAGCGCGCCGTTGATGCCTGCGGCGCTCCCCTCCAGCCCCGGCTTGACCGACATGGCGCCCGCGTCGCAGCTGGGTTTCGTGATGCCGTTGCCGACCCCGATGCACATGGTGCTGGCGAAGAACAGCACCGCGTTACCTCCGACCGTCAGCGTCACGATCAACCCCGTGCCAACACCCGCGCAGGCGAGGAGCCGCCCCGCGATCATCATCGTGGAGGGCGCGACATGCGACGCGAGGCGTCCGGCGAGAAAGCTGCCCGCAATGAACCCCGCCGTGATCGTGCCGATCAGCACGCCCAGCTGTGCGGTGCTCACGCCGAACTGCACTTCGGCCACCAGGGGCGCGCCAGTCAAAAAGATGTAGAACGCCCCGTTCGCCGTCGCACTGCAGAGCGCATACGCCCAAAAGAGCGGCGCCTTGAGCAGGGCGGAGACCGGCTGGCGTGTGGTCCCTGTGGTCCGCGTCCGCGTCTCGCCCACGTCTTGCCAGCAGATCATCAGCATCAGCGCGCCGGCGATGGCGTAGAAATAGAACGTCGCGCGCCAGCCAAAGGCGGCATCAAGCGCACCGCCGAGCATCGGGCCCAGCATCGGCGCAACGGCCATCGCCATGGCGATGTACCCGATAAGACCCGCGGCCTCGTTCTCGGGGCGGGTGTCGCGCACGATGGCAAGCGACAGCACGTAGCCCGAGATCACCCCGCCCTGCGCCACGCGAAATGTCAGAAAGCTCCAGACATCCGTCGCCAGCGCGCATCCCAAAGAGGCCAGCGTGAAGAGTGTCAGCGTCGCGAGCAGCACGGGCCTGCGCCCTATGCGGTCCGAAAGCGGCCCGACCACCAGCTGGATGACGGCCGTGACCGCGAGGTAGCCGGCGATGGCAAAGCTGATCGTGGCGTAGCTCGTCTCGAGGTCTTCGGCGATGTTCGCCAGGGATGGCAGGAACATCTGCAGCGACAGCAGCGACAGCGCGGTCAGCAAGATCAGCGTAGTCAGTGCAGGCGGGGTGCGGGGCGTGGTCATCGGGTGTCTTCAGGTTCGAGGAGAGCTTTCGGGCAACAAAAAACCCCCGAGCCAGAAGGTCGGGGGCGCATGGCAGCGGGTCTGGAAACCGCTAGGGGACCATGCACCGGACGTGTACTACGACGATTTTGTGGGGTGTTCGCATTTGGTGGTTCCTCTTTGTTATCAAGCTAGCGATGTAACTGGTCTTGGCAAGGCTGCTTGTAGAACGCCCAGATATTGCAAGGCGCGAAGAGGCAATTGCGCACTCGCTCCGGACCAAGCGCCTGCCTGACGGGAACCGTCAGGCCGCGCCGTCCCGCCCCCATGGGGCGGCGCGATTGCGCCACCCCGCGGGCTGGCGCGTGCACAACGGTTTCAGAAATATCGGGTTACCGACAACTTCCTCTACAGCGCCTTCCGCGCGTTCAGCGCCGCGGTGATCGTGCCGTCGTCGAGGTAGTCGAGCTCGCCGCCGATCGGCACGCCCTGCGCGAGCGAGGTGAGCGTGACCTGCCCATCGAGCTGGTCGGCGATGTAATGCGCGGTCGTCTGTCCGTCGATCGTGGCGTTGAGGGCGAGGATGACCTCGGTGATCTCTTCGGAGGTCACGCGGTCGATCAGCTTGGGGATGCGCAGCTCGTCCGGTCCCACCGCATCGAGCGCGGACAAAGTCCCGCCAAGCACATGGTAGCGTCCCTTGAAGACACCCGCGCGCTCCATCGCCCAGAGGTCCGCGACGTCCTCGACCACGCAGAGCTGGCCGTTGCCGCGTTTCTCGGAGGTGCAGATGTCGCAGACGTCGGTGGTGCCGACGTTGCCGCAGTTGAGGCACTCCCGCGCCGCGCGGGCCACGTCCCCCATGAGGTCCGCCAAGGGCGTGAAGAGAAGCGCGCGCTTGCGGATGAGGTGCAGCACGGCCCGCCGCGCCGAGCGCGGGCCGAGGCCGGGCAGCTTGGCCATCAGCTCGATCAGGGCGTCGATATCCTTGGTGCTGCTCATCGCGTGCTCTGCGCAGGTCCGCTCACTCTGGGGTCTCGCCGGGAAGCGGCAGACGTGTCACGGTGTAGCCCGCCCCGCGCAGGCGCGCCACAAGTCCAGTCTCTCCGGGCAGATGTGCCGCACCCACCGCCATGAAGAGCCCGCCTTGCTTCAAGTCTTCTGCCGCCGCATCGAGGAAATTGGCGTTGCGCTTGGCCACGAGATACCCCTCAACCGCGTCAAAGATCTTCTTGCCACGCTCAAGGCCATAAACCCGCTGAAGGTAGGCGCGGTCGGAGAGGGAGAGCAGTGCCAGCTTACCCTGCAGGTAGAGCGCGATGATCGTCGAACGCGTGCGGTTGTCGGACGTTGGGGCGAGGTAGGCGGCATAAGCCGCGACGATGGCAAAAGCGTCCTCGGCGCGTGTCGCTTTACTCATCTCCGTGAGAAAGGCGCTGGGCGATTCGAGACCCTTGACCTCCACCCGAGCGATGTGGGCTTCGGTTTGAAGATTGGAGTCGAGGGAGGGGATCGTGCCGGTCCAGAAATCCTCGCATGGATCGCTCAGCAGCATTTCCGCGAGGGCCGCAAACGTAAGCCTGTCTGGTGCTTCGCGCCCCCAACCGAGGCTCGCCGTCCGGGTGCGGATGAAGTTGATGATCTCTGGTGGCAGGTCTACCTCGTCGAAATCGAAGTCCGAGCGCAGATGGCGAAACATCTCCATCCGGCGCATGCCCGCGTCGAGGTGACGCCGGCTGGGCGCGACGAAGTCGATCTCGGGTGAGAAGACGCGCGAGGCGCGCAGGGTGTCGAGCACGCTCGGCGGCACGTCCAGCACCGACGGGTCGGAGCTGTGCATCGTGCCGTAGAGATGTGAGATTGACCCGGTAGGACTTTCGATGCGCCAGAATTTGCCACGCGGGTTAAGGATCCCGGCGGCTTCGGCGGCAAGCGCCGCGTAGCCGGGCGCGTCGAAGGTGTCGGCGTGGAACTCGGGTGTTTCCACGTCGCAGACGTCGCGCGTGACCCAGTGCTGCGCGTCCGCCGCCGCGCCAGTGAGGCAGACGAGCGCGGCGGTCAGCGTGGTTCCGAGGCGGTTCAGAACGGCAGCTTCATGTCGGCGGGCAGGCCCATGCCTTCGGTGATCTTGGACATCTCTTCCTGCGCCTTGGCGGATGCCTTTTGCTGGGCGTCCTTGATCGCGGCCATGATGAGGTCCTCGACGACTTCCTTGTCGTCGCCGTTGAAGATCGACGGGTCGATGTCGAGCGTCTTGAGCTCACCCTTGGCCGTGCACGTCGCCTTGACGAGGCCGGCGCCCGACTGGCCCTCGACCACGAGGCTGTGCATGTCCTCCTGCAGCTGGGCCATCTTTTGCTGCATGTCCTGCGCGGCCTTCATCATCTTGGCCATGTCGCCCATCTGGCCCAGTCCCTTGAACATCGGAGCACTCCTTTGGAGGTGTTGCGTTGGATTTACAGATACGGGCTGGACGGCAGGCTCACAAGAGCTCGGGTCCGCGCTTGTGGTGACCCGGCCCTCCGGGGGGAGTTTATTCGGGAAGATGAAGCCGGGAGCGGCGTGCGTTCACGCCAGCGTTTTGGCGTAGAGGAAGCGGGCTATCTCGAAGCCGGATGCCTCGAACGCTTTGTGTGCCTCGGTGTTGGCGGCCCAGGTTTCGAGTGTGATTTCGGAGGCGCCGATGCGCTTGGCCTCGTCTTCGGCGGCGCGGAGCAGGGCGCGACCGATCCCGCGGCGGCGTGCGTTTTGGGTGACCACGATGTGCTCGATATGGAGCCTGACCTGGGGCAGCGTGATCGGAGAGCCGGGCCGGATCACGTGGCTCGCAAAGAGGTAACCCGTGAGGTGGTCGGGCGTGCCCGTGACCCAGAGGGACGCGGTGTCCGAGGCGATCTGGTCGGCAAAGAACGCGCGCAAATGGTGCGGGTCGACTTTGGCGTGGAAGCGCTTTGGGTCAGTCTCCGCGTGCCACCTTTGCACTTCGGCATTGAGGGCGATGAGGCCGGGTATCTCCTCGAGTGTTGCGCGGCGGGGGGTCATTCCTCTTCGAACGGGTCCCATTCGTCCTCGACTTCGGCGAGGGCCTCGACGGTGGCCTCGGCGGCGATCTCTTCGGCGGAGCGGATCGTGGTGATGCGCGCCTTGGGGAAGGCGGCGAGGACGGCTTGCATCATCGGGTGCTCTCTTGCCGTGTCCTTGAGCGCGCGGTCGGCGGCGTCCCGGACCTCGGCGATGGTGTCGGCGCCGCCTTCGTTCACCACGGTGACCGCCCAGCGGTTGCCGGTCCAGGCGCCCAGGCGCTGTCCGAGTTTCTGGGCAAGATCGTTCGGCGCGCTCGGGGTCGGTTCGAACTCGATCCGGCCGGGCTGGTAGGCGGCGAGGCGCACGCCGGTCTCGACCTCCACGAGGAGGCGCACGTCGCGGTGCGCGCGGATGAGGTCGACGACGGTCTCAAAGGTCGGGAAGCGTGCAAGCGCCTGATCGGTGTCCTGCGCTAGGGCCGTCGCGGTGGGTCCCGATGGCGCTGCTGACGGTGTTTGGCGCGGGGCCATGGCCGAAGGCGCGGTGCCTGGCGCGGGTCCGCGCGGCGCGCTGGATGAAGGCGCTGGGCCGGAGGGCGGGTCCGCTTGCAGCTTGCGCACGAGGTCCTCGGGGCTGGGCAGCTCGGCCACGTGGGTGAGGCGGATCACGGCCATTTCGGCGGCCATCATGGCGTTGGGGGCGGCGGAGACCTCCTCGAGCGCCTTGAGCAGCATCTGCCACATCCGCGTCAGGGCGCGCATCGGCAGGGCCTCGGCCATGGCCTGTCCGCGCCCACGTTCGTCAGGGCTGATGGTGGGGTCTTCGGCGGCGTTCGGCGTGATCTTGACCACGGAGGTCCAGTGCGTGACCTCGGCCAGATCGCGCAGGACGGCCATCGGGTCGGCGCCATCGGCGTATTGTGCCGCAAGCTCGGTTAGGGCGCCGGCGGCGTCGCCGCGCATGATGAGGTCAAAGAGGTCCATGACCCGCCCCCGGTCCGCGAGGCCGAGCATGGCGCGGACCTGATCCGCGGTCGTCTCACCCGCGCCGTGGCTGATGGCCTGGTCGAGGAGAGAGGTCGCGTCGCGCGCGGAGCCTTCGGCGGCGCGGGTGATGAGCGCCAGTGCGTCTTCGGCGATCTCGGCGCCTTCGGCGGAGGCGATCTTGCGCAGGAGGGCGATCATCACCTCTGGCTCGATCCGGCGCAGGTCGAAGCGTTGACAGCGCGAGAGCACCGTTACGGGGACCTTGCGGATTTCGGTCGTGGCAAAGATGAATTTCACATGTGCCGGCGGCTCTTCGAGCGTCTTGAGAAGCGCGTTGAAGGCGGAGGTGCTGAGCATGTGCACCTCGTCGATGATGTAGATCTTGTAGCGTGCGGAGGCGGCGCGGTAGGCCACCGAGTCGATGATCTCGCGGATGTCGTTCACGCCGGTGCGGGAGGCGGCGTCCATTTCCATCACGTCGACGTGGCGGCCCTCCATGATGGCGGTGCAGTGCTCGCAGACGCCGCAGGGCTCGGTCGTCGGGCCGCCGGTGCCGTCCGGGCCGATGCAGTTCATGCCTTTGGCGATGATGCGGGCGG
Organism: Pseudaestuariivita sp.; assembly: GCF_052825805.1. Taxonomy (NCBI): domain Bacteria; kingdom Pseudomonadati; phylum Pseudomonadota; class Alphaproteobacteria; order Rhodobacterales; family Paracoccaceae; genus Pseudaestuariivita; species Pseudaestuariivita sp. Next base: position 110,626 of record NZ_JBRBVB010000001.1, on the reverse strand, counting down.
TCGTGGTTTTGCCGGTGCCGCGGATGCCGGTCATCACAAAGGCCTGCGCGATGCGGTCCGCCTCGAACGCGTTCTTGAGCGTGCGCACCATCGCGTCCTGTCCGACGAGGTCGGCAAAGGTTTCGGGCCGGTACTTGCGGGCGAGCACCTGGTAGGCGGGCGCGTCGGTCATGGGAGCCTCGGGGTGGGTTAGGATCGTGGGAACGGTACAGGCCGGGCGCAGGCGCGGCAATGGGCGCTGGAGCAGACATGGCACGGCGTCGACGCCAAGTGTGGTCGGGGTGAGCGCGGTGGCGATCTAGATGAGTGCGGCTGCGGTGCGCATTCAGCTGGCGGAGGTCCGCTCGGTGGTAAGGGCCATCTTGCGATCCGCACGGTCTGTGCGGTTAGCGGCGGGAACGTGGGTGTTGTTGGAGGCATCCGCCATGTCTCGCGCCAAAGGCAGCGGCGAAACGTCGGCTTGCCCTCCAAGGAGCCTTCCCACGGACCGGCACCCTGGCGTAGGGTGACGCTCGCGTTGGCGACGTGCCAGCGGCGGGACTGGAGCGGGGCGATCCAGGGGCCAGAGGAGACGAGCCATGCGATTGCGGGGACTGCGGCGCAGCCGAAACATCGAGGACAGGCGGCGGTCGGGTGGCCGCGGCGTGCGCGCGGGCGGACTTGGCACCGTGGGCCTGCTGATCGTGCTTGCCATTGGGTATTTCACCGGCATTGACGTCACCCCCTTGCTGCAGGGCGGGGGCGTGCCTCAAGAGCGCAGCGCGCCGCGCGAACTCAGCGCCGCCGAGCAAGAGATGGCCGATTTCACCTCCCGTGTGCTGGCGTCCACCGAGGATGTCTGGGCTGAGGTTCTGCCGGCGCAGGCCGGGCAAGCCTACGATCCGCCGACACTGGTTCTCTTTTCGGGCGTGACGCGCTCACCATGCGGCAATGCCTCGGGCGCGACCGGTCCGTTCTACTGCCCGGCGGATGAAAAGGCGTATCTCGACACGGCGTTCTTTGCGACGATGGCGCGTCAGTTGGGCGCGCGGGGCGATTTTGCCGCCGCCTACGTGGTCGCCCACGAGGTCGCGCACCACATCCAGAACGAGCTGGGAATCCTCGGGCAGGTCAATGCCTACCGGCGGCAGGTCAGCACGGCGGAGGCCAATGCCGCGACGGTGCGACTGGAGCTGCAGGCGGACTGCCTGTCCGGCGTGTGGGCGCGTGCGGTCGAGGGCGTGCTGGAGCCGGGCGATATCGAGGAGGCGCTGAACGCTGCGCGCATGATCGGCGACGACCACCTGCAAAAGCGTGCCGGGCGTGTACCGCAGCCGCATACTTTTACCCACGGCACGTCCGAGCAGCGGGCACGCTGGTTTGCGCGGGGCTTCGAGAGCGGTCAGATCGCCAGCTGCGACACGTTCGGCGCCGACAGGCTGTGAGCTTTGCCATCCATGCCGTGCCGCTTGGCGCCGGAGAGATCGCGGTGTCTGCGCTGCCCGGGCGGTGGGGCGCGTACGCGGCAGACCTGAAGGCGGTGGTTGAATGGGGTCCGCGCGACGTCGTGTCGATGACCACGCGCTCGGAGATGGCGCTTCGCGGGGCCTCGGGCCTTGCCAGTGACCTCGATGCGGCAGGCGTGCGATGGTGGCATATGCCGCTGCCCGATTTCGGGGCGCCGCGGGATGCAACCGGCTGGCCGGCGCTGTCGCGTCATCTGCACCAGACGCTTGCGCAGGGCGGGCGGGTGCTGGTGCATTGCCACGGCGGGTGCGGGCGCTCCGGGATGATCGTGACCCGGCTGATGGTCGAGCATGGCGAAACCGGACCGGACGCGCTGCACCGTCTCAGGACCGTGCGGCCGTGTGCCGTGGAGACGCAGGCACAGATGGACTGGGCGTTTTCGGGGTCTGGTCGGGGCGACGTTCAGAGCCCGGACAGGACTTGACGGACTATCGACGGCAGTGCCCACCTTACCAGTAAGGTGGGTACCGCCGAAAACTGGTGAGCAGAAAGTGAAACGCTGCCGGCCCGTCGCTAGCGACTGCGCGGCGACGTCCCGACAAACCGCGGTCCGCAAAGCTGCCAGGGCGCCAAACGCGCGACACTTCCAAAGCCTGAAACGCAAAACACCGCCCCGAACGGAGCGGCGTTTGCAAAGGTGAGAGGCTGGACATCGACCCAAGCGGGGCTCGTTGTGGCTGCTACCTTCCGGTCCTGACCAGGTTGGCGAGGCGCTTGCCCGCGCCAACCCCTCGAGGTCTACTTAGGCGCAACGCCGCCTGCGCGCAAGTCCAGCCCGGTCAACTTGGCTACGCCCTCCGCCAACGTCGACGCGACCAGATGCGCGGGGCTGTCCACGGCAGGCAGCAAGTCCGGCACATGCAGCACGCGGCACCCGGCGGCCAGGGCCGCAGCGACCCCTGTTGGCGTATCCTCGACGGCCAGGCATGTCTGTGGGTCGACACCAAGCGCAGCCGCTGCCTTCAGGTAGGGCTCTGGATGTGGCTTGGCGTTCTCGACGTCATCACGGGTGATCACCAGTCCAACGAGCGCCGTGAGGCCGACCTTGGCCAGCTTCGCCGTTGCTCCGGGCCGCTGCGAAGACGTGGCAACCGCAACGGGCAGGCCGTGTGCCTTGAGCGCGGTCAGGACCTTCAGAGCTCCGGGCATCGCCTGCAGATGCTCCAGATTGGCACGGTTGGCCTGCGTCCAGAGCCTGTCGAGCTCGGCAAAGTCGACCTCCCCAAACTTCTCGCGCACCAACGCGCGGCCGGCCACACCGTCCTTGCCCACGAGGCTGAGCATGAATTCAGCGTCCGCCGGCACACCCATCGCGTGAAACGCCTCGAGCCCTGATACCTGCCCGGGCCGTTCGCTGTCCACGAGCGTGCCGTCGAGGTCGAATATGATGGCCTTGGGGGTCATTCCCTCACCAGCCCGCCGGGGCAGAAGAACTGGGTAAAGGCGCCATAGCAGGTCGCCCGGTGGTCGAAGCCTTCGACGTCGTAGCGCACGTAGAGCGTCTGGTCGGTGAAGTCCGTGTCGATCTCGCCGCGCACCAGCTTGTAGCATTCCTCGGGAGACGTTCGGCACAGGGTCAGGGCCAATTGTTGTCCCATCGTCTTGCGTTTCAGCTCTTCCTTGGCGAGCGCGAGGAGCAGCTGATCCTTGAGCGCCCTCTCACCGTCCTGCTTGGTCGGCTTGGTGGCATAGGCGGCGCCCGCCAAAAGACCCAGTACCACCAGGATAAAGATCAAACCGCGCATCGCGACGCCTCCATGTTGCGCGCGCGGTTAGAGCATGGGGCACCCCGCCTGTCGAGGTGCCCCTGCTGGACTTCAAAAGACGCCTAAAGCGCGATGCGGAACTGGGCGAAGCCGTCCGCGCCGGCGCCGGCATCCTCGATCGTCATGCCCTTGACGTCGCTGATGTAGCCACGTGCGGCGGGCCCGGTCTCGAAGAGGACGGACGTGCCGGGCATCGGCTTGAACCGCCAGTTGCCGTCTGCCGACGGGTTGATCGTGCCTTGCTCGACAATGTAGCGCACGATGACGTCGCGGTTCGTGTCGGGCGCTTCGGAGATGATCGTGTCGCCTTTCGCGCCCGGAAAGCGGCCGCCGCCGCTGGCGCGGTAGTTGTTGGTGGCGATGACGAACTCCATGTCGTCCGTCACCGGCGCGCCTTCGTAAGTCAGGTTCACAATGCGGCTGGCGTCTGGGTTCACCTCATCGCCCGAGGCGTCGAAGCGCGAGGGCTGGCTCAGGTCGATCTCGTATGTGACCCCGTCGATCACGTCGAAATTGTAGGACGGAAAGGACGGGTTGAGCAGTGCAGTGTCGGTTGCGCCGGGCTCCACCTGGTTGAACATGCCCGCGGAGCGCTCGAGCCAGCCTTTGAGCTGCGCACCTGTCACCTTCACCGCGCGCACGGTGTTGGGGTAAAGGTAGAGGTCCGCGACGTTCTTGATCGCCACATCCCCCGCCGGCACGTCGGTGTAATACTCAGGTCCGCCGCGACCGCCAGCCTTGAACGGCGCAGCCGCCGAAAGGAGCGGGAGACCCGCATACTCGGTTCCCTTGAGCAACTCGCCCACGTACCACTTCTGCGCGATCGAGACGATCTGCACGGACGGGTCATCGGCCACCAGCGCAAAGTACGAATGCAAAGGCGCGGAGGTCTTGCCCACCGCGCGGCGCACATAGGCGAGCGTCTCGTCGTGGTCCTGTTGCACGGCGTCGAGCACCGGCTGGCTGTCCTCGACAAGCGCGGTGATCGAGCGGTCCTCGTTCCGTTTCGAGATCGGGCGCGCCTCGGACATGGTGGAGACCACGCGCCACGCGCCGCCCTCTTTCTCGAGCATCAGATCGATCACACCGAGGTGAGACCCCCAGAACCCGCCCATCGCGGCGGGCGTGCCGTTGATCGTGCCCGCGTCCACATCGACGCCCGCGAAGTCGGCGTACCGGGGCGAGGGGAAGACGAGGTGCGAGTGCCCCGTCATGATCGCGTCGATCCCGTCGAGACCTGCGAGCGGAACCGAAGCATTCTCCATCCCGTCCGTCTCTTGCGCCGAGCCGATGCCGGAGTGGCTGAGCGCGATGATGACGTCAGCGCCTGCCTCCTGCATCTCGGGGATATAGGCGCGCGCGGTCTCGAGGATATCCCGTGCCTCGACGTTGCCTTCGAGGTGCTTGCGGTCCCAGTTCATGATCTGTGGAGGGGTAAACCCGATGATCCCGACCTTGATCGCATGGCTCTCACCGGCACCGTCCTTCACCATCCGGTCGAGGATCACATAGGGCTTGAAGAGCGTTTTGTCCTGCGACGGGCTCGCACCCTTCTCGGTCGCCACGTTGGCCAGCACGATGGGGAAGTCTGCCCCGGCCGCCGACTTCATCAAAAAGTCGATGCCGTAGTTGAACTCGTGGTTCCCGACGGTCGCGGCGTCATAACCGACGGTGTTCATGGCGGTGATGATCGGGTGGCTGTCGCCCTCCTTCATCCCGCGCTCGTAGGCGATGTAGTCACCCATCGGGTTGCCCTGCAGAAAGTCGCCGTTGTCCACCAAGAGCGTGTTCGTCGCCTCCGCCCGGATATCGTCGATGATCGACGCCGTGCGGCTGAGGCCAACCGTGTCGCGCGGCTTGTCCGAGTAATAATCGTAGGGAAAGACATGCACGTGCAGATCCGTCGTCTCCATGATCCGCAGGTGCGCCTGGTTCGCGGCGGCAGAGACCGAGTAAGGGTGCAGCGCGATCAACGAGGCACCGGCAGCGGTGCTCGCGAGAAAGGCGCGGCGCGAGAGGTGGTGTTTGGCAGGATGCTTGGTGGCAGACATGGGTAGGTCCTCAAAATGTGTTCCCTCCCGCAGGCTACAGAGATTCTGTAAACTCCGAACGACAAACTAGCATCCTGCGCATTGGACGCAACCTATGCGTGTATCTTGACGAGCATTTGCGCAAGGCCGGACCCAGCGGCGGGCCTTGTGCAGTGCCCCGTGCAATGCTTAGAGTCGCGCTCAGCGGGCTTGGGGGAGGCGCGGGGCATGAAACACGCGGAAACGGTGACCTTTGGCGGGTCGGGCCTCGACCGGGCGGCGGAGCTGCGTGGCAAGGCCGACACCCTGCGCGCGGAAGAAGGCGCGGTTGCGCTGGCGTTCTGGCGCGGCAAGCCGCTGATGGACGGGGAGACGGCCGACCGCCTGACCCGCGTACCTGCAAACCATCCGGCGCTCAGCGATGCCGGACCGTGGGTCTTCCTTGGCAAGGACGAGGGCGTGCCGACCTTTGCCGTGAGCCTCTGCTGTTGGGAGCCGGACGAGGAGACCGCCACCGTCGGCGCCTTTGTCGACGCGTCCCGCCAGGTGCACCCCGATCTGCCCGCTGGCAGCGCCTTTGCCGAACTCCGCGCCCAAATGACCCACCTCTCTATCCGCGATGCGGAGCTGGCGGCAATAGGCAAGGGCGTACTGGAGTGGCACCAGACGCACGGGTTCTGTGCGCGCTGCGGCGCGGCCACGCACGCCTCCCAGGGCGGATGGCAGCGGCAATGCGCCTCCTGCGGGGCGCATCATTTCCCGCGCACCGATCCGGTGGTCATCATGCTCATCACGCACGGCAATTCGGTGCTGGTGGGGCGCTCGCCGCATTGGCCCGAGGGCATGTATTCGCTGCTCGCCGGTTTTGTCGAACCGGGCGAGACGCTCGAGGCCGCCGTGCGCCGCGAGGTCTTCGAGGAGGCCGGCGTGCCGGTGGGCGCGGTGTCGTATCTGGCAAGCCAGCCCTGGCCCTTTCCCGCCTCGCTGATGTTCGGATGCCATGGGGAGGCGCTGGACACCGCGATCACCCTCGACCCGATCGAGCTCGATGACGCGCTTTGGGTGACGCGCGAGGATATGCTGGCCTCCTTCGACGGCAGCAACCCGATGCTGCGCCCGGCCCGGGCTGGCTCCATCGCGCATTTCCTGCTCAAGAATTGGCTGGCGGACACACTCGACTGACCTTGGCCCGCCCCGCACGGCAAAGCGTTTGGCACCGCTCGGGCGCCATAGTATCCTGCGCGCCGAACAAACTGCGCAAGACAGGAGCAGAGGGCCATGAAATTTTCCGCCAAAGAGGACATCGACGCGCCCATCGACGCGGTGTTCGCGATGCTCTCGGATTTCGAAGGGCTCGAGAAGGCCGCCAAGAAGCGCGGCATCAAGGTCAGCCGCGACGGTGAAGAGCCGCAGGCCGGCACGTGCTGGCATATGGATTTCTCGTTCCGCGGCAAGCCGCGCGAGGCGGACCTGACGCTCGAGCGCTTTGATGCACCGAACACGCTCTGGTTCACCTCCGATTCGTCGGGCCTCGGCGGCGAGGGCGGGATCGAGCTCGTCGAGCTCTCGCGCACGCAGACCCGTATGGCGACGGAGGTGACGGTGACGGCGAACAACCTCTCCGCCCGGCTGCTGCTGCAATCGCTCAAGCTGGCAAAATCGAACCTCAACAAGCGTTACAAAATGCGCGTGGGCGAGTTCGGCAAGTACCTGGAGGCGCGCTACAAGGACGAGCGCGGCTGACGGCAGTGCGGAGGCGCTGATCACGCCTCTGTGTGACGCCGCCCCTTGAGCCTGCGCCGATCCTCGCTACCCTCCGGCGTATCGAGCGTGGGAGGGTGTGATGCGCGGTGTGGCAATTGCGGTTTGGATGGCGATGGCAGCGGGAAGCGCGGCCGCGCACGAGCTTTGGATCTCTCCGGTGCAATACCGGGTGCCGGCAGGCGCCGAGGTGGTGGCGGATATCCGCGTGGGCGAGGATCTGGACGGGCCAGCCTATTCCTACCTGCCCCGCGATTTCGTGCGCTTCGATCTGGTGCAAGGGGACACCTCGCGCCCCGTGGCCGGCCGCATGGGCGACCGCCCCGCGCTGCAGGACACCGCCGATGCCGAGGGGCTGGTGACGGTGGTCTACGTCTCCAAGAACCTGTCGCTGACCTATACCAAGTTCGAAAAGTTCGAGAAGTTCGCGCGGCACAAGGACTTCGCATGGGTCCTCGATGCGCATCTCGAGCGGGGCCTTTCGACCGACCGCTTCAAGGAGCGTTACGTGCGCCATGCCAAATCGCTGATCGCCGTCGGTGACGGTGCCGGGTCGGACCAGGAGGTCGGGCTCAAAACCGAGATTGTGGCGCTCGCCAACCCCTATACCGACGATCTGAGCGATGGCCTGCCGGTCAAGGTGCTGCTTGACGGCGCGCCCCGTGCCAACGCGCAGGTCGAGCTTTTCGCGAGCGATGGGGGGGCGGACGAAGTCACCGTGACCCTCCACACCACCGACGCGGACGGGGTTGCGCTTCTCCCGGTGGAGCCGGGCACCGAGTACCTCGCCGACGCTGTTGTGATCGAACCTGTCGAGCCCGAAGACGATGGCCCGGTCTGGGTCACCCATTGGGCGTCCCTCACGTTCGGCGTGCCGCGCCCGTAGGCCCGCGATCTTGCGCCCGCGCGCCCGCTGTGCCTCATTGGCGCTCGGGAGTGGACGGGAGGATTTGGGCATGATCGCTGAACTGCGGGCCATCGTTGGGGAAAGCTACGTGCTGGCGGGCAAGGACGCCGCGCCGTGGGAGCATGACTGGCCAAAAGCCTTTGCCTCTGCACCGCTCTGCGTGGTGCGCCCGGGCTCGACCGAAGAAGTCGCTGCCGTCGTCAAAGCCTGCGCCGCGTCCGGCACGCCCATCGTGCCTGTCTCCGGCAACACCGGCCTCACGGGGGGCGCATCGGGTGACGGGGTCGTGATGCTCTCGGTCGACCGTTTGAACACGATCCACGCCGTGAAGCCCGACGCGCGGATCGCGATTGTCGGCGCGGGTGTGATCTTGTCGACCCTGCATGACGCCGCCGCAGAACACGACCTGATGTTCCCTCTCACGCTGGGCGCGCGGGGCTCGGCGATGATCGGGGGGCTCCTTGGCACCAACGCGGGTGGCTCGAACGTTTTGAAGTACGGCAACATGCGCGACCTCTGCCTGGGCGTCGAGGTGGTACTGCCGTCGGGCGAGGTGATGGACCTGATGTCCGAGCTGCACAAGGACAACTCCGGCTACAACCTGCGCAACCTGATCGTGGGCGCCGAGGGGACTTTGGGGATTGTCACGGCGGCGGTGCTCAAGCTGGTGCCGCAGCCTGCCGCCTATGCCACCGCGATGGTCGCGGTCCCGTCGCTCGATCAAGCTCTGGGTCTGCTCAATCGCCTGCAAGTCGAGACGGGCGGCGCGGTGGAGGCTTTCGAGTACATGCCGCGCGTCTATATCGAGCGGCATGCGAGCATCACTGGCAAACGCGCGCCGTTTCCAGAGACGTATGACGTGAACTTGCTGGTGGAGGTTGGGGCCACGGCTCCGAGTGATGCCGCGCCGGATGAGAACGGGGCCGTACCTGTGGTCTCACGGCTTGAGGAATTGCTCGGCGATCTGCTCGAGGAGGGCGCGGTGCTCGACGCCGTGGTCGCGCAGAATGAAGCGCAGCGGGCGGAGATGTGGGAGCGCCGCGAGGATGCGGCCGAGATCACCTTTGCGACGCCGCCTTTTGTGAACAACGACGTGTCTTTGCCTTTAGAAAAGGTGTCGGTGTTCCTTGAAAGGATGACCCCTCGTCTTGCGGCTCTAGAGCCGCGCGCCTCGGAGATGGTTGTCGCGCATCTCGGCGACGGGAACGTGCATTACACTGCGTACATCCCTGAAAAGGACGCGGCGCTTTACGATGCAGTGACGGAAGCTGTGGAGGACGTGGCCCTGGAGCTGGGCGGGTCCTTTTCGGCAGAACACGGGATCGGGCTGACGAAGCTCGCGTCGATGGCGCGGAGGAAGGACCCCGTGGCGTTGCAAGTGATGCGGTCGGTGAAAGAGGCGCTTGACCCGCAGGGGATCATGAACCCGGGGAAGGTCATTCCGGGCTTATAGGGCAGGACTGGGGCTCTGCCCCAGACCCCGGGATATTTCTGGCCAGAAGAACTTGGGGCTCTGGTGTCTTAGGCGGTTTTCCAGTCGAAGAAGTCATCGGTGGTTTGGGAGGTCAGCTCTTCGGCGAGGGCCTGTCCCATGGCGGGGCCGTTGGCGATGGGGCCGGTGCGGGTGCCGCTGAGGCTTTCGCTGCCGTCCGTGCGCAGGATTTCACCGCGCATGGTGAGTGTGTCTCCGTCGAGGGTGGCAAGGCCCGCGATGGGGGTCTCGCAAGAGCCGTCGAGGGCGGCGAGGAAGGCGCGTTCCGCGGCGAGGCGCTGACCCGTGGGCATGTCGTGGATCGCGGAGAGGAGGGCGGCGGTTGCGTCGTCGTCCTCGCGGCGTTCGATGCCGATTGCGCCCTGGGCGACGGCGGGCAGCATGTCCTCGGTTTCGATGGCGGTGGCCGGGATTTGGTCCAGAAGGCCAAGACGGCTGAGGCCGGCCATGGCGAGGAAAGTGCAGTCAGCCACCTTGTCCTCGAGTTTCTTCATGCGGGTCTGCACGTTGCCGCGGAATTCGACGATGGGTTGGCCCGGACGGCGGTGCAAAAGCTGTGCCCGGCGGCGGAGCGAGGACGTGCCGAGCACGGCGTCCTTCGGCAAGTCTGCGAGCCCGGCAAAGCTGTGGCTAACGAAGGCGTCGCGCGGGTCCTCGCGTGGCAAGTAACAGTCGAGCACCAACCCGTCTGGCTGGGCGACAGGCATGTCCTTCATCGAGTGCACGGCGATGTGGATATCGCCGCTGAGCATCGCTTCCTCGATCTCTTTGGTGAAGAGACCCTTGCCGCCGATCTCCTTGAGCGGGCGATCGAGCACGCGGTCGCCTGTCGTCTTGATCACGACGATCTCGAAGGCCTCTTCGGGCAAGTCGTGCGCAGTGGCGAGGCGGCGACGTGTCTCGTGGGCTTGCGCCAGGGCGAGGGGCGAGCCGCGGGTGCCGATCTTGAGCGGCTGGGTCTTGGAAGGCAGTGTCATGTGCTCAGCCGTAAAGGTGTCAGGTTGACTTGACAAGTCGGGAGTGCAAGCTAGCGCCATGGACGGAGCTGTGATGACCAAGACGATACTGAGAGCGCTTGCGGGCGAGACACAAAGTGTGCCGCCGATCTGGATGATGCGGCAGGCGGGGCGGTACCTGCCGGAGTACCGCGCGACGCGGGCGGAGGCGGGGGACTTCCTGTCGCTCTGCTACAACCCCGAGCTCGCCGCCGAGGTGACGCTGCAGCCGATCCGGCGCTATGGGTTCGATGCGGCGATTCTCTTTGCAGACATCTTGCTGCTCCCGCAGGCGTTGGGGGCGGACCTGTGGTTCGTGACGGGGGAGGGGCCAAGGCTCTCGACCATCACGTCGCCTGAAGAGCTGGCTAAGCTCAAGCCGGTCGAGGAGATCGACGAGGTGTTGAGCCCGGTCTACGAGACCGTGCGCATCCTCAGCCGCGAGCTGCCGCGCGAGACGACGCTGATCGGCTTTGCGGGCGCGCCCTGGACGGTGGCGACCTACATGATCGCGGGCCAGGGCACCAAGGATCAGGGCCCGGCGCATGCGCTGAAGGCGGAGAATCGGGAGGTCTTCGAGGGGATCCTCGACCGGCTCACCGAAGGCACGATCCACTACCTGAGCAAGCAGATCGAAGCGGGCGCGGAGGTTGTGAAGGTCTTTGACAGCTGGGCGGGCTCGCTCAAGGGCGCGGATTTCGAGAAATACGCTGTGGAGCCGTGCCGCAAGATCACGGCTGCGATCAAGGAGCGGCATCCGGGCATTCCGGTGATCGGGTTCCCGCGCGAGGCCGGCGAGGGCTATGTGGGCTTTCACGACAAGACCGGCGTCGATTGCGTGGCGCTCGACAACTCGGTGTCGGCGACCTGGGCGGCGGAGCATGTGCAGAGTACGGGCTGTGTGCAGGGGAACCTGGCGTCGTCGCATATGGTGACGGGTGGGCAGGCGCTGGTCGATGAGACGCGCGCAATCGTCGAGGCGTTCTCGGGCGGGCCGCACATCTTTAACCTCGGTCACGGGATCACGCCGGATGCGGACCCGGACAACGTGCAGCGCATGATCGACGCGGTGCGGGGCGGCTGACGCCGGGCCTTGCCGGTCTATCCAGAGGCGGGCCATCCAGACATGTTCTGTGCGCCAGCGCGCAACGCACCTGTGCGAGATCGGCTGTTGGATCGTGGCTGCACAAGCGCTAGATGACGCATTCTTGAGATGACAGCGCCGCGTGCGCACCGAGGCCGAAGATGACGACATTTGTGGACGTGCGCGATCTGCGCAAGACGTACGAGGGTGGCTTTCAGGCGCTCAAAGGCGTCACGCTGGGGATCGAGGAGGGCGAGATCCTCGCGCTGCTCGGGCCAAACGGGGCGGGAAAGACGACGCTGATCTCCACCATTTGCGGGATCACCCGTCCGACATCGGGGTCGATCACCGTAGGTGGGCATGACATCGGGACAGAGTTCCGCGCCGCGCGGTCGCTGATCGGTCTTGTCCCGCAGGAGATCGCGCTCGAGCCGTTCGAGACGGTCTGGAATTCGGTCGTGCTGACCCGTGGCCTTTACGGGAAGGGCAGGAATGACGCCTATATCGAGAAGGTCCTGCGCCAGCTCAGCCTCTGGGACAAGAAGGACGCCCGCACCAAGGACCTGTCCGGCGGGATGAAGCGCCGCGTGCTGATCGCCAAGGCGCTGAGCCACGAGCCGCGGGTGCTCTTCCTCGACGAGCCGACCGCGGGGGTGGACGTCGATCTGCGCAAGGACATGTGGGAGACCGTCGCCCAGCTCAAGGCCGAAGGTGTGACGATCATCCTGACCACGCACTACATCGAAGAGGCCGAGGCGATTGCCGACCGTGTGGGGGTGATCCGCAAGGGTGAGATCCTGCTCGTTGAAGAGAAAGACGCGCTGATGCGCCGGATGGCGCAGAAGGAGCTGCGGATCGCGCTGCAAAAGCCCTTGGAGGCGATGCCGGAGGCGCTCAAGCGCGACAATCTGGTGCTGTCGGATGGCGGCTGCACGCTGAGCTACACCTATGACACGACGGGGGAGCGGACGGGGATTACGCGATTGTTGTCGGCGCTCTCGACCGAGGGGATCGCGCTTAAGGATCTGAGCACCACGCAATCGAGTCTCGAGGATATCTTTGTCGGTCTGGTCAAGGAGGACGCGGCATGAACCTGCACGCCATCAGGGCCATTTATGTCAAGGAAATGATGCGGTTTTTCCGCACGCTGGCGCAGTCCTTCATCTCGCCGGTGCTCTCGACCTCGCTCTACTTCGTGGTGTTCGGCACCGCCATCGGCAGCCGCATCCAGGAGGTCGACGGGGTCAGTTACGGCGCGTTTATCGTGCCGGGCCTCATCATGCTGAGCGTGATGACGCAGGGCATTTCGAACGCGTCCTTTGCGATCTTCTTTCCAAAGTTCTCGGGCACCATCTACGAGTACCTCACAGCGCCCATCAACTTTCTCGAGATTGTCATCGGCTTTGCCGGGGCGGCGGCGACCAAGGCGCTGTTTATCGGGGTTGTGATCCTCGGCACGGCGGCGTTTTTTGTCGATCTGCAAATCCAGAACGTGCCGGCAATGATCGCCTTTCTGATCCTGACCTGTACGAGCTTTTCGCTCTTTGGCTTCATCATCGGCATCTGGGCCAAGAACTTTGAGCAGCTCCAGCTGGTGCCTTTGCTGATTGTGACGCCTTTGGTGTTCCTTGGTGGCTCGTTCTACTCGATCTCGATGCTGCCGCCGGTGTGGCAGACGATCTCGATGTTCAACCCGGTGGTGTATCTCGTGTCCGGCTTCCGCTGGTCGTTCTACGGGATTTCGGACGTGCCGGTGGGGATCAGCCTGATGGCGATTGCCGGGTTCACGGCGCTCTGCATGGTGCTCGTGTATGTGATCTTTCGGACGGGGTGGCGGCTTCGGGACTGAGGGTTTTCGCATGCAATGTCCGTCCCGGACTTGATCCGGGACCTCCGGGACACACCGATGAGGCCCCGGCTCAATGCCGGGGCGGGATAGGAAATACGCCGCCGCAACGCTGTCCAACACTCCGTTATCGCTAACTGGTCTCATTAAAGCGCCTTGGGTGCTGCGGCGCGGAATTATCCCGGGCGCTTGACTTGTTTGCGCATCGGCGCCCCTCTACATGCCCCTCCATGAAACGTTTCATCCCGTTCATGAAGTCCGAGCCGTGCGTCGCCGTCGTGCGCCTGCAAGGTGTGATCGCATCCGGCTCACGAGGCGCGCTGAGCGACCGCGCCGTGGCCGCGAGCCTGTCCAAGGCGTTCAAGCGCGGCAAGCCAAAAGCCGTGGCGCTCGAGATCAACTCGCCGGGCGGCTCGCCCGTGCAATCGGCGCTGATCGCGTCGCGCATCCGGCGGATGGCGGACAAGCACGAGGTCCCCGTCTACGCCTTTGTGGAGGACGTCGCGGCCTCGGGCGGCTACTGGCTGGCCTGCGCAGCGGATGAGATCCACGCCGACCGCGCCTCTGTCGTGGGGTCCATCGGTGTGATCTCGGCCACTTTCGGTGTGCACGACTTCATCCAGCGCAACGGGATCGAACGGCGCGTCTACACCGCCGGGGAGAGCAAGTCGCAGCTCGACCCCTTCAAACCCGAGGACCCGTCGGACGTCGCCCGCCTGAACGCGCTTCTCGAAGAGATGCACGGTATCTTTATCGACCACGTGAAATCTTCGCGTGGCGCGCGGCTGGCCGACGATCCGCGGCTCTTTACAGGGGAGTTCTGGGCGGGCCAGACGGCCAAGGAACTGGGTCTGATCGACGGCATCGGCCACCTCGAGGACGTGATGCGCAGCAAATTCGGCGAAAAGGTCACCTTCCGCCGCTACGGCCAGCGCAAGGGGCTGCTCAGCCGCTTTGGCGCCTCGCTCGTCTCTGACGCTGTTGCCGGCATCGAAGAGCGCGCGGCCTACGCCCGGTTCGGGCTCTGATCCGATGGTCGTCAAGATCGTCACATTCTTCCTGATCGGGATGGCGGTGCTGGCCATGTTCGGCAAGCTCAAGGTCCCCGGTCACAAGCGCCTCGCCAGCGCCAAGTGCCGCAAGTGCGGACGGTTCAAGATCGGCAAGGGTCCGTGCCCCTGCTCCAAGAAAGGGTAGGGTTTCATGTTGCCGTGGTTGCTGTCGGGGCTTGGCCTCGTGCTGCTCGTGTTCGCGGGCGATGCGTTGGTCAAAGGTGCGGTGAACCTCAGCCTCAGGATCGGCATTCCCGCCCTGATCGTCAGCCTGACCATCGTGGCATTCGGCACCTCGGCGCCCGAGCTTTTGATCGCCATCAGCGCGGTGATCGAAGACGCGCCGGGCATCGCGATGGGCAACGTGGTCGGCTCGAACACGGCCAACGTGCTGCTCGTGCTGGGACTGCCGGCGATGATGGCGGTGATGCACACCAGCGGCACCGACACGCGCAAGTCGTTCCTACAGATGCTGGCGGCGACGGTGCTCTTTATCGCGCTCTGTTTCACGGGCGTCTTTGTCTGGTGGACGGGGCTGATCCTGCTGGCGGGTTTGGGGGTCTACCTCGTCTCGGCCGCGCGCGCCGCGATGCGCCACAAGGAGGCGGACGATGAAGAGCTCGAAGGCGCAGACCCGTCGCTGAGCGGCAAGAAGATCGCGCTGTACCTCGTGCTTGGCCTGATCGGATTGCCTTTGGGGGCGGAGCTTTTGGTGCGCAACGCCTCGATCATCGCGCTCGACTTCGGGGTCAGCGAGACGGCCATTGGCCTGACGCTTGTCGCGGTCGGCACGTCGCTGCCGGAGCTGGCAACGACCGTGATGGCGGCGCTGCGCCGGCAGGCGGATGTGGCGCTGGGCAACGTGATCGGCTCGAACATGTTCAACCTTTTGGCGATCATCGGGGTCGCCTCGCTCATCGGGCCGATCCCGGTCGATCCCGAGTTCCTGCGGTTCGACCTCTGGGTGATGCTCGGCGCCTCGCTGCTGCTGATCCCGTTTGTCTTCCTCAAGCAGGACATCACCCGCGTGTGGGGGGCTGCCTTGACCGTCATGTACCTGACCTATGTGTGGATGGTGCTGCACTGACGGAGGGAGCGATGCGCGCACTTGTGACCGGAGCGGGAAAGCGGCTGGGCCGCGCCATGGCGCTGCACCTTGGCGCGCGCGGGTATGACGTCGCGGTGCATTATGCGTCGTCGGCGGATGCCGCAAAAGAGGTCTGTGCCGAGCTGAGCGCCATGGAGCGGGTCGGCGTCCCTTTGCAGGCGGACCTCCTCGATGAGACGCAGACCGAGGCGCTTGTCCCTGCCGCGATGGAGGCGCTGGGCGGGCCGATCACGTGCCTCATCAACAACGCCTCGATCTTTGAATACGACACGCTGGCGAGCGCGACGCGGGAGAGTTGGGACCGGCATTTGGAGTCGAACCTGCGCGCGCCATTCGTGCTGACGCAGGCCATGGCGGCGCATTTGACCGAGGATGCAGTGGACGACATCGGCGAGCCAATCGCGACGGGGCTTGTCATCAACATGATCGATCAGCGCGTGCGCAAACTGACGCCGGAATTCATGACCTACACGATCGCCAAGATGGGGCTCTGGGCGTTCACCCAGACCGCGGCGCAGGCGCTGGCACCGCGCGTCCGCGTAAACGCCATCGGCCCCGGGCCCACCTTGCAGGGCGCACGGCAGACCGAAAGCCACTTTGCGCGGCAGCGCGCGGCGACGGTTTTGCAACGCGGTGCGAATCAGGAAGACATCACCGGCGCGCTGGATTATTTCCTGAACGCACCGGGTGTGACTGGCCAGCTTTTGTGCGTCGACGGCGGCCAGCACCTTGCGTGGCAAACCCCGGATGTGCTGGGTGTTGAGTGAGCACCACGGTGAGTTGTGCACCCGGGCCGCGCACTTCACAGACCTGTTACAAAAAGCCGTGTGTTTTCAGTAGTCTGTGGCAAGTCTGGAAAAATAAGATTTGAAATCAAGTGCTTGCAGTTATGCTCAAAAAGTAGGCAATCTGATCAAGCCAGCCGAAAACAACGAAATTTTCCGCCTGCCCATAAGTTATCGTCAGACTTGTCCACATGAATGGTGGATTTGTTAAGTCTTGATTAACCTGCGGTCGCGGAGCAGCCATCAAGGCGAATCGACTATGAGCGAGACCGAATCACCACTGACCGGCGCGGCGCTGATCCAGGACTACGTGCGCACCCTCGACGGCTCGCCCGGGGTCTACCGGATGCTCGATTCGCAGGCGCGCGTGCTCTACGTCGGGAAGGCCCGCAATCTCAAGGCGCGGGTGTCGAATTATGCGCGCGGCCATGGTCACAGCCCGCGCATCGGGCGGATGATCCGCGAGACCGCGCAGATGATGTTCCTGACGACGCGGACCGAGACCGAGGCGCTGCTGCTCGAGCAGAACCTGATCAAGCAGCTCAAGCCGCGCTACAACGTGCTGCTGCGTGACGACAAATCCTTTCCGAATGTGCTGGTGGCCAAAGACCACGCCTTCCCGCAGATCAAAAAGCACCGCGGCGCGAAGAAGGAGAAGGGCGCTTACTACGGTCCCTTTGCCAGCGCGGGTGCCGTGAACCGGTCACTCAACCAGCTGCAAAAGGTATTTTTGCTGCGCAATTGCTCGGATTCGCAGTTTGAGGCGCGCACCCGGCCGTGTCTCCTCTACCAGATCAAACGCTGCAGCGCGCCGTGTGTCGGCAAGATCAGTGAGAAGGATTACGCCGCCAGCGTGAAGGATGCCGAACGGTTCCTGCAGGGCAAGTCGACCGAAGTGCAGGCCATGCTCGCGACTCAGATGCAGGAGGCGTCCGAGGCGATGGAGTTCGAGCGCGCCGCCGCCCTACGGGACCGCATCCGCGCGATGACCTCGGTGCAGACGGCGCAGGGGATCAACCCCAAGGGCGTGTCCGAGGCGGACGTGATCGCGCTGCACCTCGACAAGGGGCAGGCGTGTGTTCAGGTCTTCTTTATCCGGGCGCACCAGAACTGGGGCAACCGCGATTTCTACCCGCGCGTGGGGGAGCACGTGAGCGAGGCCGAGACGCTCGAGGCGTTCATCGGGCAGTTCTATGACACCAAGGAGCCGCCAAAGCAGCTGCTCCTGTCGCATGGGATTGAGAACGTGGACCTGATGGCGGAGGCTTTGACGGGTAAACTGGGGCGCAAGGTCGAGATACTGGTGCCGCAGCGGGGTGAGAAGGCGGAGCTGGTGAGCTCCGCCATGCGCAACGCCCGTGAAAGCCTCGCGCGAAAGATGGCGGAGACAGCGACCCAGACCAAGCTCTTGCGCGGGCTCGCCGAGGCCTTTGACCTCGATGGTCCGCCGCAGCGGGTGGAGGTGTTCGACAACTCACACATCCAGGGCACCAACGCAGTGGGCGCGATGATCGTGGCGGGGCCGGACGGGTTCCTCAAATCGAGCTACCGCAAGTTCAACATCAAGGGGAAGGACCTCACGCCGGGTGATGACTTCGGCATGATGAAGGAGGTGCTGGAGCGGCGCTTCAAGAGGCTCCTCAAGGAGGACCCAGACCGGGAGAAGGGCGAGTGGCCGGACCTCTTGCTGATCGACGGTGGCGCGGGGCAGGTCTCTGCCGTGGGCGAAATCCTGGGTGATCTGGGCGTCGAGGACGTGCCGTTTGTGGGCGTGGCCAAGGGCCTCGACCGCGATGCGGGCAAGGAAGAGTTCTACCGCCCGGGCAGCCGTCCTTTTGCGCTCAAGCACAACGATCCGGTCCTCTATTTCGTGCAGCGTTTGCGGGACGAGGCGCACCGGTTTGCGATTGGCACCCACCGCGCGAAGCGGGCGAAGGCCGTGTCTAAGACGCCTTTGGACGAAATCCCCGGCGTCGGCGCCTCCCGCAAACGCGCGCTCCTGGCGCATTTCGGGTCGGCCAAGGCGGTGAGCCGCGCCAATCTCACGGACCTCAAGGCGGTGGACGGGGTATCAGGCGCTCTGGCGGAAACGATCTACAATTACTTCCACGAAGGCGCGTGAGGTAAGGTGGGCAGTTACCCACCCTACGAGTTCAGCGCCTGGTAGGTCGGCAGCAGGTCGTTCGGGGCTGGGGTAGCCTCGTAGACGCCGCGTGCTATCGCACGGGCGAGGCAGAGGCTCGCGACATGGCCGAGGAGGGCCGGGTCGGTTTGCTCTGCTGGACGCGCGCGTGTCGAAACGGCGAAGACGAGGTCGCCATCGTGGGGCGTGTGCGCCGGCACGATGGCGCGGGCCATCCCGTCATGCGCCGCGACTGCCATTCGTTGCGCGCCGGCCTTGGTGAGCGTGGCGTCTGTGGCGACGATGGCGATGGTCGTGTTGGCCTGTTCGGGGGTGCCAAGACCCATGGCCGCGACGCGTCGTGAGGGTTGGGGGAAGCCGTAGCCCGTTTCGTGTCCAAAGCCGTGACCGCCGAATTCTGAACCTTGCTCGAAGGGAGCCGCCCAGAAGTGGCGGTCGCCGGGCATCGTGACCGCGCCAAGTGCATTGACGGCGACAAGTGCGCCGACGGTTGTGCCACACGGGAGGACCATCGATGCGCTTCCGAGGCCGCCTTTGCACATGGCTGTGAGTGCTCCCGTGCCTGCGCCGGTGCTGCCGAGGGAGAAGTCTTCGGAGGCTGCTTCGAGAGCTGCGCGTCCGAGGGGGGCGTAGGGGGAGGTGTCCCGGTCCTTTTCCCCACCGTTGATGAGGTCAAAGAGGATGGCGGCCGGGACGATGGGCACGGTGACAGGGCCGACGGCGAACCCGCAGCCTTGTGCGCGCAGTCCGTCTACCACGCCTTGCGCCGCGTCGAGGCCAAAGGCAGACCCGCCGGAGAGCACAAGCGCGTCGATGTCCTCGACGGTTTTGTCCGGAGCGAGAAGGTCGGTTTCGCGCGTTCCCGGCGCTCCGCCCATGACGTGCACGGAAGCGAGGAAAGGCGCGTCGGCGGTGAGCACGGTTGTGCCCGTCTTGATCCGTGCGTCTTCGGCATTGCCGACCTTGAGGCCGGGTACGTCGGTGATGAGGTTGCGGGGGCCGGGTGTCATGTCGGGCGAGGGGCGCGTGTGGCAGGCCGGCCCTCCGGGGGGAGTTTATCCGGGAAGATGAAGCTGGAGCGCGTGCGCATTGCCGGGTTCATATGCAGCGTCCGCCGTCGACTTCCATGCAGACGCCGGTGATCATCGACGCCTCGTCCGAGCAGAGGAAGGCCGCGGCGTTGCCCATGTCTTCGGGCGTCGAGAAGCGTCCCAGGGGGATGGTGGAGAGGAACCTGGCGCGGGTCTCGGGTGTGTCCTCGCCCATGAAGCTTTTGAGGAGGGGGGTTTCGCCGGCGACCGGGTTGAGCGCGTTGACGCGGATGCCGTCTGGGGCGAGCTCGACCGCCATGGTGCGGGTGGCGGTGATCATCCAGCCTTTGGAGGCGTTGTACCAGTTGAGGCGGGGCCGCGGCGAGACGCCGGCGGTGGAGGCGACGTTGAGGATCGCCGCGCCGCGGGTCATGTGCGGGACGGCGTGGGTGGCGGTGAGGTAGACCGATTTGCAATTGACGGCCATGACGCGGTCGAAGTCGTCCTCGGAGACTTCGGTCAGGGGCGCGGGCATGTGCGTGACGCCGGCGTTGTTGACGAGGATGTCGATCCGTCCCCATTCGGTCATGGCGGCGTCGATCATCGCCTTGACGCTGTCCGATTGGCTGACGTCGATCTGCTGCGGGATCCCGCCGATTTCGGAGGCGATGGCGGCGCCGTCGTTGATGTCGGCCACCATCACGGTTGCGCCCTCGGCGGCGAGTTTGCGGGCAATGCCCGCGCCAAAGCCGGAGGCGGCGCCGGTGACGATGGCGGTCCTGTTGGCGAGGCGCATGGTCTCCCTTCCGATCAGTAGGTTGCCCGGCCGCCCGACTGGTCAAAGCAGCAGCCGGTGGTGAAGGACGCCTCGTCTGAGGCCAGCCAGCAGACCATTGCGGTGATCTCGTCGATTGTGCCGAAGCGGTTCATCGGGATCTTGGACTTCATGTAGGCGATGTGCTCCTCGCTCATCTGGTCGAATATCGCCGTGGCGACGGCGGCGGGTGCGACGGCGTTCACGGTGACGCCGGTGGTGGCGAGCTCCTTGCCGAGGGACTTGGTCAGGCCGATCACGGCGGCCTTGGAGGAGGAATAGGCGGAGGCGTTTGGGTTGCCCTCCTTGCCGGCGACGGAGGCCATGTTGACGATGCGTCCGTGTCCCTTGGCGGCCATAAGCGGGGCGGCGGCGCGGTTGCAATAGAAGAGCCCGTGCACGTTGAGGGCGTAGACCTTGAGCCAGTCCTCGACCGGGTAGTCCCAGGTGGTGACGTTCGGTCCGGTGATCCCGGCGGAGCAGACGAGGATGTCGGGCGCGTCCTCTTCCATGGCGGCGCTGACGGCGTCCGCGTCGGTCACGTCGATCTGGCGGCCGCCCCCTTGCAGGTCCCAGACGATGACCTTGGCGCCTTCGGCGGTGAGCCGGGAGGCGATGCCGGCGCCGATGCCGGAGGCGCCTCCGGTGATGACGGCGGTCTTGCCGGCGAAGCGGTCGGGGAAGGTCATGGCGCGGCTCCTTGCTCGGGTCGTGGCATCTTGATCAGCGTGGCGGGTGCTGTCGAGAGAGGCGTGGGTAGAAACAGACCCTTGGATCTGTGTTCTTCTATCCGTGCAGGGCCGCCACTGTCTTTAGGGAGGAGAAGCCGTAGAGCGCCTCGAAGCCTTTTTCGCGTCCGTGGCCAGATTTGCCGACGCCTCCGAAAGGCAGCTCTACCCCGCCGCCTGCGCCGTAGTTGTTGATAAAGACCTGGCCTGCCTCGAGCGCCTTGGCGAGGCGCATCTGGCGTGCGCCGTCGCGCGTCCAGACGGAGGCGACGAGGCCGTAGTCGGTGCCTTTGGCGATCCTCACGGCCTCCTCTTCGGTGTCGAAGGGGAGGAGCACTTGCACGGGGCCGAAGATCTCGGCCTGGGCGAGCTCGTGGCTCGGGTCGGTGCCGGTGTAGAGGCGCGGTGCGATGTAGTGGCCGGTGGCGGGCGCGCCGTCTACGATCTGGCCATTGGCTATGCAGGTGAGGCCGGTGTCCTGTTCGAGCATGGCCGAGACGCGCTTTTTCTGAGTGGCGGAGATGAGCGGGCCGAGGCGGTGATCCTCCATCGCCGGGCCGACGGTGAGCGCTTGGTAAGCGTCGGCCATGCGGGCGGTGACCTCGTCGAACAGGGCGCGCGCGACGAGGATGCGGGAGGAGGCCGAGCAGGTCTGTCCAGCGTTCTGGATACCCGCGTTCACGAGGAAAGGCAGGGCGGCGTCGAGGTCGGCGTCCTCGAAGACCAGCTGAGGGGACTTGCCGCCAAGCTCGAGCGTGACCGGGACGACGTTGGCACCGGCGGCTTGTTGCACTGCGGCGCCTGTGGCGACCGATCCGGTGAAGCTGACGTGCTGGATGCCGGGGTGGCCTGCGAGGGCGGCGCCCGCTTCGGCGCCGAGGCCGGGGACCACGTTGAGCACGCCGTCCGGCAGGCCGGCTTCGGCGGCGAGGTGGGCAAAGGCGAGCGCTGTCAGGCAAGCGTCTTCGGCGGGTTTGAGCACGCAGGCATTGCCCATGGTGAGCGCCGCGCCGACGGAGCGTCCGATGATCTGCATCGGGTAGTTCCAGGGCACGATGTGGCCGGTCACGCCGTGTGGCTCGCGGAGGGTGTAGACGGTGTAGCCACCCAGGTACGGGATCGTCTCGCCGTGGATCTTGTCCGCCGCGCCGCCGTAGAACTCGCAGTAGCGTGCGAGGGCGACAGCATCGGCGCGCGCCTGGCTGAGGGGTTTGCCGACGTCCTGCGCCTCGATCCTTGCGAGCGTGTCGACTTTCTCCAGCACCAGCTGGCCGAGCCGCGTCAGGATGCGTCCGCGCTCGAACGCGGGCATGGCGGCCCAGGCGGGCTGCGCCTCGTGCGCGGCGGTCACGGCGGCGTCGATGTCGTCTGAGGTGCCGCGGGCGATCACGCCGATGGTGCTGCCGTCGGACGGGTTTTCGAGCGGGAGGGTCTTTTCCGTGGGGCGCCATGTACCACCGATCAGGCACAGGGACGGGTCGAACCAGAGGTCGGTGAGAGTGTCTGTCACGGCGACGACTCCTTCATCGTAAATGTGAATTGCGCGGCCTGATGTGCGAGCGGGGAGGGGCGCTCGGTCAGGTTTGTGAGACCCGGGCAGCTGGCGAGCGTGCGCCGCCAGAACGCGAGCGGTCTTGGGAGGGCGCCGAGGGACCAGGGGCCTGCGTATTTGGCGAGGACGGCGTGGGCGGCGTCGCGCCCGATGCCTTGGCCTCGGAAGGGCGCTTCGATGCAAAATTCGGAGAAGTCCATGTGGCCGGGGTTGTCTCGCCTGACGAGGGCGAAGCCAACCGTTTTTCCGGCGCTTTTGACCTGCCACGCCCACCGGCCCGGTTCCTCTATACAGCACTGGGCCCAGTCCAAAGCGTCAGCGTGCGTGGTGGTGACCGCGATCTCGGTCATGTACGTGTGGAACGCGTCGCCAAGCGATGGCGCGTCTGTCCAGGGTACAAGCGCTATCATTCGCGGCCCCCGCCCCGGGCTTGGCCCGGGACCTTTGTACCGTTTGTTACGAGGCCCCGGATCAGGTCCGGGGCGGATGTTTTCTGAGAGCTACCCATTGAGCGCCTCCATCTCTGGCAGTACCGGCGCGGCGGCGAGCAGGGTCTGCGTGTAGGGATGCGCGGGGGTTTCGAGGACCTGCGCGGTGGGGCCGTCTTCGACGATGGCGCCGTCCTTCATCACCATCACGCGGTCGGTGATCCCGCGCACCACGCTGAGGTCGTGCGAGATGAAGAGGTAGGCCATGCCACGCTCCCGCGTGAGCCGTGCGATCAGGTCGAGGATCTGAGCGCGGACTTGCACGTCGAGGGCAGAGACGGCTTCGTCGAAGACGATGAGCTCGGGCGCGTTGATGAGCGCGCGGGCGATGGCGATGCGCTGGCGCTGGCCGCCGGAGAACTCGTGGATGTACTTGTCCGCGTCGCTGGGGGAGAGGCCGACGGCCTCGAGCGCCTGGTCAATGGCTGCGTTTCGCGCTGCGCCTTGGGGCGGGTCAGGGAGAAGGTGGAAGGGTTCGGTGACCAGCCGGGCCACGCGGTGGCGCGGGTTGAAGGAGCCGTACGGGTCCTGAAACACCACCTGCACCTTGGCGCGGTGCACGGCGGGCATATCCGGGCCGACGGGCTGACCAAAGGCGGCGATGCTGCCGCTTTGCAGCCGTTCGAGGCCAAGAAGGGCGCGGGTGAGCGTGGACTTCCCGCAGCCGGATTCGCCGACGAGGCCGACGCGCTCTCCGGCGCCGATGGTGAAGGAGACGTCCTTGACCGCGATGTGATGCTTGCGGGGCCGGAAGAGTTCACGGGGCAGCGGATAGGCTCGGGTGACGGCATTGGCTTCGAGCACCGGCGGGCCGGGGTCCGCGGGCGGCAGGCTCGCGCGGTGCGAGGAGGCAGTAAAGAGCGCGCGCGTGTAGGGGTGCTGCATCTCGGCGAGCAGGGTCTGCGTGGGCGCGGTCTCCACGATCTGGCCGTGCTGCATGACGGCGATCCGGTCGGCCATGTCCGACACGACGGCAAGGTCATGGGTGATCATCATCAGCGCCATCCCGTCCTCGCGGACAAGTTGGGTGAGCAGGTCCAGTATTTGCGCCTGCGTCGTTACGTCGAGCGCCGTGGTCGGCTCGTCCGCGATCAGCAGCTTGGGGCGCAGGGCGATGGCCATGGCGATCCCGACGCGTTGTCTTTGACCGCCCGACAGCTCGTGCGGGAAGCGCGTGAGCGGCAAGGTGAGACCAACCCGGGCGAGAACCTCTTCGGCCCGCTGGCGGGCCGCCTCGGGGGTGGCCTTGCCGTGCACCAGAAGCGTCTCGGCGACTTGATCCCCGATGGACATCACCGGGTTGAGTGCAGTCATTGGCTCCTGGAAGATCATCCCGATCTCGTTGCCGCGCAGCTGGCACATCTGCGCCTCGCTTTGTGCGGTGATCTCGGTCTCGCTGAGGTGGATGGTGCCTGAAACCTCCGCCCCATGTGGCAAAAGCTGCATCACGGCAAGCGCGGTCATGGACTTGCCTGAGCCGCTTTCACCGGTGATCGCGCAGATCTCGCCCAGAGCGATCTCAAGCGCGACGTCGCGCAGGATGGGCGTGTCATGGATCGCCACGGAGAGGTTGCGCAATTGCAGCGTCATCGCGCACGCCTCAGCCGGGGATCAAGCGCATCGCGCAGACCATCGCCCAGAAGGTTCAGCCCCAGCACCGTCAGGATGATCGCAAATCCGGGCACGAGCGCGAGATGGGGCGCGAAGCTGACCATCGTCTGGGCGTCCGCCAGCATTCGTCCCCAGGAGGGCGTCGGTGGCTGCGCGCCAAGGCCGACGTAGCTGAGGCCCGCTTCGGCGAGGATACCGAGCGAAAACTGGATGGTGCCTTGCACGATCAGAAGGTTCAGGATGTTCGGCAGGATGTGCTCGGCGCTGATGCGCGCGGTGCTCTTTCCGGCGACGCGGGCGGCGAGGATGAACTCGCGTGCCCACAGGCTCAGCGCCGCGCCACGCGCCACACGGGCAAAGACGGGGATGTTGAAGATGCCGATGGCGATGATCGCGTTTACCGCGCCCGGGCCAAAGACCGCCGTGATGAGGATCGCGATGACCAGCGAGGGGAAGGCAAAAATCAGGTCGTTCCCGCGCATGATGATCTCGTCGAGCCAGCCTCCCCGCGCCGCTGCTGCAGCCAGCCCTAAAGGCACGCCAAGTGCCATACCGATCCCCACAGCCACAAGCGCCACGGCAATCGACGTGCGCGCACCGACCATGATCATCGACAGGATGTCCCGGCCAAAGTGATCGGTGCCAAGAAGGTGCGCTTCGGTCCCGACAGGTTTCAGTCGCTGCGCAATCGCCATCGCCGTGTGATCGTGCGGGGTCCAGACAAAGCTCAGCAAAGCCGCGCCGACAAAGAGCGCCGTGAGCGCCGCACCAAGCCAAAGCGTGCGGCTCATGTGCGCGCCCTCAGGCGGGGATCGACGGCGGCATAGGCCAGATCGACGAGGAAATTCACCACGATCACCGCAAAGACGAGCAACATCACGACGCTTTCGACCACGATCAGATCGCGCTGGGAGATCGCCTGGAAGACGAGCCGTCCCAGCCCCGGCAGAAAGAAGACCTGCTCGATGATAATCGCGCCTGCCAATAGGAACGAGAATTGCAGCCCGATGATCGTAAGCACCGGGATCAGCGCGTTCCTCAGCCCGTGCCGGATGAGGGCTTGGCGGCGGCTCAACCCCTTGGCCCGGGCGGTCCGCATGAAGTCCTCACCCAGCCGGTCGAGCAGCGACGAACGCATCACGCGGGCAAGGATCGCGGCTTGCGGCAGGGCCAAGGCGATGGCGGGCAGCGTCAGCGCCTTGATCCCGGCGCCAAGCCCCGCCTCCCACCCCGGGAACCCGCCCGCGCTGAACCAGCGCAGGTTGATGGCAAAGATGAGCACGAGGATCATCGCGAACCAGAAGTTCGGGATCGCAACGCCGAGCTGGGTGGCGCCCATGACCGCGACGTCTCCCGCCTTCCCCCGGCGCGCGGCGGCATAGATGCCCACAGGGAACGCGATCGCCGTCGATAGGACGAGCGCATAAAGCGCCAGCGGCAGCGACACCCAGAGCCGGTCCGCAATCATCTCCGCCACGGGCGAACGGTAGGTGTAAGAGGTGCCGAAATCGCCCTGCACCAGCCCGCTCACCCAGGTCCAGTAGCGGGCGAGCTTGCCCTGATCGAGGCCGAGCTCTGCTCGGAGCGCGGCCAAAGTCTCGGGCTGCGCGTTGATCCCCAGCATGAAGGAGGCCGGATCGCCCGGCGCCACTTCGATCACGAGGAAGATGACGACCGACGCGACCGCAAGGCTGATCAGCAAAGACAGCAATCGTTTGAGCGCGTAGCGGGCCATGCCGCGAGCGTAAGGCGCGGCGCGGGTCAGTGCCAGCGGGAAAGGTTTTGTTGCCGGTTTGTGGGGAGGCTTTAGGGACTCTCATGGATTGAGGGTGAAAGGTCCGGCAACGGACGACCTGAATAGCTGAATGAAGCACGGCGTCTCAAAGATGAAGAACAGAAGTTCACGCGTCGTCCCGCGGGGTGGCGCAATCGCGCCGCCCGTTTTGCCGAAGGCAAACTTACGGTTTGACGGGGGCGGGTCATGCTGGAAGCATGCCATATGCATGACGCGGCCTGACAGTGCCTGTCAGGCGGGTGCTTTGATTTAGGCGCTTGGTCTACGCCCCACCCCACTAAAGGGGAATTCTCGCGCATTTTTTCCCCTCCACTCCCGCCCGCGAAACGGGAACAGTGTCCTCGTGTGGTGACGAGTTTCCGGGGTCTGTTCATGGTAAAGGTGTTTGGGTGTTTGACCGCAACCGTCGGGCTTTGCGCGTATGTGCTGACCGGCGGTCTGGGGTTCTTGCCCGAGGTTGCGTTGCACTACTTATTCGCACTGAGTGCTGTTTTGGCGCTGGTGTGTACGCTCGTTCTGGTGCTGCACTTCGGGATCAAGACCCTGCGCTGGGCGCTCTTTCTGGACGACCCGCGCCGCGTGGCGGAGGCGGGACCCGTCTGAGGCCGATACCGGATCCCTGCATAGAGAAGGCGCCGCCCGGGAGAGCGGCGCCTTTTTTGTGTCCGGTTACTTTTTGTGTCCAGTTAGAGGTGCGGCTTAGTCCGCCCAGCTCACACCGGTCAGGTCCACCGCCTGCGTCGGCGCGTTCGCCCACATGCCCTGCACCTTGGCATTGGCCACACCCAGCGAGGCCAGCTGGAAGAGGTAGCCGTTGACCGCATCACCCGCGATCTTTGTCTGCAAGTCGCCCAGCATCGCGGTCCGCGCGTCGGGGTCGGTCTCGGCATTCAGAGCTGCGTACATCGCCTGGAAGTCTGCGTCGTCGTACTGAAAGTAATACTCCGGCCGTGCGTAGATCCCGATGTCGAAAGGCTCCGTGTGGCTGACGATGGTCAGGCCAAAGTTCTTGCCGCGAAACACCGTCTCCAGCCACTGCGCCCACTCGACGTTGATGATCTCCGCCTCGATCCCAACCTCGGCGAGCTGCGCCGCGATGATCTCCCCGCCCCGACGGGCGTAGGAAGGCGGCGGCAGGTGCAGCGTCGTCTCGAACCCGTCGCCCATGCCGGCCTCCGCGAGCAAAGCGCGCGCCCGGTCCGGGTCATAGGCCGACCCGGCGGTCAGATCGACGTAGGCCGGGTTGTGCGGCGCAAAGTGCGTGCCGATCGGCGTGCCGTAGCCGAACATCGCCCCGTCGATGATCGCCTGCCGGTCGATCGCATGCGCCAGCGCGCGCCGCACCAGCACGTTGTCGAACGGAGGCTGCTTGTTGTTGGTGCTGAGGATCGTCTCCCCCTCGGTCGAGCCGATCAGCACCTGGAACTGCGGATCCGCATCGAACTGCGGCAAGTTCTCGGGCGCGGGAAAGCCTGAGAAGGCGTCGATGTCCTCGGCCATCATCGCGGCAAAGGCGGCTGTCGGGTCCGAGATGAACTTGAACGTCGCCGATTGCAGCGCCGGCTTGTCGCCCCAGTACCCGTCATAGGCGTTCAGCTCGACCCGGTCGCCTTGCACCCAGTTGGCAAACTGGAAGGGCCCGGTCCCGACGGGCTGCTGCTTGATCCCCTCGATGCTCTCGGGCGCCACGATCACCGCGTCCCCCCAGGCAAGGTTGAAGAGGAAATTGCCGTTCGGCTCAGACAATGTCACCGTCACGCTGGTCGGGCCATTCACCGTCACATCCGCGATCCCGGCAAAGAGCGCCTTCTGCGCGTTGGTCGAGTCTTCCGCCCGCGCCCGGTCGAGGGAGAACTTCACGTCCTCGGCATCCATCGTCGTCCCGTCGTGGAAGGTGACCCCTTCGCGCAGCGCAAAGGTGTAGCTCAACCCATCCTCGCTGATCTCCCAGCTTGCGGCGAGCCCCGGAACGACGCTCCCGTCCTCCATGAAGCGCGTCAGCCCTTCGAAGACGTTCGAATAAAGCACCTGGTCGATCGCCCCCGCCGCGGCAGAGGTCGGGTCCATGTGCGGCGGCTCCAGCTGAAGGCCCACGGTGATGTCGTCCTTGGCCCACGCCGCGCCCGCCAAAAGGGCAGTTGCGGAGGTGGCCAGAACCCAGGAACGCAATTGGCGCATGAGGTGTCTCCCTTGTTGGCTGGCCGCAGGATACCGGCTGACGCGGCGCATGACCAGCAGCCCTTGCCCTTGGACCCGGGCGACGTTACGGCTCGCCTCCCACCATTTTCGGAGAGACCCCATGCCCGGCAGCGTCCTCGGCGTCGATTTCGGCACGTCCAACACCGCCGTTGGCCTGATGCGGGACGGGATGCCCACGCTCCTCCCCGTCGAAGGGGCGGAGACGACCCTGCCCACAGCGGTCTTCTTCGACTTCGACGCCCGCGCCGTGCGCTACGGACGCGCCGCCAACCAAGAGCTCTTCGACGGCAGCTACGGCCGCTACATGCGCGCGCTCAAGTCGATCCTCGGCACATCTTTGATGCATGAAAAGCGCGGTCTGATGGGTCAGCGGCTGACCTTCGTCGACATCATCGGACACTTCCTGCGCCACCTCAAGACGCAGGCCGAGGCGCAGACGGGTCAAACCTTTGACCGCGCTGTGTCTGGACGCCCCGTCCACTTCCACTCCGGCGATCCCACCCGCGACGCGAAGGCCCAAGAGGACCTCCGTGCCTGCTACGCCGCTGCTGGCTTCAAAGACGTCCGCTTCGTGCCCGAACCCGTCGCCGCCGCCCGCGCCAACGCCGCAGTCCTAGGCTCGGATGCCCTCGGCCTCATCGTCGACATCGGCGGCGGCACGTCCGACTTCACGCTCTTCACCGGTGACGGGAGCAACGTCGACATCCTCTCCACCGGGGGCATCCGCCTCGGAGGCACCGATTTCGACCGGCTCGTCTCCCTCGACCACGTCATGCCTCAGCTCGGCAAAGGCACCGATGTCCGTCACAGCTTTGGCGATGCCACGCACCTAGCGCCCAACGCGGTCTTTGCCGACCTCGCCACGTGGGCCAAGATTCCGTTTCTCTACACCAAGGACACGCTCCGCCAAGCCCAAGACCTCGCCCGCCACGCCGTGGAGCCCGCCAAACTCACCCGCCTCGCGCAAGCCATCGAAGAGGAACTCGGCCACGACCTCGCCTTCGCCGTCGAAGCCGCCAAGATCGCCGCCAACACCAAAGACAGCCAGGTCGACATGGGCATGTTCGAAAAGGGCCTGACTGTCCCCCTCACCACCGCCGCCCTCGCCGCCAGTCTCGCCGACCAAGGCACCCGCCTCACCGAAGAGGCCTACGCCACGATCACCCGCGCCGGTCACACTACAGACAACGTCACCCATCTCATCTTCGTCGGCGGCTCCAGCCTCATGTCCGTCGTCGAGACCGCAATGACAGCCCTCTGCCCAAACGCTCATCTCCACCGCGGCGCGGCCCTGACCGCCATCGGCGACGGCCTCGCCCTCGCAACAGCCGACCCCTTCTAAGCGACCGCAAGCTTCTTCTGGCGAGAAGTATCCCGGGGGTCTGGGGGCTGGCCCCCAGTGCGCATCAATCAACGCCCGAGCAACAATTGCCTGAGCGCGTGCGCCATGACCTTGGCGCTGTCCACCATGTCGTCGACACCCACCCACTCGTCGGGCTTGTGCGCCAGCTCCAGCACGCCCGGCCCGTAGGCGATGCAGTTCTGCAGCTTCCCGATCCGGTCGATGTGCTTCTGGTCGTAGGTCCCGGGCGAGGCCACGTAGTCCGGCGCGCGGCCCAGCACGTCCTCGATCGCGCGGTGCACCGTCGTGACGACCGGCGCGGCACGGTCGGTCATCGAGGGCGCGACGTGGTTCAGCTCCTCGAGCGTGTAGTCGAACTTGGCCCGCGAAGCCTTGAGCCCGTCGAGCAGACCCTCGATCTCCCCCCGCACGCCATCATAGCTTTCTTCCGCCAGATACCGCCGGTCGATCTGGATGCGGCAGCGGTCGGGCACGTTATGCGCAGGCAGGCCGTCAAAGTCCGGCTCCTGCTCGCGCTGCCCGCCGTGGATCGCGTTGATATTCATCGTCGAGGAGCGCGCGCCCTCCGGCACCACCGGCATGTCCGTGGTGCGCCGCGCCATCGCGGGAAAGAGCTTGTCCTCGAACTCCGACAGCACCGCCCCCATGTGACGCACCGCGCAATCCCCGAGGAACGGCATCGAGCCATGGGCGATCTCGCCCTTCGTCTCGATTTCTGCCCACCAGCCGCCGCGATGGCCAAGGCAGATGCGGTC
Organism: Pseudaestuariivita sp.; assembly: GCF_052825805.1. Taxonomy (NCBI): domain Bacteria; kingdom Pseudomonadati; phylum Pseudomonadota; class Alphaproteobacteria; order Rhodobacterales; family Paracoccaceae; genus Pseudaestuariivita; species Pseudaestuariivita sp. The sequence goes on along the minus strand of NZ_JBRBVB010000001.1, from coordinate 79,815 downwards.
GTGGCCCAGGGGCTCGGGGATGATGACGTGATCGACATGGGCATAGTGCCCGTGCTCGGCAAGGTAGGCGACCCCGCCGTAGCCGCCCGATTCCTCATCCGCCGTCGCGCTGATCTCGATGGCGCCGGCAAAGTCCGGGTGCTCGGCGATGAAAGCCTCGGCGGCGATGATCGACGCGGCGAGCCCGCCCTTCATGTCGCAGGCGCCCCGCCCGTAGACCTTTCCGTCGATGAGCGGCGCGGTGAACGGGTCCATCGTCCAGCCTTCGCCTACCGCCACCACGTCATGGTGCGAGTTGAAGTGCACGGTCTGCCCCGGATGCCGCCCCTCGCGGCGTGCAACGATGTTCCAGCGTGGGTACTTGTCAGAATCGCCCGGCGTGCCGTTGGCGCGGATCATCTGCGTGGCAAAGCCCGCCCCCTTCAGCCGATGGTCGAGGTACTCGCAAATCTCCAGGTATGCATGACCCGGAGGGTTGAGCGTCGGGATGCGGATCAGGTCCTGGGTCAGCGCGATCAGGTCCTCGCGCAGCGCGTCGATACGGGCGGAAAGGGCAGGGGTCATGGCCTGAGCCTGCCGCCCGGTGCGGGGCAAATCAAGCGCTTATGCCAGCCGGTTCACATGTCCCATCTTGCGGCCCGGCTTCACCTCTGCCTTGCCATAGAGGTGCACCGCCACTTTGGGGTCCGCGATCAGCGCAGGTAGACGGTCCATGTCGGCGCCGATCAGGTTCTCCATCACGACGTCCGCATGTCTTGCGCCATCCGCCAAAGGAAGGCCCGCGACCGCGCGAACGTGCTGCTCAAATTGGTCGACGAGGCACCCGTTCTGCGTCCAGTGGCCCGAATTGTGCACGCGCGGGGCGATCTCGTTCACAACGAGGCCGTCCTTTGTCACAAAGAGTTCCACACCCATGACGCCCACATAATCGAGCGCGTTCAGGATTTGCGCAGCGAGCAGCACAGCATCCGTGCGTTGGGACGCGCTCAGCGTGGCGGGGACGGTGGTGGTCCGCAGGATGCCGCCCTCGTGGACGTTCTCGCCGGGGTCGAAACAGGCGACGTCGCCTTGGGTTCCGCGGGCTGCGATGACGGAGACCTCGCGGTCGAAATCCACAAACCCTTCGAGGATCGCGGGCGCGCCAGCCATGTCGGCGAAGGCTTGGGCGGCTTCGGAAGTCTCTTTGATCCGGGCCTGCCCCTTGCCGTCATAACCAAAGCGGCGGGTCTTGAGGATCGCGGGGGCGCCGATTTCTTCGAGCGCCTTGGTCAAGGACGCCTCGTCCGGCACATCGGCATAAGGCGCGGTCTTGAGACCCAGCCCCTGCAGGAAGTTCTTTTCCGTCAGCCGATCCTGGCTCACGCGGAGCGCCTCCCGGCCGGGGCGGATCGGCACCAATGCCTCGATCACGTCGAGGGCGTCTGTCGGGATATTCTCGAACTCGTAGGTGACGACGTCGACGGCCTTGGCAAACTGCTCGAGCTTTTCCGTGTCGTCGTAGCCCGCCTTGAAGTGGAAATTCGCCACATGGCTCGCAGGGCAGTCGCCGCCGGGCTCGTAGATGCACGTCTTGTAGCCCAGTCGGCTTGCCGCGACCGAGAGCATACGCCCCAGCTGACCGCCGCCGAGGATGCCGATGACCGAACCGGGCGCCAGCGCGTCACTCATCGACCGGCACCTCGGGGATGGAGGCCGAGAGCGCCGCGCGCCAGGCATCGACCTTGGCCGCGAGACCTGCGTCTTCGACCGCGAGCATCTGCGCCGCCATCAACCCGGCGTTCACGGCACCTGCCGCGCCGATCGCCATGGTCGCCACCGGAAACCCGCGCGGCATCTGCACGATGGAGTAGAGCGAATCGACGCCAGACAAAGCCTTGGTCTGCACAGGCACGCCAATCACTGGAATGCGCGTCTTGGACGCCATCATGCCGGGGAGATGCGCCGCGCCGCCTGCGCCCGCGATGATCACCTTGAGGCCCCGGTCCGCGGCGCCGCGTCCGTAGTCCCACAGCCGGTCCGGGGTGCGATGCGCCGAGACGATGCGCGCCTCGTAGGCGACGCCCAGCTCGTCCAGCACCTCTGCCGCGCCCTTCATGGTCGGCCAGTCCGATTGCGAGCCCATGATGATCCCGACTGGTGGTGTCATGTGTATCTCCTGCCGGGATTGCGTCCGTGACGCTTTATAGGCGCACCAAGGCGGGGCGCAACGCGAAGTGTCCTACGCGATGATGTCCGGGGTCAGGCGGTCTTCGATCAGCGCGATGCGGTCTTTCAGACGCAGCTTCTTCTTCTTGAGCCGCTGGATCGTCAGCTGGTCGCGCCCCATGTCCTGCAGCGCGCGGATCGCCTCGTCGAGGTCCCGGTGCTCCTCACGCAGGACCTCGAGTTCGACCCGCAGGACGTCATCGCTCTTCATCGACAGGTCTGAGGGCGCGTTCATGCTCACTCCTTTGCCCGGGCGGCTGTCCTGATGATGACCCGCCCATGGCCCGCTCACGTATTGAGCATACCGCCTCGCGCCGCTGCCGTTAAGCCCTCATGCACCCTTGCAGCGGACCCAAGGGCGTCCCATATTTTGTGTCAGGGAGGTCGCCTGACGGGGCCTTTCTGGACTGTCGCTTGATCTTTTGAGGACGTGTCGATGACAAAGTTGACCCTGGGGACCCATCCCCACTTGCTCGGGTTCGAGCAGCTGGAGCGCCTGCTGGAACGCAGTGCCAAGACCGGCAATGAGGGCTATCCGCCCTACAATATCGAACAGACTTCGGATTTTTCCTACCGCATCACGCTGGCGGTGGCAGGCTTTGCCGAGGAAGACCTCGCGATCACGGTCGAAGACCGGCAGTTGGTCATCCGCGGACGGCAGGGGGATGACGGCGCGGACCGCGTCTTTCTCCACCGCGGCATTGCGGCGCGCCAGTTCCAGCGGAGCTTTGTGCTCGCCGACGGCGTTGAGGTCGGAGACGCGGTGATGGAGAACGGCCTGCTTCACGTCGACCTGACCAAGGCCAAGCCCGAGACCATCGTGCAAACGATACAGATCAAGAAAGGGGTGTAAGATGAACCAAGCTGTTGATTTCGCTCAGTTCGAAGAGGATGCGCTTGTCTATGTGCGCCCCGTCGAGGTGGCCGAGCTGCCCGCCGAGATCCGCCCGCAAGCCATGGGCGCCAAGACGATCTACGCGGTTCACAACGCCAGCGGCGAGCGGCTGGCGCTGGTCAAGGACCGTCAGCTGGCCTTCGTGTTGGCTCGCCAAAACGACATGGCGCCTGTCACGGTGCACTGAGCGTCGGCGCTTGCACCTCGCGTCCCGGGCCTGACCCGGGACCTCTTTACCCATACGCCCTTGCAATCAGACGTATCACGAAACGTCATTGTCCTCCTTCTGGACGTGGACACGCCGGCCTGCTTTCCTCCGGACTAGGAGGACACGCCATGCCGTACCAAGTCGACTGGGTAGACGCCTTTTCAGAACGCGCCTTTGGCGGGAACGGCTGCGCGGTGGTGCACGATGCTGCCGCGCTGGACGCCGAGACCTGCATGGCCTTTGTCCGGGAAACCTCGCTGGTCGAGTGTACCTTCACCGAAGCCTCGGATGTCGCGGACCTCAAGGTCCGCTATTTCCTCGCCTCGCGCGAAATCCCCTTTGCCGGGCACCCGACCATCGCGACCGTCGCCGCATGCTTGCACCGGGGCGTTCTGACCGGCGACTGCACGCTCGAGACGGGCGCGGGGCTGGTCAAGATCACACTCGACCAGGGCTGGATCGTGATGACGCAGGTGGCGCCGGAGTTCGGGGACACCGTCCCCGCGGACCGGGTCGCTGCGCTGGTGGGCCTTGCTCCGGGCGATATCCTGCATCCGCCGCAGTTCACCTCCACCGGGCTGCCGTTCTGCATCACGCTGGTCAAAGACCGGGCGACGATTCAGCGCGCAAGGCTGCAGCTTGATCTGGCCGACGCCTATGCCCGCGACTTTGCCGGTGGCGCGGCGGACATGTGCGAGCCCTACCTCATCACGCGCGAGGGCGCGACAGAGGCCGGGGATACGTTCGGGAGACTCCTGATGCTGCCGCCAAGCCCGCCCGAGGATCCCTTCACCGGGTCCGCCACCGGCGCGGCGGCGGCCTACCTTTGGCACCACAGTTTGATCGACAGCCCCACCTACACGGCCGAGCAAGGTCACGACATGGGCCGTCCGGGCCAAGCGCGGGTCGAGGTGCTGGGCCCACCAAACGCCATTACCGGGGTCAGGGTCGCAGGCCAGGGCCATGTGCTGATGTCCGGCGATCTGATGCTTTGACCTTGGTGCTGGGATCGGGTTTCCTCACGCCATGATCGCTCTTCGTGACCTCGAACGCGCGCACGCGCTGGTGCAGACCGTGGTGCCGCCCACGCCTGCGCGCAATTGGCCGTTGCTGAGCCGGCAGCTTGGCACCGACCTCATCGTCAAGCACGAGAACCACGCCCCCACCGGCGCCTTCAAGGTGCGCGGCGGCGTGACGTTTATGCGCTGGCTCAAGGACGCGCACCCGGACGTGCGCGGCATCGTGACCGCGACGCGCGGCAATCACGGTCAAAGCCAGGCGCTCGCGGCGACGCAGGCGGGTCTGGCCTGCAAGGTCTTTGTCCCGCGCGGCAATTCCGTGGAAAAGAACGCGGCCATGGCGGCTTTTGGTGCCGAGCTGGTCGAGCATGGCGACGATTTCGACGAGGCCCGGATCGAGGCGCACCGCGTTGCGGAGGCGGAGGGGCTCTATTTCGTGCCGTCGTTCCACCCGCAGCTGGTCGCGGGCGTCGGGACCTACGGGCTTGAGCTTTTCGAGGCGCACCCGGACCTCGATGTGGTCTACGTGCCGATCGGGCTCGGCTCGGGCATTTGCGGGACGATTGCGGCGCGGGACGCGGTCGGGGCCAAGGCCGAGATCGTCGGCGTGGTCGCCGAGAACGCCAACGCCGCCAAGCTCTCCGTCGAGGCCGGGCGGGTGGTCGAGACCAACGCCGCGCGCAGCTTTGCCGACGGAATGGCCGTGCGCGTGCCGTCGGCGGAGGCGTTTGCCATCTACCGCACCGGCGCGTCGCGGATTGCCGAGGTGAGCGAGGATGAGGTGGCCGCGGCCATGCGGATACTCTTTGAGACCACGCACAACGTCGCCGAAGGGGCAGGGGCCGCGGCGCTCGCGGCGGCTTTGAAGGACAAAGAGGCGCTGGCCAGCAAGAAGGTCGCGGTGATCCTGTCGGGCGGAAATGTCGACACGGATGTCTTTCGCACCGTGCTCGGAGGGGTCACGCCGCAGGTGTAGGGTGGGCACTTGCCCACCTTACGGCGCCGGCGGCCAAATCCCGAACTGCGCTGAAACCGCTTCCGCCGCCGCTTGATTGGCGTCCTTGCGACCCAAGTCCTGTAAAGCGGCGTCGCCTTTAAGCGGCGTCACCTTGGCTCGCGCTTCCGGCACCGCGCTCACCTCGTACCCCTTTGCGGCCATCGCACCACTGATCCACACGTCATCCGCCCAGATCGCCTCATCCGGCGCATCCAGCACATCCGCCAACGCCTCCACCGGCGCACGCACACCGGCAAAGCCCTGCGCCACCAGCCCCGGCCCCAAACGCTTGAGCCGTTCCACGTCAAAACAAGACGCCGCCGCGATCTCGCCGCGTGCTGCGCAGAGCGTCTCGAGCCAGCGGGGGCTGTAGAGGCAATCGTCGTCGCACCAGACCACCGTGCCGGTGAGGGTGGGAAGGGGCGCGAGTTTTGTGAGCGGTCCGAGGTCTTTTGTCTCGAACAGCGTGATACCGTCAGGGACGCGCGGCGCGTCGAATGTGCCGGGAAACCGCCGGTACCTGCGGCACCAGCTGACGATGATCTGATCGGGCGCGAGGCTCTGCCGCAGCAAAGACAAAAGCACGCGCTCCAGGATCGGAGCGCGTGCGGGAATCGTTGCGAGACAGACCGTCGGCACGCGCCTACTCGGCGGCAATCAGGCCCATCGATTCGAGCTTGAGGATCACCTGATGCGCGCAGTTGTCGACGTCCACGTTCTCGGTCTCGACGCTCAGCTCGGGGTTCTGCGGCACATCGTAGGGGTCTGAAATCCCGGTGAATTCCTTGATCTTACCCTCGCGCGCCAGCTTGTAGAGGCCCTTGCGGTCGCGGCGCTCGCACTCCTCGATGGAGGTCGCGACGTGCACCTCGACAAAGGCCCCGAACGCCTCGACATCCTCACGCACGGCCCGGCGGGTGGTGGCGTAAGGCGCGATTGGCGCGCAGATGGCGATGCCGCCGTTCTTGGTGATCTCGCTCGCGACATAGCCGATCCGGCGGATGTTCAGATCGCGGTGCTCTTTCGAAAAGCCCAGCTCGGACGAGAGGTTCTTGCGCACGATGTCACCGTCGAGCAGCGTGACCGGACGCCCGCCCATCTCCATCAGCTTGACCATCAGCGCGTTGGCGATCGTCGATTTGCCAGAGCCGGAGAAGCCGGTGAAGAAAACGGTAAAGCCCTGCTTGGAGCGCGGCGGCTTGGTCTTGCGCAGCTCCTTGACCACCTCGGGGAAGGAGAACCATTCGGGGATTTCCAGACCCTCGGCCAGACGGCGGCGCAGCTCGGTGCCGGAGATGTTGAGGATCGTGACGTCGTCCTTGTCCTTGATCTCGTCGGCGGGCTCGTATTGCGCGCGCTCCTGCACGTAGACCATGTGTTTGAAGTCGACCATCTCGATGCCGATCTCGTCCTGGTGCTCGCGGAAGAGGTCCTGCGCGTCGTAGGGCCCGTAAAAGTCCTCACCCGCCGAGTTCTTGCCGGGACCCGCGTGGTCGCGGCCGACGATGAAGTGCGTGCAGCCGTGGTTGGCGCGGATCAGGCCGTGCCAGACCGCCTCGCGCGGACCTGCCATGCGCATCGCAAGGTTCAGCAGCGACATATGCGTGGTGGAGTTCGGGTACTTGTCGAGCACCGCCTCGTAGCAGCGCACGCGGGTGAAGTGATCGACGTCGCCGGGCTTGGTCATGCCCACGACCGGGTGGATCAGGAGGTTCGCCTGCGCCTCACGGGCGGCGCGGAAGGTCAGTTCCTGGTGGGCGCGGTGCAGCGGGTTGCGGGTCTGGAAGGCCACGACCTTGCGCCAGCCCAGCTTGCGAAAGTACGCGCGCAGCTCGTTCGGGGTCTCCCTGCGCGCGCGGAAATCGTAGTGCACCGGCTGCTGGATGCCCACAACCGGACCGCCGAGATAGACGGCGCCTGCCTGATTGTGCAGGTAGTTGACCGCCGGGTGCGCGCTGTCGTCGGCGCCGAATACCTTTTCGGCCTCGCGCGCCTTGTTCGGCACCCAATTGTCGGTGACGGTCATGGTGGCGAGGATCACACCCTCCTGGTCGCGGAGCGCGATGTCCTGCCCCTCGCTCAGCTTGGATGCGAACTCTTCGGACACATCCAGAGTGATCGGCATCGGCCAGAGCGAGCCGTCCTTGAGGCGCATGGTTTCGACCACGCTGTCGTAATCTTCTTGACCGAGGAACCCTTTGAGCGGGTTGAATCCGCCGTTCATCAGCAGCTCCAGATCGCAAATCTGGCGCGGTGTGAGGTCCCAGCTGACGAGGTCAGCCGCTTCCATCTTGAGCTTTTGCGCAGAGTCGTAAGAGACGTAAAGCTCCGGGATCGGGGCGAGGGTATTTTGCATCGGAAGGGTCCTGCTTGGGGTACTGGTCAGACTGCTCGAGGTGCCGGTCAGCTCGGCGTGAAGTGCGTCGTATTCGGCGCGTTTGCGGGCGAGAAACCCGGCGGCGAGGCGCGCCTTTTCGGCGGCGCCTTTGGATGTGATCACATAGGCAAAGCGTTGGCGCTTGTCGGTGCTGTCGCTGCCGGAGACTTTGACAAATCCTGCGTCGACCGCTCCGCGCAAAAGCGCGTTGAAGCGCCCGAGCGAGATGCCGAGCGCGCCCGCGGTTGCGCGCTGAGAGGCATCCGGCGCAAGATCGATCTGCCGCAGCAGGCGAAAGCGCTGGTCCTCTTCGGGCGTCAGGGTATCTGCGACGGCAGTGGGCATCAGGTGCGACTCAGGGTTTGTTCACGTGTGAACGTATTGCATGGCAATTGTGTTCAGAAAAGAACAAACTTTGGAGCTTGTTGTGATCGGCAACAAAAAAGCGCCGATCCGCGGCGCTTTTTCCAATCTCGCAACAATATGGCTGATTTAGGACCGGTTACACAGGCGAATTTCAGCCTGATATCTCCGAAACAGAATTTTACGCGGCGTCCCGCGGGCTGGCGTATCGCGCCGCCCCATGGGGGCGGGTCGGCGCGGCCTAACGGTTCCCGTTAGGCGGGCGCTTTGATTTCAGCTTATGCGGAAAATTCAAGACCAGTTACGCAGGTTCCGCGCCGTATCCCAAAGGCTCGGTGACCGTCTCGCGCTCAGCCTCGCCGTGCTCTGCGAGGAACCGCTCGACTTCCAAAGCCGCCTGACATCCCATCCCGGCGCTGGTAATCGCCTGGCGGTATTGCCAGTCCGTGATGTCGCCCGCGGCAAAAACGCCGGGGATCGAGGTTTCGGTGCTGTCCGGTTTGGTCACCACGTAACCGCCCATGTGCGTTTCAAGCACGTCCTTGACCAGTTCGTTCGAGGGGGCGTGCCCGATCGCGACGAAGAAGCCTTTGCACGGGATGTCGGTGATCTCGCCCGTCTTGGTGTGCTTCGCCTTCACCCCCTCGACGCCCAGGGGCGCGTCGGTGCCGTAAACCTCCTCGATCTCGTGGAACCAGAGAGGCTCGATCTTGGGGTTCTTGAAAAGGCGGTCCTGAAGGATCTTTTCCGCGCGCAGCTCGTCGCGGCGGTGGATCAGCGTGACCTTGGAGGCGAAGTTCGTGAGGAACAGTGCCTCTTCGACGGCCGTGTTCCCGCCGCCCACGACGACGATCTCCTGCCCCCGGTAAAAGAAGCCATCGCAGGTCGCGCAAGCAGAGACGCCGAAGCCCTTGAACTTTTCCTCGCTCGGAAGGCCCAACCATTTGGCGCGCGCGCCGGGGGCCAGGATGATCGCGTCGGCAACGTAAACCATGCCGCTGTCGGACTGACACACAAACGGGCGTTTGGAAAAATCGACGGAGGTGATGATGTCGCCGATGATCTCGCAGCCCATCGCCTTGGCATGTTCCTGCATGCGGATCATCAGGTCGGGGCCCTGCACCTCGGTGTCGCCCGGCCAGTTCTCCACCTCGGTGGTCGTCGTCAGCTGGCCGCCAGGCTCGATCCCCTGCACGAGCACCGGCTTCAGCATCGCGCGGCTGGCATAGACCCCGGCGGTGTAGCCGGCGGGCCCCGAGCCGATGATGAGCACTTTCGTGGATTTTGTCTCGGCCATGGCGCTGTCCTTTGGGGCTGGGTGGCAACGCGGCTCATATACGCGCTTGCCGCGCCCGGGAAAAGGCGCTCTGCCGCCGCGTCGTCTCACATCTGCGTTGTCATAAAACGGTTGCCTGTCTGCGTTATGCCCGTGTCAGGCCGCCGCCGGCTCCCCTCGGACGCGCCTCAGCACTTTATTTCAGCACAAATCGGCGTGTCTGTCCCAGGCGCGCCTTTTTGTTTGTTATCTTGAATGTGTCCGGCTTGAACTATTGTTGCTTTATTGCGTAATAAAATGTCGCGTTGGCCGAGTGCTGCGGCCGCCTGCGGAGGAGTATCTTATGTCAAATCACCGGCTGGACGAGATCGATCGCCGGATTCTCGCCGAGTTGCAGGACGATGGCCGGATGACCAATGTCGAACTGGCCAAGCGTGTCGGAATCTCCGCGCCGCCCTGTCTGCGCCGGGTGCGCACATTGGAGGAGCAGGGTTTCATCCGCGGCTACCACGCCGATGTCGATCCGCGCGCGTTGGGGTTCGAAGTGCAGGTCTTCGCCATGGTCGGTCTGCAGCGGCAGGCCGAGGCCGATCTGAGCGCCTTTGAGGAGCGCTGCCGTTCCTGGCCGCTTGTGCGCGAGTGCCACATGTTGAACGGCGAGGTGGACTTCATCCTCAAATGCGTGGCGCCGGACCTCTCGACCTTCCAGACCTTTCTGACGTCCGAGCTTTTGACCGCCGACAATGTCGGGTCGGTCAAGACGTCGCTCGTGATCCGCGGCGCCAAGGACGCGCCCGGCGTGCCGTTCGATGTGCTCGAGGAAAGGCTCAGTCAGCCGGCGTGAGGCGGCGAGCCGCTTTTCCAAATTCGTGCGCTTAATTCAAAGCGCCCGCCTGACCGGCACGGTTAGGCCGCGTCATGCCAAAGGCATGCCTCTGGCATGACCCGCCCCCGTCAAACCGAAGGTTTGCCTTGGGCAAAACGGGAGGCGCGATGCGCCACCCCGCGGGACGGCGCGTGAACTACTGCTTTCATTGCATCAGATCAAAGCAGCCACACTCACGCCGCGTGCAGATCGTCCTCTCCGAGCTTACGCGGATAGGCAAGCGAGCCAAAGTCGGCAAAGCCCGTGATATGCGGGAACATCGATAAGAAGAGCGAGCGCGTGTTGATCCCGAGCCCCTCTCCGTTGAACCGGCCGGGATGGTAGGTCTCCACCGCGATCCCGTCGGCGTGGATGACCGCATGCCGCTTGGTCGCGATGTGATACAGCCGTACGGGCGAGGGGGGCGTGACCTCGATCACGCTCATCCCGTCCATCGTGTCGCGGATGTTCACCAGCGCTGCACCCTCCGCGCCATGCTGGGGTTGCAGGACCCGCGCCCCGGGCCCGAGCAGCAGGTTGCGCATCGGGCGCGCCAGTCCAAACGTGTCGGGCATGATCCGCACCAGCTGCGACAGCGCGCCATCCAGGTCGGGGCGGTTCGGCGCCATCATTGTCGAGCCGATCCAGAGGATCGCCGCCGGGTCTCCGCCCTGCACCTCGACATGATCGCCGGGGATCAGGTCCTCGACCGCCACCGGCCCCGAAATCGTGTCGATCAGCGTGCCATGCGCAAAGGCCGACGCCGTATCGGTAAAGAGCGGCGTCGCCGGCGCGATATGGTGTGAGGTCTTGACCGAGAGGTTGGGCAGCAGGGAGGCCACCTCATACTTGCGCATGAGAGGCTGGGCGCTTTGAGGAAGCCGTCCCTGCCGAGCAAACGGACCCGGTTGGGCCTGCGGAATGGGAACAAGGGCACGCGCGGTGCCGGGCTCGGGTGTCCGAGTATCGAGGTGTGCCATGCGATCCCCCCTTTCTGGGGTAGTCACATCCGCGCCGGCCCCCACCGACAACGACAGAAGGACCGTTACCTTCGTTGCGATTTGATGAGTACAAAAATCGCGGTTTTGCACATCTGTGTCAAAATTCCGACCTGATTGGCCGGAGCACTTCGCCTAAAATTTGCGGCAAACCTAAATTGTGCGCAGGGGCGAAACGAGTTCGCCACATTCTGATTCGGGATTGGTTTGGGGCGCTAAGTGATGCGCCAACAAATAAAACCCGAAGTAAGCGACCTTTGACCTGATATACACACGCTCGATTCAAAGCACCCGCCTGACGGGCACCGTCAGGCCGCGCCGACCCGCCCCCATGGGGCGGCGCGATCCGCCACCCCTCGGGCCGGCGCGTGCTCGTCTGTTCCGAATGTGTAGGGGGAAAGGTCGACGGCTCAGGTATCAAGTCAAAGACCCCGGCGCCCAAAAAACGCAAAAGCCACTCCGAGGCGTGCCCGGAGTGGCCAAGCGCCTTACCGGCGCCCGAAAGCTGTGAGAGGAGAAGCCCTCAGGCGGACTTCAGTTTGGTCGCTTTGCGAGCCGCGATGAAGGACGCCCGACGCGCACCGCGCTCCCAAGGAAGAGCTGTCTTGGTGTCGGCTGCGGTTGCGATGGCCGATTTGATGTAGCGGGTGCTGAGTTTCATGACCTGAGTTCCGTTCTGTTGCCCGTGTGCTCGGGTGTGTTCCTGACTGAGGCCAATATGGAATTGGTTTGCGGCCAGCTTTTGGCATTCGATGCAAGTTTTCCAAAAAAGCGCGCAAGGCGCGGGGCTGAAATGGGGCAAGCTTGCCCACTTTGGTTAACGCACTGGAAATTAACCTTAATTTTTCGTACCGACGATTGCGCGGCAGCGCGATCGGCCCTTCGGTGACGGAAATGGGCGCGGCTTGCCCGGCCCGTGCCACAATCTCGCCCGGATCAGACCCGGATGCAGGCCATCAGCCGCCCGTAATCGCCCTCTTTGCGGTGCACAGAGCGGCGGTAGGAGAAGAATCGCTCTGGATCGGCATAGGTGTCGTGGCGCGTCCACTCGGCTTCCGCGATGCCAGCCGCGCGCAAGCGGCTGAGACCAAAGCCCGGCAGATCGAAAAGCAGCCGGTCACCTTGTCCTTGCGCAAAGTAGCGCGCCGTCTCCGGGTCCTCGTCTAGGAATTGCTCCATGAACTCCGGCCCGACCTCGTAGCTCGCCTGCCCGATGCTGGGACCGATCACCGCCTTGATCGCCTCGCGTGTGGCGCCAAGCCCCACCATCGCCTCGACCGTCGCCTCGAGCACTCCGCCCAAAGCGCCTTTCCACCCGGCATGCGCGGCACCGACCACCCCTGCCTCTTCATCGGCAAAGAGCACGGGCTGGCAGTCGGCGGTCAAAATCCCCAGAGCGATCCCCGGCGTCGCAGTGACCATCGCGTCCCCTTCCGGGCGCGCGTACGTAGGATGGGTGATGGCATGCACGCGCGCCGAGTGGATTTGATGCACGGACTGGAGGGCGTGTGCCTCCACACCCATCCAAGTTGCCACGCGTGCGCGGTTCTCTTTTAGCGCTTCACGGTCGTCGCCCGATCCCAGCCCGCAGTTGAGCGAGGCGAAGATCCCCGTCGACACGCCACCCTCTCGGGTGAAGAACCCGTGTTTGGTCCCGTTCAAAAGGTCTGACGTGATGGGCGAGAGGCTAGTCATCTGCAAATCCCGGCATTGGCTCTTGCGCAAAGGAGAGCACCTTGAAGAGCGTGCCCATCTCCTCGGGGTGGATCAAGCGGCGGTGCGCAGCGATGTGCGTTTGCAGAGCGTCCTCGTCCATCCCCTTCGCGAGCGCCTGCGCGCGCTGGGTGATCCCGAGCCGCTCGAGGAAGATGCCTTGCGGTGTCAGGCGCGAGTGCCAGAGGCCCTGCGCCTTGGCCGCTTCCGCCAGCGGTTCAAAATCCACATGCGCCGTCAGGTCCGCTTTGCCCGGCGCCTTCAACGGGTCCACCGGTTTGTGTGCCTTGACTGCCTGAAAGGTGTCCCCGACGGAGCGCCAGTCGCCATAGTCTATATAGAGTGCGCCGCCGCCGTGCTGCGCGATGCGGTCCGCTACTTGTTCGGTGATCGCCATAGCCGGCGCGCAGGTCTCTACGATGTCACCGGGGCGGGAGTCCTCGAGCCGGTGCGCGAGTGCGGCGATCGGGGCAGGGGCGCCAAGGCCGAACGCAAGTGCGTCGCCGTTTGCGCCCACGTGCACTTCGCGCCAGGCGTCGTCGGTACGCTGGAACTGGCGGATGGGAAGGGCGTCAAAGAACTCGTTGGCGACGAGATAGAGCGGCCCTTCGGGTAAGCTCTCGACACTGTCATGCCATGTCGCCTCCGGCAACCGGGTCTTTTGCTCGGCGCGCAGCACGGGCGAAGTCTCGACCAGATGCACCTCCACCGCCTCCGCCATCCCCGGCACGTGCCGGATCACGCGCAGCATGTCCGCCATGAGCGTCCCGCGTCCCGGTCCCAGCTCGGCGAGGAGGATCCGCTTCAGTGTCCCTTGCTCGGTCCACGCCTGCGCCAGCACCAACGCCAAAAGCTCGCCGAACATCTGGCTCACCTCCGGCGCGGTGACGAAGTCCTGTCCTAGCGGCTGGCGCGTCGCGTAGTACCCATGCTCGGGATCGCCCAGGCACGCGGCCATGTAACGGTTGAGCGGCATCGGCCCGTCTGCCGCGATCTGGCGCAAAAGCTTGTCCTTGAGGCTCATGCCCGCCGCGCTCGTGCGATCAGCCAAAGACCAACGAGGGTCATCGGCAGCGACAAGAGCTGTCCCATCGTCAGGCCGTATCCCCCGACATGCCACGCCAGTCCAAGCGGATTGCCGTCGGTCACGAACTGCGCGTCGGGCTGGCGCACGAACTCCACCGCAAACCTTGCGGCGCCGTAGCCGGCGAAAAACACGCCCGTGAGGAGGCCCGTGCGAAAGAACGCCTGCCGCCGAAAGGCGAGCCACAGGAGGACAAGCCCGAGGATGAGCCCTTCAAGAAGCGCTTCATAGAGCTGCGACGGATGCCTTGCGCAGAGCCCCGCGACCTGCCCACAGGCTTGCGCCGCCTCACCGGGAAAGATCACGCCCCAGGGCAGGTCCGTCGGACGCCCCCAAAGCTCGGCGTTGATGAAGTTGGCACTCCTCCCCAGCAGCAGCGCCGGAGGCGTTGCGACCGCTAGGATGTCGCAAACCTGACCCAGCGGCGCGCCATGCTTGCGCGAGAACAGCCAGAGCGCCGCGCCCACCCCGAGAAAGCCGCCGTGAAAGGCCATGCCGCCCTGCCAGATCGCGGGGATCTCGAGCGGGTCGCTCAGGTAGTAGGCGGGCTGGTAAAAGAAGACATACCCCAGCCTCCCCCCGACGATCACACCGAGGATGATGTAGGTCACCAGGTCCTCAAGCGCGGCCTTGTCGATGGGGGGCTTCCCCGCCGGCCACAGGCCCGCGTTCTGCACCGCGCGCCTTGCGATCCACCAGCCGACCCCGATGCCGACGATATAGGCCATCGCGTACCAGCGCAGGGCGAATTCGACGCCAAAAAGCGTGACCGAAAAGATCTCGGGCGAGATGGACGGGAACGGGATCGCGGCCTGCATGGCGCCCCTCATGCAAGGCGCGGCTGGGATGGTCAACCTTGCGCGGCAAAGCCTTGCGCACCATATACATGTCAAACGCCACGGAGTGAGCCATGCAGACCCGCAACAAAGTCTTTGACGACATCTCGCAGCTGATGACCAACGCCATGGGCGTCGCGCAGGGGGCCAAGACCGAGGCCGAGACCGCCATGAATTCGATGATCGACCGGTGGCTCGCAGACCGCGACTTCGTCACCCGTGAAGAGTTCGACGCCGTGCGCACGATGGCGCAGAAAGCCCGCGAGGAGAACGCGGCGCTTCTGGCGCGGATCGAAGCGCTTGAGGGGAAGAAGTAGCGGGTTAAGCTGCTGGCCTTCGACGTTCAAATAGAGAAACAAAAGTTCACGCGCCGACCCGAGGGGTGGCGCATCGCGCCGCCCGTTTTGCCGAAGGCAAACCTTTGGTTTGACGGGGGCGGGTCGGCGCGGCCTGACAGTGCCTGTCAGGCGGGTGCTTTGATTGCAGCGGAACGAAAACCGATGCTAGTTGGCGAGCCCTAAGCCGCCAAGGCCCGACGGCTTATAGCAATCTGCAACGCCGCCTCTGCCGCCTCACGCCCCTTCAGAACGAAGTGCTTCCCAAACACTTCCCGATGATGCGGCGTGTCCTGATAGGCATGCGGCGTGAGGGAGACCGAAAGCACCGGCACCCCCGTGTCGAGCCCCGCGCGCATGAGGCCATCGACCACAGCTTGCGCCACGAACTCGTGTCGGTAGATGCCGCTATCCACGACCAGCGCGGCGGCGGCCACGGCGGCGTAACGCCCGGTGGCAGCCAGATCACGCGACATGAGCGGCAGCTCGAACGCGCCCGGCACGTCAAAGACATCGACCTGCGCCACGGGTATGATCTCGCAGAACCCGGCCAGGGCCTGGTCCACAATGTCCGCGTGCCAGCCGGCTTTGACAAAGGCGTAGCGGGGGGTGGTGAGGGTGTGTGTCATGGCTCTTCTCCTTTAGGTTCGACACGTCACCCAAGGCATTGAAACGCAGACCATCGCGCACCCCCGAAAGGGCGCACGCGGCTGCGCATCGTCTCTTCCATCCGGACTTTAACCGTCGGCTCAGGACTTGCCGCGCGCGGCGCACCTGATCTGCTGGCACTTTTCGCAAAACGAAAAGCCGCTCGCGGGCTTGTCCTCAAACGAAGACCTACCGCCGGTGGGGACTTCCACCCCGCCCTGAGAACGCGTCAGCTTTGCCAGTGCCGCCACGCCCCATCAAGCAAAAACGCGCCTATCTCTTGTGACGCTTCCATGAATATCCACAGCTTCTAGCGGTTTTCCCCAAGAATTCGCTTTACAGCCGACTCCCCCACCGTGCACGCTCACCCAGGCGGGAGGACAGGCACAAAAAACCCCCGCACCGAGCAGGCACCACGCGCCGGGCGCTGCCATAGCCCGAGCGCCAACACATAAAGAGGTGGCGGCATGGCGCTTTCAGAGCAGTTTTACGACGAAGACACGCATCCCATCGACATCGTGGAGACGCTCGCGTCGCATCACGACTGGGATTTTGACCGGATCGGCGACGACCAGATCGCCATGGCGGTCGAGGGTCAGTGGCGGACGTACTCGGTCACTTTGGCCTGGTCGGCCTTTGACCAGACCCTGCGGCTCGTCTGCACCTTCGACATGGAGCCACCCGCGGACAAGCTTCCCGGGCTCTACGAGCTCTTGAACCTCGTGAACGACCGCTGCTGGTGCGGGGCCTTCACCTGGTGGGAGGAGCAAAAGCTGATGGTCTTTCGCTATGGCCTCGTCGCAGGGGACGAACAATTCCCGAGCGCCGACCAGATCGACACGATGATCAACGCCGCCGTGATGAGCGCCGAGCGCTACTATCCGGCGCTCCAGCTTGTGACCTGGGGAGATCAGTCTCCGCAGCAAGCCATCGAGATCGCGATGACCGAGGCTTACGGGCGCGCCTGAGAGCGTCTTGGAAGCGTGAAAGCGATTCCGTTCCACGCGCAAAGCCACTAGGCTCACCCCGGCACAAGGTGGGGGCGGCTACATGGACATATTCGAGCGTATCACCGAGCGCGGCATCGTGCTTTTGGGCTGTGGGAAGATGGGCTCTGCCATGCTTGCGGGCTGGCTCAAGGGCGGCCTTCCGGCAAGCGCCGTGCATGTGGTCGACCCGAACCCCTCGGACTGGCTCAAAGGCACGGGCGTGCATATCAACCAAGCGCTGCCGGAGGCGCCGGCGGTAGCCCTCCTCGCGGTGAAACCTCAGATGATGGCGACGGCACTGCCCACCTTACAAGGCTACGCCGGCGGCGGGACGCTCTTTGTCAGCGTGGCAGCGGGCACGACGATAGCCAACTACGCCGCCATCCTCGGCCAAGACACGCCCGTCGTGCGCGCCATGCCGAACACGCCGGCCGCCGTTGCGCAGGGAATCACTGCGCTCGTGCGCAATGACGCGGCGACCGAGGCGCATCTGGACGCGACGGACGCGCTGATGCAGGCCATCGGCGCCGTCGTGCGCCTCACAAGTGAAGACCAGATGGACGCGGTCACGGGCGTGTCAGGCTCTGGGCCGGCCTACGTCTTTCACATGATCGAGACGCTTGCGGCAGCGGGGGAGGCAGCGGGCCTAGGGCCGGAGCTCGCCACGACCCTCGCCCAGCACACCGTTGCCGGGGCAGGGGCGCTGTCGATCCAGTCGGACGAGAACGCCGAGCAACTCCGCATCAACGTGACCTCCCCCAACGGCACCACCCAGGCCGGGCTCGAGGTGCTGATGGAGGAGCTCCCCGACCTCATGCGCCGCACCGTGCAAGCCGCCACCAATCGCTCCAGAGAACTGCAAAATGGCTGAGATCACCTTCGACGACTTCCTCGCCGTCGACATCCGCGTCGGCACCATCGTCCGGGCCGAGCCCTTCCCCGAGGCGCGCAAGCCGGCGATCAAGCTCTGGATCGATTTTGGTCCCGAGATCGGGGAGAAGAAAAGCTCCGCGCAGATCACCGCGCATTACGCGCCCAAGACGCTGGTGGGCAAACAGGTGATGGGCGTGGTGAATTTCCCGCCCCGCCAGATCGGCCCGGTGAAATCCGAAGTGCTTGTCCTAGGTTTCTCCGACGAGGCAGGCGGGATCGTCCTCGCGACACCCGACAAGGACCTGCCGAACGGGGGGAGACTACACTGACATGAAACTGTTGATCTGCCGGCCCTTGCCGGAAGCGGCCGTCGCGGCGGTGCCAGACGGGATCGAGGTCGAGGTGCGCGCCGAGACGGCACCGATGTCCGAGGACGAAATGCGCCGGTCGTTGAGCGACTTCGACATGGTCATTCCGACGCTGGGGGATCTTTACTCGGCGGAGCTCATCGCCTCAGTCCCTGAGCCGCGCTGCAAGCTGCTTGCGAACTTTGGCGTGGGGTTCAACCACATCGACGTGGGCGCGGCCAAGGGGGCGGGGATCACCGTCACCAACACGCCTGGCGCGGTCACCGATGCGACCGCCGACATCGCCATGACGCTGATGCTCATGGCCGCGCGGCGGGCAGGTGAAGGCGAGCGCATGGTGCGCGCCGGCGCCTGGCCGGGCTGGCACCCGACGCAGATGCTGGGGATGCACCTGACGGGCAAAGCCGTGGGCATCGTCGGCATGGGCCGGATCGGTCAGGCCATCGCGGCACGCTGCCACCACGGGTTTGGGATGTCGGTGCACTACTTCAGCCGCACGCCAAAACACCTGCCGTTCGAAACGACCCAGCACGGCGTCCTGACGGACTGCGCCGCAGCTGTCGACGTGCTGGTCGCCGCCGTCCCGGGCGGGGCTGCCACCCGTCACATCATCGGCGCGCCTGTTTTTGCTGCGATGCAGCCCTCGGCCTTTTTCGTGAACATCGCGCGGGGGGATGTGGTGGACGAGGCTGCGCTGATCGGCGCCTTGCAGGCGGGTGAGATCGCGGGCGCCGGGCTTGACGTCTACGAACACGAGCCTTCGGTGCCGGACGCTCTGGTGGCGATGGAGAACGTCGTTCTCCTGCCACATCTCGGCACCGCCGCGCTCGAGGTCCGTGTGGACATGGGCAAGATGGCGGTTGCCAATGTGGCCGCCTTTGCGAGGGGTGAGCCGGTTCCGAACCCGGTTTAGGGCGGCCATTTAGATGCTTTTGCAGAAACAGAAGTTCACGCGCCGACCCAAGGGGTGGCGCAATCGCGCCGCCCCATGGGGGCGGGTCGGCGCGGCCTGACGGTGCCCGTCAGGCGGGAGACTTGCTTTAAGCAAATGATCTCGAAAGGCTTGTCATAGTTTTCACAAGGCAACAAAAAAGCCCGGACGCTCTACGTCCGGGCCGGTCACTCGTTAAGGCACTCTGTCTAGCAGCGCTTACCCGAAAACGCGGGTGAGCGCTTGGTCCACACTGTCGGTGATCTGGTCGATGTCATCCGCCGTGGCGATCAGCGCGGGCGAGAAGCACAGCGTGTTGTTGAAGCCCGGCACCGAGCGGTTGGTCGCCCCGATGATGATGCCCTGCGCCATGCAGTCGGCGACAACGGCCTGCACCTTCTTCTCGTCGGCAGGTTCGCGGGTCTGGCGCGACGCGACGAGCTCGGCGCCAAGGAAGAGCCCCTTGCCGCGCACATCCCCGATCACCGCGTGCTTTTCCGCCAGCGCGTTCAGGTTGCCCATCATCCGCTCACCCATGGCGAGCGTGTTGCCCAGAAGGTCCTCGTCCTCGATGATCCGCATGTTCTCGAGCGCCGCCGCCGGGCCTGCCGTGCAGCCGCCGAAGGTCGAGATGTCGCGGAAGTAGTTCATCGGGTCCGCCGCGTCGTCCTTGAACATGTCAAAGACCTCTTCGGTGGTCACGAGGCAGGCAATCGCCGCGTAGCCCGAGGCCACGCCCTTGGCCATCGTCACCATGTCGGGCTTCACGCCGTAGTTCTGGTAGCCGAACCACACACCTGTCCGGCCCACGCCGCAGACAACCTCGTCGATGTGCAGCAGGATGTCGTACTTGGTGCAGATCTCCTGCACGCGCTCCCAGTAGCCCTCGGGCGGTGTGATCACACCGCCACCCGCCGTCACCGGCTCAAGGCAAAGCGCGCCGACCGTGTCAGGCCCCTCGCGGAGTATCACCTTCTCGATCTGGTTGGCCGCCCATTCGCCGTAATTGCCGCCGTCGAACTCGGGCTGCGCGCGGTACTCGAGGCAATGCGGCACCTCGACGAACCCGGGCGTGTAGGGGCCGTACTGCGCGTTGCGCTCTTCCTGACCGCCTGCCGAAAGGCAGCTGATCGTGGTGCCGTGGTAGTCGCGGTGACGGTAGAGGATCTTGTGCTTCTTCCCGCCATAGCGCTTGTGCGCGATCTGGCGGACCATCTTGAACGCCTTCTCGTTCGCCTCCGAGCCGGAGTTGCAGTAATAGACACGGGACATGCCCGGCATCTTGTCCAGTAGCTTTTCGGAGAAGAGCGCGCCCGGGATCGAGCCTGCGGAGCCTGCAAAGTAGTTGAGCTTTAGAAGCTGGTCATAGACCGCCTTGGCAATCGACTCGCGGCCGTAACCCACGTTCACCGTCCAGACCCCGCCCGAGACGGCGTCGAGGTGCTCCTTGCCCTTCTGGTCCCAGACGCGCATCCCCTTGCCCTCGATGATGATGCGCGGGTCGTTCGTCTCGAAGGGCTTGTGCTGGATCAGGTGATGCCAGACATGCGCGCGGTCGGCTTCGACCACATGGGAGATGTCGTTTTCGTTCAGAACGCCGTCCATTGGGAAACCCTTTCATATGTTCGGGCCTGAGCCGGGCCCACCTTTTGCACACACCGACTCAAACTGCGTGCGATGCAAGACGGCTTATATCACGTGGAAATTGAGACCCCGAATAGGGCCAGACGCGACCCTGATTTAAGGCCACTTGGTCTAAGTGCCATGGACCCGGCTCGCGCGGGGCTGTAGACCGCGCCCATGAGCCAAGACTTCCTGAACCAAGACTTCCTGACCCGCCTCTTTGACGCAGCCGTCGCTGCCGCAGACCCCAAGCGTGCGCTGGCGGCGCATCTGCCGGACCCGCCCAAGGGGCGGACGGTGGTGATCGGTGCCGGCAAAGGCGCAGCGCAGCTCGCTGCCGCGTTCGAAGAGCTGTGGGACGGCCCGCTCGAGGGCGTGGTGGTGACGCGGTACGGCTACGCCTGCGCCACGCGCGCGGCCAAGGTGATGGAGGCCGCGCACCCCGTGCCGGACGCGGCGGGACTGGCCGCGGCGGATGCCTTGAGGCAGGCCGTGACCGGTCTGACGAAAGACGATCTGGTGGTTGCGCTTGTCTGCGGGGGCGGCTCGGCGCTGCTGCCGGCGCCCTGCGACGGGTTGACGCTGGCGGACGAGGTGGCGCTGAATGAGGCACTTTTGGCCTCCGGCGCGCCCATCGGGGTGATGAACCTCGTGCGCAACCAGGTCTCCACGCTCAAGGGTGGACGTCTGGCGGCGCTTGCCCACCCGGCACGGGTGGTCTCGCTTGTGGTCTCCGACGTGCCCGGCGACGATCCGGCGCAAGTCGCATCAGGCCCGACCGTGCCCGATACCCGCACCCGCGCCGAGGCGCGCGCCGCGGTGGAGGCGTGGGGGCTCGACCTGCCGGATGTCATTGCGCAGGTCATCGCCTCGGAGGCGAACCTGCCGCCACACCGGGACGACACCGTGTTTGCCGCGCACGAGGTCAAGGTAATTGCTTCGGCCTCTCAGTCGCTCGAAGCGGCTGCCGCCCTCGCGCGCGCCGAAGGCGTGCCAGCCGTCATCCTGTCAGACGCCATCGAGGGAGAGGCGCGCGACATCGGCAAGATGCACGCCGCCATCGCCCGCGAGATCGCCGCCAAGGACCGCCCCTTCGCGCGCCCCGTACTACTGCTGTCGGGCGGCGAGACGACGGTGACACTGCGTGGCTCGGGCGGACGTGGCGGGCGCAACTCCGAATTCCTGCTCAGCTTTGCCGCCGAAATCGATGGCGTGCCCGGCATCAGCGCCATCTCGGCCGATACCGACGGGATCGACGGCTCCGAAGACAACGCGGGCGCCTTTGCCGACGGCGCAACCTGCGCCCGTATGCGCGCCGCTGGGGTCGATCCAGCCGGATCGCTTGCGCGCAACGACGCCTATTCCGCCTTTGCCGCCGTGGACGCGCTGCACGCGCCCGGACCTACGGGGACAAACGTGAACGATTTTCGCGCCATTTTGGTGCGCTGAGGGGGAACCAGAGGCGATTTTTCCCGCAGATTTTTTGCGGAAAGGTTCAGATACCGCCAACAAAACCCCTACCCCCTTGAAAACGCTAAATATTAAAAAGTGCGTTTTTCGGGAACCTTTCTTAGGTCAACCGAGTTGCATATTCACACGGAGGGTCGAACTCGTATCCCTCCAAGAGAGCCGGGCCATCCCTCCGGCGCGGTGCTTCAGTCCCACGATGCCGCGCCTTCACCCGGTTCTCGGACCCTCCGTGTCTATTCCGGTCTCTCCCGTCCGGATTTAGTTTCAGGCCCCGCCCTTCTGTCCCGAAGGCGGGGCCTTTTTCTATGGCGCATCCACCCTTCCGTCGTACGCGCCTCCGTGGCATGATCGTGCCAGCCAACAAAACAGAGCAGCAGACATGGCCAACGATCTTTTGACCGCGGCCGAGCCCACGGGTTACGACGCGTCCTCCATCGAAGTGCTCGAAGGGCTCGAGCCCGTCCGCAAGCGCCCGGGCATGTACATCGGCGGCACCGACGAGCGCGCGCTGCACCACATGGTGGCCGAGATCCTCGACAACTCGATGGACGAGGCCGTCGCCGGTCACGCGACCCGGATCGAGGTCGAGCTGCACGCCGATTACGCCGTGACCGTCCGCGACAACGGGCGCGGCATCCCGATCGACCCGCACCCAAAATTTCCCGGCAAATCCGCTCTCGAAGTCATCCTCTGCACCTTGCACGCAGGCGGGAAGTTCTCGGGCAAGGCGTACCAGACCTCCGGCGGTCTGCACGGCGTGGGTGCGTCGGTTGTCAACGCGCTTTCGGACTCCATGGTGGTGCAGGTCGCCCGTGACCGGCAGGCGTTCGAGCAGCGATTCTCCCGCGGTCACCCCTTAGGCGGCGTCGAAAAGGTGGGCGCGGCGAACAACTGGAAAGGCACGCGCGTCACGTTCCACGCGGACGATCAGATCTTTGGCAAACACCGCTTCAAGCCGGCCCGCCTGCTCAAGATGGTGCGATCCAAGGCGTACCTCTTTTCCGGTGTCGAGATCCGCTGGAAATCGGCCATCGAAGATGGCGAGACCCCGACGGAGGCGACGTTCCACTTTCCCGGCGGGCTCAGCGACTATCTGGTCGAGACGCTGGGCGGCGCCAGCACATATGCCGATGCGCCGTTCAACGGCACGGTCGAGTTTCAAGAAAAGTTCGGCGTGCCGGGCAAGGTCGAGTGGGCGATCAACTGGACGCCCGCGCGCGACGGCTTCATCCAGTCCTATTGCAACACCGTGCCGACGCCCGAAGGCGGCACGCATGTGGCGGGCTTTTGGGCGGCGATCCTCAAGGGGATCAAGGCGTATGGCGAGCTGGCCAACAACCGCAAGGCGGCGCAGATCACGCGCGACGACCTGTTGACGGGCGGCTGCGCGCTGGTGTCGTGCTTCATCCGCGAGCCTGAATTTGTCGGCCAGACCAAGGACCGCCTCGCCACCGTGGAGGCGCAGCGTCTGGTCGAGGGCGCCGTACGCGACCGGTTCGACAATTGGCTTGCCGCGGACACCAAGGCCGCCGGCGCCATACTCGACTTTCTCGTGCTGCGCGCCGAAGAACGCCTCCGCCGCCGCCAGGAAAAAGAGACCGCCCGCAAGTCCGCGACGAAAAAGCTGCGCCTGCCCGGCAAATTGGTCGATTGCTCGGCCACGAACCGCGACGGCACCGAGCTTTTCATCGTCGAGGGCGACAGCGCCGGCGGCTCGGCCAAGATGGCGCGCGACCGCAAGACGCAGGCGCTGCTCCCTCTGCGCGGCAAGATCCTCAACGTGCTCGGCGCGGCCTCGTCGAAACTGGGCTCGAACGCGGAGATCAGCGACCTGACGCAGGCGCTCGGCGTGGGCCTTGGCACGCGGTTCAACGTCGATGACCTGCGCTATGACAAGATCATCATCATGACCGACGCGGATGTCGACGGGGCGCATATCGCCTCGCTGTTGATGACGTTCTTCTTCACCCAGATGCGGCCGATGATCGACGCGGGCCACCTCTTCCTCGCGTGCCCGCCGCTTTACCGGCTGACGCAGGGCGCGCGGCGGGTCTATTGCCTCGATGAGGCGGAGCGGGACGCGTATCTGGAGACGGGTCTGGGCGGAAAAGGCAAGATCGATGTGAGCCGGTTCAAGGGGCTTGGTGAGATGGACGCCAAGGACCTCAAGGACACCACGATGAACCCCGAAACGCGCAAGCTGATCCGGGTGACCATCGACGAGGACGAGCCCGGCGAGACCGGCGATCTGGTCGAGCGGCTGATGGGCAAGAAGCCCGAGATGCGGTTTCAGTACATCCAGGAGAACGCTCGGTTCGCACAGGAGTTGGACGTTTAGCGTTTCTTAAGGCAGGCGCGCGATGCTGGCGGCATGGAACGTGTGACGCTTCAAGTGCCCCGGGAAATGCTGCAGGTCGGTGCCGAACTGGCGCGGGCGCAGGACATCACGCTTGGTCAATTGGTCCGCAATCTGCTGTCGGAGGAGATCTCTCGCGCGCGCAATGCGAGGCCGCCCAATCGGGCGGACGAGCGGCTCGTCGCGCCGCTACGGGCGCGCCTCGCCAGAGACCTTGCGGAAGCGCAGAGCTGGGATGACCTCGACGCACGGCTTGCGCGCAAGGATTATCAACTCGTGCCGGCAGGCGCGGGCCTCGCCCTGCATCGCAGGCATAGCGGCGCGCGCCTTTGCAAGGCGTCCGAGCTGGGCTTCAGCTACGCCAAACTGATCGAGCGCTTTCGCTGCGGCATGCCCGGCCATCCGCATGGCTGGGCAGAGGGAAAGGTTCTCGGCAGAGCGACCACCCGGAGCCCCAAGGCCCCGGACACCTTCACCGTGATCGAGTAACGTTACCAGCCGCGGCGATATTGGTTGTAGAGCCGGATCGTCTCGGCCCGCAGACCCGCCGGATTGTTCACCAGACCGGGGTGACGGCACACTGAATAGGCCACGTTGGTCGCGGCGTTCGCGCTCAGGCCCGCGGCCATCAGCGTGTTGATGAACACGTCCTTCGGCTTGTCGACCCAGACCTTCTTCAGAGGTCCGCGCCAGCACACGACCTTGATCGTGACACCCGAATGGGCGACGCCGCCATACTGAACGACGTGTCCGTGGCCATGCCCGTGGCTGTGACCATGCCCGTGACCGTGCCCACCGCCGGCCTGTGCAGCGCCCGCGGTCAATGCGGCGACCGCGGCCGCCAATGCAAATTTCTTCAAGTTCCTGCCCTCCGGCTCGAATACGCCCCCGCCACAAAAGCCGAATTTCGCCCGTGGCCCCGGCGGCAGAATGCCGGGCAGAATGTGTCGCCATCAAGGATTTCCGGTGTTCATAGTTAACACCGGTCCGGCCAGATCAGCGCCTCAAAGGCTCGCAGCCGCCCGGCTCGCCTGATCGTACTGCCCTGACAAGGCGCGCAAATTCGCCGCGATCTCGCGCAGCTCCTCGCCGCTGAGGTCCATCCGCGCCAGCCCTTCCAGCAGACACTGCGACCGCACCTTGCGGTAGGCTTCACAGAGCGCGGCGCCCGTCTCGGAGGTGGCGTAGAACACCTCCTTGCCGCGTTTCTCGGAGGTCAGCAGCTCCGCCTTGAGCAGTTTGCGCAGCGCGTAGTTCACGGTATGCGTGTCCTCGACATTGAGGATGAAACACACGTCGCTCAGCCGTTTGTCGCGCCCGCGGTGGTTGACGTTGTGCAGCACGAGGATGTCGAGCGGGGTCAGGTCCGGGTGCCCGGCGGCGGACATGCACTTGACCATCCAGCGCTGAAAGGCGTTCGATGCCACGATCAGGCCGAACTCGAACTCGGACGCCTCCCAGCCTGCGCCATCGGCCAAATGGCGGGAGGAGACGATGCGGCGGCTGTCGGTGTCTGACATCTGGGCTTTCCTGAACGCTCTACGCTGATACCATGTCGGCAAAACACCGCGCTGTCACCCGCGTTTCGCGCGCGTGCGCGCCCCCGAACCGGAGAGACCATGACCACGCCCCAGCTTGCCTCGCTCAAGGGTCCCGCGCTCTTTCTCGCGCAGTTTGCCGGCGACACGGCGCCGTTCGACACGTGGGAGGGGATCACAAAATGGGCGGCGGCGTGCGGGTACATCGGCGTGCAGGTCCCGTCGTGGGACGAACGGCTCTTTGATCTTGCCAAGGCCGCGGAGAGCCGGACCTATTGCGAGGAGATCGCCGGGCAGGCACGCGCGCACGCCATCGAGATCACGGAGCTTTCCGCCCATCTGCAAGGCCAGCTTGTCGCTGTGCACCCGGCCTATGACGACGCGTTCGACGGGTTCGCGCCGGCGCAGGTCCACCGCAATCCGAAGGCGCGGCAGGCGTGGGCGGTGGAGCAAGTCAAGCAGGCGATTACCGCCTCGCGCAACCTTGGCCTCGCCCAGATGGCGGTCTTTTCCGGCGCGCTGGCGTGGCCCTATGTCTACCCCTGGCCGCAAAGGCCCGAGGGGCTGATCGAGCAAGCCTTCGAAGAGCTGGGCCGGCGCTGGCTGCCGCTCCTGGACCATGCCGAGGAAAACGGCATCGACCTCTGTTTCGAGATCCATCCGGGCGAGGACCTGCACGACGGAGCTTCGTTCGAGCGGTTCCTCGACGTGGTGAAGGGGCATCCAAGGGCGAAGATGCTCTATGATCCGTCGCACTTTGTGCTGCAGGGTATGGACTACCTCGCCACGCTCGACATCTACCACGCACGGATCGGCATGTTTCACGTCAAGGACGCCGAGTTCCGGCCCGACGGGCGGCAAGGCGTCTATGGCGGGTACCAGGACTGGGTGTCGCGCGCGGGGCGCTTCCGCTCGCTTGGCGACGGGCAGATCGACTTTAGGTCCGTGTTCTCCAAACTCGCGCAGTATGGCTTCGACGGCTGGGCAGTGGTCGAGTGGGAATGTGCGCTCAAACACCCGGAGGATGGCGCGCGCGAGGGCGCGGCCTTCGTGCGGGACCACATGATCCGGGTGACCGAGACCGCGTTTGACGACTTTGCCGGCGGCGAGGCGGATGCCGCGACCAATGCCAAGATGTTGGGGATCGACCGATGGAAAGACTGAACGCGGAGCGCATCCGGCTGGGGATGGTGGGCGGCGGCGCGGGCGCCTTTATCGGAGCGGTGCACCGCATGGCGGCGCGGCTCGATGACCATTTCGAGTTGGTGGCGGGGGCCTTTGCCAGCGATCCGGCACGGTCGCAGAGCTCGGGTGCGGCGCTGGGGCTCGATCCTGCGCGGGTCTATGACGACTACACCGCGATGGCGGGGCGCGAGGCACGGCTCAAGGACGGGATCGAGGCGGTGGCGATCGTCACGCCGAACCACCTGCACGCGGAAATCGCCAAGGCGTTCCTGCGACGCGGCATTCATGTGATCTGTGACAAGCCGCTGACCGCGACGCTCAAGGAGGCCAAGGCGCTCGCCAAGGCGGTCGACAAAGGGCCGGGGCGGCTATTCCTGACGCACAATTACTCGGCGACGCCCATGGTGCGGCAGGCGCGGGAGATGGTGGCGGAGGGCGTGCTGGGCGATATCCGGCTGGTGCAGGTGGAATATGCGCAGGACTGGCTGGCCGAGCCACTGGAGGACACGGGTCACAAGCAGGCGGCGTGGCGCACCGATCCGGCGCAGAGCGGGCCGGGCGGGGCAACGGGCGACATCGGTACGCACGCCTTTCAGCTGGCGCGGTTCGTGACGGGGCTGGAGCTGGAGGGCCTGTCGGCGGATCTCGCGAGCTTTGTGCCGGGCCGCGCGCTTGACGACACGGCGCACGTGCTGATGCGGTATCAGGGCGGCGCGCGCGGGACGCTTTGGGTCTCGCAGGTGGCGACGGGCGCCGAGAACGGGCTTCAGCTGCGGGTCTACGGTGCCAAAGGCGGTCTCAGCTGGCGGCAGGAGGACCCCAACGTGCTGTGGCACACACCGCTTGGTCAGCCGATGCAGCGGATCACGCGGGGCGGCGCCGGGAGCGGCGTGGCGGCCGCGGCCGTCTCCCGTATCCCGCCGGGCCACCCCGAAGGGTATCTCGAGGCGTTTGGCGCGCTCTACACCGAGATAGCAGCTGCTCTGCGGGACCCGGAGGCCGCGCATCTCGTGCCCGGTATCGCGGCGGGGCTGGAGGGCGTGGCCTTTGTCGATGCCTGCGTGCGCTCGTCCGCGCGCAATGCGGCATGGGTGAAGTTGAACTTGTGACGCCGAAGACGTGACGCGGGGCCATGCGGCGGCGACTCCAAGCGCCCATTGCGACAGCCACCCCATAGCAGACGAGGATAGACCGGATACGGTTAGCTCAGAACAAAACGCCCGCCTGACAGGCACTGTCAGGCCGCGCCATGCCAAAGGCATGCCTCCGGCATGACCCGCCCCCGTCAAACCGTAGGTTTGCCTTCGGCAAAACGGGCGGCGCGATGCGCCACCCCGCGGGACGGCGCGTGAATATCCGTTTAGGCTGTATTGGCTAAAACTCGCCGGCCCTACCTCGGCAACACGTCCGAGATCGTGTTGAGCGCGTCCAGCAGATCGGCCAGCCGTTCCTTGCCGAGCATCGCCTCGAGCCCCTCCCGCCGTTCGGTGACCCTTGGCGCCGCGTGATCGAGCTCGGCCCGTCCGGCATCCGTCAAGGTCACCATCTTCTTGCGCTTGTTGTGTGGGTGCTCGGCAAAGCGCACGAGGCCGTCCTGCTCGAGCTGCGCGGCGGTGCGGCTGATTTGCGCACGGTCGATCAGCATGATCCGCCCCAGGTCCGAGATAGACACCGCACCGTAGATCGCGCAGGAGCCGAGGATGCGGTAGGTCGTCGGATTGAGCCGCGTACCTTCCAGTAGGGTGGGCATGTCCGCCTCAAGCTGCTTGGCCACCGTCACCAGCAGGTAGATCAGGTTGCGATCGAACTTTCCGAAGTGACGGTCGCCGGGGGTCAGCGGCTCTTGAGACATGGGATGCACCGAACTGTGGTGGCCGGCCCACGGCCGACCTCCTTTTTATCTATGTTAAATGACACAAGGTCAATCGGGGCGGCGCCCCTCAGCGCAGCGCGGCGGCAAACCCGTCGGCGACGTGGTCGATGTTGCTCGGGCCAAGCGCGGCCACGTTGATGCGCCCGTCGGAGGCCATGTAGATGCCGTACTCGTCGCGCACCAGCTTAATCTGTTCGGGCGTGAATCCGGTGTAGGAGAACATGCCCACCTGGTCGGTGACAAAGCTGAGATCGACCGACACCTGCCGCTCTTCGAGCTTTTCGCGCAGCGCCAAGCGCATGGCGGCGATGCGTTCGCGCACCTCGGTCAGCTCCGCCTCCCAGTCGGCGTGCAGCGCGGCATCGGCAAAGACCTCCGCCACGATGCGCGCGCCGTGGCTCGGCGGCATCGAGTAGTTCGAGCGGATCGTCGCGTTGAGCTGCGCCATGACCGGTTTCAGCGCCTCGGCGCTTTCGGCCAGCACCGTCAGCCCGCCCGTGCGCTCGCGGTAGATGCCGAAATTCTTGGAATAGCTCGAGGCGATCAGCATCTCCGGCACGTTGTCCGCAAGATGGCGCAGGCCGGCCACGTCCTCTTCGAGCCCGTTGCCGAGGCCCTGGTAGGCGCAATCGACAAACGGGAAGAGCTCCTTGTCCACGATCAGCTGCGTGACCTCTTTCCACTGTTCCAGCGACAGGTCGACACCCGTCGGGTTGTGGCAGCACGCATGCAGCAGCACGACGTCGCCGGGGGTCGCGTTGTCCTTGAGGTGCGACATCATCCCGTCGAAATCGAGCCCGCGGTCGGAAGGCCGGAAATAAGGGTAGTGGTCGACCCGCAGGCCCGCCGCCTTGGCGACGGGGATGTGGTTGGCCCAGGTCGGGTTCGAGACCCAGACCGTGGTGCCGGGAATGGTGCTTGCGATCAGATCGCACGCAACCCGCAGCGCGCCCGACCCGCCGACGGACTGCACCGCTCCGACGCGCCCCGCCTCAAGCGCCGCATGCCCCTTGCCCAGCAGGATTTGCGGTGTGCGCGTGTTGAGGTCCGCGTCGCCGGCGATCCCGACGTATGTCTTGGTCGCCTCGGCGTCGAGGGTCTTGGCCTCCGCGCCCTTGACCGCGCGCATGACGGGGACCTTGCCGTTCTCGTCCTTGTAGACGCCCACGATCAGATCGACCTTGGTGTCACGCGGGTCGGCCTTGAATTCGGCCATCATGGCCATGATCGGGTCGACGGCACGCGGTTCGATCTGTGCGAACATGGGAAGGACCTTTCTCGATTGTCTGGAGCCTCGCGGGTGATACCGCCAAGCTGGCGTAAGGGAAAGGGAGAAGCGCGGCGGGTTGGGCTAGGTGACGTCGGATCGCAAAGGATTGGCCTAAATCAAAGCACCCGCCTGACCCGCTTATATGGCGCGGCGCGTGAATGTCCGTTCAGGATTTATCAGTTCTAAGGTCGCCCGCTTCAGCCTACCTCGAGATAGCCGGAATACCGCGCGAGGAGCGTGCCGGTGAGCGGCAGCGTCACCGTGATGGCAAAGTGGTAGAGCCCGCCGCTCTCCCATTCGCGTGCGTCGATGCCGGGTGCAAGCGCGCGAGGCACCGGCACACCGAGGATACGCACCTGCCGGATGTCGTGGCGAAGACCGGTCTTGGTGACGGTGAGCTTGGTAGCGGCGGTGGTCATGCCCATCCGCTCGATCACGAGGCCGTCTTTGGCGCGTTGCGTAGAGATAAGGCGGGCGCTGCCGATCTGCCGCGTCCCGATCTGCCGTGTCCATGTTTCATGTGTCGGATGCCGCTCTCGCGTTAGCGTCAGAAGCGCCGCGGTGCAGGGCGGAGGAAAGCCCATGAGCCGCGCCAGTCCCGGGACCGGACCATGCGTGACGGTAATCACGCCGTGGTGTGTGCCGGGCTCCTGGTGCAGCGCTTGTAAAGTGGGCACGAGGCGCGCCCAATCCTCTCCCAAAGCCTCCCGGACGGCAGTGCCCACCCTACCTCAACCAAGCCCACCGCGCACATCCGACAGCACCTTGTCCGCCGCACGCGCCAAAAGCCCGCTGTCGATCGCGCAGGCGATGAAGCTGAAACCCGCCTTGTAAAGCTCGACCGCCTTTTCGGGATTGGTCACCAATGTGCCTGCCGGAATGCCCGCCGCCATCAGCTTTTCCGCCACCGCCATGATCGCCTCCCACACCGCCGGGTGCATCGGCTGGCCGAGATACCCAAGGTCCGCCGCGATGTCCGCGGGGCCAAAGAACACACCGTCGACCCCGTCGAGCTGGCCCATGTCGAGCGCAAGGTCCATCGCCGCCTGCGTCTCCACCTGAAGGATCAGAGCGAACTCCTCTTCGCAGCGCTTGGCGTAATCCGTGATCCGCCCGAACTTGGTCGCGCGCGTCGTGCCGCCAAAGCCGCGCACCCCGTTCGGGGGATAGCGTGTGGCGGCGACGGCCTCCCGCGCTTCGTCGAGCGTCTGCACATAGGGGATCACGATGCCTTGCGCGCCGGCGTCCATCACCCGCTTGATCATCACCGCGTCGTTCCACGGCACCCGCACCATCGCCGGAGTGCCGTCCGCCTCCAGCACGCTCAGCTGTTGCACGGTGGTGGCGAGATCGCCCGGCGTGTGCTCCATGTCCACGACTGCCCAGTCATAGCCCGCCGCGGCATAGGTCGCGGTCGCAAAGGGCGAGTTGATCGAGGCCCAAATGCCGATCTGCTTTTCCCCCGCGGCGATGGCGTGTTTGAAGGTGTTGCGGCGCAGCTCCATGGGAAGTCCTTTGCTTTACTGGCGGAGATCGGCGCGCAGCATGTCCGCGGCCTTCTCGGCGATCATCACCACAGGTGAGGCGGTATTGCCAGAGGGGATCGTCGGCATGATCGCGGCATCGACCACGCGCAACCCTTCGGTCTTGTGCACGCGCAACCTTTCGTCGACGACGGCCATCGGATCCGAGCCCATCTTGCAGGTCCCGACCGGGTGAAAGATCGTCGTGGCAATCTCGCCAGCCTTGTCCGCCAGCGTGGCGTCATCCGCAAATTCCGGCCCGGGCAGCCTTTCGACCGGAAGGTAGGGTTTCATCGCCTCCGTCGCCATCAGCGCGCGCGCCTGCCGGATCGAGGTGGCAGCCACCCTCCGGTCACTCTCCGCACTCAGGTAGTTCAGCTGGATACGCGGCTGAGCGCTCAAGTCCGCGCTTTCGATATGGCAATGGCCCCGGCTGTCCGGCCGCAGGTTGCAGACCGAGACCGTGATCGCCGGGAAGTCATGCAAGGGCTCCCCCAGCCGGTCACAGCTCAGAGGCTGCACATGGTACTCCAGATCGGGCGTCGCCTTGGACGGGTCCGACCGGGTGAAGAGGCCGAACTGGCTCGGCGCCATCGACAGAGGCCCCGACCGCTTCACCGCGTACTCAAGCGCCATGCGCGCCTTGCCGGTCCAAGAGTTCGCGAGCTGGTTCAGCGTCAGCGCGTTCGACACCTCGAACACCGTGCGGATCTGCAGATGGTCCTGCAGGTTCTCCCCGACACCCGGCAGCTCCACCTGCGGCGAGATCCCGAGCGCCTGCAAGCGCTCCGGTTGCCCGACCCCCGACAGCTCCAAAGCCTTCGGTGAGTTGATCGCTCCTGCCGCCAGCACCACCTCGCGCGCCCGCACGATGACCTCCCGGCCATGCTGCACGTAGACCGCCCCGGTCACGTGCGTGCCGTCCCAAGTGAGGTGCTTGAGCTCGGCCTCCGTCTCCACCCGCAGGTTCTGACGCTTCATCGCAGGCCGTAGGAACCCCCGCGCCGTCGACCAGCGCGTGCCGCCTTTCTGGTTCACCTGAAAATAGCCCGAGCCAAAATTGTCGCCGGTGTTGAAGTCGCGCGTGGGCGGCACGCCCATCTCTTCGGCGGCCCTCGCCACCGCATCGAGGATGTCCCAGCTGAGCCGCTGCTCCGTGACCTTCCAAGGCCCGCCGGTCCCATGCAGATCACTCTCGGCATCCGCCCCCTCGGACTTGAGAAAGTACGGCAGCACATCGTCCCAGCCCCAGCCGGTGTTCCCCATCTGCCGCCAGCCGTCATAGTCCGCCGCCTGCCCGCGCAGGTAGAGCATCCCGTTGATCGAGGTGCACCCGCCCAGCACCTTCCCGCGCGGGTAGGGGAGGGATCGCCCGCCCAGCCCTGGCTCCTCTGCGGTGCGCATCATCCAATCCGTGCGCGGATTGCCCATGCAAAAGAGGTAGCCCACCGGGATCGGTACCCAAAACGTCCGGTCGTGCTTGCCCGCCTCGAGCAGCATCACCCTGTGCCGCCCATCCTCAGTCAGCCGGTTTGCCAGCACGCAGCCGGCGGTCCCGGCGCCGACGATCAGGATGTCGGTGTCCCGCGTCTCGCTCAAACGGTCCACTCGGCTCGCGGCACGATGGCGCCGTGATAGGTAATGACCCGCGCCGCGCAGGCGTGCCCGGCGGCCAGCGCCTCCGCCTCGCTCTGCCCCTCGAGGATGGCCGCCAGAAACGCGCCGTTAAAGCTGTCCCCGGCAGAGGTGGTATCGACCACTTTGACTTGTGCTGCTGGTACGTGGTGCGCCCCACTGGTCAGTCCCAAAGGCCCCGCGTCACCCCGTTTCAGCGCTCCGGCGCGCAGGTCACGCGCGGAGAAACGGGCGATGACGTCTGCCTCGCGGCTCCCGGGCGCCAGCGCCAGCTCATCGTCGAGCGAGGGCAGGGCGATGTCGGTCACCTCCCAGAACTGGTCGAGCACCGCGGCCGCCTCCTCCGCCGAAGACCAGAGCGCCGGGCGGTAGTTGCTGTCGAGCGCCACGAGGCCGCCATCCGCCCTCAGCCGGCCGAGCGCGACCAACAGATCGGCGCGCGCCGCATCCGTCAGGATCGCCAGAGTGATCCCCGACAGCGCCACCACGTCCACGCCCTCAAGGCTCGGCGTGCTCGCGCTCGTGTCGAAAAGCGTCCGCGCCGCGCTCTGCCCGCGCCAATAGTGAAAGCTGCGCTCCCCGGCAGCATCGAGCGAAATCGCATAAAGCCCCGGCAGGCGCGTGGGGTGGGTCAGGATATGCCCGGTGTCGACGCTCTCCCGTGCGATCGCCTCCTTGATGCGCGCGCTGAAAGGGTCAGCGCCCAGGCAGGTCAGGTACGACACCTTGTGCTGCGGCGGCAGCGCCCGGCGCAGGTACACCGCCCAGTTGAACGTGTCGCCCGCAACGCCCAGCCGCGCGGCATCGGACTCATGCGCCGTGCCCGACAGCTCGATCATCACCTCGCCAATGCAGACCACATGCAGTGCCATCGCGCGCCCTCCTCCAGGCGGGTACCCTGCCGAAGCGCCTGCCCGATGACAACCCGCGCCGCGCGCCATTGCCGCACCCGCCCCGGCGGCTAGGTTGCACGCCAACAACAAGGGAGCCCGCCATGCCGCTCGAGTTTCACCAGTTTGCCTACAACGACGACAATTACGGCGTGCTGATCCACGATCCCGTCAGCGCCGAGACCGCCTGCGTCGACGTCGGCGACGCCACCGCCCTGGCGAAAGCGCTGGACCATACCGGCTGGACGCTCTCGCAGATCTGGATCACGCACCACCACTGGGACCACACCGACGGCCTTGACGAGGCCAAAGAGACAACCGGCGCCACCGTGCTGGGACCGGTCTCGCAGGGCAAGGATATCGCCGGCCTCGACCGCCACCTGGCGGACGGCGACACGTTCGCCTTTGCCGGCCACAAGGTGCAGGTGCTGCACACGCCGGGCCACACGACCGACATGATCAACTTCTACCTGCCGGAGGCGGGTGTGGTCTTTACAGGGGACACCCTCTTTGCCATGGGCTGCGGGCGCCTCTTCGAAGGCACGCCCGCGATGATGTGGACTAGCCTGCAAAAGCTGATGGCGCTTCCGGAGGAGACCGTTGTCTACTGCGCCCACGAGTATACCGCCGCAAACGCCGCCTTCGCCGTCACGGTCGACCCCGGCAACGCCGCGCTGGAGGCCCGCGCGAAGGGGGTTGCTGAATTACGCGCAGCAGGCAAACCAACCGTGCCGACGCGGATGGGGATCGAGCTTGCCACCAACCCCTTCCTGCGCGCCTCCAGCGCCGGGCTGCGCGCGCATCTCGGCATGACGGACGCCACCGACGCCGAGGTCTTTACCCGCCTGCGCGCCCTCAAGGATCAGGCGTGAAGCACTACCCCAAGTTGCATCCGTAAAACTTGATCGATTGTTTCGCGCGCGAAACACTGCTTTTTCTGTGTCCGCGCTGCATCAGGCCCTACGGCCGAGGCTTTCTTTCGTGATTCGCTCCCGCTAGGGTTCTGAAAAACAAAGAACAACAAAAACAGCAGATGCAGGCGGAGCAGGTCATGGCCACAAACGTGCGCGGGACCTTTGTCATCCCATGGGCCCAGACGCGGATCGACGGTGTAAGCGCGCCGCCGCTCGGCGCCATGGAGGCAGGTGCGGACTGGACCTGGACGGGAGAGGCGCTGCGCGTCGACGGCCCGGCCACGGTGCTCGAACTCGGGATGCGGGACGAGGACGTCGCGCTTCGGCGCGGCGCCGCGCGCATGGTCTCGCGGCTGGTCGGCCTCGCCCGGCGGGTGCCGGAACTGGTGCCGGACCTCGATGCGGACACCGAAGAAGAGTTCGGCGATCTCCACTTCACCGTGACCGACGGGCGGCGCAGCTACGTCGTGACGCTGATCCCCGTGGCGCCCGGCAAGGACCCGCTCTTGATGTTCACCGGGGACATGCCCCCGCAGCGCACCGACCTCTGGGTGGTGACCCACGCACTCCACGACGCGCCCGACATGGCGCTCGACGCCTATGCGCGCGAGCACGTGGGCGGCGTGATCTGCTTCACGCCCGGCACGCTGATCGAGACCCCCACCGGCCGCCGCCGGGTCGAGGACCTGCGGGAGGGCGACTTCGTCCAGACCGTCGACAACGGACCCCAGCCCATCGTCTGGCTCGGACGGCGCCACATGACGGGCGCACGGCTCTTTTCGATGCCGCGCCTCCGGCCCATCCGCCTGCGCTGGGGTGCCTTTGGCCATGACACGCCGGACCGCGACAGCCTCGTCTCCCCCGACCACCGCATCGTGGTCAACGGCGCCGCGGCGCGCGAGCTTTTCAACACGGACGAAGTCCTCGTCCGCGCCGGCGATCTCGTCAACGGAGGCTCCGTCTCCATCGACCTGACCGTGCGCGAGGTCACCTACCTCCACCTCATGCTGCCGCGCCACGAGATCCTGCGCGCCGACGGAATCGAGACCGAGAGCTTCCACCCCGGCAATGTCGCGCTCTCCTCGCTGGACCCCTCCGACCACCTGCGGCTCCTCGACGTCTGCCGCGACCTCGATGTCGACCCGTCGAGCTACGGCGCCTACGTCCGCCGCAACCTCTCGCGCGCCGAAGCTGTCCTGCTCAAACACAGCGCCGCCTGACCTCTAAAGCGCCAAGGCCCCAGCTTCTTCTGGCCAAAAATATCCCGGGGGTTTGGGGGCTGGCCCCCAATCCACGCTCAAAAAATGGCAGCGCCCCCAAAACGCGTGCTGACGCCACAGCCTCCAAACACTCTCAGTCCGAAGTCACTCCCGCAGCTCCCCCGGCGCAACACCCCATAGCGCGGCTTTGCGCGCCCAGCCCCGGTGGCCGCCGGTGCGCAGGCGGCACCAATCCGGCCCGCACTTGCCCAGCCGCGCCACGACGCCCAGCTCGAGCATCGCCGTGATCGGCGTCTCCGCATCGGGCCGCGTGTGCAGCTGCAACATGTCCTGCTCCACGATCACCGTGCGCACGCCCGACAGGAGCGAGTAATGCACCCAGCCGCCCGCCCCGTCGCGGTCCGCCACGCGCCGCCAGTGGCCGTGCTCGTGGGTGATCGTCAGCGGCATGTTCTGGCGCTTGAAGACCCAGTCGATCCGGTGCCCCAGCGAGGGCCCGCGCCGCACGTTGGCGGTGCTCGCCTTCATCGACACGTAGCGCGGCATCGGCAGCCCGGTCACCGGCCCCTTGGTCGGCGCGGCGCGCGGCTCCAGCCCCTCGGCCTGTGCCGGACCCGCCCCCAGACCCGCGGGCAGCCCCACACCCAGCGCCAGCACGGCGCACAGCATCACGAGAACGCTTGATCGTTTCAAAGGTCTGCCTGTTTTGCTTACGCGGGGGCTTGTACCCCTCATGCTCTGGCGTCACTTTGCCATGGGGCAGGCAGCGGCGCAAAGCAGCGCGGGGGGAGAGATGACATCAAAACGCCTGAGTGTTGTCGTGACGCGACGCCTCCCGCACGCGGTCGAGGCGCGCATGCGCGAGCTCTTTGATGTGCGCCTGCGCGAGCACGACACACCCATGGACCGCGCCGCCCTGGCAGAGGCGATGGTGACCGCCGATGTGCTGGTGCCGACCATCACCGACCGCATTGATGCGGACATGCTCGCGGGCGCAGGCGACCAGCTGCGGCTCATCGCGAGCTTTGGCGCGGGGTTTGACCACATCGACGTGGCGGCCGCCCGGGCGCGCGGCATCCTTGTGACCAACACGCCCGGCACCGTGACCGAAGACACCGCCGACATGACGCTTGCGTTGATCCTCGCCGTCACGCGCCGCCTGCCCGAAGGGATGGCCGCGATGCAGTCCGGGACGTGGGACGGATGGTCGCCCGGCGCCTTCCTCGGAGGGCGCCTGCGCGGACGCAAGCTCGGCATCCTCGGCATGGGACGGATCGGGCGCGCCGTTGCGCAGCGGGCGGCGGCCTTCGGCTGCGCAACCCACTACCACAACCGCCGGCGCCTGCGCCCGGAGACCGAGGCGCAGTACGGCGCGACCTGGTGGGAGAGCCTCGACCAGATGGTCGCGCGCATGGACATCCTGTCGGTGCACTGCCCGCACGACCCGGCCACCTTCCACCTGATCAACGCCCGCCGGATCAAGCTGATGAAGCCCTCCGCCGTGATCGTGAACACCTCCCGCGGCGAGGTCGTGGACGAGAACGCGCTGACCCGCGCGCTCAGGGCGGGCGAGCTGGCGGGCGCCGGCCTCGACGTCTACGCCCACGGCACGGACGTGAACCCCCGTCTCCGGGCGCAGCCTAACGTGGTGCTCCTTCCGCACATGGGCTCGGCCACCGAAGAGGGCCGGCTCGAAATGGGGGAGAAGGTCATCCTTAACATCCGCACCTTCGAGGACGGCCACCGCCCGCCCGACCAGGTGTTGCCGGCTATGCTGTAGCCCTTTGAAAAAGTTTCAGATTTTCCTGGTGGCGACCCCGGGGCTCGAAGAGCCGCTGCGGGCTGAGGCGCTCGAGACCGGCTTTCACAACCCGCGCATCGTGCCGGGGGGCGTGATCTTTGACGGGACGTGGGCGCATGTCTGGCGCGCGAACCTGCGCCTGCGCGGCGCAGTGCGGGTGCTGGCGCGTGTAGCAGTTTTCAAGGCGCATCACTTGAAGCAGCTCGGTCCCGAAACGCGCGCGATCGACTGGGCGGCGCTGCTCGCGCCTGGCACGCCGTTTCGCGTCGAGGCGGTCTGTCGGAAGTCCAAGCTCTACCACGCCGGCGCCGTCGCCGAGCGGGTGACAGGCGCCATCGCGGAAGTGACGGGGGCTGTGCCGGGTGACGCCGCGGAGCTGCGCATCCTCGCGCGGGTGGAGAAGGACCACGTGACGCTCTCCATCGACACCTCCGGTGCGCCCTTGCACAAGCGCGGGCACAAGGAGGCGGTCGGGAAAGCGCCGCTGCGCGAGACGATGGCAGCGATGTTCCTGCGGCAGATGGGCTTTGACGGGACGCAATCCGTGGTCGATCCGATGTGCGGGTCTGGCACGATCCCGATCGAGGCCGCAGAGATCGCGGCGGGCCTTGCGCCGGGACGCTCCCGCACCTTCGCTTTTGAAGCATTGCAGGGCATCGACCGCGCAGATTTTCCTGACGAAAAATCTGCCGCTCCCCAAAAAAATGCTGCGCATTTTTTTGGCTCTGACCGCGACGCAGGTGTCATCAAAAGCGCGGAAGCCAACGCCGCCCGTTCTGGTGTTGCGGTGTCTTTTGCCTGCAAGGCCCTCTCCGAAGCCCGTTCTCCGAACGGGCTTCCGGGCCTTGTGCTGATCAACCCGCCTTATGGCGACCGCATCGGCGACGTGCGCGCCCTGACCGGCCTCTACGCCAGTTTCGGCCAGACCATGCGCACGCATTTTCAGGGTTGGCGCATCGGGGTGATCACCACCCGCGAAGCCCTTGTCCGCGCCTGCGGCCTGCCCATGGAGCCGGGTCCGCCGGTGGCACATGGCGGGCTCAAGGTGCGGCTCTGGCAGGGTAAGGTGGGCTAAGACGACTGGCCCGGTTTAGCCAGGTGCCAGACTTGCTCTACCGAGTATTTTTTTGCCCAATCGGCGGGAATCGCGGCGCGCGTGCCTTCGGCTTTCTCGGGTGCGTAAAGCTCCTGATACCGCTCTACCGTGAACCCGACTTTTGCGAACAGGTTCATCCAGCTTTCGTGCGTCAGGTTGAAACAGATGCCGGTTGGCTCGAAGGCAACCTGGGTCCAGTCTGCCCCCCACATATCGCGGTATGGCCGGTGCAACGTCATGTCCGCAGGTGCGCCGTTTTCCGGTGAGCAGATCAAGGAAATCGGATGGTTGCCAAGAAAGACCAGCCGACCAGCGGGGCGAAGCAGCCGCCACGCTTCGGTCAGCCATACCTCGGGCTGACACCAAATCGACGCACCGTACTCGGATATCGCAAAATCGAACGCCGCAACGGGAAGTCCCGTCGCCTCGGCGTTGCCCTCGATGAACGTGATCTGTGATCCGTGCGTGGCCTGCAAAGCGCGGGCGGTATCCAGTTGCTGCTCCGAGATGTCGATGGCGGTGACCTGTGCGCCGCGCTTAGCCATCCAGTACGCGACGTAGCCTGTGCCACAGCCCAACTCGATTGTGTCCAAGCCGGACATGTCGTGCGGCAGCAGGCGCAACTTTGCCTCTGGGTTGCCCCAGCAGCCCCACTCGGGGTCTGCCAGCGCCCAGCGCGCCTCAGCGAACGCGACCCATTGCGGGGCGTCAGCGTTCCAGATGTCGCGGTTGACGGCGAGATAGTCTTGTTTCATTGCTCCCGCCTTTTCCTTCTGTTTCCTGCGCCCCGGGCCGTGAGCCCGGGCCCGGGCGCGCTCAACTCACCACCTTCCAGTTCACCTCGCGCTGGTCTTCGCCCGTCTTGCCGCGGCGGGCGTGGAGGCGGTTCAAAGCGTCGATATAGGCGCGGGCGGAGGCGACGACGGTGTCGGTGTCGGCGGACTGGCCGGTGGCGATGTTGCCATCTTCCTCAAGCTTGACCGAGACGGTCGCCTGCGCGTCGGTCCCTTCGGTCACGGCGTGGACCTGGTAAACCTGCAAGCGCGCCTTGTTGGGGTAGATCGCGCGCACGGCTTTGAAGGTCGCGTCGACCGGGCCGTCGCCGGTTTCTTCCGCAGTTTCAACGCCTTCGCCCACCTGCATCACCAGGTCAGCGGTCGCGGGCCCGGAGGTGCCGCACTGGATCGACAGCGATTTGAGCACCAGATGATCGCCCTCGCTGCCGCCGGCCCGCATCAGTGCGATCAGGTCGTCGTCGTAGACTTCCTTTTTTCGGTCGGCGAGTTCCTTGAATCGCACGAACACATCCTTGAGCTCGTTGTCCCCCAGCGAAAACCCCAGCTCCTCGAGCTTTGAACGCAGGGCGGCGCGGCCGGAGTGCTTGCCCATGACGAGGTTCGTGGCGGTCAGGCCGACATCCTCGGGGCGCATGATTTCGAAGGTCTCGGCGTTCTTCAACATGCCGTCCTGGTGGATACCGCTCTCGTGCGCAAAGGCGTTTTTCCCGACGATGGCCTTGTTGAACTGCACCGGAAAGCCCGAGACGGTCGCGACGCGGCGCGAGATGTTCATCAGCTTGGTCGTGTCGATGCCGGTGGCGTAGGGCATGATGTCGCCGCGCACCTTCATGGCCATGACGACCTCTTCGAGGGCGGTGTTGCCCGCGCGTTCCCCGAGGCCGTTGATGGTGCACTCGATCTGGCGCGCGCCCCCGTCGACGGCGGCGAGGCTGTTGGCCGTCGCCATGCCCAGATCGTTGTGGCAGTGGGTGGAGAACACCACCTCGTCCGCGCCCGGCACCTCGGCGATGAGGCGACGGATCAGGTCTGCGGATTCAACCGGAGCGGTATATCCAACCGTGTCGGGGATGTTGATCGTGGAGGCGCCGGCCTTGATCGCGATCTCCACAACCCGTGCGAGGTAGTCCCATTCGGTGCGCGTGGCGTCCATCGGCGACCATTGCACATTCTCGCAGAGGTTGCGCGCGTGGGTGACGGTGTCGTGGATGCGCTCGGCCATCTCGTCCTGCGTCAGGTTCGGGATGGCACGGTGCAGCGGGGACGTGCCGATGAAGGTGTGGATGCGCGGCGATTTCGCGTGCTTCACCGCCTCCCAGCAGCGGTCGATGTCGCCTGGCACGGCTCGGGCGAGGCCGCAGATCGTGGCATTCTGCGCGTTCCTGGCGATCTCGGAGACGGCGCGGAAATCACCGTCCGAGGCGATGGGAAAACCCGCCTCGATGATGTCGACGCCCATCTCGTCGAGGAGGGAGGCGATCTCCAGCTTTTCGTCGTGGCTCATGGTGGCGCCGGGCGATTGCTCACCGTCGCGCAGGGTCGTGTCGAAAATGACGACTTTGTTTTTGCTCGCCTCTGGCGAGACTCGGTTCTTGTCGGTCATGTCTTGGGTCTTTCGGCTGATGTCTGGTGGTCTCTTCTTTGGCGCGGTTGGGTCCCCTCTGAGCGGACGCGCCGAAGGGCACGCTCAGAGGCGGCTAAGAAGAAGGAGCAGCAGAGCTGCGATCTGACCATTGCGAGACATGCGCGTGACATTACGCCGCTCGTGCCCGAGGGGAAAGTCCTTTTTTGTCCGCCGCCTTCGCCCCTCGCCAAGTTGCGCCGCAAGGCTAAGTCGCGTGGAGGCAGCACGGAGGCACGCATGGCAAAGGCACTGGTATTCGGCAGCTCGGGCGGGATCGGCTCGGCTTTGGTGGCAGCTTTGGAAGGGCGGGGGCATGAGGTGACCGGGCTCTCGCGGTCGAGCGACGG
Organism: Pseudaestuariivita sp.; assembly: GCF_052825805.1. Classification (NCBI taxonomy): domain Bacteria; kingdom Pseudomonadati; phylum Pseudomonadota; class Alphaproteobacteria; order Rhodobacterales; family Paracoccaceae; genus Pseudaestuariivita; species Pseudaestuariivita sp. The sequence goes on along the minus strand of NZ_JBRBVB010000001.1, from coordinate 37,673 downwards.
CGTGGATGTGACGGACGAGGCTTCTGTGTCCAAGGCGGCAAAGGCTTTGAAAGGCCCTTACGAGATCATCCTTTGCGCGACAGGCGCGCTCGAGATCGACGGGGCCACGCCTGAGAAGACCATCCGGTCGCTCGATCCCAAGGCCATGATGGACCAGTTCGCGACGAACGCCATTGGTCCGGCGATGGTGCTGAAACATGCGGGCGCGCTTTTGCCGAGGGACAAACGCTCGGTGATGGCGGTGCTCTCGGCCCGGGTGGGCTCCATCGGCGACAACCAGATCGGCGGGTGGTATTCTTACCGGGTGGCGAAGGCGGCGGTGAACCAGGTGGTGCATACGGCGGCAATCGAGCTGAGGCGCACGCATAAGGAGGCCGTCTGTGTGGCGCTTCATCCGGGCACGGTTGCAACGAAATTCACCGAGAAATACGCAGGGCGGCACAAGACGACGCCGCCGGATGAGACGGCGGAGATGCTGCTGGACGTGCTGGATGGTCTCTCTGCCGACCAGTCGGGAGGCTTCTTTGACTATGCCGGCAAGGAGATTCCCTGGTGAGCCGTCTTGTTCTGGTTCTCGGCGATCAGCTGACGACTGAAGTCGCAGCGCTCAAAGCGGCGGACAAGTCCAAAGATGTGGTCGTGATGGCCGAGGTCACGGACGAGACGACCTACGTCAAGCACCACCCCAAGAAGATTGCACTGATCCTGGCGGCGATGCGCAAGTTCGCTGCGCGCCTCGGGGAGGACGGTTGGGACGTGCGCTACACAAAGCTCGATGACCCGGATGCGTCGGACTCGATTGGCGGGGAGCTTTTGCGGCGGGCCGAGGAGACGGGCTTTGACAGCGCGCTGGTGACAGAGCCAGGTGAGTGGCGTTTGATCAATAAGCTCAAGCACTTGCCGCTCACGACGGAGATGCTGGGGGACGACCGGTTCATCGCCTCCCATGCCGAGTTCGAAAAGTGGGCCGACGGGCGCAAGGCGCTGCGGATGGAGTACTTTTATCGCGACATGCGGCGCAAGACGGGCCTCTTGATGGACGGGAAGGACCCTGTCGAGGGGAAGTGGAATTTCGACCACGAAAACCGCAAGCCCGCGCCGGACGAGGTGACGCACGAGCCTCTTTGGTTCGAGCCGGATGAGACGGTAGAGGAGGTGCTGGAGCTGGTCGAGCGGCGGTTCGGCAATCACTTTGGCGACCTGCGGCCTTTCGGTTTTGCGACGGATGCAGAGCAGGCGGAAAAGGTGCTCGATCACTTCATCGAAAAGGCGCTGCCGCGGTTTGGCGACTATCAGGACGCGATGCTGTCCGAGCACAAGTTCCTCTATCACGCAATTGTCTCGCCCTACATCAACATCGGGCTTTTGGACCCGCTCGAGGTCTGCAAGCGGGCGGAGGCTGCCTACCAGTCGGGAGACGCGCCAATTAACGCGGTTGAGGGCTTTATCCGGCAAATCATCGGGTGGCGTGACTACGTGCGCGGCATCTATTTCCTCGAGGGGCCGGAGTATACGGACCGCAACTTCCTCGGCCATGACCGGGAGGTGCCGGGGTTTTACTGGGGCAAGCCGACGCAGATGAATTGCGTGTCCAAGGCGGTCGCGCAGACGGGGGAGGAAGCTTACGCCCATCACATCCAGCGGCTGATGGTGACCGGCAATTTTGCTCTGCTGGCCGGGCTCGATCCGCATGGCGTGCACGAGTGGTATCTGGAGGTCTACGCCGACGCCTTTGAATGGGTGGAGGCGCCCAACGTGATCGGCATGTCGCAATTCGCGGACGGCGGGGTGATCGCGTCGAAGCCCTATGTCTCGAGCGGCGCCTACATCAACCGAATGTCGGACTACTGCAAAGGCTGCTCGTACAAGGTGAGCGCCAAGACGGGTGACAAGGCGTGCCCGTTCAATCTGCTCTACTGGCACTTCTTGATGCGGCACCGGGACAAGTTCGAGGAGAACCCGCGCATGGCGCAGATGTACCGGACGTGGGAGCGGATGGACGAGGAGCGTCGCGACGCCGTCTTGCGTGATGCGGACCGTTGGCTGGCCAAACTTGACAAGGGGGAGTTGGTGTAGTGCGGACAGAATTTTCTTGCGAAAATTCTGTTACGACATAGCCCTTTTCGCGACCTCTCAGATCAAACCGCCCGCCTGACAGGCACTATCAGGCCGCGCCGACCCGCCCCCCTGGGGCGGCGCGATGCGCCACCCCGCGGGCCGGCGCGTGAACTGCGGTTTCAGGCTTGCTGATCGCCTATCTTGGCTATGCGCACTCCTCCTATCGCTACAATAGGAGCGCTTCGAAACGTTGGAGGAAGTGTGCTGGGCTCAGCTCGGTTTCAGCCAGCTGCAGCGCGGCCTTGCCAAGCTGATCTGCCAGCCCCGGCTCCTTCACCAACCGCGTGAGCGCCTGTTCGAGCGAGACCGGATCGCGCATATCCACCCGCAGCCCATCGACGCCATCGGTCAGATACCCCGCCGACCCGCTGGCATCCGAGATCACAGGAGCCAGGCCGTAGGCCATCGCCTCCACCGGAGCCATGCCGAGCGGCTCGTCATTGCTTGGCATTACGATCACATCGTGCTCGCGGTAGACGGCGGGCATTTCGGCATACGGCACCGGGCCTTGCACGGTGATCCAGTCCTTCTGCCCGGCGTCCATTATCCGCTGGAGGTAGCCCGCATCCATGTCGGACCCGCGCAAATCGTCGTTGCCGATGAGGGTCAGGTGGACATGAGCCTCAAGGCCAGCAGCCTCGATCGCGGCGATGAGCTTGTCCTGGTTCTTGCGCGGCTGGCCGAGCTTGGCGACGCACAATAAGCGCAGCTTGTCCGACGCTCTGCGCGCCCCGCCGGGCAGCGCCGCCACCGGCCAGGGCAAATACGTCGCGCGCGGATCACGCGGCGCGGAGGGGTCGAGGCCGGGGCAGGGCGTCACCCGGTTCTGCGGCATCCCCTTGCGCCATAAAAGGAACCGGCGGGCGGTTGATGGCACCTCCGTCATCGGCGCGAGGTTGTAGAGCAGGCACTTGCGCCGCTGCAGCCGCGCCGCCCGCGCCACCGCCTGCGAGAGCGGCGTGATGTTGCGCACCAGCACGAGGTCGGGCGCGGCGTCTGCCACCAGCTGAGCCACGTGGCGCGGGTCCGGCGCCTTGCCGACCACGATGGGCTGAACGTCGCTGTGATCCTCGAGGGCTGCGGCATGCACTGCGAGCACGGTCACCTTGTGGCCCGCCGCCGTCAGCGCGCGCGCGGCGAAAAAGAGGTTGGTGTGAAAGCGCGGCAGCGCCAGGAGCACATGGGCCATGGGGCGGCCTTGTTGTCTGTGGCTTCGTTTTTGCTCGGGCTTTCGTCCGGGCCGCCTGACGCAATGGCGACCCCGGTCCGCGTCAGTTGCTGTCCGCTGCGGGCTCTTCTGCCTCGGCCTCGGCCTCGGTCGCGGGTGCAGCGGGCTGCGCCGGCGCGGTCTGGTCGGTCAGCGCGCCGCTCACCCACTCGCCTTCGGCAACCTGCCCGGTGGCGTAGCGCATCGTGCCGGGTCCCTCGCGCTTGCCGGCCACGAACATGCCCTCGTAGACGTCCCCGTTGGTGTAGGTTGCCGTACCGCGCCCGTTGATCTCCCCGTTCGACCAGGCGCCCTCGTAGGTGAAGCCATCGGCCATGACGATCCGCCCGGTCCCGTCGCGCTGTCCGTTCACGAACGTGCCGGTGTAGACGGTGCCGTCGGGGTAGGTGGCCGTGCCCTCGCCATGGCGCTGGCCGTTCTGCCAGTTGCCCTCGTAGCGGTAGCCGTCGGGAAAGGTCATGATGCCGAACCCATGGTTGCGCGCGTTCTGGAAGGCGCCTTCGTAGACCAGCCCATTGGTATAGGTGGCCTTGCCGTTGCCCTCGATCACGCCGGCCACCCACTCGCCCTCGTAGGTGTTGCCGTCGGGGTAGGTGATCGTTCCGACACCGTCCGCCAGATCGCCCCGGAACTGGCCGACGTAGATCGACCCGTCGGGGTAGGTGACCTGACCGTCGCCCTCGATCTGGCCGTTCACCCAGGCGCCGGTATATTCGTAGCCGTCCTGCCCGGTGAAGGTCCCCTGTCCGTGGCGCTGGTCGGCGCGGAACTGTCCCTCGTAGGTGTCGCCGTTGGCAAAGGTCACCTTGCCCTGTCCTTCCCGCCGCCCGTCGACCATCTGGCCTTCGTAGACGTCGCCGTTCGGCTGGGTGAGGGTGCCGGGACCGTTGATCTTTCCGTCCTGCCAGAGGCCGGAGTAGACCAGCCCGTCGGGCATCGTCAGCGTGCCCTGGCCCTCGCGGCTGCCCTGCACGATCGAGCCTTTGTAGAGCGCGCCGTCGGGATAGGTCACCGTCGCCTCGCCGTCCTTTTCGCCGTTCACCCAGTCGCCGTCGTAGATGTACCCGCCCGGAGAGATCATCACGCCGCGCCCGTGGTGCATGGCGTTGCGGAAGCTGCCTTCGAAGCGCACGCCGTTGGCGTAGATGGCGACGCCCTGGCCGGTGATCTTCCCGTCGAGCCAGTTGCCCTCGTAGGTGCCGCCGTCTGCGAATGTGATCTTGCCCACACCCTCGGGTTTGCCCTTGGCAAAGGTGCCTTCGTAGACCGAACCGTTGGGGAAGCGCGCGACGCCCATGCCGCGGATTTCGCCCTCGACCCACTCGCCGGTATACTCGTACCCGTTCGGCAGCCGATAGGTGCCGGTGCCGTGCTGCAGGCCGTCCTTGAAGGTGCCTTCGTAGACGCCGCCGTCGTCGTATTGCTTGGTGACGACCTCGTCCGATTGCGCCTGCGCGCCGGTGGCGAAGGCAAGCGCAATGGCGGCGGCGATCAGTGTCGTGTGGTGCATTGCGCGTATCCCCCGGCGCAGGTGTCCCGTGTGCTTGGCGGCAGGTTAGGTGAACCCTCGCCGGGCGGCAATGGGGTGTGCGGGCAGTGGGCGGAGGAATGGGCGGGGAGGTGTGGCCTTAACTTCGCCTACCATCCCCCGGACGCACGCAGTCTTTGGTTTGAGCAAAGCCCCTGTGCGGAATCAAGGCGCAGCCGCCGCAGATCGACGGGCCGCCCGTCGCATCAAAGGTGCGCCGTCTATGATTGGCACGCCTCTGGCGTGACAGCACGTCGATACGTCGAGGTTAGCGCTTCGATTCAAGGTCTTCGGGATTTGGCAGAGATAAAGGCGCTCGCAACGAGCGTTGGTTCGACGTACCGCGCCCCGAAGATATGCTCGCACTTAGATGCACCGCCATCGCGGCCGCGTAATTGGCTGTCTATTGTCAATGAATGTAAGTTGCGCGACTGAGCTTCTCACCAGTGCGGAATCAAGGCGCAGCCGCCTCACATCGACGGGCCGCCCCCACGGCACGTCGATACATAGACGTAAACGCCTCGCTCAGAGGTCTTCCGAACTTGGCAACCGTAAAGGCGCGTAGAAACGCTGTGGTTCGACGCACCGCGGCCCGACGATGCGCTCAATCTCGATTGCACCGGCTCCGATCTGTCACTTTGAACACTTTTCTACCGATGAATATAAATTGCCCAATTGAGCCCTTCACCCGTGCTGAACCAAGCCGCAGGCGCGGCACATTGACGGACCGCTCGTCGCACCAAAGGTGCGCCACCTATCGATGGCACGCCTCTGGCGTGACGGCACGTCGATACGTCGAAGTTAGCGCTGCGATCCAAGGTCTTCCGGATTTGGCAGAGAAAAAAACGCTTAGAGCAAACGTGCGATCGACGCACCGCGGCCGGTCGACGTGCAGCGCACCTGATGCCACGCATATTGGCGCTCGCAACCCATCACGTCTGCCGCGACCTCACATCCACCTTTCCCTCCGCCTCCCATCTGCTAAGTCACCCTCCAAGGCCGAGGGACAACACACATGAGCGACCGTTTCCGCATCACACTGGCGCAACTCAATCCCGTCGTCGGTGACATAGACGGCAATGCGCAAAAGGCGCGGGAGGCGTGGGAGGCCGGCAAAAAGGCGGGCGCGGACCTCGTCGCGATGACCGAGATGTTCATCACCGGCTACAACGCGCAGGACCTGGTGCGCAAACCGGCCTTCCACGAGGCCGCCATCGCCGCCATCGAAACGCTCGCCAAGGATTGCGCGAACGGTCCTGCGCTTGCCATCGGCGGGCCGTGGGTCGAGGATGGCAAGCTCTTCAACGCCTACCACGTCTGCCGGGGCGGCAAAGTCGTGAGCCGCGTGCTCAAGCACCACTTGCCGAACGAGACGGTGTTCGACGAAGTGCGCATCTTCGACAGCGGGCCCATCGGCGGGCCGTACGTCGTCTCGAACGCCCGCATCGGTTCGCCCATCTGCGAGGACAGCTGGCACGAGGACGTGGCCGAAACGCTCGAAGAGACCGGCGCGGAGTTCCTGCTGGTCCCCAACGGCTCGCCCTACTACCGCGGCAAGATGGAGACCCGGCTCAACCACATGGTCGCCCGTGTGGTCGAGACGGGCCTGCCGCTGATCTACCTCAACATGGTGGGAGGGCAGGACGACCAGGTGTTCGACGGTGGCTCCTTTGCACTGAACCCGGGCGGGGCGCTGGCGTGGCGTGCGCCGATGTTCGACAGCGTCGTCAGCCATATCGACCTCGAACGCGGCGCCGAAGGCTGGCGCGTGGTCCCCGGCGAAGTCGCCCCCGAGCTGGACGAATGGGAGGCCGACTACCGCGCCATGGTGCAATCGCTGCGCGACTATTGCGGCAAGACGGGCTTTGAAAAGGTGCTGCTCGGCATGTCGGGCGGCGTCGATTCGGCGTTGGTGGCGACCATCGCCGTGGACGCGCTCGGCCCGGAAAACGTGCGATGCGTGATGCTGCCGTCCGAATACACCTCGCAAGGCTCGCTCGATGACGCGCAAGCCTGCGCGGAGGCGCTGGGCGCCCGGTACGACTTTGTCCCGATCTCCGGCCCTCGCGCGGCAGTGACCGAAGCGCTGGGCCCGCTTTTCGAAGGCACCACGCCCGACATCACCGAGGAAAACATCCAGTCCCGCCTGCGCGGGCTGCTGCTCATGGCGCTGTCGAACAAGTTCGGAGAGATGCTCCTGACCACCGGAAACAAGTCCGAAGTCGCCGTCGGCTATGCCACGATCTACGGCGACATGTCGGGCGGGTACAATCCGATCAAGGACCTCTACAAGATGCGCGTCTTCGAGACGTGCCGCTGGCGCAATGACCAGCACCGGGGATGGATGAAGGGCCCCGCGGGCGAGGTCATCCCGGTCTCGATCATCAACAAGCCGCCGTCGGCTGAATTGCGCGAGGATCAGAAGGACAGCGATTCGCTGCCCGACTACGCGGTGCTCGACGGCATCCTCGAGATGCTCGTGGACGACGAGGCCAGCGTGGCCGATTGTGTGGATGCAGGCTTTGCCCGCGCGGATGTGAAACAAGTGGAGCGGCTGATTTACCTCAGCGAATACAAGCGCTTCCAGTCGGCGCCCGGCACGCGTCTGACCAAACGCGCCTTCTGGCTGGACCGGCGGTATCCGATCGTGAACGGCTTTCGCGACGAGGCGTAAGGTGGGCAGTGCAGTCTAGGTTCGGGTCTGACCGCGATCCCGAATGCGGCACTGCCCACCTTACCGCGTTGCACGAATGTGCCCTTTCACGTTCGGCAGTGCCCGCCTTACCTCGCTTAAAATTCACCCTAGTAAGGTGGGCACTGCCGAACGTAGGCAGCAGCAACGTCAGACGCCAGTCGCGTGGTCGATAGCGCTTATTACGCACAGATACAGAACGGCGTCGTTACCTCGCTCTGAAGGCGCAACCGTAAGGTGGGCAGTGCCGAACTAAAGCCGCATTGGTGTCTTGCACCGGTGGCTCCGTCGAAAGAGTACCTACCGCATTGCCTACCATACTCCGCCCTGCAACAAGCACCGGCAAGGTGGGCACTGCCGAAAAGCCGACTACCCCTTCGCGCGCACCACCCGCAAAAGCGGCAACAGCTTGGCCATGTCCGGCCCATGCGCCTGACCCGTCAGCGCCTTACGCAACGGCATAAAAAGCCCGCGACCTTTGCGCCCGGTCGCCGTCTTGACCGCGCCGGTCCACGCGCCCCAGGTCGTCTCGTCCCACGGACTCTCCGGCATCAGCGCCAGCGCCTCGGCGACAAAGGCCGCGTCCTCGTCCGCGATCACCGGATCGGCGCCTTCCTGCATCAGCGTCCACCAACCGGCGAGATCCCCCATCGTGCCGATGTTCTCGCGTGTGACGTCCCAGAACTGCGCCGCCTGATCCTGCGGAACGCCCAGGGCCGCGATGTCGGCGGCAACCGCCTCCAGCGGCAGCCCGGCTAGGTGCCTTGCCGTCAACGGATCGAGGTCTGCCTCGTCGAACTTGGTCGGCGCCGAGCCGAACTTCGTCAGGTCAAAGCCCTCGATCAGCTCGTCCTGCGAGCTGCGCAGCTCCACCGGGTCCGACGAGCCGAGCCGCGCCATCAGGCTCAGCACCGCCATCGGTGCCACGCCCCTCGCGCGCAGATCGCGCAGGCTGAGCGTGCCGAGCCGTTTCGAAAGCGCCTCCCCCTGCGGACCCGTCAACAGCGAGTGGTGCGCGAAGGACGGCGGCACAGCCCCGAGCGCCTCGATCATCTGGATTTGCGTCGCCGTGTTCGTCACGTGATCCGAGCCGCGCACCACATGGGTCACGCCCATCTCCGTGTCGTCGACCACCGAGGCCAGCGTGTAGAGCACCTGACCGTCCTGCCGGATCAGCACCGGGTCCGAGACAGAGGCCGCATCGATGCTGATGTCCCCGAGGATCCCGTCGGTCCACTCGATCCGCTGATGGTCCAGCTTGAACCGCCACACGCCCTGACCCCGCTCGGCGCGCAGCGCGGATTTCTCGGCCTCGCTCAGCGCCAGCGCGGCCCGGTCATAGACCGGCGGCTTGCCCATGTTGAGCTGCTTCTTGCGCTTGAGGTCCAGCTCGGTCGGCGTCTCGAACGCCTCGTAGAACCGCCCCATGGCGCGCAGGCTGTCGGCCGCCGCCGCATAGCGATCGAGCCGGGCCGACTGACGCTCCATCCGGTCCCATGTCAGGCCGAGCCATGTCAGGTCCTCCTGGATGGCGTCGACATACTCTTCTTTGGACCGCTCGGGATCGGTGTCGTCGATGCGCAGGATAAACGTCCCGCCGGCCTTGCGCGCGATCAGCCAGTTGAAAAGCGCCGTGCGCAGGTTGCCGATGTGCAGGTAGCCCGTCGGCGACGGGGCAAAGCGGGTGATGGTCTGGCTCGTATCAGTCACGGGGGCGCGTCCTCTTGCTCGGCCCGGCTTGTTGATGATTGCGCCCGCGATGTCCAGACCGCGCCCGCGCCGCGCCTACCCATCTGCTCGCATTTGACGCGGTTTTGACTGGAAGTCTCCGCAGATGGCAGGGCCGGATTAGGGCGCTCTTAAGGGACGCCGTGCAGGTTGACCCGCGGTGGAGGCGCCTGAGGATTTGGGGCCGGCAATGAGACATGAGGCAGACAGCGCACGGCTGGCTGAGCGGGACACGTCCCGGCAGGCCGGCGTTCAGGACATCCGTGGCCCAGCGGCAAGTGCGCGAGGCAGCGCTGCGGCAGACCGCGAGACCATAGCAACCCCGAACTGGGACAACGAGGTGCTGCACGCCATGGAGCAGGGCGTGCTCGTCTGGTCCCGCGAAGGCATCTGCGAGATGTTCAACGCGCGCGTCTTTGACGTGCTCGAGCTGCGCGAAAGCGACCTGCAGATCGGAACGCAGCGGCGCGCTTTTCTTGCCGCCGCCGTCGCGCGGGGGGAGATCACCTCAGATCGTGCCGAGATCGCCGAGGCGCGCTTTGCCGAAGGGCGCCCCTTTGCCTTTGACCGCAAGCTGCCCTCGGGGCGCACGGTGGCCACCAACATCCGGCCTGTCCGGGGTGGCGGGTCGGTGGTCACCTTTACCGACATCTCCAAGGCCAAGCGCGCCGAGGCCGAGCTGGCGCTGGCCAAGCGGCAGGCCGACCGCGCGCATGAACAGGCCCGCGTCGCGCTCGAGGCGCAGCAAAGCCGCCAGCGGGAGGCCCGCATCCTCAGCGAGCTCGACGAGTGGCTGCAGACCTGCAAATCGCTCGACGAGCTCTTCGAAATCGTCCGCACCTTCATGGACCGCACCCTGTGCGGGTCGACCGGAGAGCTCTACATCTACTCCAACAGCCGCGACGTGCTCGACGGTGTCGTCAGCTGGGGCGGGGCGGCGCTGCACGATCACATCGCGCCCGACAGCTGCTGGTCGCTGCGCCGCGGGCGGGCCTATGACCACAACCCGGACACGATCAGCTTTGTCTGCGACCACGTGGGCGATCACCATCACGACACCCATCCCAAGCGCTACCTGTGCCTGCCAATCATTGCGCATGGCGACACGGTCGGCCTCATGCACGTCGGCCTCGACGGCCTGACGGACGCGCGCCTCGTGGGGGATCCCAAGGGCTTTGCGACCCAGGTGAACGAGCACGTCAGCCTCGCCATCGCCAACGTCAAGCTGCGCGACGAGCTGCGCGACCAGTCGACGCGCGATCCGCTGACGGGGCTCTACAACCGGCGCTACTTTCTCGACGCGATGCGCAACGCGCTCTCGCACGCAGGGCGGAAGGGACATGAGAGCGCACTGATCGCGTTCGACGCGGACAAGTTCAAATCCTTCAACGACAATCACGGCCACGACGCGGGCGACATGGTCCTGCGCGCCATCGGGCAGGCCCTGACCGAGCTTTTCGAGGGCGAGGATGTGCCCTGCCGCTTTGGCGGGGAGGAGTTCGCGGTCCTGTTGCCGCACGCCGATGCCTCCACTGCTGCAGAGGCCGCCGAAAAGCTGCGCACGACGATCGAGGCGGTCGAGTTGCGCTATGGCGGCGGTGTGCTGCCGACCGTGACCGTGTCCTCCGGCGTGGCGGTCTACCCGGCCAGCGGCAACCATCCGCAGGACCTCATCAAGGCCGCCGATGAAGCGCTTTATCAGGCCAAGGCAGACGGACGGAACCGCGTGTGCCTCGCGCGCGGTCTGCCGGGGTCTGCGTTGGGGTAAAGCGGTCTTTGGTCCGAACTTCAGGCGTTCCAATTGGTGTTTTTATTTCCACAGGACCTGCTTGAGAAATTGGCCGATCTCGAACCGCTGCTTAAAGAACCAGAAATTCACGCGCCGACCCGACGGGTGGCGCAACGCGCCGCCCTTTTTGCCGAAGGCAAACCTTCGGTTTGACGGGGGCGGGTCATGCCGGAGACATGCCTTTGGCATGACGCGGCCTGACGGTGCCCGTCAGGCGGGAGCTTTGAATGGAGCGCGCGTTGGGATCGCAAGCTTTGGATCATTTCCAAAACCAAACCAGCCTCAAACCAAACCGCTTCTAACTCCCCCGCACCGGATACTTGTTCCGCAAATCCGCCAGCCCCGCCAAGATCAGCTCTTCGAGCACACCAAGGTCCACCTTTCCCAAACGCCCTAAATACAAGCACGCCTTCCCCATCTTGTGGGGACCGAGGCGCCCGAGCATCTCACTATGGTCTGCATAGCCCGGCATGATGTAGACGGACATCTTGGCCTTGCGCGGCGAAAAGCCGGTGGCCAGAAATGTGCCACTCCGCCCGCTGTCATAGGTGTAATCGTAGGCGCCGTACCCCATGATCGACGGCCCCCACATCTGTGGCTGCCACCCGGTCACGCGCCGAAAGAGCGCGTCGAGCACCAGCGCATCCTCATGCCGCCCGGCGGGCTCTGCCGATGCCAGAAACTCCGCGACGGACGCCCCTGTGGGCACTGTCACTGCCTCGCTCATGCGCACTCCTCACGTCTCTTTGATCGCCGCCGCCGCACGGCGCTCTACGTCTGGCCTAGCACAAACGTGAGGAGTTCCGAATGACCCATCTGATCCGCCCGTCCCGCCGCCTTGTCCTCGGCGGTCTTGCCGCAACCGCAGGCGCGGCCGCCACCGGCGCGCTCGCCGGCGCGCCCATGCTGGGGGTTTCCACGCCGCAGTTCCGCCGGGTCAAGCTTGGCAGCTTTGAGGTCACGACCCTCATGGCCGGCACCCGCACGGTCGAGGACCCACAGACCATCTTTGGCATGAACGTCAGTGCCGAGGAGTTCGCCGAAGCCTCCGCCGCCGCCCGCATCCCCGTCGACAAGACGCAGTTTTTCTTTAACCCGGTCCTCGTGAACAATGGCGAAAAGCTTGTCCTCTTCGACACAGGGTTCAACGGCCCGGGCATCACCGCCGCGGTCGAAGGTGCGGGCTACACCGCCGACCAGGTCGACACGGTGGTCATCACCCACATGCACGGCGACCATATCGGCGGGCTGACGCAGGACGACGGCACGCCGACGTTCGCCAATGCCGACTACGTGACCGGGCGGGTCGAGTACGACACGATGGCCGCCGCCGAAAACGAAGGGTTCGAAACCAAAGTGCGCCCGCTCGCCGAGCGCATGACCTTTGTCGAGGATGGCGGGAGCGCCGCCAGCGGCATCACCGCGATGGCCGCCTTCGGGCACACGCCGGGGCACATGGTCTACATGCTCGAATCAGACGGGCGGCAGATGATGCTGGGCGCCGATTTCGCCAACCACTACGTCTGGTCGCTGGCCTATCCCGACTGGGAGGTCCGGTTCGACCGCGACAAGGAGGCCGCTGCCGCCACGCGCCGCCGCCTCCTCGACATGCTCGCAACGACCGGTATTCCGTTCACCGGCTATCACATGCCCTTCCCCGCGACGGGGTACGTCGTGGCGCGCGGAGACGGTTACGCCTACGAGCCGACGAGCTATCAGCTGATGCTGTAGGGTAGAACCTAGGAAGCGTATTGCTCCAAATGCAATCCGAACACGCGTAGATTAAAGCGCCCGCCTGACGGGCACCGTCAGGCCGCGCCGCCCCCCCCATGGGGCGGCGCGTGAAACACTGTATCGGTGGCCTAGCGGATTAAGCTCTAGCAGGCTTTTAGCCGCTTGGCTTTGCCGCGCGGCGGTGTTGGGATGCGCCCATGACCGCCGCGCCTACACTTGACGACATACACGCGCTTGCGGAGGCGGCTGTGGCGCAGCTGCCTGCGCCGTTTGCTGAGGCCGCGCGTGAGGTCGCGTTGGTTGTCGAGGATTGGCCAGCTGCCGACGTGCTCCGCGAGATGGAGATCGAAGATCCGCTCGAGCTCACCGGTCTCTACGATGGCATTCCGCTCACCGAAAAGTCCGTGTTCGATCAGCCGATGCGGCCTGACACGGTCTGGCTTTATCGCCGCCCCATCCTCGACGAGCTGGCCTCGCGCCCGGGCGAGACGCTGGAGCGGCTGGTCACCCACATCGTCGTCCACGAATTTGCGCATCATTTCGGGTGGTCGGACGACGACATCGCCGTGATCGATCCGTGGTGGGAATAGCCGTCGCCGGTCTACCGTTTCAGGCCGTTCGGGCGTAGCTGACGACCTCGTATTCGACCTTGTCCGCGTCGAAAAAATAGAACCGCTGTCCCGGCTCGTAGTCGGCGTGGCCGTGGGTCTCGAACCCCATCGCCTTGACCTTGGCCTCGAGCGCGGGGAGGTCGTCGACCACCACGCCGATGTGGTTGAGCGATCCCGGCGTCGTGTAGGTCGAGGGCGTCTCTTCGGTTTGCGCGTGGTGCTGGTAGAGCGCGACATAGGCCGCGTTCGTGCCGACATGCGCCGTCTCACTGCCCGTCATGGTCTTGCCGCGCCAGCGGACGTGCCAACCAAAGAGGTCGGTGACCATGGCGACCGAGCGGTCGAGGTCGCTGACGGTGACGTTCACGTGTTCGAATTGCGCTGGCATGGGGTGTCTCCTAGTTTCGGGTTTCGCCCTTTGTCGGACCTCAAGTGCGGTTGAGGTCAAGCGCTAAATTCCCAGCGCATCCGCCGGCACGATCCGGACACCAAGTGTGGCCAGATGCCGGTCGACGCGCGCCGTCTCCGCCTGTGTCAGCGTCTGCGCACGCGGGTAGAGCGGCTCCGCGCGATCATCGAGGATCGGGACCTGCCAGCCACGGGTGCTTTGGCAAAAGCGCGCGACGCCGTCCTCGCCGAACCAATGTCCGAATCCCTGCATCACCACGTCGATATAGCTCAGCAGGATCGGTTTGGCGGCATCCGTGGCGGGCGCAAGCTTCGGTGTGCCGTAGATCGCGACGGCGCCAGAGGACGCGACGTCGGCGCTGACGTCGAGGCGGGTGTACCCGGCCTCGCGCACGTCGAGGGCCGCCCAGTCACCGCCCGGCACGTCGCACACCAGACCGTCGATCGCAGATCCCGGAGCCGGACGCGCCGACAGAAACGTCACCGCGCGACCGGGCGCCTGCACCCAGACCCGCTCCCACCCCTGCGCGCGGTCGGGGCGGGGGTTCGGGTAGCTATGGGTGGCGGTGTTCACGAGGCTGCCGAAGCCGAAAAAGCGCGGTGTGGACATGCCGCAGTGATGCGCGCGGACGGCGGGGCGCGCAATCCCCATTGCGGGCGATCTCCCCTCTGCCTAAGGAGTGGGCATGCTGAAAACCGTGTCTCCTCCAGCGCATGCCCGCGCGCTTTTGGTGCTGGGCCTGCCGCTGATCGGCGGGCATCTGGCGCAGTTCGCCGTGCAGCTGACGGACACGGTGATGCTGGGCTGGTACGCGGTTGAGGCGCTGGCCGCGCAGGTGCTGGCCGGGAGCTACTTTTTCCTGCTGTTCATCGTCGGGTCGGGCTTTGCCTGGGCGGTGATGCCGCTGGTGGCGGAGGCGCACAGCCAGGGCGACGAGACGCAGGTGCGGCGCGTGACGCGCATGGGGCTGTGGCTGTCGGTGCTGTTCGGGGCGCTTTGCCTGCCGCTCTTTTGGTGGTCGGGGGCGATCCTGCGCCTGCTCGGTCAGGAGCCGGAGCTGGCAACGCTGGGCCAGTCCTACCTGCGGGTCATGGGCTTTGCGATCATCCCGCATCTGATCATCATGACGATGAAGTCCTACCTCGCCGCGCTCGAGCGCACGCAGATCGTGCTGTGGCTAAGCGTGGGTGGGGCGGTGGTCAACGGCTTTGCCAACTGGGTGCTGATCTTTGGCCGCTATGGCGCGCCCGAGCTGGGGATCGTGGGCGCGGGCTGGGCGTCATTGCTGACGGCGCTGCTGACGGTGATCGCGGTGGTGGCCTACGCGGTGCGGGTGCTGCCCGAGCATGCGCTGTTCCAACGGGTGTGGAGGCCCGATGCCGAGATCATGGCGCGCGTCTTTCGCCTCGGCCTGCCAATTGGCGGGACAAGTCTGGCGGAGACGGGGCTGTTCGCCGGATCGGCGCTGATGGTCGGCTGGCTCGGGACGGTGCCGCTTGCTGCGCACGGGATCGCGCTACAGGTCGCCTCGGCCACGTTCATGATCCACCTCGGGCTGGCGAATGCGGCCACGGTGCGGGCGGGCAATGCCTACGGGCGGCGCGATCCGGTGCACCTGACGCGCGGCGCAGTGGTGGCCTTGGTGGTGTCCTTTCTGATCGCGGTCTCGACGCTGCTGATCTTTCTGGTGTTTCCCGAGCCGATCCTGTCGCTCTTTCTCGATCCGGCCGAGCCCGACCGGCTGGCGATCCTCGCGCTGGGCGTGCTCCTGATGGCGATGGCGGGGCTCTTTCAGATCGCAGACGGCGCGCAGGTCGTCGCGCTGGGCGTGTTGCGCGGCATCCAGGACACGCGCGTGCCGATGGTGCTGGCCACGGTCAGCTATTGGGGCATCGGGATGCCGGCCTCTTACCTGTTGGGCTTTACCGTTGGCTGGGGCGCGGTGGGCGTCTGGGCCGGGCTGGTGCTGGGTCTGACGATGGCGGCGGTGTCGCTGTGCTGGCGGTTCCGGGTGCAGGCGCGGACGCTTTGAGGTAGGGGCTTGAGGCGTTCCTAAAGCTGAGAAAATGGAAACAGAGGTTCACGCGCCGACCCGAGGGGTGGCGCATCGCGCCGCCCCATGGGGGCGGGTCGGCGCGGCCTGACAGTGCCTGTCAGGCGGGCGCTTTGATTTAGGCGACTGTGTACCGTGAAGAAGCCGAAACTCATCAACCACCCGTCAACCGATCCGCCTTCTTCCGCACCAGGATCGTGCGCAGATCGTGCATCGCGAGCAACATGTCGTCGGTGATCTCCTCGAGCTGTTCGGGGCTCGCCTTGGACTGGACCCAATGCGCGGTCGTGTTGAGGTAGTCGATGGCCCGGCGGATGTCATCGATGTCGCGCGCGGCCAGCACCGCCTTGCGGCGCCTCATCCACGCATCGATCTCGGCCTTGTCCGCGTCCGTGAGGCGCGTATCGCCGTGGGGTTTGACCTCGCCGTTGCGGATGTTGACCACCGCGATCTGGTCTAGCTCGATCCGGCGCTGCCGGTTCTCGGTGTCCACACGGTAGACAAAGGCGCCGTTGTCGCGCACGCGAAAGTAGTACTCGGGAAGCTCGGTCATGCCTCGGCCCATCTCTTGCGGGTTTGATGCAGGTTAGGCGGTCTCGGGGGCGGCGTCAAAGTCGGGGTTCCGCGGGGCGGGCGCCTTGTCCAGCACATCGGGCGCCACGCGCAGGCGGGCAGGGGCCACGGCCACGCTCACCTTGCGCGCCATGTCGTAGGCGACGGCGGCCTCGAAGGCGAGCTTGAGCCGCGGTTTGCGGCACATCTCATCGAGCACGCCCCGCCGCCAGATCACAACCTCTGCGCCCGCTGGCACCGTGCAGGTCGCCGAGGCCGGCCCACCGAGGATGTAGGACACCTCGCCAAAGAAAAGTCCCGGCGGCAACATGAAGCGCTCGCCCTCCTTCTCGACCTCTGCCTGGCCCGCGATCACGAAGGTGACCTGATCGACGGGGCGCCCGATCTCGGTCAGCACTTGCGGCGCGCGCAGCACGTGCCGGTCGGCCCGGGCCATCAGCGCGCGAAAGTCACCGGGCGGGATATGCGCGAAATGCTGATCGTAAAGGTCGGCGTGGGCGGCCGGCACGGCCCGGCGCGAGCGGTGCCAGAGGAGGCTCGCAATCCCGACAAAGTTCGCAGCGCCCATCGCCAGCGACATGTAGATCGCGCCCCAGAGCGGCGTCGCGGCGGCAGTCGCGTAATAGGCGATGTAAAGCACCGTCCCGACCACGATCCAGAGCCGCAGCACCAGCTGGTTGGTGATGATGTAGCCAAAGACGAGGCTCAGCCCCGCCAGGTACACCAGCGCCTCGCTCTCGCGCATCCACTCCCACATCGGCCGGGCCCTCCTTCCAGCGACCTTGCGGGCTTAGCACGCTCGCGTGCGCCGTCCCGTCCAAAAACGACAGGTCAGGTGAGGCCCTCGCAAAAGGCTTTGATCCGCGCGCAGGCCTCTTTGAGCGCCGCGTCAGAGGCCGCGTAGCTGACGCGGAACGCCGGGCTTGTGCCAAACGCAGCGCCGTGGACCACTGCCACGCCGGTCTCTTCGAGCAGCGCCGTCACAAACGCCTCGTCCGTGTCGATGCGCGTTCCGCCTTTGGAGGTCTTGCCGATGCAGCCGGCGATAGACGGGTAGACGTAGAACGCGCCCTCTGGCACCGGGCAGTCGATCCCCGGGCAGGCGTTGAGCGCGCTGACAACCGCATCGCGCCGCGCCTCGAACATCCGCGCATTGGGCGCGAGAAAGTCCTGCGTCCCATTCAGCGCCTCCAGCGCCGCCCACTGGCTGACCGAACAGGGGTTGGAGGTCGTCTGCGACTGCACCTTGCGCATCGCGCGGATCAGCTCCTCGGGACCGCCCGCATAGCCGATGCGCCAGCCGGTCATCGCATAGGCCTTGCTCACGCCATTGGTGGTCAGCGTCCGGTCGTAAAGCTGCGGCTCGACCTCGGCGGGGGTGCAGAACTTGAAATCGCCAAACGCCAGATGCTCGTACATGTCGTCCGACAGCACCCAGACATGGGGGTGGCGCAGCAGCACGTCCGTCAGCGCCTTGAGGCTCTGCCAGTCATAGCCCGCGCCCGTGGGGTTCGACGGCGAGTTGAAGATCAGCCATTTCGTCCGGGGCGTGATCGCCGCCTCCAGCGCCTCCGGCGTCAGGCGATAGCCCGTCTCGATCCCGGTCTCGACCACCACCGGCACGCCGCCGCAGAGCAGCACCATATCCGGGTAGCTGACCCAGTAGGGCGCGGGGATCACGACCTCGTCGCCGGGGTTCAGCGTCGCCTTGAGCGCGTTGAAGAGCACCTGCTTTCCGCCCGTGCCGACGCTGATCTGCGCGCGGGTGTAGTTGAGGCCGTTGTCGCGCGCGAACTTGGCGGCAATCGCGTCCTTGAGTTCGGGGATGCCGTCGGGCGGCGTGTAGCGCGTGTGCCCGGCCTCGATGGCGGCGATCCCGGCGGCCTTGATGTGGTCCGGCGTGTCGAAATCCGGCTCTCCTGCGCTGAGCGAAATGATGTCGCGCCCCTCTGCCTTGAGCTCGCCCGCGCGCGTGGTGATCGAAATCGTCGGCGAGGGTTTGATCGTCGATAATGTCGCGGAGAGCAGAGACATGGTCGTGCCTTTCGATTGAACTTGGCCGCGCTTGGTCTAGTCTCGCCTCAACCTCCCGGCAATCCACATTCGAAAGGCGCAGGACGCATGACAGAGCACGACTTTGACTGGTACGGCCCGGACGCGGCGACCTTTGGCGACCGCATCGCCGGCGCGCGGCAGGCGCTGAACCTCACGCAGGAAGAACTGGCGAGCCGCCTCGGCATCCGCCTCAAGACGCTGCAGGGCTGGGAGAATGACCTCTCCGAGCCGCGCGCTAACCGCTTGTCGATGCTTGCGGGGCTTTTGAACGTGTCGATCTCCTGGCTCCTGACCGGCGAGGGGGAGGGGCTCGACGCGCCGGAGAGCGCTGCGGTCGAGTCCGACATGGCCGCGATCCTCGCCGAGATGCGCGAGATGAAGTCGCAGATGCTGCGCTCTGCCGACCGCCTTGGCCGGCTCGAGAAACGGCTGCGCGCCATGGGCGCGGCGCCCGCGGAATGACCGTGAAGGACACTGGTAAGGAGCCTGGCATGGGTGCTGGCGAGACGCAGCTGCGCCGCCTCAGGATGCGCTCCATGCGGCGCGGGATCAAAGAGATGGACGTGATCCTGATGCACTTTTCCAATGTGCGTCTGGCCCAGCTCGATCCGCCGATGATCGACCTTTACGAGCGGATGCTTGAGGAAAACGACCACGACCTCTACGCCTGGGTCGCCGGTACCGCCGAGACACCGGAGGTTTACGCCGCGCTGATTGACGAGATTCAGGCGACGCTGCCGCAGCGGTAGAGTGGGCTGCGCCTAGCCTGCGACACTAGAAACAGAATTTCACGCGCCGTCCCGCGGGGTGGCGCAATCGCGCCGCCCAATTTGCCGAAGGCAAACCTACGGTTTGACGGGGGCGGGTCATGCCGGAGGCATGCCTTTGGCATGACGCGGCCTGACAGTGCCTGTCAGGCGGGTGCTTTGAATGACGCGAGCACGAACCAAGTATACTGAAGCCCACTTCGAACGCACCACAAACCTCCGCCCCCAAAACTACATCGCATTTTATCCGAAGCTGCCGCGTTTTAACGTTATATTGGCGATTGTCCCGCTAGTTGGCGCCAACAGAACAAGACGGCGGAGACATCAGATGAACATGCAACACGCAATGAACGCGGGCGAAAAGCGGGCGTTCATGGACGGCTATCTCGAGGCTTTGGGTCTGGTGGAGCGCTTGCACCGCCTCCTGCTCGACGTGATCAAGGACGAGTTCGAGCGTGTCGACATCCTCGAAATCAACGCGGTGCAGGCGCTGCTCCTCTTTAACGTGGGCGATCACGAGGTCACGGCGGGCGAACTCAAGAGCCGCGGGTACTACCAGGGTTCGAACGTGTCCTACAATCTCAAGAAGCTCGTCGAGATGGGCTATATGCACCACCAGCGCTGCGAGATCGACCGCCGCTCGGTGCGCGTGCGCCTGACCGAAAAGGGACGCGGCGTGCGCGACCTCGTGGGCCAGCTCTTCGAGCGCCACGCAGAGGGGCTCGAGACCAAGAACATCCTGGGCGATCAGAACATGAGCGACATCACCGGCGCGCTCCGCCGGATGGAGCGCTACTGGACCGACCAGATTCGCTACATCTACTGACCGCGATCCCGCCCACGCGGGAACCCTTCCGACACCACAACCCGGGCGAAACCGGATCGAGCAGCAGACCAACCAAGGGCCTTGCGCAGCACGCGCAGGGCCCTTTTCCCGCCCCAAGCCATGAAAACGGTCCGAACA
Organism: Pseudaestuariivita sp.; assembly: GCF_052825805.1. NCBI lineage: Bacteria > Pseudomonadati > Pseudomonadota > Alphaproteobacteria > Rhodobacterales > Paracoccaceae > Pseudaestuariivita > Pseudaestuariivita sp. The sequence goes on along the minus strand of NZ_JBRBVB010000001.1, from coordinate 17,424 downwards.
CTGCCTGAATTGCGCAAAGAGCCGCCACAAGGACGCCCCGTCACGCTTGCGCCGCGGCGCAAAGCCTTTCACTTTAGATCACCACTCAAGAAGACGTCCCAGTGAAGCAAACTTCACGGGTCAAGGGAGCCTAGGGGAGGACCACGATGACCTTTGCGTCATACGCCGATCGCGATGCGATCGAGAATGCAATGCCATGGGATCAGCGCGACAAGGCCGTCACGCTCTGGGACATGCTCAGCCACACCGCCGAGCGCTTCCCGAGCCGGCCGGCGATCAGCTACCAGATCCTTTCCGGCCCCAAGGACAAGGCCGAAACGCTCTCCTGGTCCGAGCTTCAGGCGCAAACCGCGCAGGCTGCCAACCTCTTTCGCTCGCTGGGTGTCGGCCCGACCGACGTGGTCGCCTACCTGTTGCCGAACGCCAACGAGACCGTGCTGACGCTGCTCGGCGGCTGCGTCGCGGGCATCGCCAACCCCATCAACCCGCTTCTGGACGCCGAGCAGATCGGCGCGATCCTGCGCGAGACCAACGCCAAGGTGCTGGTGACGCTCAAGGGCTTCCCCAAGACCGACGTGCCGCAAAAGGCCGATGCCGCCGTAGCGCTCGCGCCAAATGTCGAGACGGTGCTCGAGGTCGATCTCAACCGCTACCTGACCCCGCCAAAGTCCTGGATCGTCCCGCTCATTCGCCCCAAGGTACAGGTCACCCACAAGGCCAAGGTCCTGAACTTCCGCGCAGAGCTGGCCAAGCAACCCCGCACGCTCGCCTTCGAGGACGTCAAGGAAGACCGCGTCGCGGCCTACTTCCACACTGGCGGCACCACCGGCATGCCGAAGGTCGCGCAGCACAAATATTCGGGCATCATCTACAACGGCTGGCTCGGCGACACGCTCCTCTTCACCGAAGAGGACAACGTGATCTGCCCGCTGCCGCTCTTTCACGTCTTTGCCTGCCACGTCATCCTGATGGCGTGCTTGTCGTCGGGCGCGCATGTCATCTTCCCCACGCCACAGGGCTACCGGGGCGACGGCGTCTTCGACAACTTCTGGAAGCTGGTCGAGCGGTGGAAGATCACATTCGTCATCACCGTGCCGACCGCCATCTCGGCGATGATGCAACGCCCGGTCGATGCGGATGTCTCCTCGATCAAGACATCGTTCTCCGGCTCCGCGCCTCTCCCCCTCGAGCTCTTCAAGCGCTTCGAGAAAGCGACGGGCGTCTCCATCGTCGAGGGCTACGGCCTGACGGAGGCGACCTGCCTCGTCTCGATCAACCCCGTCGACGGGGAAAAGAAGGTCGGCTCCATCGGCATCCCCTTCCCGTACTGCGACGTACGCATCGTCAAGCAGACACCCGACGGCCCGGTCGAGTGCGAGACCGACGAGATCGGCGAGATCTGCGTGTCGAACCCCGGCGTTTTCCCCGGCAACACCTACACCGAGGCGGACAAGAATGTGGACCTCTATTACTGGGGCACGCACCTGCGGACCGGCGATCTCGGACGCATGGACGCGGACCGCTACCTTTGGATCACCGGCCGGGCCAAGGACCTGATCATCCGCGGCGGTCACAACATCGACCCCGCCGAGATCGAGGAGGCGCTGCTCGGCCACGATGCCGTCGCCTTTGCCGGCGCCATTGGACAGCCTGACGCACACTCCGGCGAGCTGCCCTGCGCCTTTGTCGAGCTGGTGTCGGGAGCCTCCGTGACCACGGACGAGCTGATGGCCTATTGCAAGGAACAGGTCCTCGAACGCGCTGCGCAACCCAAGCATCTGGAAATCCTGGATGAATTGCCGAAAACCGCTGTGGGCAAGGTCTTCAAGCCCGACTTGCGCAAATCGGCTATCACCCGTGTCTACAACGCCGCGCTCAGCGAGGCAGGCGTCGATGCGCAGGTCACGTCGGTCATCGACGACAAGAAACGCGGGCTTGTGGCACAGGTCTCGGGCAAGGCCGACGACGACGCGATCACGCACGTCCTGGGCGCCTACACCCGCCCTTGGGACCGCGCGGCGTGAGTTTGATCAGGCGCGGGGGCGCGACTTGTCCCTGCGCTTGATGCTTTGCTGGAAGCCTTTGGGATTAGATGAGTTCGAAGTAAGGTGGGCAGTGCCGTCGCTCCACACTGAGGTCCTCCCTTCGCTTCCCGGTAAGGAAGGCGGTGCCGGTGCCGAACAGTGGGTCTTCTCAAACCTTATACGCACTGGCCTAAATCAAAGCGCCCGCCTGACGGGAACCGTCAGGCCGCGCCGACCCGCCCCCGTCAAACCTTAGGTTTGCCTTTGGCAAAACGGGCGGCGCGATGCGCCACCCCTTGGGCCGGCGCGTGAACTGATGTTTCTCTTGCGTTGGGCTAAAGCTCGCCCGCTGTAAGCCACTGCACTCCCGTTACTTGCCCGTAAGGTGGGCACCGCCAAAACCGGCTTGTGCCTTACGCCTTGACCGGAGCACCCCCGGCAAAGTTGTTCCCATGTACATAATCACAGGGGTCATCCTGCATCTGCAGGTGCAGGCCGTCGCCCGTGTAGGGATGCGCGCGCGCCAAAGCCTCGTCCACCTCAATCCCGAGCCCCGGGGCCTCTCCCAGCGCCACATGCCCGCACTCCACCCGGATGCTGCCCTTGATCAGCGCGTCGTGGAACGGCGTCTCGATCGTCTCAGCGATGAGCGTGTTCGGGCAGGCCGTCGCGAGATGCAGGTTCGCCGCCCATTCGACCGGCCCAGCGTACAAATGCGGCGCCATCTGCGCGTTGTGCACCTCCGCCAGCGCCGCGATCTTCTTGGTCTCCCAAATCCCGCCTGACCGCCCCAGCGCCGGCTGCAGGATCGCCACCCCGGCACGCAAGGCAGCGGCGAACTCGGCCTTGGTCGTCATCCGCTCGCCTGTCGCCACCGGGATGCGCACCGCGTCCACGACCGGGCGGAACTGGTCGATGTGATCGGGCGGGATCGGCTCTTCGTACCAGAGCGGCAGATACGGCTCGAGCGCCTGACCCAGCCGGATCGCGCCCGCCGTGTTGAACTGGCCGTGCGTGCCAAAGAGCAGATCGGCCCGGTCGCCCACCGCCTCTCGGATCGCTCTGCAGAACGCCACCGACAGGGAAATATCCCCCATCGCAGGCTGATGCCCGCCGCGCATCGTATAAGGCCCGGCCGGGTCGAACTTGACAGCGGTGTAGCCCTGCCGAACCATCTCCACCGCACACTCGGCCGCCATCTCCGGCGAGGTCCAAAAGTCCGCCACCCGGTGCTGCTCGAGCGGGTAAAGGTAGGTGTAAAGCCGCACCTGATCCCACATCCGACCGCCGATGAGCGCCCAGACCGGCCGCTCCCGCGCCTTGCCGAGGATGTCCCAACAGGCGATCTCGAGCCCCGAAAACGCGCCCATCACCGTCAGATCCGGCCGCTGGGTGAAGCCGGACGAGTAGACTCGCCGAAAGAGCCGCTCCACGTTTTCGGGGCTCTCCCCCTGGAAATAGCGCGCAAAGACGTCCCGGATCACCGCCTCCATGGCGACCGGCCCGACGCTCGCCGCATAGCACTCGCCCCAGCCCGTGATCCCGCAGGCCGTGGTGACCTTCACCAAAATCCAGTAACGCCCGCCCCAGCCTGGAGCAGGCGGCGCGGTCACGATCACGTCGAGGTCAGCCAGTTTCATCGCAGCGCCCTAAGCTTCATCTTCCAAAATAAACTCCCCCCGGAGGGCCGATCTGCCGCAAGCACCCCTCAAAAGACGATCACATTGCGCCGCGCGCCACCCGCCTTGGTATCGGCAATCGCGTCGTTGATCTCTTCCAAAGCCCAAGTCCGCGAGACGAGCTCGTCGAGCTTGAGCCGGCCTTGCGCGTACATGTCCACCATCCAAGGAATATCGCGCTGGATCACCACGTCGCCCATCTTGGAGCCCGTCATGCCCTGACCCGTCGCGGCGAGGATCACCGGCTCGTAGGTGGAAATGGCGCCCGAATGCGGCATCCCGACCATGATGACCCGGCCCTTGTTCGCCAGATAGCGGGGCGCCTGGTCATAGGCCGGAATGGCGCCCACCGTGACGACGACCACGTCCGCACCGCGGCCCATCGCCTTGATCGCGGCGCGCCAGGGCTTTGCGTCGCTCGCCAGCACGCCATCGGTCGCACCAAACGCCTTGGCGGTCTCCAATTTGTCCTCGGTCATGTCGACGGCCACGATGCGGCGCGCACCGGCGATGCGCGCGCCCTGGATCGCGTTGAGCCCGACGCCGCCCGCGCCGATCACCACCACGTCCTCGCCCGCGCGCAGGCTCGCGGCGTTCACCACAGCGCCGACGCCCGTGATTACGCCGCACGCAAGAAGGGAGGCCGCCGGCATGTCAATGCCCTCGGGCAGGCGCACCACCTGGCTCTGCTCCACGACGACCTTCTCGGCAAAGGCGCCGCAGTTCATCGCCTGGACGATGGTCTCACCGCCCTCGGTGCGTAGCGGGGTGGAGGCCGGGTCCGCAGGCGTCTCGCACCCCACCGGGCGCCCCGACGCGCAGGACGGGCAAGCTCCGCAGGCACGGATCAGCGTGACGACAACCGGATCCCCAACCGACAGCCCGCGCACGCCCGCGCCGACGGCCGTGATGCGCCCTGCCGCCTCGTGGCCGTAGACCGCAGGCAAGTCGCCGCCCCAGCCGCCCTCGGCATAGGTGATGTCCGAATGGCAGATCGCCACCGCTTCCAGCGCCACCTCGACCTCGACGCCTGTGGGTGCGCGCAGGTGGACTGTTTCAATCGACAGCGGCGCGCCGAAGGCGCGGCACACGGCAGCTTTGATCGGGGTCATCGGTGGGGCCTTTGCAAGAAACGTCCCGCCACCGTGCGGGCGAGAACGCGACAGGCGCGCGTCCGTTTGCGACCTTTTGCCGGGAAAGTCAGGCACATACCAAGGCGACGGCCCGGTGCCGCAACGTCACTCGGGCGCGCTTTGCCACGACCAGAACACCCAGAGCGCCGCCGCTGCCAAAGCCGCAGCCAGAAAGAAGGGCGCGCCGGGCAGGTACACCGCGCTGTCGCCTGTGAAAGCAAAGAACGCAGTGGTCATCATCATCGGCGACAGGATCGCCGCCATCGCCCCGGCGGAGGTCAGCACACCCTGCAGCTCGCCCTGCGCCTCCGGCCCCACCTGCTTGGAGAGGATGCCCTGAAGCGCCGGCACAACCACGGCGGCGAGCGAGGTGATCGGCACCAGGATCAGCGCCCAGGTGCCCGACGAGATGAACCCGATCACCGCAAAGGCGGCGACGTCGAAGATGAGCCCGCCGGTGACGGTTTTCTTCTCCCCGAACCGCTTGATGACCGGTCCGATCAGCAGACCCTGCACCAGCCCGAAGGAGATGCCGAAGAGCGCCAGCGATAGCCCGATCGTGCCCGGCTCCCAGCCATAACGCTCGAGCGCGTAGTAGGACCAGACCGCCGGATAGACGACAAAGGCGAGCTGGAAAAAGAAGAAAACGACCAGGAGGCGGCCCGCGCCCGGCAGGGCCGACACCGACTTGGCCGCGCCGAACGGGTTGGCCCGGCGCCAGTTGAACGGGCGGCGTTTCTCCGCCGGCAGCGTCTCGCGCAGCACCATGTACCCCAGCGCCAGGTTCAGCGCCGCAAGTGCCGCGGCGGCATAGAACGGCGCGCGGGTGCCGAACTCTCCCAGAAAGCCGCCCATGAGCGGACCGAGCACGAAGCCCGCGCCAAAGCCTGCGCCGATGAGGCCGAAATTCTTGGCCTTGTCCTCGGGGGCGGAGATGTCGGCCATGCAGGCGGATGCCGTCGCCTGGGTCGCTGCCGTGATCCCGCCGATCACTCGGCCAAGCAGCAAGAGCCAGATCGTGCCAGCAATCGCCATCAAGAGGTAGTCGAGCACCATGAACACCAGCGACGTCATCAGCACGACGCGGCGCCCATAGCGATCGCTCAGCGAGCCCAGCACCGGGCCAAAGAGAAACTGCATCACCGCAAAGACGGTCGACATGACCCCGCCCCAAAGCGCCGCCGTGCCAAGGTCTGCGCCCCTCACCTCGCGGATGAGGTCAGGCATCACGGGGATGATCAAACCGATGCCCATGGCGTCGATCATCACCGTCATCAGCAAAAAGACCTTCGTCGCTTTGACGTCGGTGGTTGTGATGTCAGCCGCCCTGCTCACGCGTCAGTCCCCCAGCGTCAGATGCGCCATGATCTGACCGTGGTCCGAGGCGAGCTTGTTGTAGGGCGCTTCGGGATGCGCGCCGTCGGTCAGGTGGTCGTTGAGCACGCTGAAATAGTCCATCTGTCCAATGCTGTGCGCGCTGCGCGGCAGGAAGTGCCGCGACAGGTAAATCTGGTCGATGCTCTCGTAGACCCCGCCAAATGCGGTGGTAAAGACCATGTCCCGCGCCGATTTCTGGACAAAGAGGTGCTCGGCCGAGTGCAGCCGCACCGCCTCGATCGCCTCGGTGATCGCTTCGTTCTCGGCCTCCGAATACCGATCCCCGCCGTGCTCGGCATCGTGGCGCAGCATCCAGGCGTAGTTCTTGAACGGCACCTCGCCCGAGATGATCTCGGACGAGACCGCGTGCTCCCCGTCGTTGAAATCACCCAGCGCAATCACCGGGCGGCCTTTGCCAAGCTCTGTCACGATTTCGCGCCGCAGCACCCACGCCTCGGCCATGCGCCGCAGCGCCGCCCTGAGCGCGCCCGCCGCGCGTCCCACCGGGTCATACCGCGTTAGGTCCGCCTCGGGCGCAAAGTCTGCCCCCTCAGGGCGCGGATACTCGCCCAGCTTGGACTTGAGATGGCAGTTAAAGACCGTGACGACATGCGCGCCCGCGCGCACCCGCGCCTTGAGGATCGGGCGCGACAGGCGCTTCAGGGTGAACCCGCCACCATCCTCCGCACCACCCAAAGCGGAAAAGGGGATCGTGAGCGGCGCTTCGAGCTCTTGAATGATCTCAGGCGGCTCCGCGAACCCGTGCCGCGCGAGGATCGCCACCCCCGGCCGCCGCTGCCCCGGCGCGCCGTCGTTCACGTTCGGCGCAAAGGCGAGCGCGGCATCGCCGTACCCCGTGTAGGCCAGCCTGCGAAAAATCGCCTTGCGCCGGTAGCGTTTCGAGGCGTCCGGCACGTTCTGCGCATTGGCCTCCGCCCCTTCGGCATCGGCCATGGCGATCACGTCGCGCAGCGCGCTTTCCTCGAAAATCTCTTGGAATCCAACAACATCCGCGTCGAGAGTCAGCACCTGATCGGCGAGCCAGGCCGCCTTCCACGCGTATTCCTCGGGCGTGTAACTCTGAAAACGGTAGTATTCCTGATCCGGCCCGATCAGGTTCTTGACGTTGAAACTGGCGATGGTGAACGCGCTCATGGCTGGCCTTTGCTGACGAGCGCGCGGGCGAACATGTGCGGGTCCACGTTGCCGCCCGAGATGGTGCAGATGACCGTGTCGCTCTCCAGTTGGTCGCCGCCAAAGAGCGCCACCGCCGCTGCCGCCGCACCGCCGGGTTCGGCCACCAGCTTGAGCCGTTCAAAGATGTGGAACATCGCCGCGAGTGCCTGCCCTTCGGTGATCGTCAGCCCCGGCCCGCAAAGCCGGTGCAGGATCGGAAAGGTGATGTCGCCCGGCGCCGGCGTGATGATCGCGTCGCAGATGTTGCCGCTGGTCGCCGCGTTGCTCTGGATCGCGCCCGTCTCGAGCGAGCGTTTCACGTCGTCGAATCCCTCCGGCTCCGCCGGGCGCACGCGCATCCCGGGCGCTTCGGCCTCGAGCGCAAGCGCGATGCCCGCCGTGAACCCGCCCCCGCCGCAGCAGACGAGCACCTCCGCCTCCAACACGCCGTGCTCGGCGGCTTGCGCGGCGATCTCCAGCCCACAGGTCCCTTGCCCCGCGATCACCTGCGGCTCGTTGAAAGGGCGGATGAGCGTCAGCCCGCGCGCTTGCGCCAGGTCTGCGCTGATCGCCTCCCGGTCCTCGCCGGCTGCGCGGTCATAGAGCACCACCTCCGCCCCCAGCGCGCGGGTGTTGGCGATCTTGAGCTGCGGCGCGTCGTCCGGCATCACGATCACCGCCGGCACGCCATGCTCGCGCGCCGCCAGTGCGACGCCCTGCGCGTGGTTGCCCGAGGACGAGGCAATCACCCCGCGCGCCCGCGTCTCATCGTCCAAAGCCGCCACTGCGTTGCGCGCGCCACGATACTTGAAGCTGCCGGTGTGCTGCAGGCACTCGGGCTTGAAAAACACCCGCCGCCCCGCGATCTCGTCCAGAAACGGTGAGCTCAGCAGCGGCGTCTTGCGCGCGTGGCCGTCGAGGCGCTTTTGCGCCGCGCGGATCATCTCGATATTCATGTCATGTCTCCAATCCAGCCGCGCAGCGCGGCGAGGCTTTCCGCCTCGTCCAAAAACGGCACGTGACCGCGGTCCGCGACGTCTGCCGCGTGCATGTCGGGACGGCGCCTCTGCATCTCGGCAAATGTCTCGGCACTCAAAAGGTCACTGTTCGCCCCGCGCAGCGCCGCAACGGGTAGCCCCTCCAGCGCGTCGAAAAAGGGCCAGAGGTCTGGCATCGGTGTCGCGCCTCCGGCCTCGACCGCGTCGCGCAAATGCGGATCATAGGTGATCGTGAGCCCGTTTGGCGTCTCGACGTAGAACTTTTCCACCTCTGCCCGCCACCGCGCAGCCGGGACGTTGGCGAACCCGGGCATGACATGCGGGCGGTGCTCGGCTGCTTCGTCTAGCGTCTTCCAGACCGGCGCCCGGCCAAGGTAACCCATGATGTTGGTCAGCCCTTTCGGGTCCAGCTCCGGCCCGATGTCATTCAACGCAACGCCCAGCAGCCGCGCCTTGACGGTGGCCGCCAGCCCCATGGCGATCAGCCCCCCACGCGAGGTCCCGAGGATCGCAGCCTGTGCGATCCCCAGATGATCGAGCAGCTCCAGCGCGTCCATCCCCTCTCGCTGCAGGGTGTAGTCGCGCCAGTCGCCAAACTCCGAACGCCCCCGTCCGCGGTAATCCATCCGAATGAGCCGCACATCCGTCAGATGCGGTGCAACATAGTCAAAGTCCCGCCCATCCCGCGTCAGCCCCGACAGGCACAGCACCGGCAGTCCTTGGCCTTCATCTTCGTAGTAAATCGACAGCCGGTCCGACGTGGTAAAATGCGCCATCAGATCACCTCCGGGATGCGCGTCAGATCCGTTAGGATGGTCTCAGGCTTGCCCGGCAACCGGTCCACCGGTTCCCCCGCCCGGTTCACCCACACCGTACGGAACCCGTAAGCCGCCGCCGCCGCCGCGTCCCAGCCATTGGACGAGACAAAGAGCACCTCACCGGGTGCGCACCTGAACCGCGCGCCGACCATGTCATAGACCACACTGGCGGGCTTGAAGACGCCCACGTCCTCCACACTCAGCACCGCGTCCAGCACGTCTCCGACCCTCGCCGACTGCACAGCCCCCTCCAGCATCGCGGGCGAGCCATTGGAAAGAATACCCGTCGCCAGCCCACGCGCCTTCAACGCCTGCAACATGCCCGGCACCTCCGGGTAAGCGGACAGCTCCCAGTAAAGCTGCAACAGCCGCGCGCGCAGCTCCGGCTCCGCCAGCCCCGCCGCCTCCAGCGCCCAATCGAGCCCGTCCTGCGTGACCTGCCAGAAATCACAATGCGCGCCTTGGACGGCCCGCAGCCAGGTGTACTGCAGTTGCTTGAGCCGCCAGTCTCTTGCCACCTGCGGCCACGCCTCGGCAAAAGCCTCTCGTCCCGGCTCGCCCGCCGCCTCGCGCGCCGCCGCTGCCACGTCAAAAAGAGTGCCATAGGCGTCAAAGATAGCAGTCGTGATCGGCATCTCAGGTCCCTCGCTACGCGGAGACTGACACGCGACTGCCACCGGGGGAAGGGGCGCTCACCACCATCCTGACGGCTTTTGGTAAATCGGCCCTCCGGGGGGAGTTTTTCTGGGAAGATGAAGAGCTCACGTTCCGCTTCATCTTCCCAAGTAAACTCCCCTCGGGAGGGCGGCATTGAATTTGCTGCAACGTTTTCAGTCGCGCGTGCCCGAGAAACGCTCTTGCCAGTCTTCTCGCGCTTCGTCCGTGATCTTGGCAAAAAGCACGTCCGGTACGGTGAAGCCATGCCCTGCCGGCAGGGCTTGCAGGGCTGCGGCCACATCCGTCGGCCAACTCCAGTCGTCCGAGCCCATCGCCTGCATCATCGTCTCCGCGGCGTCCGGCACGAAGGGCGCCGAGAGGATCGCGTAAAGGCGGATGAGGTTGAGGCCCAGCCGCACTTGCGCAGCGGCCGCCTCTGGATCGGTCTTGAACGTCGACCAGGGCGCGGCGGATTGCAGGTACTCGTTGCCTGCAACCCACATCGCGCGCAGCTCACCGGCCGCCTTGCGCACTTCGATGGCCTCCATATGCGCTTCATAGGCCGCGAGGCGCGCCTGTAAGGTCGCGACGAGCGTCTCCTCTTCGGGGCCAAAGGCGCCGCCTGTCGGGACCTCTTCGCCGAATTTGGAGCGGCAGAACTTGGTGATGCGGCTGACGAAGTTGCCGAGCACATCCGCGAGGTCCTTGTTTACATCCTTTTGGAACGCCTCCCAGGTGAACTCGGCATCCGAGCTTTCCGGCGCGTGGCTCAGGAGCCACCAGCGCCAGTAGTCCGCGGGCAGGATCTCGAGCGCCTGATCCTGGAACACGCCACGGCCTTTCGAGGTCGAGAACTGACCGCCGTCGTAGTTGAGGTAATTGAAGGATTTGATGTAATCGACCAGCTTCCAATCCTCGCCGGAGCCGAGGATCGTCGCTGGAAAACTGAGCGTGTGGAAAGGCACGTTGTCCTTGCCCATGAACTGCGTGTAGCGCACGTCGGACGCGCCTTTGTCCGTGCGCCACCAGCGCTCCCAGTCAGAGCCCTTGCCGGCGTCCTGCCATTCCTCGGCGCAGGCGATGTACTCGATGGGGGCGTCGAACCAGACGTAGAACACCTTGCCCTCCATGCCCGGCCAATCGTCGGACCCGCGCTTGACCGGCACGCCCCAGCTGAGGTCGCGCGTGATGCCGCGGTCTTGCAGGCCGTCGCCGTCGTTCAGCCACTTCTTGGCGATCGACGTGGTTAGAACCGGCCAGTCGCTCTTGCTGTCGATCCAGGCATTCAGCTGGTCGCGCATCTGGGACTGGCGGAGGTAAAGGTGCTTTGTCTCGCGCACCTCCAGATCGGTCGAGCCGGAGATTGCCGAGCGCGGGTTGATCAGGTCGGTCGGGTCGAGCTGCTTGGTGCAGTTCTCGCACTGGTCGCCGCGCGCGTGCTCGTAGCCGCAGTTGGGGCAGGTGCCCTCGATGTACCGGTCCGGCAGGAAGCGTCCGTCGGCGTTCGAATAGACTTGGGCTTCAGAGACTTCCTCGATCAGCCCTGCCTCCGCCAGGCGCCCTGCAAAGTGCTGGGTCAGGCGTCGGTTCTGCTGTGACGAGGACCTCCCAAAGTGGTCGAAGGACAACCGGAAGCCGTCCGCGATCCTGGCCTGGACCTCGTGCATCTCGGCGCAGAACTCGGCCACGGGTTTGCCCGCCTTCGCAGCAGCGAGTTCGGCAGGGGTGCCATGCTCGTCGGTGGCGCAGAGAAAGAGCACTTCGTTCCCACGCGCGCGCTGGTAGCGGGCGTAGAGGTCGGCGGGCAGCTGGCTGCCGACGAGGTTTCCGAGGTGCTTGATCCCGTTGATGTAGGGAATGGCGGAGGTGATCAGGTGGCGGGTCATCGGCGCGTCCGGGTCTAGGGTCCTGCGCGTGATATAGGCTTGGCCCGCCCGGGGCCAGATCACTTATCGCGGCTTTTACCCAGGAGGCGCCCGATCAGGAACGAGGTGCGCGGCGCGTAGACATAGTTGGTGCGGTCCTCGGGCGCGGCGCGCACGCGCATCCGCATCAGGCCGAAAACCACAAGCGCCGCGTGGCCCGCGGAGATCAGCCAGAAGAGCGCGGCCGGCCCGGCTTGCGCCATCAGCCAGGAGGCGGCGAGCGGCGCGGCGATGGCGCCGAGCGCGTACCAGAACATCAACGCCGCCGACAGCTCGACCCGCTGATCGCCGCGCGCAAAATCGTGTGCGTGGGCGGCGGCCACCGAGAAGATCGGCATCGAGGTGAAGCCGAAGAGTGCCGAGAGCGCGAGCACCTGGCCTGCGCCTCCGGGTGGGAGCAGCGCCGTCAGGAGGCTCGAGCCAATCGCGGCCACCGACAGCCAGATCAGCACCCAGCGCCGGTCGTACTTGTCCGCGAGCCAGCCCACCGGGTACTGCGACAGCGCCCCGCCTCCGATGAAGGCAGCAAGAAAGAGCGCGATCTGGCCGGGCGGCAGGCCGACATTCTCGCCATAGACCGGGCCGATCATGCGAAAGGACGCGGTGCCGAGCGCGGCCACCAGCACGGCGGCCACGGCGAGCGGGGACAGACGCAGCGGCAGTCGCGGGTCGAGGCGCGGGTGATCGCCCACAGGCGGCGGCGCGAGGCGCGTGACGGCCATCGGCAGGATCGCGGCGCAACAGATCAGCGCGAGGATATTGTAGGAGACGTAGGCGCCGGGCTCGAGCACGCCGATCATGCCTTGCGCGGCCAGCGATGCGCCGAGGTCGATGAAGCGGTAGGTGCCCATGGCCCGGCCGCGCGTCTCGTTGGTGGCGCGCGCCTGCAGCCACGCCTCGATCACGGTGTAGCTGCCGGCGATGCAGATGCCCGAGGCGACGCGAAAGACGGCCCAGGCCAGCGGCGCATCCGTCAGCGTGTGCGCCAAGAGCCCCATCGCACCGAGCGCGGTAAACGTCGCGTAGGCCCGGGACGGCCCGACGCTGCCCATCAGGCGCGGCGCCCACCAGCAGCCGATGAAGAACCCGATGAAATGCGCGGACCCCAGAAGGCCGATCTGCGGCGTCGTGAACCCCAGCGCCAGCCCCGAGAGCGCGTCGAGTGGGCCGACGCCGCCGGAGGAGAGCTGGAGCAGGATCACCGACAGGTAAAGCGCGGCGAGGGTAAGGATCAGGCGCATGGGTCCAGACTAGGCGGGCGGGCAGGGCGCTTCCGCCTGAAAACCGACAATGGCTGTCCCGTCAGGGCCGCCACGTCAAAAAGTTGCGGATCATGCGCAGGCCCGTGGCCGCGCTTTTCTCCGGGTGAAACTGCGTGCCGACCAGCGTGTCGCGTGCGACGATGGCCGTGATGTCGCCGGCATAATCCACATGCGCGATGCGGTGTGCGGGGTCATCGACCTCGAACTGGAACGAGTGCACGAAATAGGCGTGATCGCCGGTTGCGATCCCGTCGAGAACGGGATGCGAGGCCTCGAGCACCAGATCGTTCCACCCCATATGCGGGACCTTCAGGCTCGTGTTGCTCGGCGTGATCGGCGCCACCGTGCCGCCGATCCAGTCGAATCCGAGCGTCTCACTGTACTCGAGCCCCTTCGTGGCCAGCATCTGCATCCCGATGCAAATGCCGAAGAAGGGGCGGGCGTGGGTGACGAGCGCCTCCTCCATCGCCTCGAAGACGCCGCGGTGGTCAAAGAGCGCCCGTCGGCAGGCGGGGAAGGCGCCGTCACCAGGCAGCACGATCCGGTCGGCTTTAGAGATGACCTCGGGGTCGGAGGTGACGGTGACCTCGCCCGCGTCCGCCTCGGCGGCCATGCGCGCAAACGCCTTGTGAGCGGAGTGCAGGTTGCCGCTGTCGTAGTCGATGATCGCCGTGGTCATTGCCTAAAGCGACCCTTTGGTCGACGGGATGGCATCCGCGCGGCGGGCGTCATTCTCGACGGCTTCACGCAGCGCGCGCGCAACTGCCTTGAACGCTGCCTCGGCGATGTGGTGGCTGTTGATCCCGTGGAGCTGGTCCACGTGCAGCGTGATCCCGCCGTGCGTGGCAAACGCCTGGAAGAACTCGCGCACCAACTCGGTGTCGAATGTCCCGATCTTGGCCGTGGGGAAGTCCACGTTCCACACAAGGAAAGGCCGCCCCGAGAGGTCGAGCGCACAGCGCACCTGCGCGTCGTCCATCGGCAGATGGCAGGAGCCGTAGCGGCGAATGCCCTTCTTGTCGCCAAGCGCCTGTGTGAGCGCCTGGCCGAGCGCGATGCCCACGTCCTCCACCGAGTGGTGGTCGTCGATGTGCAGGTCGCCTTCGCAGCGGATGGTCATGTCGATCAGCGCGTGCCGCGCGAGCTGATCGAGCATGTGATCAAAGAACCCGACGCCCGTCTGGTTGTCGTAGGCTCCGGTCCCGTCGAGGTCGATCTGGACGGAGATGTCGGTCTCGGCGGTCTTGCGTGTGATCTCGGCGCGGCGCATGGCGTGTCCCTCGGGCTTTGCCGCCTTCTAGGCCGTGCGCAGTGCCGAGGGAAGGGGGTGGGCAGATGCCCACCTTACAAGTGTTGCGCTTTGAGCCTGCGGCAGTCAGGTGGGCTGACGCTCCGCCCAGCCGGCAAACACCTTCTCGAGCGCGACCACCACGTAGTAGAGCACGATCCCCATCAGCGCGAGCGCGATCAGGACGGCGAACATCAGCGGGTAGTCGGCAGAGATTTTCCCCGAGTCAAAGAGGTGGCCAAGGCCGCGCCCGTGCGGCTCGACAATCTCCATCAGGTTGGTTCCGATGAAGGCGAGCGTGACCGCGACCTTGAGCGCGCCAAAGAACTCCGGGAGGGTCTTCGGCAGGGCGATTTTCCAGAAGATCGTCATCTTGGAGGCGCCGAGGGCCGCAAGGATGTCGCGGTACTCCGGCTCGAGCGTCGAAAGCCCGATTGAGACGGACACGGCGATGGGAAAGAAAGAAATCAGGAACGCGATCAGGATCGTGTTCATGTCGTGCTGCCCGACGAAGAGGAGCGCGATGATCGGAACCACCGTGGCCTTTGGGATGGCGTTGAATCCCACGAGCAGCGGGTAGAGCGCGTCGCGCATGGTGCGCGAAAAGCCCATGACCATGCCGAGCGCGACGCCGAATATCACCGCAATGATCAGGCCGACGACGGTGCGCCAGAGCGTGTCCCAGCCGTATTCGAGAAAGAGCCAGCGGAACTTCCAGAAGGCGGGCCAGAGGTCCGAGGGCGAGGCCATCTTGTAGTTCGGCCAGCCGTTCACCCAGACGAGGAACTCCCAGAAGAGGCCGAATATCACGAGTGCCGAGAGTGGTACGAGAATGGCGCGAGGGGTCATGCTGCAGTCTCCTCGGCGGGACTGCGCCCTTGGGCGATCTGGATCTGGTGGCGCAGGATGTTGAGCCGTTCGGCCGCTTCGGGCGTGTAGAGATCGTCGAGCACGCGGGGGCCGTTCGACGGGATGTCCATGACGTACTGCGTGCGAGCAGGCCGGCCTGAAAGAACGACTACCTGATCGGCCAGAAAGATCGATTCGCGCAGGTCGTGGGTGATGAGAACGCCAGTGAAGGGCTCTTCCTCCTTGACCTTGTGCATGGTCTGCCAGAGGTCCTCGCGCGTGAAGGCATCGAGCGCGCCAAAGGGTTCATCTAGGATGAGCACCTCGGGCTGATGCACGATGGCCCGGCACAGCGAAGCGCGCTGCCGCATCCCACCCGAGAGCTCCGAAGGGCGCTTGTCCTCGAACCCTTCGAGACCCACCAGCGACAACAGATGCCGCGCGCGGTCCTTCTGCGCTGCCTTCGAGAGCTTGGTCGGCACGATCTCGAGCGGCAAGAGCACGTTCTCAAGCACCGTCCGCCATTCGAGCATCACCGGGTTTTGAAACGCCATGCCAACGGTCGACTTGGGTCCCTTGACCCTCTCGCCATGTAAAAAAACCTCGCCCTCGTCAGGCTTCATCAGCCCTGCCACAAGCCGGGTCAGCGTGGACTTGCCACACCCCGAAGGCCCTACGACGGCGACAAAACCGCCCTCGGGTACCGAGATGTCGAGACCGTCCAGCACGGGCAAAGGGCCGTCCTGGGTCTGGTACGCGTGGCGGACGTTACGGATCTCAATCAGGGCGTCGGTCATGGGGGCGGCCTTGGGGAGCCTCCGGCGGGGATATTTGACGGCCAGAAGAAGGACACGCGGGTCTTTATCTTCTTCTGGCGAGAAATATCCCCGCCGGAGGCATTGGACTTAGAACTTACTTCAACATCCGCGCGTCAGCGGCGGGCAGGTACGCGTCGGTGAAGTAGAGGCTGGCGTCAGGTGCGTTCTGGAACTCGTAGGTTTCGGCGAGTTGCTCCAGTGCCTTTGCCATACGGTCCGCGTCGATCCCGCCCATGCCGTTGGCCATGGCAAAGTCGGTGGCGACGTTTGCGTCAATGGCGAGCTGCAGGCGGCGCTCTTCGAGGGCGGCGTCGGCGGCGGGGTTGCGCTCGATCAGGCTCTCGATGGCGGCGCCGGGCATCGCGATTGCGTCTTTCCAGCCTGCCGCGACTGCGGTCAGGAAGCCGGTCACGATCTCCGGGTTGGCCTCCGCGAAGTCGGTGTTCACGATGATCGCGTTGCCGTAGAGCGAAAGCCCGTTGTCGGCCATCAGGATCGTCGAGATGTCATCCTCCGGCACGCCGAGGCGCACGAGGTTGAGGAAGGACGAGAAGGAGAAGCCGGTCACAGCCGCCACGTTACCTTCGGCCAGCATTGGCTCGCGAGTGGGAAAGCCCACCGGCTCGACGGTGATCGCGTCCACATCGAGGTCGTTGGCCGTGGCAAAGGCCGGGAACTGCGCCCAGGCGCCGTCGGGGGGCGGTGCGCCGAGGACGCGGCCTTCGAGGTCCTTGGGTTCCGAGACGCCAAGCGACTTGCGCCCGATAATGGCGAAGGGCGGCTTGTCGTAGACCATCATCACGGCGGTCACGGGCGCGCCGGGGTTCTGATCGAGGAACTTGATCAACGAGTTGATGTCGGCAAAGCCCATCGGGAAGGCGCCGGTGGCGACCTTCGGGATCGCGTCAAGCGAGCCCTGGCCGGCCGAGATTTCGACCGCGAGGCCGGCATCCGCGAAATGGCCATTGTCGATGGCGGCAAAGTAGGGCGCGGAGGGCCCTTCGAATTTCCAGTCGAGTGCAAAGGGCACATCGGTTTCCGCGGAGGCGGCAGTGGCCATCACGGCAGAGGCGGCGGCAGCCGCGAGCAAACGTTTGAGCATGGTGTTCTCCCTCATAGGCGCCGTGCATCCTGCCTGCCTGCCGGGTGCGGACAATCGCAACCGGCGCGGCGGGCGTGCTCTCCCAAGCGATGCTACGGGCGCTGCCTCAAATCATGCAGACTGCCTTGATAAGAGGCAAGTGGTGATGCGCGCAGCAGCATCGAATTTGCGCTTCGGTGAACCGCCCCGGTTTTGCCGGAGACTGTTGAGTTCGTTTTTCAAGCTACGATTTTATCTGACTGCAAGGCTTGTTCGTATTTCTCCTCTGCTTCGATTGGTGTGATGTAGCCGAGCGGCTCAGGCAGGCGCTCTTTGTTG